>NC_013132.1:600000-1200000 GCF_000024005.1 Chitinophaga pinensis DSM 2588
GCGTATGGAATGCCAGCTGAGCCGTACGACTGCGTTTGAAGATACTTTCAAACAATCCGTGTTTACGGGGGATCGTAATGATCAGATCGGCTTTTTCCCTGTCCGCAAACTCCATAATACCCTGTACAACATTCGAATGGTCAATGAAATGATATTTGGGATGAAGTCCTTCCAGCAGGGTATCCAATAGCAAACTGGCTTCCGGTGTATCACTGGCAAGTCCTTTTCCTTCCTTGTCGATATTCAGCACATGCAATTCTCCCTGGAACACGTTCAACAGTCTTTTCAGGGGATAAATCGGCGTACCGGTGCCCACTTTTTTGAAATCGCAGGCAAAAACGATCCTTTTTATCGGCTGAAAGGAAACATTGGAAGGGATGATCATAACAGGGCAGGAGGTATGTTTCACCACATCGATGGTATTGGACCCGATCAGGATCTCTTCCAGCTGGCTACCGCCGGTAGTACCCATGATGATCAGATCAGCCTTTTCTTCTTTGCTGAGATCTTCTATGCTGGCCGCCAGCAAATTATTATCCGCCCGGTAGTCCAGTTCCACACCACCCGGTAATACCGGCAGCAGATCCTGTTTCATATGTTCCAGTCCTTCCAGACTGGCCGCTTTCAGCTCATTAGGATCTACCATGGGGATGGAGGTCGGCACATCGGGGATGGGCACGATCAGTTCGTAAGCATGGTAAAGCAAAATACGGGCGGTACCCATCTGTGCTGCCAGTCCCAGTGCATAACGGGCGGCATTATAGGCAGTAGCGGAAAAGTCTGTAGGTACGATGATGGTTTTCATCCTGTGTATGTTTTAAAGCTGATGAATCCCTGATTGGGGGCCTCATACATAATGAAAATTTGATGCCAAACCCGTGTTTCGCTCATTTACCCTTTAAATCGACTATTTTTGCACTCCAATTATTGTAATCAGTACACATGACACAATTATCCGAGCAAGAGATCATACGCAGGGAGAAACTGCAGGAACTGGAGAAACTGGGCATCAACCCTTATCCGGCGGAAAAATATCCGGTGAACAATACAGCTGCCAATATAAAGGCCCTGTATACGGAGGAAACCAAAGACCAGTTCCAGGATATATGTCTGGCTGGCCGTATTATGGCTGTACGTGACATGGGTAAGGCGGCTTTTGTGAAGTTACAGGACCATACTACACAGATGCAGCTGTACATTCGTCGTGACGATATCTGCAATGGCGATGACAAGACAATGTTCGACGTCGTATTCAAGAAATTACTTGATCTGGGCGATATTATCGGTGTGAAAGGTTATGCCTTCATCACCAAAACCGGGGAATTATCTATCCACGTTACCAAACTGGATGTCCTGGCTAAATCTATCCGTCCGTTACCGGTGGTACGTGAGAAAGAAGGAGAAGTGTTTGATGCCGTAACTGATCCGGAGTTCAAATACCGTCAGCGTTACGTAGACCTGATCGTGAATCCGCAGGTGAAGGAAGTTTTCATCAAACGTACCCGCATCATGCAGACCATCCGTGATTTCTATAACGACCTGGGTTACCTGGAAGTAGAAACACCTATCCTGCAGCCTATTCCTGGTGGTGCTACCGCACGTCCGTTCACCACACACCATAACGCGCTGGATATTCCTTTATACATGCGTATTGCGAATGAACTGTACCTGAAACGCCTGATCGTGGGTGGTTTTGAAGGTGTATATGAATTTGCGAAAGACTTCCGTAACGAGGGTATGGACCGTACCCACAACCCGGAATTCACCGTAATGGAAATGTACGCTGCGTACAAAGACTACGAGTGGATGATGGATACCACCGAAACCCTCCTGGAAAAGATCGCGATTGCCCTCCATGGTACTACCGAAGTAACAGTAGGTGAAAAAGTGATCAACTTCAAGGCGCCTTTCCGCAGAGTAACCATGTATGAAGCGATCCTGGAACATACCGGTATCGATGTGAGCAACATGGATGAAGATCAGCTGCGCGCTACCTGTGTACAACTGGGTATCTATGTGAAACCTAGCATGGGTAAAGGCAAACTGATTGACGAGATCTTCGGCGAGAAATGTGAACACCACTACGTACAGCCTACCTTTATCACCGATTATCCGGTGGAAATGAGTCCGCTGACCAAAAAGCACCGTAGCAAACCAGGTCTGGTAGAACGCTTCGAACTGATGGTAAACGGTAAAGAGCTGGCAAACGCGTACAGTGAGCTGAACGACCCGATCGATCAGCGCGCCCGCTTCGAAGATCAGGTGAAACTGATGGAACGTGGTGATGACGAAGCCATGTACATCGACTACGACTTCCTGCGTGCACTGGAATACGGTATGCCGCCAACCTCGGGTATCGGTATTGGTATTGACCGTCTGACCATGATCATGACCAATCAGCCGTCCATCCAGGATGTACTGTTCTTCCCTCAGATGAAACCTGAGAAAACAGCATAATACTTTGATTACCATGCAACCACAAGCCGGTTGCTGACCATATAAACGGGACGTTCTCTGGAGCAGAGAACGTCCCGTTTTACATAAAGACCAGTTGAAGTCCGCATCAAGTCCACCTCATGTCCATTGGAGCTTCATTGTCAATACATTACATTGCTCTACCTTTGGCCTAAACCCAAGCGGTATGAAAGCACTCATTCCTACCAGGATCGCCGTCATCCTCTACGGCATCGTTATCGCCTTATTTGGCCTGATTCACTTTGTACATGCGGATATAATGGTGGCGGCAGTACCTATACCCGGCGGAAAGATCTGGTTATATATTACCGGACTGGCATTACTACTGGCGGGTATCGCTTTCATCATCAACCGTTATGTGCGGTTAGCCGGTTACCTGCTGGCATTTTATATTTTCCTGGTCATCCTGTTGGTGCATACACCACATGCGTTTGAAGACCTGACTTCAATGACCATGTTAATGAAGGACGTCGGACTACTGGCAGGCGCTATCCTTGCCGGCAATACCGGAAAATAGCTGCTTTACTCCACCCATCCGTAATTTCAGACTGAGCTTTTCTTTATTTAATTATTTTAGCTGTTTCTTACAACAATAGCTAAACTATGCATACAACACGTTACGGGTCAGTGTGTTTCACCGCACTGAGCCTGCTCGGTCTGAGTCTGCAGGCACAGGACAAAAAAGATCTTACGTTCCGGCAGATATTCAAAGGAGAGGCAACCGGCCTTTATCAACCACTACCTAATATCAAAGGATGGGCAGATGACACCCATTACATCCAGTATCGTACAGACGGAGGCGCTTCGAAAGCATGGAAAGTAGAGGCAGCCACCGGCAAATCCGAGCCTTATGTAACACCTCCGGAAGGTGCTACGGTAGAAGTGCACAACAATGACGTCATCTATACTTCTCCGGAAGGACAGCAAACTCAACTTACCAGTGATACCGCTCAGGAGCGAAACCCAACACTGTCTCCTGATGGCAAATTCGTGGCCTTCACCCGTGGCAATGACCTGTATGCGATAGAAATCAGCACTAAAAAAGAGATCAGATATACGACTGACGGCTCTGACGTCATCTATAACGGTTGGGCATCCTGGGTATACTACGAGGAAATCCTGGGTCGCGCTTCCAGATACCGCGCTTTCTGGTGGAGCCCTGACAGCCGTTATATCGCCTATATGCGCTTTGACGACTCAAAAGTACCTGTGTTTCCTATTTATAGTGAAAAAGGACAGCACGGTTACCTGGAAAACACCCGCTACCCTAAAGCTGGTGATACCAACCCTGCTGTGAAAATAGGTACCGTAGCTGTTGGCGGTGGCGCTACCCTCTGGTCTGACTTCAATGAAAATGAAGATCAGTACTTTGGCGCACCATTCTTTACACCGGAAGGACGCCTCTGGGTACAGTGGATGAACCGTGGTCAGGATAACCTGAAGATCTATGAGATCGATCCTGCTACCGGCAAAAAGAAGGAGATCTATGATGAAAAACAGAAAACCTGGATCGACTGGTATGACGCTATTCCATTCCTGGCAGGCAGCAAGGGTTTCATCCTCAGAAGTGATAAATCCGGCTGGGCTCATCTGTACTGGCACAATATGGACGGTACCCTCAAGAAACAGCTGACTGACGGTAACTGGACCGTAAAAGATATCCGTTCGATTGACAACAAACAGCAACTGATCTATTTTACCGCCCGTAAAGAGGCTTCTCCGCGTACCGATCTGTACCAGGTAAGCCTGAAAACCGGTGTTATCACCCGGCTGACTTTCGGCGATTATATGCACACGGTGGATGTAAGTCCGAATGGCAGCTACTTCATCACTACCTATTCCAACCTGGCTACGCCACCACGTACGGCCCTGCTGAATAACAAAGGAAAGGTGGTCCGCGAACTGGGCGACGCCAAAGGCAGTCAGTTTGATCAATACAACCTGGCAACGACCAGATTACAGTATTATAAGACCCGTGACGGCCTGGAACTGCCTATGACGATCACGATGCCTTTACACATGGAACAGGGCAAAAAATACCCTATTCTGATCAGTATCTATGGCGGTCCGGACGCAGGTAACGTATATGACACCTGGAAGATGCCACTGACTACCCAATGGTGGGCAGAAGAAGGCGTGATCCAGGTAGCGATTGACAACCGTAGCTCTGGCCAGCTGGGTAAGATGGGTATGAATTATATACACCGTCAGCTGGGTAAACATGAAATCGAGGATTATATGGACGCGGCAATCTGGCTCAAATCGCAGCCCTGGGCAGACCCAACCAAGGTTTGTATGACAGGAGGCAGTTTCGGTGGTTATATGACCTGTATGGCCCTGACTTATGGCGCCGATGTGTTTACGCATGGAATGGCCAATTTCGCGGTAACGGACTGGCGTTTATATGACAGCCACTATACCGAGCGCTATATGGATACCCCGCAGGAGAATCCTGAAGGCTATCGTATCACGTCTCCGATCACCTATGCGGATCGTTATAAGGGGCTGATCCGTATCGTACATGGTACCATGGACGATAACGTACACATGCAGAACAGTATGCAGCTGGTGGACAAACTGGAGAACCTGAACAAACATTTTGAGTTCATGGTATATCCGGGTGAGCGTCATGGCTGGAGAAGTGTCAAGTCGCTGCACAGCGATAACGAGGCATACCGTTTCATCTACCGCAACCTCCTGGAGCGTCCTTTCCCTGAGAGCTTCACGAAGTAATTACGCTGTAAATAGCTTTTTATACGGCTGGTTGGCTTATGCTGACCGGCCGTTTTTATTATCTGTAAGCGCTGAAAAGGGGGTATTGCGTTCAACCCTGGTCTTTTTCCGGTGAACGTATGAATTTTCCGGTTTAACGTTTCGGACGCTAAACGGCTGAAAAGGGGCAAAAGCAGGGTATGCTACAAGAAATCATGCCTTGGGCAATGTCAGCAGTAAGATAGCATGTAAGAAGGATAAATGCAGGAGGAGTGGGAGTTTCTGGAAAAAGAAACGGGGCTGCAAGACTACAGCCCCGAAAAATTTTAACCATATCTTTATTGAAAAACCTGAACCAAAGGTGCGCGTATTTTGCATATAGGCAAAGGGCATTCTAGTGAATGCTATATTTTAGTTGGGGAACGTATAGAAAAAGAAGGTGAACGTATAAGGATCTGCGGGTGAAAAAATACCCATTTTCAGGGGGTGTTTTTTATGTTTTTATTGATTATAAGCATATTAGCTCAAAAGAAGGGGTAAAGGGGGTAAAACCGGCTTTAAATGTAGAAGGGCGGTAAGAATACCGCCCTTGTAATAATTTTAACCATATCCTATGAAAAACCTGAACCAAAGATATAGCAGGCCCACATGTAGTAACCTCCCATTTCCGTGAACGTTATATTTTAGTTCGTAAACTGGTCAGTTTGGATAGGTCAGCCATCATATGCTAAATATTATCATATTATATTAAAATATAATTGTATTTCTTGTATATATAATAGTGAATATAGTATCAAGGAGTTAGCTTTTTAGCCGATTTTTAGGCCATTTGCCACTGCCTTGTCTGGTTGGAGTAAGATTACCTCCTTATCATTCCCATAAACACCTAAAACCAGGCATTCGGAAAAGAAGTTTGCAATCTGCTTTACGGGAAAATTAACAATGGCAACGATCTGTTTGCCAATCAGCTCTTCCTGCTGATACAAGGTAGTGATTTGTGCGGAGGAACGTTTAATGCCCAGCTCGGGGCCAAAATCTATGGTCAACTGATAGGCAGGGTTCTTTGCTCTCGGAAAATCGGCTGCTTCTATAATCGTTCCTACTCTGATCTCTACTTTTTCAAAATCTGCCCAGTTGATTGTATCCATAGTGATAAATCTATGAAAATTAACAGAATAAAAAAAGGGCAGGTAAGACTACCGCCCAATAATTTAAACCATATCCTATGAAAAACCTGCGCAAATATATTCCACTCATAAGTACCACAAAACCACCATTTGGTGAAAACACCTAATTTCCCGTGTGAATGCATCGAAATACAGCATATGTACAACAGATGTATTTAAGTTATTATATCATAAAAAAACCTTCTACCTCCACATACTTAATGGCATGGTTCTTGCGTTTTTATAGAGACAAAATTTTAGGTTAAAAATAGGTTAAAGCGAAACGGCCCGACATTGTATCATACAATGTCGGGCCGTTGTCGTCAGGGCCTTTCAGCCAATATCTTATTGCATCATCGTGCTGTCCTGGATTACAAACGGACCACTCGGATGCAGTATGGTATAATCACTGAAATCCTGGTTGGATTCCAGTCCGGTACCATATAAAGTGTCAGTTACCGTACTGATACGCACTGGTTTATTAGAAAGGAACTTCTGCTGCTTGGAATCCCAGTTCAGTTCTTCACAATCGAGTCTTTCTCCTTTCTTATTGATAACCACCACATGATCTTTCAGGAAGACGTTGGCGTCGTTTTCGAAGTATTTGCCATAACGGGCAGTCAGTGTACTCTCTACGCCGAGGGTGTCATTGTAAAACAGCACTTTAAGCCCGGTATTGAATTCTACGAATACCGGCGGCTTCAGATGCCTGAGCATAGTAGGAGCTGTCAGCTTGGCCTTTACACGACCAGTCTGGCTGTACATGGACTCGATATCCTTACCCTCCTCTACGGCGGCCAGTTGTTTGTCCATGTTCATAATGGCATTGATGTCATTTTCACAGGCTACGATTGTCAGCAGGGAAAAGAACAACGCGATGCGCGCTATAATGTTATTCATAATACTGATTAAAGATTGCCTGTCCGGGCATTTTCGGCCCCAAATGTAGATAATCCCCGGCAAAAGAGGAACGAAGCCCGTGGATGGCTTACGCTTCCCCGGTGGATAGATTCCTGAAATGTCCGTTCAGCTTCACCCTGTCCTTCAATCTTTCCATTTCCGCCATCAGGGGGATCACCTTCAGTAAATGACGCTTCAGATACTCCAATCGCTGTAATTCCTGGAAGAGATGCAGTAATTCATATTCTTCTGTCAGGGAAAGTCCTACATGATGTGCCATGTCGTAAGAAGATAAAGCTTCGTCTTCCTTCTGGAAATTCTTGTTGATCTGGAGAATACTGTGCAGTTCTCTCATCGCATGTACCACCTGGGCATGTAACCGTGCATTGCTACTGAACTGGTTATCAGGATAACTCACAATGGCGCCTGCAAACATTTTATCGGGGATACTTTTGATCACTTCCAGTATCCGGAATACTTTAATACCACGCGTTACTACATCCAGCTCACCATTGTCATATGTTTTTTCAATCCTGATGATCTCTACCAGTGTTCCGTACTCCGCCACGCGCCTGTCCACCACAGATGGAATACCGAAAGGCTTGTTTTCAGCGATACATTCTTTTATAAGCTGTTTATACCTTGGCTCAAAAATGTGCAGATTCAGCTGCTCATCCGGGTATACTGCGATGCCAAGTGGGAATATGGGAATAAAATTGGTCATACAAACCTAAATTATAGAATTACTCGTTACCAATGAAATATATAAAGATGTTATCTATATTTGCCCGATATGCTGAAAACCAGGACTATGCGGGCCTTAAGACCTTCAGTATCAAGTTAAACATTTTCCATGCATCATATATTGTTTGATTGCGAGACAATGAAATATGCCAATACAGGACTCTATGAGTATTGTAAACAGTTTGGCCATGCATTGCTCCGCAACAAAGCTGAAGACGAGAAAATTACCTATTACGTTCCTTCCGGCCTGAAGGGTTTCTTCGGAGAAGAACACCAATATATCACGATCAGCAAACTGCACCGTTTAATGATGCCTTCATTTTCTTATCTGGATATCTGGCACACTTCCTTTCAGTCGACGCATTACCGGCCTTCCAACAAGAATATCGGACACGTACTTACTATTCACGATCTGAACTTTATTCATGAAAAAAAGAACCCTAAAAAGGTAGCCTCTGTTCTGAAAAAAGTACAACGGAATATCGACAGCGCTGATCATGTAGTTACAATCTCAAAATTTGTACTGGAAGATGTAAAGCAACATCTTGATCTGCGCAATAAACCTGCAAGCGTAATATACAACGGTGGCGTACTGGAAACCTTTCCTGGTTTTGATACACCGGAATACCGTCCTCAGCGTCCTTTTATCTATAATATCGGTAGTATAGACGCAAAGAAAAACGCGCATGTACTGCCAGCGCTTTTAATAGGTAATGAGTACGAACTCGTCATTGCGGGCCCTGTTTTTGACGAAGAATATAAAAGAAAGATCCTTGGCACCGCTGCACAATACGGTGTAGAAGATCGTGTTAAAGTAATCGGCAGTATTTCCAATAAAAGCAGGTACTGGTATTACCATCATTGCACGGCATTTGCATTTCCTTCACTGGCAGAAGGTTTTGGGCTGCCGGTAGTGGAAGCTATGAGCGAAGGCAAGCCCTGCTTTCTTTCTGACAGAACAAGTCTGCCGGAAGTAGGAGGACCACTGGCTTATTATTTCCATGACTTCACTGACACTGCCATGCAAAAAACCTTCGCAGAAGGTATGGCCCATTTTAACGCAACCATGCCTGGCGCAGCAATGAAAGCACATGCAGCATCATTGAACCTGGACAATACTGCAAGGAATTACCTGCAGATATATCGTAGTCTGTACTAACTTATTTTTTATGCATCGCATCGGAATAGACCTAGAAAAACTAAAATATCCTCATAACGGTTTGTATACATTCTGTGTACAACTGGGACAACGTTTGCTGCAATTCAAAACAGCAGATGAACAACTGTTATACTACCTGCCTGATACATTCGATCACTACAAAGGAGATTTCAAAAAGATCCCTTACAAATGGTACGACCGTTATATGTTCAATGCACCGGAAATGGACATCTGGCATGCCGTTCACCAGAATGGAAATGTATGGCCGAGAAAGAAAGCAAAGAAGACGATCGTCACTATACACGACCTGAACTTTTTGTTTGAACCCAACAAAAGTGATCGTGAGAAAAAAAACGCTCTAGATGCCATTCAAAAACAGGTAGATGAAACAGATCATATCGTTGCGATATCTGAGTTCACGCTGAAAACAATTCATGAACATCTGCAGATTCCTGACAACAAATGCAGTATCATTTACCAGGGTTCTGAGATAAAGGAATTTCCTGGCTTTGATGCACCTACATACCGGCCATCAGCGCCATTCCTGTTCTCTATAGGCATGATATTGCCCAAGAAGAATTTCCATGTATTACCACGACTGCTGGAACACAACGATTACGAATTACTGATTGCTGGAAAAACACAGGGAGATTATGTAAAACGAATAGAAGAGGAGGCTGCCAAATTCGGTGTATCCGATCGCGTTAAAATGCTGGGCAGCATCACAGATGAAGAGAAATACTGGTACTATAAAAACTGTGCCGCATTTATGTTCCCTTCCGTTGCAGAAGGCTTTGGTGCACCGGTGGTAGAAGCGATGCATTTTGGCAAACCCGTATTCCTGTCAGACCGTACAAGTCTGCCGGAAATAGGAGGGGACGCCGCGTATTATTTTAAAGATTTCGATAACGAATATATGCGTGGCGTATTCGAAGCAGGGATGCAACATTATGCGACGAATCAGCCTGTAGAAAAAATAAAACAACACGCTGTAAAATTCAGCTGGGATACCAACGCAAGAAAATATATGGAGCTGTACAGAAGTCTGTACTGACATAAAAAATCAACCGGCAACAGCAGTATGTAATAACTGTGATTGCCGGTTGTATTGATCAGATAAGTTTGTAGTTCCTGTAGTCAAACAAACGCTTTCCTGTTATCTTCTCTACCCAGTACAGGACAGTGTCTTTAAACGACATTTTCTTCCTGCTGATATCATGCGAGAACTGCCAGTTCTTCTGATGAATGCGCTCCTGCATAACACCGGGATGCGTACCTTTGAATACCGCCAGTGAATCTACCTCACCATAGTCAAATGCATCTGCTGATACCGGTCCGTTTACTTCCGTTTCATTTGATCCATGATACATCTGAAATGAGTTATTCACCTTCTGCGCCTGTACCTTTGGATCTTTCACCCAACCATAATGATACATGCGTGCATTTACCGGTTTTACATGCAGTTTCTGGCCTTCTTTTCTGAAGCCCTGTGCATCGCGGTAAGAAGAGATACGTTTGTCATTACGGATGATCCTGATCTCGTTCTGATACCATGTTCTTGAATCTCCGATATAGTCATAGCTACCAAAAAAATGCGTGTATCTGAACAGCAATCCTTCGACGCGTTTATCATCACGGTATTGCTGCATGGCAGTACGGATAGCATCGTAATCCTGCTCATGCACCACTTCATCTGCCTGTATGTAAAAAGCCCAGTCTGATTCTGCACTTACATGTGCGTATGCTTTGTCCGTTTCTACAGCCAGTATACGTCCGCCTTCTTTCAGTGAATCATCCCATACAGAATGAAAGATTTTGATCTTAGGCGATCCGATAGACTGGATCAGTTCAAGTGTACCGTCTTCGCAGTTGCCTACACTGACAATCACTTCATCGCATAGCGGCAGGATAGATTTTATCGACGCCACTACAGGATAATCATATTTAACGGCATTCCGAACAAAAGTGAACCCGGATACTTTCATATAGACAGATATATATTGTTTGCGAAGATATATAATCATTGCGAATTGTTTAATTTCGGAGCATGCAACCCTCGCTCATCAATGGCTTACTGAATGGAGATATCAGATCCCTGGCAAGAAGTATTTCGCTTGCTGAAAATGAGTCTGCCGGCTATGAACGCCTGCTGGAAGATCTTCCGGCACAACAGACGACCCGGGTGATTGGTATTACCGGCCCTCCGGGTGCAGGCAAAAGTACCCTGGTTAATTCTCTGATAACATTTCTGCTGCAACAGCAGAAACGTATTGCGATCATTGCAGTAGATCCTTCTTCGCCATTCAACTATGGTGCATTACTGGGAGATCGTATCAGGATGTCGGAGCATTTTGGCAATGAGAACGTATTCATCCGTTCTATGGCCAGCAGGGGAGCATTAGGAGGTTTAAGTCCTAAGATCATTGAGGCAAGCGATCTTATAAAGGCAGCAGGATTTGATTACCTGTTTATTGAAACAGTGGGAGTGGGGCAGAGTGAGGTGGAAATCGCCGGTATTGCAGATACGACCATTGTTGTTGTTGTACCCGAAGCAGGAGATGAGATACAGACGATGAAAGCAGGACTGATGGAGATCGCAAATATCTTTGTGGTCAATAAAGCGGACAGGGATAATGCAGATGAATTTGTAAAAAATCTGCGCATACTTGCACATACCCGGCAAAAAGAAAACTGGGAAATTCCGGTACTAAAAACGATCGCTACAAAAGAGGAAGGATTACAGGCGCTGGTAGCAGCCATTGATGCACATCAGCAACAGCTAACCGGCAACCGTACACACCATGCATTATTACTGGCAGAGAAAGCGTATCAGTTATTGCAGCACCGCCGTATGCAGGATGTAAGCCGTCGTACACTGCAACAACAGATTACACAGGAATTAGCCAGCGGCACATTTAACCTCTACCGCTTTGTCAATACGCTTGCATAAGCATACATGTGATGCACTGTACCACTAAGAACCTAAGATATCGTATGCGCGGCTATCTTTCTTTTTGCTCAGCAGGAACACCATCGCATAAGCAGCCGTACAAGCACAGATCACGGGCAATAACGCATGGAGCGCATGTGTAGTTTCTATCGCAAAGAGGATAGGAGCGATCAGTACCCGGTTACCTGCCGCAAACATGGCCGACATACCCACCAGTGCCGCTACGGTAAAGTTGAGATGTAATGCGGGAAAAGCGAATTGCAGCAGGAAGGTAATAAAGAGTCCGGCTGCACCACCGGCAATAACCAGGGGCGTCATCGCACTACCAGGTATCCCTCCGCCGATACAGATGCTCAGCAGTAGCAGTTTTCCTATCATCATCACCACAAGAAATTGCAGGGTAATCCGGCCCAATAACAGGCTATCGATATGCTCATATCCACCACCTGCTAATTCGGGCTTAAAATAGCCCGTAATGCCCACGATAATCGCCACGACTACCGGCCACCATAATTGATCAAAAGGAAGGCATTTAAATAGCTTTTTTGCCCCATTTGTCATTCTCCTGGTCAGCATACCCAGTAAACCGACCAGTATGCCGGTGCCGGTATATACCAGTAACATCGGAAAACTGGCTGCCGGTATGTCCGGTGTAAGAAAAACAGGGTCTGTTCCTATCAGGCAGTAACGGCAAAGCAAACCGGTTCCACCTCCCAGTACTATTGCCACAATACCTATCCAGCTCAGTTCTATCACCAGGAGTTCAATAGCCAGTGCTACAGCCGTCAGGGGAGCGCCGAAAAGGAAGGCCAATCCGCTGGTCATACAGGCTGCTGCCAGTATCCGTTTTTTCTGCCTGGAACGCTTTTCATGCGCTGCGATCGCAAAGGGCATATCAGCAAGCGGTCCTTCCAATCCAAGGGGAATACCTGAATTGATCAATAAAATTCCCTGAAATGGCCTTAACATCCGTTTTGTGCCGTCTCCTGCGTAATACAGTATACCACGCGTCAGCAGGGCAATAACAACCGGTGCAGACAGCAGCAGCCAATCTCTTTCATCCAGGTCCCTGGATACACCAGGAAGCCCGCTATAAGTCGGAATTCTATTCATGACGGAGATCAATCCAAACAGCAGGAAGGCGGTCGCTGCGGCAAGTAGTAATGCATACAGGAACAACAGGGGTAGGTGTCTGTTTCCGATGGGGTTTTCAGACAGTGGTTTGTGCAGTCCGGCAGTATCCATCAGGGGGATGCCTTCTTTTACAAAGGCCCGGATATTCTCTCTCATTTAAGATGATTTTTTAAATGTTCAATATACGTATATCCATGTATTACTGTATACTATCTTTTTGCTGTCCGATTTACAAGTATAAACAACAATAGATGGTCCACCGCATAATTTGCGTATATAAGATGTTAATCCGATGTTAAGAAATAACTATACTCCATAGGTACGTTATTAATAAGTTTAATTTATTAATTAATGATATTACAAAGATTAGTCTTATTACTACTTATTTGAGTTATCCACTTTAGCTGTGGTAAATGAGATGTTAAAAATTTGACCAGTTTAACACCATTCTTACATTTGTGGCCTACCATTGATCCATTATCTGATAATTTGATTTTCATATTCTATGACCTTAAAAGTATAGACTATCATGGACGTTGCTATCTTTGACACCTACGTGAAGCGCCGTGAAGGCGGCTATATGCACTTTGACATTATAGTATCCGCTGATACCAATTATGAAAACGTGCTAACCTTCGGAAACGCATATCTCAAGTCAAAATCAATTGAAAAACAATCTGTCTCTTCCAGGGACTGTAGATTCTGTCATGTACAGGAAGTGATTCCTATATGGGAACAAAACATCCGGCAGCATGGCTACCATATCTACGAACTGGAAGGCTGCAGATAAAAGATATATACCACTAAACCGTATCCTAATCAAACGCAAAAAAGGAGGTCTGGCGTAATGCCGGACCTCCTTTGATTTATAAAGAGTTTATACTTTTATGCTGTGCGGTTATTCCTCCAGTACCTGAATCCCAGTATGGCGATGATGATCAGCGGCGTCGCTGCCAGCATCAGGATACCGTTATTCAACCCTTTCGCCGGACCTTCACCCAGCTGCTGAGCTGTTTTCGTACAAAGAGAGCACTGTGCCATTGCCTGTACACTGAAGCATAAAATGATCGCTAAAATCTGCGCTATCTTTTTCATAAGGTAAAATTAAGCATTCTTGCTATTTCCTCACTACCATTCGTCAATAGTACGGAGAGATCATTACATACACCACTACGCCTGTTACAGCCACATAAAACCAGATAGGCCAAGTATAACGGGCAATCTTTTTATGTCTTTCAAAGTCCGCCTGAAAACCACGAAGCAATGTAAACAGTACCAATGGTACGATTACCGCAGCCAGTACGATATGTGTCAGCAGAATGAAGTAGTAAATACCCGCACTACCACTGATCGCTGCCTTTTCAGCTGCATCTACGACGTGGTTATGGTCCACATCGCCATATTTGGTGCTTTCAGTAAAAAAGTGAAACGTCACATAAGACAGCAGAAATACTGATGACAATGCCACTGCAATCAGGTTACTCACCTTATGCGCTTTAGTCTGTCCTCTTTTGATAAAGTAAAGACTCGCAAGCAGCATGACCGCTGTAGCGGAATTAAGCACCGCATGAAAAAGCGGCAGTATCTGTACATTAAATCCTGCTTCGATATTTGGCCTCGGCAGGTAGAAGAGGATGGCTACAAGTACCGGTATCACAATCGAAATGATCGCGATAGGCAGATTAAGATTTTTGTTTTTTATATCCATTGCGGTGTTAGGTTTTGCCTGAATGTAAAAAGTGAAATGTGAACGCGCATTGCGGGCGTTTTCACATTTCACTTTTCACATTTACATTTCATCGTTTATGTATTTAGAACATACTAACGTATGTACTCATTATTCCGTTGTTGAAAACAGTCTTTTTAACAAACCCGGTCTGTGTTTATCCTTCTCCAGGTGCAGCACGGCAATATCATTGGCACATTTACGTACGGCATTGGAATCCGTTCCATCGTAATAACCTCTGATATTATGATTCTTATCCAGCAGCACCAGTTTCTCGGTATGGATAAAATCATCCGGTCCGCCGTCTCCTTTTACCACACTCACATATACTTCATTTCTCGCCCAGTCATAAATATCTTTCTTGGCGCCGGTGAGTAACCACCAGTTATCCGGATTGATACCATGTTTTACACCATACATACGCAGCGTTTCAGAAGAATCTCTCTCCGGATCCACAGTCAGTGATACCAGCTGTAAGAGGGTATCGTTCTTGATGTAAGCCTGCTGGATCTTTTCAAGGTTGGCCATCATACGCGGACATATGCTGGGGCAGGAGGTGAAGAAGAAATTAACCAGTATTACCTTGTTAGGAAGGTCTTTCAGACTTACCTGGCGCCCCATCTGGTTAGTGAGGGTGATATCTTTCACTACATGGAAGGTAGTATCGTAAGTAGTTGTGCCGTTTTTCACTATAGTATCTACTCCTTCCGGGATGTAGTACCGTGGGATAGGAACCACGTTTTTACTGTAGTGATCTACAATCAGGTATCCCGCCAATGGCACTAATATTGCCAACATCGCTCCTAATAATCCTCTCTTGGTAATGGCCTGAAGTTTTAAAGTGTCAGATAAAAATTACGCTTTACAAATACGGCCGTAAAGATACAGCAGGATTCGTAAAGCGTAATATATAAAGTTTGTTAATTAGTGATGTGCGGGCTCGTTGGTAATGTGTGTAGCAGGAGCTACAGGTGTACCAGGAGACAGGTCTTTGCGCATGTTTTTCCAGGAATCACCATCAGCCAGGAAAGCGATGATAAACCATACGAACAATAACAAAGGAATTAAGATGGTCATAATCAGGTTTCTGATCTCATGACGTAAGTGCATGAATTCAGCTACGATGAAGAAAGCTTTCACCAGCGTCAGACAAACGAAGATGCCGTTGAGTGCCCATCTTGCCATGAAGTCGTATTCCAGGTAAAGGAATGCCAGACCTACTTCAAAAACAGTGATTGCTAATAATATCCAGAACGTCTTCCAGATACTTTTAGTGGATGAATCGTGAGCATGTTCCTCGTGCGCCGCTCCTGTATGTGTATGTTCCATTAGTTTTTTCTTTTAAAGTTCCAGATTTACAAATACTACTGACTTCTCTTAGAGCAGATAGAAACAGGTGAATACGAATACCCAAACCAGATCTACAAAGTGCCAGTATAAACCTACTTTCTCCACCATTTCATAATGACCTCTTTCTTCATAAGTACCTTTCAGTACGTTAGCGAGGATGATGATATTCAATACAACACCAGAAGTTACGTGTAAACCGTGGAAACCGGTAATAGTAAAGAAGAAGTTAGTAAAGTTGGTAGATGCGACTGTACCATCGACATTATGGAAAGGGTTACGACCCCACCATGCACCGGATTCATGTAAGTGTGTCCACTCCCATGCCTGACAAGCCAGGAACGCAGCACCACCGAGAATAGTCCATGCCATCCATTTTACAACTGCCTGACGGTCTCTCATTTTACCGGCGTGTACAGCCAATACCATTGTTACAGAACTCATGATCAGGATGAAGGTCATCAAGCTCACGAATACCAGCGGGAGATCTGCATGCCCCATACCAGGGAATGAGTGGAATACCACGTTAGGATCAGGCCAGGATGGGCTCATGAAGCGGATCGTACCATATGCTATCAGCAATGCACCAAAAGTAAAGGCATCTGACATCAGGAAGTACCACATCATCAACTTTCCGTAGCTCACATTAAAAGGAGAATGTCCCCCGGACCACCATTTTTTCTTCGCTGTAACTGCTGTATCCATTGTTTGTTTTGTAAATTAATTTTAAGAAAGTTTATCTGGCAATACTCAGAAATATCAACAGGTAAATCCATAACCCGTCCACAAAATGCCAATACGTAGCGGCAACTTCTATAGGAACGGAGCTGTATGAACGGACCCGGGTGCGAAATGCTTTGCCAAACATGATCAGCAGTGCAACAACACCACCCAGTACGTGTAACAGGTGTACACTCACGATAACGTAGATGAAAGATACAGAAGCAGGACCATTCAGTCGCAGACCACTATCATTCATTTGTTGGAAACCAACCCATTGGCACAAAGCAAAGGCAACACCCAATGCTGCGGTCAGCGTAATCAGCTGTTTGTACCGCTGCATGTTCCTGTTACGGAACTGTTTCACTGCCATCTGGATAGTCGCACTGCTGGTCAGAATGATTGCAGTAGAGATCCAGAAAATCATCGGCAGGTTGAAAGTGAACCAGTTGGCCTGGGCACGCTTCACAACATAAGCACTCGTAAACCCTATGAACATCATGGTAATGCTACCCATTGCTATCCAAAGAGAATATTTATGCGGATGTATTTTATTGCGTTGTAAGCTCATTGCGTCCATCACTCCTTGATTTCAAAATTGAATTACCCGATCTTATCAAACAGTAGTGCAAACTGCATGATCATCAGATAAATATATGAACCAAACATCAGCTTGCGTGCTGCAGGCACATCTGCTTTTCTATACAGATTGATTGCTCTGTACAGGAAGAACAATGTCACCAGCAATACAATGATCGCAGAACTTTGACCACTGATACCCAGGTAATATGGTAATAATCCTGCAGGAATCAGCAGTAATGTATACAGCACTGCCTGTAATGCAATCAGCTTGTTAGGTTCTCCTCCGGCAGGTAACAGTTTGAATCCTGCTCTTGTGTAGTCTTTATGCCCGATCCAGGCGATAGCCCAGAAGTGGGGGAACTGCCACAGGAACTGAATTGCAAACAAAGCCCATCCGCCATTACCGATTTCGTTAGCACCACCCGCCCATCCAATGAGCAGGGGTAACGCTCCAGGCACCGCACCCACCAGCACTGCCAGTGAGTTCCATTTCTTCCAGGGTGTGTATACGAAACCGTACAACACCAGGGACAGCAGACTCAGACCCGCACATAACAGGTTAAAGCCCAGTGCAAGGATAACCAGACCGGATACTCCTGTAACAACAGCTAAGATAATAGCTTCTGTTTCAGACATCCGGCCGGCCGGTAATGGACGTACAGCTGTACGCGCCATCAGTTTATCCGTTTCCTTTTCCAGTAATTGATTGATTGTGTTGGCTGCGCCAGACACCAGCAATCCACCGGCAAATAAAGTAAGAACTTTTACGAGGTTGAACCCGATTCCCGGCACCAGCAGATATCCCACTACACTTGAAAACACTACCATGATGGTGAGATTAAACTTCATCAACTGAGAATAATCCCTCACCTTACTGGCTACTGCATACGATGTCGACAATTTTATCGAGTTTTCTCTTATCATTTCTTCAGCCCATGCCCACGGATGTAACCCCGTAGCTTGCCCAAAAATTTAAACTATTAATGTCCTTCTTTTTCTTCGTCTGGAGACAATGGTACAGTCTGAGGAACGAAATCTTTACCGTTCTTGCTGTAGTCATATGGCCAGCGATATACTTCAGGGATCTCACCAGGCCAGTTACCGTGACCAGGATTGATTGGAGTTGTCCACTCAAGTGTAGTAGAGTTCCATGGGTTGGTAGTAGTTACCTTTCTACCCTTGAAGATGCTGTAGAAGAAGTTAAATACGAACAGCAGCTGAGCAGCAAATACTGCGATTACCACGATACTGATGAAGTGGTTCAGATCAGCGAACTGTTTGAATGATTCCCAGCTGGTGTAATCATAATATCTTCTTGGCATACCCGCGATACCTTCATAGTGCATTGGCCAGAAGATCAGGTAAGCACCGATCAGCGTAGCCCAGAAGTGAATGTAAGCGAGGGTATTGTTCAGATAACGACCAAACATTTTAGGGAACCAGTGGTATACACCGGCGAACGTACCGAAGAACGCAGATACACCCATTACGATGTGGAAGTGCGCAATTACGAAGTATGTATCGTGCAGGTGAATATCGATAGAAGAGTTACCTAACCAGATACCTGTCAGACCACCGGAGATGAATGTGCTCACGAAACCGATAGAGAACAGCATACCAGGCGTAAAGCGCAGGTTACCTCTCCAGATAGTCGTGATCCAGTTGAACACCTTGATGGCTGATGGAACCGCAATCAGCAATGTTAACAGTACGAAGAATGCACCCAGGAACGGATTCAGACCAGTAACGAACATGTGGTGCGCCCATACCAGGAACGCCAGGATAACGATAGCAAACATAGAACCCACCATCGCCAGGTAACCGAAGATCGGTTTGCGGGAGTTAACCGCCAGGATCTCAGATACCATACCCATCGCAGGGAGGATGATGATATATACCTCAGGGTGACCGAGGAACCAGAACAAGTGTTGATACAGGATAGCACTACCACCTTCGTTGGAGAGTGCTTTACCGGCAACGAACAGATCGCTCAGGTAGAAGCTGGTACCTCCGTGACGATCAAACAGCAGGAGGATGAAACCAGACAATAATACAGGGAAGGAAAGTACACCAAGTACGGCAGTGAAGAAGAAGCTCCAGATAGTCAGCGGCATCTTAGTCATGTTCATACCTTTGGTACGCATGTTCAGGATAGTAGAGATATAGTTCAGACCACCCAGCAGCTGCGAAACAACGAACAGCGCCATAGAGATCAGCCATAAGTCCATACCTATTTTAGAACCGATTGAAGCGTCACCCAGTGCACTCAGCGGAGGATAAGAAGTCCAGCCACCAGATGCAGGACCTGTCTGAACAAACAGGGAAGCCATCATTACGACACTCGCAAGGAAGAACGCCCAGTAACTCATACAGTTCATGAGAGGAGAAGCCATATCACGGGCACCTACCTGCAAAGGAATCAGCAGGTTAGAGAATGTGCCGCTCAAACCGGCTGTTAATACGAAGAATACCAGGATGGTACCGTGCATGGTTACCAATGCATAATACGCTTCCGGGGTGATACGACCGCCTTTTGCCCAGTGACCCAGGATGCTTTCCAGCCAAGGGAAAGTAGCATCAGGGAAACCCAGCTGCAAACGGAACAGTACAGAGAAGAAAGCACCTATGATAGCCCAGATAATACCGGTAATCAGAAACTGCTTGGCAATAGTTTTGTGGTCAAGGCTGAAAACATACTTCGAAATGAAGCCGCCTTCATGATGCTCATGATCATCGTGCCCGTGACCGTGGTCGTGCGCATGCGCTGCGCCATGAATTACCTCCTGACTGTGCAATGTTGCTTCGTTACTCATAATCGGTTCTATTTATATAAAACTGTCATCGGGGAGTACCGCTACCAGTTTATCTTATAATTTTTAAAATTCCTGCGTCAATTAATTTAATCTCTTCTACAAGGCAAAATTAAGGTTTCACCTCGTTAGCCGCTACTACTTTCTGTGTAGTATCGGTAGCTGCAGCAGGTGCTTCTGCTGGTTTGGCTACCGGCGCTTCTGCCGGGTGAGCTACACCGTACTGTGCCACCTGTTTAGCTGTCCATGCGTCGAATTCTTCCTGTGTTTCCACAACGATATTCGCTTTCATGGAATAGTGACCGGAACCACACATCTGATCGCAGGAGATTTCATACACGAAATCAGGATTGCCGGTTTTGTCCTTCATCTCAGTGGTAGTATACTTAGGTGTAAACCACAATGTAGTAGGAATACCTGGAACAGCATCCATTTTCAGACGGAAATGAGACAGACCTACGTCATGGATCACGTCGCGGGAACCAATGATCAGTTTTACCGGTTTACCAACTACCAGGTGCATTTCTGTTGCCATGAAATCATCCTTGTTCAGCTGATCATCCCAATCCTGACCTACAGGGTTGTTAGCGTCGTTGATATTCTTGAAGAATTTACGACCCAGCTGACCATCTTTACCCGGGTAACGGATCAGCCAGTTAAACTGTTTACCGGTGATCTCAACAACCGCAGCATCTTTCGGTGCATCGGAAGTGATACGGAACCAGTGTCTTAAACCGATAGCCACCAGGATAGTGAGCGCTATGGCAGGAATAACTGTCCATATTAACTCCAGTTTGTTGTTATGAGGGAAGTAAAAGGCTTGTTGACCTTCTTTCTCCTGATATTTAAAAGAGAACCAGAACAACAGGATCTGGGTAATGATGAATACAATACCTGTGATCCACAACGTCCATTTGATCATGTTGTCGATACCCTCACCCTGTTCAGACGCTGCTTCAAAGAAAATCTTTCCTTTCAGGGCATCGTTACAGTAGTAAACACCTACCAGGCCCAGTATCAGGAAGATGATCAACAGGAAACCGTTCACGCGGTTGGATTGCTGACGCGCTTTCTTTTCTCCCTTCAATATGGACACATACTCGCTGGCCTTCGCAATCTGGAAGATGACTACGAATATGAGCACAACAACTAAGACTGCTAAATATCCTGACATTGCTATTTGAAATAATTAAGTTATCTAATGCTTTACGTTATTACCTATCACTTCCGGCGTACACCGGAATCTCCGTTACTTGCTCGATGATCAGGTATGGTGTACAATACTTTCTTTCAGATAAGGATGATTCTTTGGAACCAGCGGCGCTTTCGTCAGCTGATGAATTACCACATAGATAATCACACCAACGAAACCAAGACCCAGACCGAATTCGTACCAAGGGAACACCAGGTGTTTGTAAGTACCAGGACCTACCATCTGCCAGAAATCTAACCAGTGACCTACCAGGATTACTACAGAGATAAACACCATAGAAGAGTAGTTACGTTTTGTATCACGCTTCATCAGGTATAATAATGGAGTAATGAAGTTGATCAGCAGGTTCAGGAAGAAGATGGGTCTCCACTCGCCCCAAACACGTGGTTTGAAGTAGACGATCTCCTCAGGCATGTTTGCATACCAGATCAGCATATACTGAGAGAACCACAGGTATGTCCAGAAGATACTGAATGCGAAAGCAAATTTACCCAGGTCATGCAGGTGTTCTTCATTTACCATCGGCAGGTAACCATTACGTTTCAGGTGAACCAGGAACAGAATGATCAGTGCGATACCAGAAACCCAGCTGCTTGCGAATGTGTACCAGCTATACATGGTAGAATACCAGTGTGCATCAATACTCATCAGCCAGAACCATGGGGTAGTAGAACCTACAGTCAGTGCGTAAACCACGATGAATCCACCACACCATACTGTATTTCTCCATACGATACGACGACCGGTAGCTGCGGACAGATCCCAGCCATCTTCTTCGATGGACATTTTACGCAGTTTTACTGCGAAGAAGCTCCATGCGCCGATTGTAACAACCGAAAACGCTGTGAACATTCCTTTATTCAAAAAAGCTGATTTCCAGCTTAATATTTCGTCATGTTTAACATGCTCTGCGTTTAACCAGTGGTAGATATTCTCTTTACCAGTGAACGCAATTAACATGAGGATCACGAACAGAATCCCGCCCAGTACAGGTACTGCCATGGAAATTGCTTCCGGTACACGACGGAAACCAATCTGCCATCCACCATGCGCCAGGGTAGTAGCTCCGATAAAAAAGGCACTGGCTAATACTACCAACAAAAAGAATGTGCTGTTCTGGAGGAGGCCAGCCCAGAAACGTGTAGAGCCATGCTCACCATGAAATGCAAAAATTCCGATCAATAAAGTCAGCAAGCCAACACCCATTAACACGAAGCTGGTCCTTTTTAATCTTGCCGGTACTACAAATTGGTCCTTCATTACTGTATATTAAAATACTTGATTGAATGCTGTTTATCTTAGTGTGTCGCTGATGAGTCAGTTGTCGCAGGTGCTGATGCCGCTGATGCAGCAGGAGCTGTCTGTGTTGCTTCATTAGCCACTGGTCCAGCGTTTGCACCGCCGTTCTGTACGCTGCGGATGTAAGCCGCTACTTTCCAGCGCTGTTCTCTGTCGAGCTGGCTGGCGTAGCTACCCATCGCATTATAACCGAAGGTCATTACGTGGAACAGGCGTCCTTCAGTATAGCTGGCTTTCGCACCGCTCGCCAGGTTGGCAGGAGCTGCTACGTATGGACCAGCACCACCATTGTACAGCGGACCGTTACCGTCCAGCTTGGAACCGTGGCAGATAGCACAGTAGATATTGAATAGACGTTTTCCTTCCTCCAGATCCGCTTTTGTGAGAATCAGCGGATTCTTTACTGCATTAGCCAAAGCGGTATCTGCCGCTTTCAGATGGTAAGGCAGCAATTCTCCTCTTTTTACGGTTCCATCTACTGGCTTCAGTGTAGAAAGACGCTCACTGTAGAACTCGTATGCACGGGATTCAACCATGTCCGGCATGTAATGCTTGCCGGGTTTCCTGTTGTCTTTTCCGCATGCCGATAACATAGCTCCACTTACCACAGCAGCCGCGATCAATATGTTGGAAGTCCTTTTCATCTGTTTATTATAATTCAAGCTTATGTTCTGTGTGCTCCTCCCGGGGAATACGTCCTCCGGAAAGTTTTAAATTCTGTTTATGCGTTTACAGCCTCAACTTTTGTTTCAAACAGGCGGTCTTCACGGTCAAAACGACCGAACCACCAACCTGATTCAACACGCTGTTCGTTCACATCCTCGCCGCCCAGACCTGCCAGGAATCTTTTCAGTTCCTCAGCATTGGTTTTAGCAGTTACTTCAATCGCCATCACGAACTTATCGTCCGTCTGACGTGGATTGAAGATATGTTTCTTTACGAAAGGAGCCAGCTGACACAGGTAGCAGAATGTGAGCACCATACCTACTGCTGAAAACAATACCGTCAATTCGAAAGTGATAGGTATGAATGCTGGCAGCGGGAAGTGTGGCTTACCACCTATATTCATAGGCCAGTCAGAGTTAAATACCCAGCTCATGCAGGATAATGCCGTAGTAGTACCGGTGATACCGTATATGAAGCCGGCAGTGTGCAGGCTGGTTTCGCGCAGACCCATTGCATGGTCAAGACCATGCACCGGAAATGGTGTGTACACATCGTGTAACTTGTAACCCGCAGTTCTTACTTTTTTCACTGCCGGAAACAATACCGCCTCATCACTAAAACTTGCTACAACAAAATTTTTAACCGCCATATGTTTAAAAAATTCTTAGTCTAAAAAACGAAATCCGATTCTTTACTTGTCCGGGATCTCCCGGTCATAGATTAGTTATGATGAGCGTGAGCTACTGCACCGTGAGCATCGTGATGATGATCGTCATCATGGTGTAAACCAGCTTCAAACTCTTCAGCAGGCTGCTGCTCATACTGCTCCATGCCCTTCTTGAAGCTTTCACCGGAAGTTTTCAGTACGCTCTTGATCTCAGCAACAGCGATAACCGGGAAGTACTTGGCGAACAGGAAGAAACAGGTAAAGAACAGACCGAAGGTACCCATATAGAAACCAACTTCCGGCCAGGATGGACGATAGTAGCTCCAGCTGGATGGCAGGTAGTCACGATACAGGGAAGTACAGATGATTACGAAACGCTCGAACCACATACCGATGTTTACGATGATAGACATCACAAAGGTTACGGCTACGTTTCTTCTCATTTTGCTGAACCAGAATACCTGTGGAGTGATTACGTTACAGGTCATCATGATCCAGTAAGACCAACCCAGCGGACCTGCTGCACGGTATTTATAGAAAGTATCGAATTCATAAGGAACTGCTGCGTACCATGCCATGAATAACTCAGTCAGGTAAGCACAACCTACTACGGAACCGGTCAGTACAATCACCTTGTTCATAGCCTCCATGTGGCCCAGGGTGATATAGTCTTCCAGACCTAATATTTTACGTACGATGATCAGCAGGGTCTGTACCATTGCGAATCCGGAGAAGATCGCACCCGCCACGAAGTATGGAGGGAAGATGGTAGTATGCCAACCAGGAATTACGGAAGTTGCAAAGTCAAAAGATACGATAGTGTGTACAGAAAGTACCAGTGGAGTAGAGAGACCCGCCAGAACCAGTGACAGTGCCTCGTGACGCTGCCAGTGTTTGGTAGAACCTGTCCAGCCGAAAGAAGCAACACCATATAATAACTTACGCAGTTTGGTTTTAGCCCTGTCACGTACAGTTGCGAAGTCAGGGATCAGACCGGAATACCAGAACAGGAGAGATACTGTGAAGTAAGTAGAGATCGCGAACACGTCCCATAAGAGCGGAGAGTTGAAGTTCACCCACAGCGGACCACGTGTATTCGGATAAGGCAATACGAAGAAGGCCATCCATACACGACCCATGTGGAAGATCGGGAACTGACCCGCACACATTACCGCAAAGATCGTCATCGCTTCTGCTGCACGGTTTACACCAGTACGCCAGCCTTGACGGAAGAGGAGGAGGATCGCGGAGATCAGTGTACCGGCGTGACCGATACCTACCCACCATACGAAGTTGGTAATGTCCCAACCCCAACCGATCGTTTTATTCAGGTTCCACACACCCGTACCGTAGTAAACTTCCCAGGTTACGGAGAAGGCGCCAAATGCCAGCAGCATTAGGGAAATGAAAAAGCCCACATACCACAATTTACCAGGCTTGGCTTCAATCGGGCTGATGATATCTTCTGTTACCTGGTGGTAATCTTTCACCCCATCAACTAATGGTTCTCTTAGTGTGGATTCGTACTTTAAATGCATAATTCTTTAAGCTTTTACCCCTAACCTGCACCTGGATGCAGAATAAGGAGCTTTAATTGTTCTAAACTTAAAACTTTATCTCTCTGTTAATCTTTCAATCTAATCAGCTCAACCCCGGCTTACGCTTCGTGTTTTGCTGCTGCTTCATGATGAGCTTCTTCTTCATGATGTCCTTTCAACTTAGGCTCAGCAGCTTTGTTTCTGATCTTAGCCAGGTAGTTGATAGAAGGTAATGTATGGGTTTGTTCCAGTACATAGTACATCCTTTCTGTCTGCTCTTCTGTACGCAGTTTAGCGATGCGGCTTTCTTTGTCGTTAATGTTACCGAATACGATCGCATCAGCAGCACATGCAACCTGACAAGCTGTTTTAGCTTCGCCATCCTTCATCGGACGACCCGCTTTCTTAGCAGTCAGTTTAGCATCCTGTAAACGCTGTACGCAGAAAGAACATTTTTCCATTACACCACGGCTACGAACCACAACATCTGGGTTCAGTACCATACGTGTCAGATCATCGTTCATACCTGCTACGTCATACAGGTTATTTTCAAAGCTGTCAGCACCATTCCAGTCTCTCCAGTTGAAGCGACGAACTTTATACGGACAGTTGTTAGCGCAATAACGGGTACCGATACAACGGTTGTAAGCCATCTGGTTGATACCTTCAGAGCTGTGGTTGGTAGCTGCTACCGGACAAACATTCTCACAAGGAGCGTTATCACAGTGCTGACACAGCATCGGCTGGAATACTACTTCCGGGTTGTTTTCATCACCTGCGAAGTAGCGGTCGATTCGCAGCCAGTGCATTTCGTGTGCTTTCAGCACCTGCTCTTTACCAACTACAGATACGTTGTTTTCAGCCTGACATGCAATAGTACAAGCGCCGCAACCGAAACAGGTGTTCAGGTCGATAGACATACCCCATTTAATACCCTGATAGTGGTGAACATCCGGATAAAGGGTACCATCTTTACGGAAATCAGGACCAAACTGATCCAGCTCTCTGCGGTCTTCGTTTACCTCTTTAGGGTTCTTAATGAACTCTTCAAGAGTAGTTTCTTTTATGATAGGACGACCTTCATAGCTGTTATGCGTCTGCGTCACACCTACCTGAGCTACTGCACCGGTTTTTTCAACCGCAGCATCAGCAGCGAAATAATCAAAAGTCTGACCGTTGAAGCTTACTAACGGATAGGCATTTTTACCTACACCTGCAGCAGCTTTACCGGCGTTGTTGTTACGACCGTAACCAACAGCGATAGCCACAACTTCAGGATGGATACCAGGCAGGATCAGCAGCGGCAGTTCAATTTCCTTACCGTTTGCTTTGATCTTCAGTACAGTTCTGTCGTTGTTGATTTCGTAGTCGTCACCCAGCTGCGTATTGAACGTTTTAGCGAGGGTGTTGGATATTACAGCGTAGTTATCCCATGTAGCACGGGTGATCGGATCCGGCATTTCCTGCAACCAGGGGTTGTTCGCCTCTTTACCATTACCGATAGCAACTTTCTGATACAGTACCAGTTCCAGCTTACCGCCTTTCTTGGCACTGTTAATCTTAGCAGCTGCACCAGCAACGTCGCCGGCGAAAGTAGCACCACCTAAAGCAGCTGGCTGAGCCGGCTCGATGATACCATCCTGGAGGATTTTATCCCAGGCTTCCTGGCTACCCAGTTTAGTGATCCACTCATTTTTCAGGAAATCTTCCCATGATGTAGCGTTTCCGCTCCACGCCAGCAGGCTAGATTCAAACGCACGTGTTTTGAACAGCGGCGCGATTGTTGGCTGTATAAAGCTGAAGTATCCGGTACGGCCTTCTGCATCTCCCCAGCTTTCCAGGAAGTGATGTGCAGGAGCTGCGTATTTAAATAATTCAGAAGTTTCGTCTTTACGATCGTTGAATGTAACGCTCAGTTTCACCTGTTTAACACCGGAGATGAATTTCGCGGAGTCAAAGTAGTCGTAAGCCGGGTTAACACCATATACGAATAATGCACCGATGCTACCTGTATTCAGATCGCTTACCAGCTGGGTCATTTCGCTGTCGATACCCTGACGGTAACCAGCGGTAGAGTTCCAGTCGATAGTAGTACCATTCGCGCCGATCTGGCTGTTGATGGCATTTACAATGATCTGTACGTTCACATCGTTTGAACCACTTACTACCAGCGCTTTACCCTGGTTTTCTTTCAGTGATTTCGCAGCTTTTTCAATACCTTCTGCCAGACGTTTGTCAGCGATAGCCGGTTTGCTTACCGCACCACCCACAGCGCTCAGCAACGCCAGTGCTACAGCACCGAGTTCAGAAGGCTTATGTGTGAATCTTTCGTCAGCATTGGCACCGGTAACGCTCATCATACTTTCAAACTGGAAATGTTTGCTCATTTCCGGTCTCTTCTGATCGATCTTACGGTTAACACCATAACCCTTAGAATACTCTACAGGGTTCAGCCAGGTACCCAGGAAATCTGCATCCAGACTCACAATAGTCTTTGCATTTTCGAAGTGGTAAACCGGCAGTGCTCTTTTTCCGTAAGAAGCTTCGTTAGCCAGCAGCATACCTGAGTAGGACACTGCATCATATGTTACATGACGGAAACCAGGATATTTCGCCTGGAAACCTGCAATAACTTTCTTAGTAGAAGGACTGATAATAGTAGAAGTCAGTAACACGATAGGAGCACCGCCCAGACCAGCCAGTGCAGCACCTACCTGTTTGTCCAGCTCCGCCCACGTTGTTTCCGCACCATTGATAGTAGGGAAACGCAGACGAGCTGCATCGTACAGGCTCAGCACAGAACCCTGTACTCTTGCTGTGGAAGCTGTACCGGTGATAGTAGACAGATCGTTACCATCAACTTTAATCGGACGGCCTTCACGGGTCTTAACGACGATAGGCAGATATTCTCCGTCTACTGCGTAAGTGGAAGCGTAATAGTTAGGTACACCGGGAGTGATTTCTTCCGGCTTATTTACGTATGGTATTGCTTTCTTAACAGGCGTTTCGCAACTAGCCGCAATTGTAGCAGCTGCGGTAGTGAACCCCAGGTATTTAAGGAAATCCCTGCGGGGTGTAGTAGCATTCAACAGGCTTTCACTCTCCTCAAAAGGCAGATCCTCTCTAAATTCGTTATTCACAATCTCCTGATGTTCCTTGGTATTGTGCAACTCCTCCAAGCCTTTCCAATACTTTTTTTGCTCCATGTTATTTATACTAACGAGTTACGGATATTTGTTTTAGAACTTTGAAGCCCCTCGTTGAAGTACAGCATGCCGGCATAACGATTTACATTCGCTAACAATCCCCTAAGCTTCCTTCACCCGATTTACTTCCTCTATATTAATAGTGACATTTCTGACATTCAGTACCACCTACCATCTCAACGGTTACGCTGTCGATCTTGCCTTCTTTCACCTGCTGGTGGAACTGTTCAAAAATGCTGTAATATTTATTATCTGCGAACTGCACTTTAGTTGTACGGTGACAGTTTACGCACCAGCCCATTGACAGCTCAGCAAACTGATGAACTTCGTCCATCTCAGTGATCGCACCGTGACAGGTCTGACACTGTTGTTTACCAGCTACTACGTGTTGAGAGTGGTTGAAGTAAACGTGATCAGGCAGGTTGTGGATTCTGGTCCACTGGATTGGTTTGCCAGGTTTAGTGTAAGCCTGTGCTTTCTTATCCCAACCGACATGATCGTATAATTTCTGGATTTCTGCAGTACCATTTACCTTCTTACCTTCTGCAGTGTACAGGTCAGCACCACCATACTCACTGATAGTCTTGTGACAGTTCATACAGATATTCTCAGAAGGAATCATAGCATGCTTACTCTTCTCAGCACCCGCGTGGCAATACAGACAGTTGATCTGGTTAACACCTGCGTGAACTTTGTGAGAGTAGAAGATGGGTTGCTCTGGCATGTAGTCTTTCTGACGACCCAGGCCGATCGCACCATTGATTGTATAGTAACCACCTACGATGAACAGCAGCAGGATCACCAGGGCGATGTAAGCTTTGTTCTTGTAGAAAGGAACCGGATCCGGAGTAGGTACACCGTCTTTATCACCAGCAAGCTTGTTCAGGTTACTGTTGATCTGCATCAGGATCAGCGCAACGATAGCGAGGATCAGTGTGATGATACCAAACAGCAGACTGTTGTTACCGCCATCTTCAGTACTACCACCAGGAGTTGGACCATCTCCTTTCTTAGGACCAACTTCTTTGGTACTTTCATCAGCGATGTAAGCCAGGATGTCATCGATATCAGCATCTGTAAATGCAGGGAAACCAGGCATTACCTGCTTGTTAAAATCATTGAAGAGTTTAACAGCATAAGCATCACCTGAAGCTACCACAGAAGATGAGTTATGAATCCATTGGTGCAATAATTTCTTATCAGACCAACGTTCCTCCACACCCTTCAGTGCAGGACCAGTAACTTGTTTGTGAACATTATGGCAGCTGGCGCAATTCTGCTGAAACAATGTTTTACCCTTGCCTGCATCTGCTGCCCTTACTGATAAGGACGCGATCATTGCAACGCATAGGACAAGAACACTCACAAAATGCTTGCGCATAAGAATGGAAACACGACGATACACAGCCTATTTAGTTTAGATTTGACCTTAAGTTTCTTTAAAAGTGCTCACAAAAATAAGACACAATGTTGACAATTTATCAACAATTATAAAAAATTCTTACTTGCTTCACTGATTCCTTTTCACTATATATATTCCGCTAAAGCACGTATTGATCAATGCTTTTCGCATGAGAAAAAACATGATAAAAGTCATGATTCTCGACAAACTCTTGCATTCTTTATCGTTCTCCTTATATATATAATGGTGTGTCCTTTGGGATGGTATTATTTTTGTCTGGACTGTTGTTTTCTTAACTTCCTTGTGCTTATCAGGTTCCATTTATAACCCTCCCGGTACCTGGAATGTTCAAACCTCTCCATAAATAAGACCAATTAGTTACTTTTGCGCCGTCTTATAATTTAACATACGCACTTTGAAAAATATAGCCATCTTCGCCTCAGGAGCAGGTAGTAACGCACAAAAAATTATTGATCATTTCCGGAACTCTTCCATTGCAAGGGTCGCTTTGATACTTTGTAATAAACCGGAGGCCGGCGTGCTGAAGATAGCCGAAAAAGAAGGTATCCCCTCCGTACTGATCGAAAAAGAAGGTTTTTTCCGTACGGACCATTATATAAAGGTATTAAAGGATGCCTCCACCGACCTCGTCGTATTGGCCGGTTTCCTCTGGAAAGTACCCGCTAACCTGGTACAGGCTTTTCCGGACCGTATCATTAATATACACCCGGCCCTGTTACCTAAATATGGTGGTAAAGGCATGTATGGCAACTTCGTACACGAAGCAGTGATCCTGGCAAAAGAAACAGAAAGTGGCATCACCATCCACTTCGTCAACGAAAAATATGATGATGGCGCAACAATCCTCCAGGAACGTTGTACGATCACCCCGGATGATACCCCCGAGACCCTCGCAGCTAAAATCCACCTGCTTGAACATCAATGGTATCCTCTAATTGTGGAACGATTATTGACCTCATAATCACGGGCTTTCAGCTCAGCTGTAGGCGCCCTTCTGAACCTACAATTGCTGGCGGCCACCGTCAAATGCAGACAACTATATGAAACAACCACTGCTTGTTATTTGCCTGTTATGCCTGAGTGGAATGTCCCTCTATGCCCAGGACAAAAAGCCCTTTCACCGGTCTACCTATATTAAGGTAAATCCCGCCCGGCTGATCAATCAGCTGGAATTCACCGTTGAACAGGAACTCACTCAACGCCTGAGCCTTGAACTGGGTGTCGCCGGTATCTACACAGATTACCCCGATTACATCCTCGCCAGGAAAATAGATATCGGCCAGAAAAAACCAGATATCAGCACAGAACAATTCGTCGATGGGAGAGGACTCGGATTCAGTGCCAGCCTCCGCTGGTACCTCGTCACCCAGAAAGACGACATTACACGCGCCCAGGGTACCTACTTTCAACCCGTCCTTACATATAAGAAGGTATTTTACCCCAACGAGAAAATCAATATCCGGGGTACCGAATACGAAAACACCGGCGATAAAGACGTCTACGCCATCCAGTTCCTGCTGGGCCGCCAGATCACCCGGGACAGATTCGTTATAGACCCCTATGTCGGCCTCGGCGTCCGCGCAAAAGTTTACGACTACAATAACTTTTATGATAATAATGGTGTAGCCGACTCCAGAGACGGACGTCTCATCAGTGTACTGCCCAGTCTGCATTTAGGCATAAAAATCGGATTGCGTTTATAACAGTCCGCCAGCGGCGCCATTTCCCGTTTACAAACCTAATTCTTCGGCCACCCGCCTGCCGGCAGGGTGCCTAAACGTATTTAGCTAATTGTGTACTACCTTTGTGATGTAAAACGACTGGCATTATGTCTAAAAAGAATGTGTTCTATATTATATTTTTTGCCCTGTTATCCATCGCTTTCCTCGGCTACTCAGGTTATGTGATCAAAGGTGAGAAAGGCAGTTTCTTCGGGGAAGAGAAATTACCCATACTTGGCACCAACGGCCATATTATCGGCGGCTTCTCTTTTGTGAACCAGGAAGGCAAAACAATCACCAGCAAAGACGTTGAAGGGAAAGTATATGTAGCGGAATATTTTTTTACTACCTGCACCAACATCTGCCCCAAGATGAATGCAAATATGATGAAAGTCTATGCCGCCTATAAAGATGAACCCCGTTTCCGCATATTATCTCACACCGTAGATCCGGAAACCGACAGTATCCCTGTATTGAAAAAATATGCAGAAGAACACGGCGCAGATCCCAGTAACTGGTGGTTCCTCACCGGTAGCAAAAAAGAACTCTATAAACTGGCCAGAGCCGGTTATATGGTGGATAATGGAACATTCACCGGTGATGATGACTTCGTGCACACCCAATGGTTCGCCCTGGTAGATGGCGAAGCCCGTGTAAGAGGATTATATGAAGGCACGAAAAAAAGTGATGTAGACAAAATGATCGTTGACATCAACCGGTTGCTAAAGGAAAAACAATAACTCATTATAAATTATCATGAGCAACAAGAACAAAGCAAGTATTACCGAACTGCTCAGGGAAAGTAAGCTGAGCATTACGGATACCCGGGTGAAGATACTGGAACTGTTCATGAACAGCAATGGTGCACTTGAACACAGCAGTTTTGAAAAACTGGCCGGTCAGAGCTTTGACCGCGTAACAGTTTACCGCACATTACAAACCTTCCTGGATAAAGGGATCATCCATAGCATCCCAACCACAGATACCTCCATCCGTTATGCACTCTGCCGATCGGAGTGCTCGGAACATGATCACCATGATCATCACGTGCATTTTAAATGTGAAGAGTGTGGTAATACCACCTGCCTGGATACGGAAGTCCCCGATATCCACCTACCAAAAGGATATGCCGCACATAACGTGGATGTCGTAGTGAGTGGAGTGTGCAAGGAATGTAAATAAATTAGGAATTAGGAATTAAGAATTAAGAATTGTTGACTAATAGCCTTCCATTTACTTAATCAGGTTAACATCGTTCCGGATAGATATAAAATAATAGGGCACTTCGTTAATGAAGCGCCCTATTGTTTTATAAAAAGTCAATTAATACAAATAATTCCTAATTCCTAATTCCTAATTTTCCTCGCTCACCTTTTCTATCTCAGCCTGTACAAAAGCCGCCAGCTCCTGCACATAAGCAGGGGAGAAGTCAAATTTGATACCCGCCGCTTTATACAGTTCCGGCAAAGTACGGGTGCTACCCAGACTGAGTGCATTGACATAATTATCCAGCGCCTGCTGCTTGTTCTCTTTGAACTGTTTCCACATAGCAATGGCCCCTAACTGCGCAATACCATATTCTATATAATAGAATGGTACCTCAAACAGGTGTAATTGTCGCTGCCAGCCAATCGCTTTATAATCTTCCCAGCCGCTCCAGTCAACTACTCCGGTAGCAAATTCATCCTGTATGGCTACCCATGCAGCTGTACGCTCTTCTACCGTATGTTGCGGGTTTTCGTACAACCAGTGCTGGAATTTATCAATGATAGCGATCCATGGGAAAATCACGATCGCCCGTTCCAGCTGCTGCAGTTTGGCTCTGCGCAGTTCCTCCTCATTACTAAAGAATATATTCCAGTAGTCCATCGTGAACAACTCCATACTCATGCTCGCCACTTCCGCGATCTCCATCGGATACTCCTTGAAAGCACTCAGTGACAGATTATGACTCAGGAAAGAATGTACCGCATGACCTCCTTCATGTACCATGGTAGTCAGGTCTTTCATCTGACCGGCTGCATTCATAAAGATGAAAGGCACCCCGGTTTCTGCCAGCGGACAGTTATAACCACCTGGTGCTTTACCCTTACGGCTTTCCAGATCCAGCCGTCCTAATTGCTGCATTACCCGCAGACAGTTACCAAAGAAAGGTCCCAGTTGATCAAAACACTCAATCGCCTTGTTAACCAGCTCGTCTCCGGTCTGGAAAGGGGACAGTGGTTTCACCCCCTGTGGCTCCGCATCGGAATCCCAGGGTTTCAGTACATCCAGTCCCAGTTTAGCGCGATGTTTCTCCTGCAGACTTTTTACCAATGGCACAATGTGTTCCTTTACGGCAGTGTGAAACTGGAAACAGTCTTCTTTTGTATAGTCGAAACGTCCGAGATCTTCGAATTTATAATCACGGTAATTGGCAAAACCGGCATTCTTTGCCACCTGGTCTCTCTTGGTAATCAGATTAGTAAAGAGCTGATCAAGGGTGTCTTTATCTTCCAGACGACGCTTCGCCGTTTTTGTAAATACTTCTTCCCTTAATTCGCGGTTGCTGTCTTCCAGGAAGCGGGCCGCCTGTTGCAGGGTATATTCCTGTCCATTGACGGTAATAGTCATCTTACCGGCAATAGCGCCATATTGCTGTGACTGAACACTCAGTTCTGCCAGCAGTGGCACGTTCTCTTCACGGAACAGTTTTACCTGTTTACGCACACTCCGCAGGTAAGTAGCATACAGATCCTGATCCAGGTTCTTTACCCATTCACTGGCCAGCAGCTTTTTATTCAGTGCATCTGCATAAGGTTGCAGTTTGGGCTGTATTTCCATACAGAAGTAAGCGAATGCCTCTTCCAGGGATTTGTCGGTTGTATCGCAGGTCATGCGTATCTGGCGCCAGCAGGCATCCTCACTGATGACCGCCTCCAGTTCACTGATATCCTTCAGCCACTGCTCCAGCGCCGCTACACTTTCGAGCGGCCTTTGCTGCAACTCCTCAAAATATGGCTGCAATGCCTCCCACGTTGTTACCGTAAAGTCTTCAGGTAACAGTTTACGTGGCTGTTTCTCAATATTTGCGTCTAAAGTCTTCATTTTACTAAAATAAGAAATTCCAGTGCAAAGACCTGAGGTGGAAATAAGAAGGTCTGTTTAGTTATCTAAACTATAGTCATGCTTCGTTACAGCTGCCTTTCGCAACGAAGGATCAATGCAGGATAACTATAGTCTGACTAATAGAAAATGATTGTTTTCGGGGTGTAATACCAGGGGAAAGATACGACTTAGCTTCTGTACGGGCAATAAAAAACCAGACGCTGCATACGATAAACACAAAGCGTCTGGCATTAGAAACCAATAAATTATCTAAGAATTACTCTTCAGTTTTCTTTTTCTTAGGAGCAGCCTTTTTCTTAGGCGCTTCTTCACCTTCAGCAGCAGGAGCGTCTTCTTTCTTAGCTCTCGCTTTTTTAGGTTTTTCAGCCGGAGCTTCTTCAGTTGCTACTTCGTCAGCGCCTTCTTTAGCGGCAGCTTTCTTAGGTTTAGCAGCTTTTTTAGCTGGCTTTTCAGCAACTTCTGCATCAGCAGCAAGTGCTACTTCTTCTGCAGCAGCTTCCGGAGCATCTTCCGCTACTTCTTCGAATCTCAACAGATCGTTAGTCTTGAGAATGGCATACCATTTCACCATCTTCTTCATATCGCTAACGTAAACCCTGTCCTCGTCGAAAGTAGGGAACACACTTTTGAAATAAGACTTGATCGCATTATTGTCAGCTTTGGCACCAACCGGAGCTGTTTTAGCTTCCTGGTCCTGCATGGCTTTAAATACTTCAGCCAGGTTTACATTTTCTCCGGTTGTAAACACCTCGATGCTTTCCAGCGGAGTAAAATTATGGATGCGGGAGCTCACAAATTTTGTGCTCTTGTCTTCCAGAGATCTTACGATAGCGCCATCCTGTTTGCTGGCAATTAATTGAAACAAACCACTCAAACCGGTTACTGCAACTATTTCTCTATACTGCATGTTCAAATTTTTAAGAAGCGCAAATATAAAAAATCGTTTCTATCCGACAAATTGGAGAGGCTGTTCATTTAATTATTCTTGATAATTGACAAAAACAACCTTTTTTTTTGACGGCATCAACTATTTAACTTTTTTCCTAATACCACAGGCAATTTCCATTGTCGCACCTGTCCCACGGGACTTATCACCTCGGCAAAGATGACGTATATACCTGTTACCAGTTCGCGGTTCTGCAGCCCCCGGCCATCCCAGATCATATACCCTTCGGCAGACAAGGCCATATTTCGTGCTAATTGCCTGACAGTTCGCCCTTCTGCATCAAAAATCGTGACATTTATGACAAAACCCGGGACCGGAAATTTATAACTGAGTACCGCCACATCCTCAAATCCGTCATTATCCGGAGAAAAAATACCCGGACGGACCGACAACATCCCCTGAACACCTCCTGCCGGAAGCTGCTGGGAATTCGCTCTCCCGGGAGTTGCATATTTTGCCGATCCTGCTGCAGAATGCCAGTTATACTTATCTTGTGTAGGACCATCCGCCTGTAAACGTTCCAGCGAAACACCCCGGGTATTCCCCGCCAGGGATAGATGCATTGCGTCCGAATAATGCAATTCATCAATAATATTGCCGGCAGCGTTTAATAATACAACTATGCCCTCCCCATTGATCAGTGCCGGCAGATTTATTTTATAAATGCTTTCCGGTGACAGACAATCATATTGTGCACATAAAGCAGCCGGATCTGTCGTAAAAGCTGCATAAGCACCAGGTAATAACACATGGACAGTACCCGATAGGGAGACCACTTCGTCTAATTGGCCATCCGTTTTTCTTCTTGTCAGGAATAAACGGGAAAAGTCAAGCGCTTTAGGACTTCTGTTAAAGATCTCGATAAACTCCGGCACACCCGAAGCCGGATCATATAATATTTCATTGAAGACAATATCAAAACTATCTGCCTCAGAAACCCTGGCCACCGCCAGATCAGGGGCGACGCTTACTTCCTGTCCCGTACAGTCATTCAGCCCCTCCACGGCTATCTGATAAATAGTACCCGGCAGGAGGGGGCTACCTAAGCGAAGAGATACATTATTATATAGCGGAGCTTGCGCAGTAACTTTGATGACAGGCAATGCCGGATCAAAATGGTAATGAGCAGTAGTACTTACCGCCATACTATCCATGATACCGGAAAAGGATAGTCCGACGTTCATACTATCGGCAGCATGTGCATGTACCAGGGATACGGGTGGCGGTATGCTGCCTGGTCCGCTGACTGTATTTGCTTTACCGGGTGTAGCACCTTCTTTTGCCAGCGAGGGACGCCAGTTAGTACTACCCGCACAGGGCCAGTGTACATCTACCATTTCAAGACTCCAACCTCCTTTCTCTTTCACCGGATTATGATACCAGCTGCGATCATAACCAACTGCATGTACCAGCATACCACTGTTATTACGAAGAATGATCATATCACTATCCCCGGGTGCAGGAAAATTGCTGATACCCATCACGGCGATATCTACGGGAAACTGATTCACAGCTTGCCTGTCACACAACACCAGATAAGTATCCGGCGGGAAGAGGCGGGCAGGTAATATCACCTCCCTGTTGCTGTTGGCCAGACGCCAGTCTTTTAGTTGCAGGGTAAACGGACTGTTATTCTTCAGTTCTACAAAACGCGCGGCCTGTAAGCCTGCGGAAGGCAACGCCTTTGGAAGGAATTCATGTATCAGCACATCATATCCTGTAGGGAGATAATACAGGAACGACGCCTTTAACATGGACGATATATTACCTGCAAGATCTCTTATCCCATTTATCAGTAAGTGACAGCTGTCCCCGTTGGGAAATGCCTGCTCAAACTGCACATTGACACAAAAGGGACTATTATTATCCTGCCAGATGCGCAAAGGCAGATTGTCGGTTCCGGGTAGCTGAAAATTGTGATAGTCGCGAAGACTGTTACTATCGGGCGTTTCACTAAAACAGCAACTGATAGTATGTGCGTTGAGCAGCTGAACAGACAACAAGGAGGGCGGTATGGTATCTGCTACCAGCGGATGAACGGACACATCATCAAAATAGTGACGGCGAAAGAAAGAAGCAGTAGACTGACGCACGGCGAATCCCATAAAGCGGCTCGTATTATACATATTATCTTTTGCTATACCTTCCCGGGTATAAGCAGTGCCATTGCCATTTTCGTCGGTCCACAATTCCCAGTTATCCTCTTTTCGGATCACTTTTATTTTCAGGGTGGAAGAGGTATGATCAGTGATACCATCACGTCCATCTATCAGTAGTACGGGAGGGAGATTGCCGTCTTTCCGGTAAAGACAGACCTCATCTTTTGTATTACCGATACGCACGAAATAACCTTTGCTGCCTGGTGCGGAAAGGTTGGCACTATCTGCGGTAAGGAATATGTCTGCATAATTGAGAGAGGAGGTATTGAAATCCAGTTGCAGCCAGCACTCCCATATTGCATTACGTGACAGGGAAGAACTGGTTGAAAGATAGAAAGTGCTGCTGCTTCGGGAGAGACGACTGCGGAGACGGCCTTGCTCTACGGTCCATGCAGTATCTGTTCCTTTCCAGGCGACTGCTTCATTAATATTCTGATAATCAAAAGATTCGCTCACCTGAGCAAATGAGAAAGCTACCTGCATCAGCAGGCATACACAAACAATGGTAGTACGCATGTCTTAAAAAAATTGGGTTGGTTTGGACAGAAATTTAGTGATTTTCTATGATTCTGGCCAAGACATTGAAAACCGCAATGCTTGTGTTAAATTTGCATTTCCAAAAAATTAAAATGTAAAAACAATGAAAGTTGCCGTAGTAGGAGCTACCGGACTGGTAGGCTCAAAAATGTTACAAGTATTGACCGAAAGAGATTTTCCGGTTACAGAACTGATTCCCGTGGCTTCAGAGAAGTCCGTTGGTAAGGAAGTAACATTTAAGGGCAAGCCTTATAAGGTGGTTAATGCAGATACCGCAATTTCCATGAAACCGGATGTAGCATTGTTTTCTGCAGGTGGCAGCACTTCCCTGGAGTGGGCGCCAAAATTTGCTGCAGCAGGTATTACTGTCATTGACAACTCTTCTGCATGGAGAATGGATCCCACCAAGAAACTGGTGGTGCCTGAGATCAATGGTAAAACATTAACACCTGAAGATAAGATCATCGCTAACCCTAACTGTTCTACTATCCAGATGGTGCTTGTACTGCATCCATTACACGATAAGTACAAAATCAACCGTGTAGTTGTTTCAACTTATCAGTCAGTAACTGGTACAGGTGTAAAAGCGGTAGATCAGCTGATGAATGAGCGTCAGGGTATTGAAGGTGAAAAAGCATATGCACACCGTATTGACCTGAACGTGATACCACAGATCGATGTATTCCTCGATAATGGTTACACGAAAGAAGAAATGAAGATGGTGAAAGAGACCGTGAAGATTATGGGCGACAGCAACATCCGTGTAACAGCGACGACTGTGCGTATCCCTGTAATTGGCGGTCACAGTGAGTCTGTAAACATCGCTTTTGACAATGAATACGAGCTGGCAGAAGTACGTAGTATCCTGGAAAATACACCAGGTGTTATTGTAGTGGACGATCCTTCCAAAGCACTGTATCCGATGCCGAAAGATGCACATGAGAAAGATGAAGTATTCGTAGGTCGTATCCGTCGTGATGAAACACAGGAAAAAACGTTGAATATGTGGATCGTGGCAGACAATCTGCGTAAAGGTGCTGCAACAAATGCGGTGCAGATAGCAGAATATCTCCACGCGCAGAAATGGATTTAGTAAAAAATAGCCGTTGACTTTATCCTTTAGGGTGATAATTTCGCGAACGTATAAACGATTTATTTAAACTGACAAGAGCAAGTGTGGGTACACTTGCTCTTTTAGTATCGATTTGATGCGAAATAAGTATCAGTTTAACAAAAATTACACAGAAGTAGTATTGCTTTGTGAAAGATAAAATCCAATTTTGGTATCAATAATCCTATGCCAACTTACTGATTCCAAAAAACTATCTTTGTGAGCAAGTAAGGTGCGAAGAACTAAAAATTCACAAATCCGTAAACACCCTTAAAGTCCTATGAAAACCAACGCCAATCGTGAGCTTTTACTGATGCACAAATTTACAGAAGAGTGGAGTACTAATTTTTCTTCACAGGTGTCCCGCATCATGAACATTGTGGATCAACATGATACACTGGACGGCATTATCCCGATTATTGAGGTAGCCAACGTGTATAATCAACGTTTTGCGCACACTAAGACAGACAAGGAAAACCTGTTGAAGAACCGCAAGGCAAGACCATTCGAATTCCTGATCCACAAGAACTAATCCGCTGAAAATTATTGTGCTGTAGTCATCTGCCGGCCGGTGAATGTGCATACGGTCGAATTATACGCCCGGCAGATGTACATATGGCTTACGTGTTGAAACGGTGTTACTCCCAGAGAAAATCACAGTGCATTGTGGCTTACCCATCCGCCGACGGCGGACAGTGACTAATGATAGTATTTTCACCACGGGAAACTAACTAACTATTCCAGATCCAGTGCCCTGTCCATAAATTTGACAAAAGGCTGCATTACAGAAAATATTTTAAGGATCTCCCTGACTAATGCAGGCTGTAAAGCGGCATCGTCGGATATATGATGCCATACAGTGAAGCTTTTCAATTTCAGGTATGCGATGGCAGGATTATCCGGCAGATAGCCCTGTGGTGCTGTCTTTAATGATTCGCCTTCGATCTTACCGAAGTAGCGGATGAATTCCTTATTGGAAATGATCTGCTGAAACTCTTCAAAATTATAATCTATTTCCTGTCTCACTTTTTTGAGCACAGGCGCTTCCGGCATCCACAATCCGCCACCGGCAAAACTATTGCCTCCAGGTTCAAGATGAAAATAATAACCAGGACGTGGCGTCTTACGGCCACCTGGGGCAAAAGATGCACCCATATTGGTTTTATAAGGCGTTTTATCTTTCGAAAAACGGGTGTCTTTATAAATACGGAACGTACAGTCTTTTACCTGCAAACCTATCAATACGGGCTCCTGTTTAGCTAAACCGTCCAGGATCTGTTGTACTACACTCTCGTAATCTGCTTTCGCATTTTGATAATCGGATTTATGTTCATCAAACCATACCTTATTATTATTCTTAGCCAATGATTTTAAGAACTTCAACGTGGGGGGCTGTAACATGTAACCAGTTTTGTACACAAAATATAAAAATTATTTTCCGTTCTCCAGTAATCTACAAATGCACTATGCCCTTCATCCCTGGCCGGAAAGCCAGGAACGAAGAGCGCAGGCAGTAATTTTTATTTGCTAGAAATGATATGTTGCAGCTAAGAGGACACTTGGAGATGTCGCAACAGGAGTCCCTGATTTCTTATTGAAGATATCTACAGATGCATTGTCTATTCTGAATTCAGGTATGATTGTAAGGTTACCTACTTTATAATTCATTGACAGCGTACCGGCCACAACATGGCCACCGCCGGCAGTAGCAAAGGTTTTAAGACCATCTTTATCATCGAAATATTCACCACGTACAGTCATTCCCAGCTTGTCATTGAAGTCAACATTGACATACAGCGCAGAGCCCCACCATTTTTTAGAACCTTCACCAGGTTCTTTGTCGCGGGTATCATTGTAAGTGCTGACGGTACCATTATACCCCAGTCCCAATACAGAATTGATCTGATAAGTAGCGACGAAGTCGATCTGATGGTTCTGAACACCAGTTGTGTCTTTTCCTTCCAGGTAATTGAGGTAGAGTTTCAGTGGTGCTTTGGTAGAGGAATAGCCCAATTGTGCACCTACATATTTATTATTGGTCCAGGAGGCGGACTTAAAATCGGTTGGATTGAATACGCCGATCATCGCTGTCCAGGCCTGGCTGATAGTGAAATCAGCTTTCACACCTGTACTGAAGAACGGGCCATTACTGAACATGTAACTCATGCTGTAGTTACGGTTCAGGTAAGCATCCAGCAGTTCATAGCCAACGTGTGTACCAAAGCTACCCATGCTGATCTTCAGTTTGTCAAGCACCTGATAACCTATGTATAACTGTTTGATGGCTAATTCAGCTGTATTTGTTTTATCGGTAGTCTCGTTATAGGAAAATTCAGCAGCTCTTTTACCAAAACCGAGGTCCGCTACGATGCTTCCCTTCTTGAATTCATGCTCGGCTTTGAGAGAGATCATACCCAGTTCAAAACTATTGTGAGAGTTTGTGAAACTGGTTTTGTTGTCAGTGTTGTTGCCATTGAAATTATACCGGTAATACACATCCGCAGACCCTGAAATCTTAACCAGCGGAGCTTGCGTCGTATCAGTAGCGGTCTGGGAATAGGCAATAAATCCCTGGCAGGCAGCGAAAGCTACCAATAGAACTTTTTTCATGAAACGAAATTTGGTTGATAAAATGGTGTGCGTGTGTTGTTTTTCGAAGTTCTTTGCTCGTACTGTTCTATAGCCGGAAATGAAGGGAAAAGAATAGCTAATAATTATCCGGGAAGGAAAATCCTACATGGAATAATTGATATTGGTTGATAAAAAATTCTGGTTGATAAAATATAATTCTGTCTACGTTCTTTATTTCCCAGAATAATTATTAGCTATTCGACTTTTGGGTGTCAAACTATGTAAATCTCTTAGTTATTGTGGCTTAGTGCGCCATCTGCTCTTCTTTCAGTGCACCGTTGTCTTGTACACTCAGCATTGCAGGATGGTACTGTTCGTTGTGCTGTGTAGCATCCAGACCCAGTTCTTCTTCTTCTTCGCTTACACGGAGTGGGTGGATCAGGTTGATCAGCTTGAAGATGCCATAAGACACAGAGAAGCTGTATACTACTACGATCACGAGGCCGATTACCTGGTTTTTGAAGAGTTCAAAACCACCGTAGAACAGACCGTCAGAGATAGCACCGTTTACATTTTTGCTGGCGAAAATACCTGTCAGCAGCATACCTACCATACCGCCTACGCCATGGCAAGGGAATACGTCGAGGGTATCATCGATCGCAGTTTTGGATTTGTAGTGTGCTACCAGATTAGATACGATAGCGGAAGCGAAACCTATCATAATACTCTGTGGAATTCCTACGAAACCAGCAGCAGGGGTGATAGCTACAAGACCAACTACAGCACCGATACAGAAACCGAGCGCAGAAGCTTTACGACCACGGATCACATCGAAGAAGATCCAGGAAAGACCAGCAGCAGCAGCGGCAGTATTTGTAGTAGCGAAAGCGGAAGCAGCGAGGCCGTTAGCACCCAGGGCAGAACCTGCGTTGAAACCGAACCAGCCGAACCACAGCAGACCTGTACCTAACAGTACGAAAGGAATGTTTGCAGGTTGCAGTTCTTTCTTTTCAATATGATCTTTACGGCGTTTCAGTACCAGTACACCTGCCAGGGCAGCGCAACCAGCAGAGATGTGTACTACTGTACCACCTGCAAAGTCAAGTACACCGAGTTTGAACAGGATACCATCAGGATGCCAGGTCCAGTGCGCGATCGGCGCATATACCAGCAGACTGAATAACACCATGAATAATACGTAAGATGTGAAGCGGATCCTTTCTGCAACAGCACCTACTACCAGCGCAGGAGTGATTACCGCGAATTTCATCTGGAACAGGGCGAATAACAATAAAGGAATAGTCGTTCCCAGAGACCAAGGCTGGCCGGAAGGCACTCCTTTAAAGAACAGGAAGGTTGAAGGATCACCAATCAGACCATTTATTGATGTACCGAAGGAAAGGCTGAATCCAACGGCAACCCATACTATGCTCACCACACCGGTAGCAATAAAGCTCTGTACCAATGTTGAGATCACATTCTTACGATTCACCATACCACCGTAGAAGAATGACAATCCGGGAGTCATCAGGAATACGAGGCAGGATGCCACCAGGATCCAGGCAATATCACCATAATTGTATTTTCCTTCAGGATCAGCAAAAGGCAGCTCACCTGGGACGAAAAGTGCAACTATCGCGACCAATGCCAGCACAATGAAGGGCAAATAGTCTTGAAATGATGTTTTCTTCATAGCAATTGATTTTTAAATTTCTTCAATAAAAGTATGAAGGATATTCAAGTCATCAAATAGAAAAGGCAAAAAATAGAAATGATTGAACAAAAATATGGGTTCAACGGGCAAAAATTAACTATATTATTATTATTTATAATATATGCATTAAAATTTGCATGAAATGGTGCCTGAAAAAGCGGTGTAATCATCTCGCAAACATTTAAATATCAATATTTTAAAGAAGGAGAAAGGGGCCGTTTAACAATTTTCTAACATTGGAGAGACGGTTGCTATTGCAAATATGTCACAAGGCATATAATAAAATAAAAATCAGCCTATTATATATTAGGCTGATTTTACTAGGTTTTTGATCCGCGTTGAAGAATATTGATATATTACAAATAAATACATGTGAATTTTATGATCCAGGACATAAAAATGGGTCTTACTGCGACATTATTGCTTCATACTTTCTAATTCCCGTTGCATAGCAAACATCTGATCGCGTAAACGGGCCGCTTCCATGAAGTCTAAATCCTTCGCAGCCTTCTCCATATCCTTCTTTACCTTACTGATGGCCTTCTCCATCTGAGGGATCGTTTTAGCCGTTACCGCTTCCTGTTTCGCATAACCCATCGCATCTTCTGCTACTAGACTTACCTCATCATGTACCGCATAAGGCGAATTTTCATCGAACTGCTTGATTTCCAGCACAGATGTCTGTCCGAGGATCTGTTCCTTACTTTTCAGTACGGTCCGTGGTGTAATATTATGAGCTGTATTATAGGCAACCTGTTTTTCCCGGCGACGGTCTGTCTCGTCTATCGTACGCTGCATACTGTCGGTAATCTTGTCAGCATAGAATATAACAAGTCCTTCGGCGTTTCTCGCCGCACGTCCTGCTGTCTGTGTCAGGGAACGTTCATCTCTCAGGAAGCCTTCTTTATCCGCATCCAGTATGGCCACCAACGTTACTTCCGGTAAGTCAAGCCCCTCACGTAAGAGGTTCACACCGACGAGTACATCTATATTACCAAGGCGGAGGTCTCTTAATATCTCAATACGTTCCAGCGTATCGACCTCTGAGTGAATATAGCGGGACTTCACATTAATACGGTGCAGGTATTTATCCATCTCTTCCGCCATTCGCTTGGTCAGGGTGGTTACCAGTACACGGCCTCCTTTTAATACGCGCTTGTCTATTTCATCCAGCAGGTCGTCTACCTGGTTAACACTCGGTCTTATCTCGATGGGAGGTTCCAGCAATCCGGTAGGTCTTACAACCTGTTCTACCACCACCCCTTCAGTCTGTCGCAGTTCATATTCACCTGGTGTAGCACTGACGAAGATGGCCTGATTCACCAGGTTCTCAAATTCATAGAAGTTCAGCGGCCGGTTATCCATTGCGGATGGCAACCTGAAACCGAAGTCTACCAGGGTCAGTTTCCGGGATCTGTCACCACCATACATACCACCAATCTGGGGGATGGTGACGTGGCTCTCATCTATTACTAATAAGAAGTCTTTCGGGAAATAATCCAGCAAGCAGAATGGGCGGGTACCCGGTGCACGTCTGTCCAGGAAACGGGAGTAGTTTTCAATACCACTGCAATAGCCCAGTTCGCGTATCATCTCCAGGTCATAGTTCACTCTTTCAGACAGCCGCTGTGCCTCCAGGTGTTTGCCGATAGAGCGGAAATACTCTACCTGGGCCATCAGTTCATCCTGGATCTCAAAGGTGATCTGGGCCATCATATCTTTAGGTGCCATATAGAGATTGGCAGGGAAGATCGCTGCATTTTCCATTGTGCCGATACGTTTCCCGTTCTGTACGTCGAAGCTTTCGATCTCTTCGATCTCATCTCCGAAGAAGGTAATACGGTATCCAAAGTCCACGTAGGGCAGATTGATATCAACCGTATCTCCCTGTACCCGGAAATTACCACGGTTAAAATCACCGGTCGTACGGGAATAGAGGGAGTTAACCAGTCCGTGTAACACGGTATTACGGCCAATGGTCTGGCCTTTATGCAGGCGGATGATACCATTTTCGTAATCTGTCGGGTTCCCCATACCATAGATACAGGACACACTTGCTACTACGATAATGTCCCTACGGCCGGATAACAGACTGGTAGTAGCCCGGAGCCGTAACTTATCCAGTTCCTCGTTAATAGAGAGGTCTTTTTCTATATAGGTATCACTCACAGGCATGTAAGCCTCCGGCTGGTAGTAGTCATAGTAAGACACGAAGTACTCCACGGCATTATCCGGGAAGAACTGCCTGAATTCTCCGTATAACTGGGCTACCAGTGTTTTGTTATGCGTCAGGACCAGTGTCGGGCGCTGTACCTGCTGGATAACATTGGCAACTGTGAATGTTTTACCGGAACCTGTTACCCCCAGCAATGTCTGGGCGGGGGCTCCATCCTGAATACCTTCCACCAGCTGTCTGATCGCTGTTGGCTGGTCGCCCGCAGGGGCGTATGGTGCTTGTATCTTGAAGGGCATATCTTAATTTATGGCGTTATCAAATGTACAAATTATCGGAGAGTGCTTTTTCATTTGAAAAAACTGGCCCACCTTTACATACTTGTATATTATTAACCTTGACATGCTTTATGTTTAAAAAATTGTACCATGTTTTACTGGGTGTCATATTGCCATTGATTCCCATGACAGGCTTTGCCTGGGGCGTTACAGGCCATCGTGTTGTGGCAGAGATTGCCAGCCGTCATCTTACTCCGCAGGCACGCAAGGCAATTATAGCACTGCTCGGTCCGCAAAGTATGGCAATGGTCGCCAACTGGCCTGATTTCATCAAGTCAGATACCACCCATAAATATGATCACACCTCTCCATGGCATTACCTGGATTTTCCTGCCAACGTTGATCGCGTGCACTTTGATGAAGTACTGAAAGAGCACACTACAGGTGAAAATCTGTATGCGCAGACCGAAGCGCTGATCAAAAAGCTGAAGGATCCGGCTACATCCAAAGCGGATAAGGTGTTTGCACTGACTTTCCTCATACATATGATAGGAGACATGCACCAGCCTTTACACATAGGCCGTGATGAAGATCAGGGAGGCAATAAGATCCCTGTAATGTGGTTTGACAAACAAAGTAACCTGCACCGTGTATGGGACGAGCAACTGATAGAATTCCAGCAACTCAGCTATACCGAATATACACAGGCGCTGGACACGGCATCAGCCGCAGAAGTGCGTAAATTACAAAGTGGTAGTATTGCCGACTGGATGTACGATTCCAATCAGCTGTCCAATAAAGTATATGCGCTGACACATGCCAACGACAAACTGAGTTATCGTTATAACTACTGGTTTATCGCTGACCTGAATGGCCAGCTGCTGAAAGGAGGCCTTCGTCTGGCGGCACTCCTGAATCAGATCTACAAATAATGGGTTACAGTATAAAAGAAAAAGCATCCGCCGCAGCGGATGCTTTTTCTTTTATAGCAGATACGAACTGACTAGATCAGATCGATATCGAAGTTTACCAGTTGTACGAACTGATCGAGACGTGCATTGATATCGTCCTGGGAGATTTCACGCAGACGGCCTACACCGAAGCGCTCCACACAGAAGGAAGCCATTGCAGAACCTACGATGATCGCAGTTTTCATATTCTCAAAAGAGATGTCCTTCGTCTTCGCGAGGTGGCCAATAAAACCGCCGGCAAAAGTATCGCCAGCACCGGTTGGGTCAAATACCTCTTCCAGTGGCAGGGCAGGAGCGAAGAATACGTGATTTTCATGGAACAGCAGGGCGCCATGCTCACCTTTCTTAATGATCAGGTATTTTGGTCCCATAGTGGTCAGGATCGTACGGGCAGCTTTCACCAGGGATACTTCGCCTGTCAGCTGACGCGCTTCACCATCATTCACCAGGAGCACATCTACTTCTTTCAGTACCTTCTTCAGATCGTCCATTGCAACCTCCATCCAGAAGTTCATGGTATCCATTACGATCAGTTTAGGCCGTGTTTTCATTTGTTTGATAACGCTCAGCTGTACCTGTGGGGTCAGGTTACCCAGAATCAGGAATTCGCTGCCCTGGTAACTGTCAGGTATTACCGGCTGAAACTCACCCAATACGTTCAGCTCTGTAGCCAGTGTATCACGGGTGTTCATATCCATATGGTATTTACCCGCCCAGTAGAAGGACTTTTCGTCTTTTTTCACCTGCACACCATCCAACGCAACACCCTTGGCGGTCAACGCGTTCAATTCATCCTGAGGAAAATCTCCTCCGATTACAGATACCTGATTGATGGGCTTCACAAAATTAGAAGCGGCCCATGCGATATAAGTGGCTGAACCACCGATGATTCGTCCGGATTTACCAAAGGGCGTCTCAATATCATCGAACGCCATCGTACCTACAACAGTTAGCGACATGCTTATCTTTTTTTATTGGGTTTTAGTTAGTTCAAAACAAAACAGCGCAAATGTAACTAAACTTTTACCCGCTTCCACCATCCTTTCCTGAATATAAATATTGCTGCAACCGCTACACAGGACTCGGCGATAGCAATCGCCCAGAACACGCCTGCAGGGCCCATATTATAATTCACCGCCATCATCCAGGCCATCGGGACCTGCAACATCCAGAAACCGACAAGATTGATCAGCGTAGGCGTACGCGTATCACCAGCGCCGTTAAAGGACTGCGAAAGCACCATGCCATAGGCGTAGAATATATAACCCACGCTGACCAGCTGCAAACACTGGGCAGCATAAGCGATAATACCCGTATCCTGTGTAAACAACATAACGATAGGTCTTGCTGCCAGCAGGAAAAATACCGATACAAATCCCAGGAAAAGCATGTTGAAAAATGCGGCTCTCCACACCGAGGTTTCCGCTCTGTCTGGTTGTCCGGCGCCAAGGTTCTGTCCCACAAGTGCCGCGGCCGCATTCGCCATACCGGAAGCAGGTAACAGGGTAAAAATAATAATACGCACTGCTATCGTATAACCGGCAACGGCATCTTCTCCAAACCGGGCAATTAACCTGACCAGGAATATCCAGCTGGCAGTATTGATCAGCAACTGCGCAGTACCACCTGCTGCTATTTTAAGTAATCTTATGATCACGCTCATATCAGGCAGCAAGTGACGACTGTTTATTTTTATCAGTCCTTTACCTCCAAACAGGTGATATAACTGATAACAGACACCAATACCTCTGCCAATCGTAGTGGCCAGTGCAGCGCCTTTCAGGCCTAAGGCCGGAACAGGTCCGAATCCATTAATCAGTAAAGGACACAGCAGGATATTCAGAATATTCGCAATCCATAAGGAACGCATGGCGACAGCTGCATCACCAGCACCTCTGAATATACCATTGATCAGAAATATGAGGATAACAATCAGGTTACCTCCTAGCATAATCTGCGTGTAAATATATCCGTTATAGATCACCTCATCAGAGGCACCCATTAAAGCAAGTATTTCACTGGCAAATACAATACCGATGAAAGCGATAATAACTGCCAGTACAAGCGCGACGTACAATGACTGTACAGCAGTATGTGCAGCTGCATCATTGTCCTTTTCACCTGTGCGGCGTGCCACAACAGCCGTAGCCGCCATGCTTAAACCGAATGCAGCAGTGTATACCAGCGTCATGATAGACTCTGTCAGTCCAACAGTAGTAATCGCATGTTTACCCAGTTTACTTACAAAAAATATATCAACAACTGCAAACAGTGACTCCATCACCATTTCCAGTATCATCGGAACAGATAATAAAAAAATAGCACGGTTGATATTACCACTGGTAAATTCTTTTTCCGTACCTGACACAGCCATTATAAACAGCCGGAATGCCTTGCCCAGGCGGGAACCTGCCTGTGTATGTTGCATGTTAAAAACGATTAGAAACTATTAGAAAATGGGAACAGGTTGTACTGTATGGAGTACATCCTTAACAAAGTGGCGTGGGGGATACCTGGGACGACCAGGTATTACATGATGCTTTTCATGGCGTTTAAAATTGTAGGCTACAAAGCTAAAGATGTTTTTTTAAACCACTTTGTTTTTTTATAAGGTGTGGCAACAAGCATCTGATTTCTTCTATTTTTTTAAGGGCATCAAATTCAATACGGGTAAGCAATTCATTGCATGACCAAAACACATTAAATAATTTTTTTACAGTGATTGTAACTTTTCTTTAACGCGCTCGTTTAACAATTGCATCAGCGCTGAGAAACCATTATTGTATTTAAAATACGGAAAACGGAAACCTAAGTTCTAAAAACTCAATTAAACGGAAACCATGCTTACGATTAAAAAACATGCTCTTAAAATGGGAGCATTAGCCCTTGCTATGGGTATTACTTTTGCAGCTTGCAGCGATGATGATGACAATCCAACACCTGCGCCTGGACGTACTAAAGAGTATAAACTCTCTAAAAGCGCTACTGATGCAACTCAGGTAGGTACTATCACCCTGTCTGAAAATGCGGATAGCAGTGTAAACCTGGCTATCACGCTGAAGGCTTCTGCTAAAGACATCAAACATCCTTTCTACCTGATCGGTGGTAACGTTGCTTCACCAGTAACAGATACACTGATCAGAGACACACTCGCTGGTAATGGCGCAGAAGCTACTAAAGTGATCTGGAATAAAATCAAGACAGTAGTAGTAAATGGCAGCACTCGTAAATTCAATTTTGACAGTGCGCTTAAGATCAATGCTTTCGCCAAAGTACGCTACAGCGCTACTAAAGACAGCACAATTGCTATCGGCAACATCCTGAAAAGTGTTGCGCAGTAAGCAGATATTTTGCTAAGAAATTAGAGACTCACTGGTTCAACTAAATGTAATAATGGCCGGAAAATTTCCGGCCATTATCATGATGGTCTTCGCTCGTCATTAGGATATGGCTCCAATCCGTAGATCGGAAAAACCGACTTTATAAAGAGGTTAACGTGATCGCTATTGATTTAACTGCGTTACACGTAACACTTTAAATTCTGTTCTTCTGTTCAGTTGTCTGCCTTCCGGATTATCCTTGCCATTAGGCAGGGTGTTTGGCGCTATAGGCCGTGTTTCTCCGTACCCTTTCGCGATCATACGCTCACTCGAAATCCCTTTGCTGATAAGGTAATCAACACAGGACTGCGCTCTCTTCTGAGACAGTTTCATGTTGTATTCATCCTTACCCTTGCTATCCGTATGCGCACTCATCTCAATGATGATATTCGGGTTATCCTGCATGATAGATACTACCGTATCCAGTACGATCAGTGATTGCGGACGAAGCGTTGCTTTGTCGAAATCATAGTAGATATCTTTCAGGATGATAGGCTTTCCTATTTCATAACGCTTCAGACATATAGTTGGGTTCACCATGGAGTCAACTTTTGTCAGATCGTCTGTATTTACATAGATCGCTTTTGAGAAATAATTCTCTTTCTCTGCCATGATCTTGTAATGTTTAAGCGGCTCTGCTTCAAAACGGTAGCGGCCTGTTTCATCCAGTGTGACCTGGCCAATTACACGCTGCACAATTGTGTCCAGCAGTGTAACTTTCGCACCCGTCAGCGGCAGATCTCCATCGCAATCCAATACTAAACCACTGATGATTTTAGAGATCTTTTTAATCGTGAATACTTCCAGACAACAAACAGATTCCCTGTCAGAACTGATATAACCTCCCGCCATCGGATGCTCGCTGTCAGCTGCTGTAAAGTAAACGTCATCCTTAGGGGAGTTGAGCGGCAAACCCAGGTTCTTAGGAGAACCCCAGCTGCTGAAATCGCCATCACTGATAAAGAAATCCAAACCACCCAAGCCAACTCTGCCGTCCGTACTGAATATAAGCGCTTTCTTTTCTCCATCGTAAAAAGGCGCCTGCTCCTCATCACGGGTATTGATATTGGTACCAAAATTCTTTGCCGGACCGGCAACGCCATTCTCCAGTGCACAATACCAGAGATCATTTTTACCCATACCGCCCGGCCTGTTAGACGCAAACAATAAATACTTACCGTCACTGGTAACGAAAGGCTGCATGGAACTATATCCATCCACATTTACATTTACACCTAACACCTTAGGATCTTCCCAATCATTTCCTTTGCGTTTACTACTATAGATAGCAGCAGCTTTAATGCCATTTTTTGTCGTCCAGCGGGTCAGGTAAATAGTATTTCCATCCGGACTGACAGTAGCCACCCCCTGATCAATACCGCTGGCTTCCGGAATGGTTACCGGACGGCTGTTACTGAAGTTACTGCCTTCACCGGTTGCGACAAACAGGTTATTGATATACGGGTTTACCTTCTTTGACTTCTTCTCTTTTTCCAGGTCACTGCTATCAGGACGGGAAGACGTATACAACAATGTATTCTTAGCCAATACAGCAGGAGCGTAGTTCGCACCACCAGCATTCACATCACCGGATAACTTACTGATCGTGTAACCAGGCATTCTGCTGGCTTCTGATACCGCAAATTCACAACTGGCGATTTCCAGTGTTGCCCTTGCACTGATATCATCTGTTTTGTTATACTCCTGTTTAAACTTCGTAAACTGTTCCAGGGCGGTGGTATACTTACCATTGGCCCGCAGACACACGCCATACCAGAAACGTGCAAGCGGAAACAGTGTATTGTTATTGAAACCTACCGCCTGCTCATAGTATTTTTCAGCATTGCCGTAGTCGTAATAATGCCTGTATGATTCAGCCAGCTTGTAGATGACTGTTTCGTAGTCCTTCAGTTTACCAGACTCCTTACCACGCAATTCTACGGTGTAAGGCAATATCTGTTCGGGTTTTATCTTAAAAGTACCCAGGGCCCTGTTGTAATATTGAGCTGCAGAGTAATAATCCTTTGCTTCGAAATAAATATCACCGGTCCGCTTATAATCGTATACATACTGCGCTCTTGCAGTGCTAACAGTCCATAATAGCGCGATAACCAGCCAGTAGCGTACATTTTTTTTCATCCGTGTATTTTTTGTTTTTACAACCGCGGGCAAAAGAAATTCTCTTCAGAATAAACTTTCTTCTTCCTGCTTATGAAGGATAAGGATAGTTCAAAGCTGTTACTACCGTTCACTAATCTTCTGAGATTAGATGCGTTCACATCATAACTGAGACCCAGCACAAAATTTTTGAAGTGGAAACCTGCAAAAGGAATCGCGGAGTCATTGATACGGTAGTTTGCTCCCAGCAGGAAGTCAAACTCCTCATTCAGGTATGCCTGACCATATAAGCCCACCACTGTCTCATGCGCATTTCCCTGGCGCATGTATAAACCGTGTGGCGTAAGACTGAATATCTCATTCAGCTTGATACGTGTACCACCATGTCCGATATATCTTACCGGCAGCCGTTTATTAGAGCCGGCAGATACAAATGGATCCTGCGGCTGTGTAAGGTGTCCGGCAGAGAAACCTGCAAATGGATTGAACTGGTGGTTAGGGTTACCATCGAAGAACATGACACCTGCAGCGGCATCAAAAGAGTTGGAAGATGTCGTACTGATATTCTCTCCACTTGGTTTAGAGGGATCAAATCCCATCACCGGATCATACTGACTACCCAATTGCCATTTCGCAGGATCTATTTTACGGTTGATCATACCCGCCTGGATACCAAATACCAGCTGGCTGGTACCGGTTTCGCCAAAGCGTACACCACGGTATGAGAAACTGGCCATTGCATTGAGATAGTTATACCCTGCATCACCGGCAGACATGTTTGTGATATTCAGACCTACACCGATGTTATTGGCCGCAGCTGCATCAAACGATACGCCTACTGTGGAAAAAGGCTTTCCGATGTTTACCCATTGGTTACGATAATTGGCACTGACACGATAATCCCCATCAACAATACCTGTCAACGCAGGGTTCAGCCACATGGGATAAGCATAATACTGGGAGAAGTGAGGATCTACCTGTGCCTTTACCCAGCCTGGCATCAATGCAATCAGCACGGTTCCGACAACAAAGAGTATATTCTTATTCTTCATAGGAAGACTTTTTTGACGTTTTTTAAGGAATGGCCGGGATAGGGGTCTACCCCGGCCTTATGTAGTTTCTAACCCGTTAGCGTACGATAGTGACGGTTCCCTTCATGTTAACAACTGAACCATCCTGAAGCGTAGCGCGAAGCACCCAGATATATACACCTACCGGTTGCTGGCGGCCACCCATTGTACCATCCCATCCGGTACGCTGATCTTTTGTTTCGAAGATCTGCTGACCAAACTGGTTGTAGTATCTCACCACCACGTTGGCAATTGTGTTGCCGTATACATAGTGTACATCGTTGAAGCCATCACCGTTTGGCGTGAAGAGGTTCGGTACGAAGATCTTGTTACCCTGTGGGTTCTCCGCTTTACCGGTCACCGCTGCAGAGAGTGCGCTGGTTTCACAATCAGCATCACCCAGTGCTCTTACACGTATAGTTACTGACTGCGTAGGCGTCAGACCCGATACGACATGTGTGAGACCCGCAGCACCAGCGCTTGGAACGATATAAGTAATGCCATTGTCAAGTGTTACCTCATAAGATACTGCACCTGGAACAGCCGCCCACTGGAAGGTCACCTGTGTTGGTGTTGTTTCGCTGACAGTTACAACCGGAGCATCCAGGGCTTCCAGGATATTCACCTGTACCGCTATTCTGCTGCTGCTGGTACAACCACCGGCGCTTACTACTTCCACATAGTAGGTAGTGTTCTGATTCAGTGCTGGTGTGGTAAATGCTGCCGTTGTAGCGACTGCTGTACCACCTGTTGCTGTTGTATACCAGCGGAAGCCTGCATTTGGTGTTGTTGAAGACGCAGTAAGTGTTGCGGTAGCACCCGGACAAATACCAGCTTCATTGCCGGTTACTGTGGCGTTATTCGCCGGCGCACCTACATTCACATTGACTGTGGTACGTGCTGCACTTGCACAACCAGATGCATTTAGTGCTTCTACATAATATGTGACGTTTGCATTAATTGGAGGAGTGATAAATGTGCTGCCTGTGCCAGCCGCTGTACCACCGGTCGGAGTGGTGTACCAGCGATAGGTGAGGGCCGCATTCGGATTCTGTACGCTCAGCGTAGCTGTCTGACCCTGACAAGCCGTTACACTTGCACTTGCCACTACAGGAGCAGTAGGCGTAGTATTCACAGTTACCTGTACAATCGTACGGCTCTGGCTCACACAACCACCGGAAGATGCTTCCACATAGTAAGTCATGCTTGTATTCAGCTGCGGAGTGGTAAACTCTGCACCGGTGAAGCCGGCAGTACCACCTATTGCAGCTTCGTACCATTTGTAGCTGATACCAGCCTGCGCATTCTTCACAGAAAGCAGGGCAGAAGTTCCGGCACAGATCGTCGCACCATCTGCCAGCGGCGCATCAATCGTATTCACGATGGTGACAGTCACGCCTTTTCTTGCCTGGCTGCTGCAACCGGAACCATTCAGGGCTTCCACATAGAAGGTAGTATTACCGTTCAGCGATGTAGTGGTGTACTCAGGACCGGTAGCCAGCAGGGTACCATTATCCGGCGCATCGTACCAGCGATAGGTCAGCGCTGCATCCGGGTTGAGTACATTGAGAGTAGCCGTACCGCCTACACAAGTCACCACATTTGCAGAAACGACATCCGGCGTTGGCGCAGCAGCATCTACCACGATGCTTCCTGTTGCGCGGCTTGCACTTACACAGGTAGTACCTGAAGCAGCCTGCACATAGTAGCTGACATTTGCCGTTACAGCGGTTGCGGTGAACGTAGTGCCTGTGAATACAAGCGTACCACCATTCGCTGCGTCAAACCACTGGTAATCGATACCCGCCTGCGGACTCTGTACTGACAGCGTTACATCCTGACCCGCACATACTCTTACGCTTGCGGCAGTCAGTACCGGCACATCAGGGGACTGACCTACAGTTACCGTAACAGCTGCTCTTGCACTGGAACCAGCACACTGGCTGTTAGTGCTGACAGCTTCCACATAGTAGGTAGTGCTTGCATTCAGGTTTGGTGTTACGAATTCAGGACCACTGAATACTGCGGTACCACCTGTTGCTGTTGTGTACCAGTTATAGGTTACACCTGTTGTAGAGGAGGTGACACGCAGTCTTGCGGTACCGCCTGTACAGGTGTTTACATTATTGGATTCAAGGGTCGGAACAGGCGGAACGCTGGACACTGTCACGCTTACAGCCGCTCTTGTCGCACTGCTACAATTACCGTTGGTCGCTTCTACATAGTAGGTAGTCGGCGCTGTGATCACTGGTGTAGTGAACGTGCTGCCTGTACCAGCCAGGGTACCACCCGTAGCGGCAGTATACCAGTTATAGGTCAGTGCTGCATCCGGATTCTGTACAGTCAGGTCAACTGTTGTACCTGGACATGTATTGACAGCAGACGCGGTTACCGGTGTGGCCGGTGCCGGCGTAACTGTGATCGTTGCTGTTGCACGGGCGCCTGCATTCACACAACCACCTGCATTTACAGCCTGTACATAGTAGTTCGCGGTAGCCGTCACGCCCGTGATAGTGAAGCTGTTACCGGTAAACACAAGCGTACCGTTGGTCGCTGCATTAAACCACTGGTAGTCTACACCTGTCTGCGGACTCTGTACTGACAGCGTCACATCCCGACCAGCACAGATGCTTACGTTTGCAGCTGTCAGTACCGGTGTACCAGGGATCTGATTGACTGTTACTGTCACAGCGACTCTTGCGCTTGTTCCCGCACATTGACTATTGGTACTAACCGCCTGTACATAATAAGTAGTACTTGCCGTCAGGTTTGGCGTTACAAATTCAGGACCGCTGAAGGCAGGTGTACCGCCTGTTGCTGCAGTGTACCAGTTATAAGTCACACCTGTTGTACTGGATGTCACACGTAATGTTGCGGAGGCACCTGTACAGATATTTACATTATTGGATTCAAGGGTCGGAACAGGCGGAGCGCTGGACAGTGTAATGTTAACAGCCGCTCTTGTCGCACTGCTACAGTTACCATTGCTTGCTTCCACATAGTAGGTAGTAGCCGCATTGATGACAGGCGTTGTAAAGGTGGCACCTGTGCCTGCTGCCGTACCACCAGTAGCGGTAGTATACCAGTTATAAGTCAGTGCTGCATTCGGATTCTGTACCGCCAGATCAATGGTTGTACCCGGACATGCTGTCACATCTGAAGCCGTCACCGGTGTAGCAGGGGCTGGTGTAACATTGATTGCTACAGCAACACGGGCGCCTGCATTTGCACAACCATTTGCATTTACCGCCTGCACATAGTAGGTGATATTGCTGGTTATCGCATATACTACGAATACCGGACCCGTAGATACCAGCGTACCGCCGGTAGGAGCGTCATACCACTGGTAAGCCAGATTATCCTGCGGATCCTGTATGAACAGGATCGTATTCTGACCTGAACATACATCTATACTGTTGCTTACCACAGCAGTAGTAACTGGTCTTGGCACTACAGTTACTGTAGCGGACACTCTTGCACCGGAAGCACCACAACCGGAGGCGGTATTCACTGCCTCTACATAGTATACAGTGGTAGTTGTCAGCGGCGCTGTTGTGAACTCAGGACCGGAGAATACCGGTGTGCCACCTGTAGCCGTAGTATACCAGTTATAGGTAATACCTGTAGTCAGGGAAGTTACACGCAGGGTTGCAGCCGCACCTGTACATACAGAGAGATTGGCGGATTCCAGGGTCGGAGTAGGCGCAGGATCGCTTACCACCACACTCACTCTTGCTCTTACAGCGCTGCTACAGTTACCACTGGTAGCTTCCACATAATAATCAGTATCTGCATTGATAACAGGCGTTGTAAAGGTTGCGCCTGTACCTGCAGCTGTACCACCGGTAGCGGTAGTATACCAGCGATAGGTAAAGCTGTTATTCGGATTTTGTACAGCCAGTGCCGCAGTTGCACCACGACAGATATTCACAGCAGTGCTGACCACTGTTGGCGTACCCGGAGCTGGTGTTACCACCACACTTGCTTTTGCACGGACGCCGGTGCTGATACAGCCATTGCTGTTGACTGCCTGTACATAGTAATCTGCACTCGCGTTTGCAGCTCTTACCACGAAAGTCGGACCGGTAGCTAACAGTGTACCGCCAGTAGCGGCATCATACCACTGATAGGTAAGGGTGCCCTGTGGATTCAGAATGGCGAGGGTTGCGTCCTGACCGGCACAAACCTGTACACTTGCCGTTTGCAATACAGGTGTACCCGGATTCAGGGCCACACTTGCAGTAGCAGCGACTCTTGCACTGGCAGCGCCACATTGTGATGCATTATTAATTGCTTCTACATAGTAAACTGTAGTCGCTGTGAGGGCGCCTGTAGTGAAGGTAGCACCTGTTGATACCGGCGTACCGCCAGTCAGCGCTGTATACCATCTGTAGGTGACACCTGCTGCCGGAGATACTACACGGAATGTAGCAGTACTACCTGAACAGATATCGACATTCTGTGCTTCCAATACAGGAGTCGGAGCTGCTGCACCTACGCTTACGGTTGCCCTTACTCTTGCAGAGAGTATGCAGGAACCATTACCTGTTTCTACATAAAATGCAGTATCTGTATTCAGTGCATTCGTCACATAGGTTGTACCTGTAAAGAGGAGTGTACCACCTATTGGTGCACTGTACCAACGGGTCTGGATGTTCTGACCTGTTACAGTTGCTGTAAGGGTTGCCTGCTGGCCCGCGCAGATAGTTGCGTTGGTGACAGTCGGCGTTACCAGACCAGGCACCACACTTACTGTGACAGATACCCTGTTGGGATTCGCGCAATTATTGCTTGTACGTACGCTCTGTACATAATAAGTCGTAGTAGCCGTCAGCTGTGGTGTAGTGAAGCTTCCGCCATCACCTACTTTCGTACCACCCACTGGTTGTGTATACCATTCAAGTGAAGAAACAGCACTGCCTGTTGCTGTCAGCGTCGCTGTATTACCGCTACAGATCGTAACGTTACGAACGGCGACAGCCGGAGCGGATACCTGTCTTGTAGCATAGTAGACGTTCGCTTTCACCAGTGCGGCAATGATACCAGCTCTCAGGCGAACCTGAACACGGTCATAAGTACCACCTGGCGCAAATGCTACCGTGAATTTGCTGGAACCTGTCAGCAGACGAACACTTACGCTGCTGTTATTCAGTAATACGGCGTCGTTATTCGGGTTAGCGCCATTGAAGCTGGATACTTCCAGAGAACTCAGTAAACCTGCATCTACTACCTGAGCAGGCAGTTCCAGCACGATGCGTACGCTATCGCCGGCAGCTGCTGCATCCGGGAAGATGAGACTTTGCTGTACGCTACCGCTGCCGGCAGCCAATGGTACAGAAAGTATCGAGAAATTATTGATATCAGCATCTGTTGTATTCGCTGCATCCTGTACAGAGCAGAGTACACATACCGCTGTTGTACTGTTTGTTTGTGCATTTGCAAAATCACATGCTGTATTGGGCGCAACGGTCACTGTCAGCGGTACTGCTGTACGCTGGCTCGGACAGCTACCTGCGACAGCTACCGCTTCTACATAATAAGTAATGTTGCTGGTCAGTGCCGGCGTAGTGAATGTCGGACCTGTTGCCACTGAACTACCACCGGTAGCCACTGTAAACCATGCGTAAGTCACACCTGGTGTTGTGGAGCTGGCTGTCAGCGTAGCTGTCTGACCAGATACTACCTGACCATTCGCAGGTACGGTTGTTACCGTCGGAGCAGCTGGAACTGCATTTACAGTAACTGTAGCAGCCGTTCTGGAAGCGCTTGAACAAGCACCTGTTACCGCCGCCACATAATAAGTAGTAGTAGCTGTCAGCACCGGCGTCTGGAAGGAAGCTCCTTCAAATACAGATGTACCGCCAGTCGCTGTTGTGTACCAGCGGAATATCACACCCGGCGTTGCAGATGTAGCTACCAGCTGCGTGCTGTTATTAGCACAGATACTAGCACTGGTTGGTGTCACCACCGGAACAGCCGGTTGATCGATCACATTGGCAGTTACCCTTGTGCGGGTTGTAGTCGCACAGCCAGTAGCGTTTGATGCTTCGATATAGTATACAGTCGTCGCTGTCAGCGCCGGTGTAGTATAAGATGTACCTGTAAAGAAGGCCGTACCACCTGTCAAAGCAGTATACCAGCGATAGGTAATACCTGCAACAGGTTTCACATTAAAGGTAGCAGTGCTGCCACTACAAATCGTCAACGCCGTCGTATCCAGTGCTGGTGCATCCGGAACAGGATCAACGATAGCTGTTACCGGCACACGTTGCAGGTTCGGACAGTTCAGACTTGTCTTCACTGCTTCCACATAATAAGTGGTATTCGCAGTCAGAGCTGGTGTCTGATAAGCTGTACCGGTGAAGATAGCAGTACCTCCTGTAGCGGTAGTATACCAACGGAAGGATACATTCGCCGGACCGCTTGCTGTCAGGTTTGCACGATTGCCTGCGCAGATCGTATCTCCCTGTACTACAGGCAGACCAACCACACGACTCGCGAAGTTCACACTTACAGCACTCAGGGCTGTCGCCACACCTGAATTCAGACGCACCACAATCCTGTCAAACAACGCTTTCGGTTTGAAACCTACGAGCGCCTGCTGACTGCCACCCAACAGGGCAACTTTCACCAGCGGACTATTCAGCGACACAAAGTCATTATTTGAAGTAGCACCATTATAGGAGCCTATTTCAACTGTAGAAAGCAGACCAATATCAGCCAGGGAAGCATCGAAGGACAGGCCAATTACTGTGCTGTCATTCAGTTCACTGATCTGCGGGAATACCAGTGATTGCTGTACATAACCGTTCAGCAATCCCAGTGCCACATGGAGCGTAGATTTAGTAGCCGTGCTGTTATCTACTGCCAGGGCAGGATTTTCAACAAAGCAACCTACACATACGCCATTGGAAGTATGTTGTTCGCTGGTAGCAGCATCACAAGGAATATCATTACCACCTGGTACTACCGTAGCGGTTACAGATACTCTCGGACCACTGATACAGCCGCTGGTATTCACTGCCACAACAGAGAAGGTCGTAGTAGCCGTCAGCGGACCCGTATTGAATACCGCACCGGTATAGATAGAATCACCGGCAGCGTTATACCATTTGTAGATCACATTCGTACCGGTCGCGAATGCGGTGAAGATCGCACCCTGACCAACGCTCACTGTTGTGTTTAGCGGCGTTACGGTAAGATTGGCCGGAGCGGGGCTCACCGTCACCGGTACCCTGGTTCTGGTAACGCTCTTACAACCATTGTTGTCAGCTTCTACATAGAATGCGGTATCCGCAGTCAGCGCATTAGTGGTATAGTTTGCAGTAGATGACAGTAATGTGCCACCAGTTGGCGCTGTGTACCAACGGAAGGTAGCACCTGCAGGAGCTGTTGCCAGCAGAGAGGCAGGACTACCGGTACAAACTGATCTACCGGCGGCTGTCGGAGCTGCAGGCGCGGCACCTACATTTACTCTTACCGGCACCCTGGTCGGATTAGCACAACCGAAACGACCTGCTGCAACATAGTAGGTAGCAGATGCAGTCAGCGCACCAGTTGTATAGGTAGGTCCGGTCTGTAAAGCCGTACCACCAACAGCAGCCGCGTACCAGGCAAGATCTGCACCATTTGCAGTAGTTGCATTCAGTGTTGCCGTACTGCCACTGCAGACGTCTACACTTGCAACAGTTACCACCGGACGAGGTGTCACCACTGCCGCAAAATATATTTTCACACTCGTCAGCGCTGCCAGCACACCATTGATGCTGATCATAACGCCGTTGAAAGCTTTGGATACAGGCAGTGTTACACGGAACTTGTTACCGGTATTCAGCAGGGTAAGATGTACAGTAGGATTATTCAGGAAAACAGCATCTGCGTTTGGAGTGCTGCCATTATAAGTTTCCAGTCTGATGCCACCTAGCAATGTAACGTCTGCCAGCTGACCCGGAATTTCCAGGTCCAGTGTCACACTGTCACCGGCAGGATAGGTGTTGTCAAACTGTAACAGCTGACCCACATAACCCAATGCACTGACAGTAGCCGTGATCGTAGAAGCAGAATTGGAATTCTCATCCACTGCCAGCGCAGGATCTGCTACAGAGCACAGCAGACATACGCCGGAGATAACAGGGCTCACCTGCTGTTTCGCATAGCTACATGGTGTCGGCTCCGTTGGCAGATTGATATCTACCTGTACTCTTGTACGGGCAGAGCTGGTACAATTGTTAGAAGGATCTTTCACCTCTACATAATATACAGCAGCCGCTGAAAGTGCTGGCGTCGTAAAGGTGGATGAATTGCTTTGTACCACATTACCGCCTGCAGGCGCGTCATACCAGGTATATTGGTAAGCCGGATTCGGGCTGGTAACGGTGAAGGTAGCTGTCTGACCGGCGTTAATGGTTCTCACTGTTGGTGAAACCAGTGGCTGAGGCAGACCAACAATCACATATACAGGTTTTCTCACAGGATTCACACATCCTGCAGAAGAAATTGACTCAACATAATAGATCGCGTTGGTCATATCGCTTACCTGGAAGGTTGCGCCAGTGCCTAACACCGTGCCACCTGCAGGCTGATTATACCAACGGAAAGTAGTACCAGGACCGGTAGCGCGGAGCGTACCGGTAGTACCCTGACAGATATAAACAGTGTCTTTCTCAACAGTCGGCGTACCTGCGTAGATCTGTGCAGAATATACTTTCAGCGCAGTTAATGCGGTGGCCAATCCATTGAGTTTGATATTCACCCTGTCAAAAGCAGCTCCCGGTGCAAAGGAGTAAACCAGGTCCCTGTTACCGTTCAACAGCTGCAGATTCAGCGTACCCGCATTCAGAGTTACCTGGTCAGCATTTAACGTACCTCCGTTAGAAGAGGAAATCTGGATACCAGCTAATGCATTCAGGTCAGCCAATCCGGTAGTAAAACCAAGTTTGATCCGGATACTGTCGCCTTTGACACCCGGAGCCGGGAAGATCAGGGACTGCTGGATATTGGCGCCCACACCCAGGATGGTGTGAATAATAGAAGCTGTCTGAGAACTGTTATCTACCGCAGAATCCTGTTTCTCTACATAACAACCCACACAGATACCACTTGTGATACTCTGCTGGCTGGTAGCGCCGCCACAATCAATATCACCAGGATTTGACGGTCCGCCGTCCCCATTCAGGGTAATAGATACCGGAGTACGTAAACTGCGACAGTTCGTATTACCCTGTGCCACCGCTTCCGCATAGTAGGTCACATTACCTGTAACCGGAGGAACGGTGAACTGGGTACCTACAAATACCGGTGTGCCACCTGTTGGTGCGCTATACCAGTTATACTGATAAGTAGGATTCGGAGAAACAATATTGAAGGTCGGTGTAGTACCTTCTTCTACAGAAGCAGAAGACGGTGTAACGGTTACACCTGGCAGACCCGTTTTGATCTGAACAGGCGTACGTCTTTCGCTGCCGCAACTATCAGCGCCAGCCGCTTCTACAAAGTAAGTGGTGTCTTTGGTAATAGCAGGCGTCACGAATGTTGCACCATAACCAACCGGAGAACCGCCTGTATAAGCAGTATACCAACGGTAAGTATAACCGGTCGGAGCGACAACACTCAAAGTAGCCGGACTACCGGTACATACATAAGCAGTTGCTACCGCGGGTTGTACGATCGGAGTTACTACCTGGGCATAATAGAGGTTCAGTGAAGTCAGTGCACCCACTACTGCATTCACCCTTATTTCAATTCTGTCAAAGTCTTTATTAGCTACAAATGTATAGGCATTCTGCTGTACACCATCGAGCAAACGGATCGTTAGCAGCGGGCTGGAAAGACCTGCCATTTCTGCATCCGTTGGTCTTGCTCCATTGCCCAGACCTACACCGATACCACTGATCACACCGAGATCCAGCAGACCATTAGTAGTACCAAGACCGATACGTACAGAATCGCCGGCTTTTCCTTTGAAAGGAAATACGACATCCTGGTAAGCATAACCCAATGCACCAACACCCAGACGGATAGTAGAGGCTGTTGCGGTATTATTATCTACCGCCAGCGCAGCATTTTGTGTACCACACAGCAGACAGGCTAAACCACCTGTACCACTGCTCTCGGTCGTTGCGCCACTACAGCTCAGCGGACCGTTACCGGTAGCGCCATTCACGTCTACTTCCACGGCAGTTCTTGTAATACTGATCAGACCATCAGTAGGAGACACAGCTTCTACATAATAAGTCTTATCCTGGAACAGCGGAGGTGTTGTCAGACTATTGCCGGTATGAACAGGAGATCCTCCTTCTTTGGTTTCATACCAGTTGAAGATCACACCAGGAATGCTGGGAAGAGATGCATTCAGCGTAGCTGTCTGTCCTGCGGTGATCGTAGCAGGACTAGGTGTTACTGTTACAGGCGTCATTGCAATCGCCTCGTAGATATATAGACTATTGTCAACCGCCAGCAGACTACTGATATCGACCTGTGCCGCATCAAACGTTTTAGACACCGGTATTGCTACACGGAATTTACTAATACCTGCCGTTGTTTGCAGCAGATTCACCTTTAAGAGTGGATTATTCAATGTCTGCGGATCATTGTTGCTGACATTATTCAGAGAAGTGGTTATACGAATACTACCCAGGAGGGAGGCATCCGCCAGGAAACCAGGTTTGCTGCCGAGTATCAGAATGATGCTATCTCCACTATGATAAATACCGGGAAAGTTGATCTTTTGTCCTACCGTAGAGGCAATACCCAGTGGCAGTGACAGTCTGGATGCTGTTGTGGAATCGCCATCAGCAGCAAATACAGGATCTGTAATCGTACAAAGCGCGCAGGCTACACCACCGGTAATAGGACCTGTCTGCCCAGTACCATATGTCCACAGCGGACCTGTACCACCACCTATCGTTACCGGTACCGCCGTTCTTACCAGGCTGGCAGTACCCGCAGGATCTTTCGCTTCAACATAGTACGTTGTGTTGCGGATCAGCGCAGGCGTTATGAAAGCGCCGGAACCGGTGAATACAGGGGAACCACCCGTAGGGGTGGTATACCAGTTATAAGTAGGATTAGTGATCCGTATAGAAGGTGTTAAGGTAACACCGGTATTGTAAGGTGTTTTTGCGGGGTTGGGCAATACCGACACCGGGATCATCGCGGCTACTTCATATAATTTAAGTGAGCCGGATGCCCCTACCAGTCCTCCGAAATCCACCTGTACCCCATCAAAGGTTTTGGTGGCCGGAATCGTTACACGGAATTTGCGGGCATTATTCAGACCAGCGCCCAGCAACTGGAGTTTTACAGTTGGTGCATCCAGAGTCACGGCGTCATTGTTGGAGACCGCCGGACCTGCGATGCTATTATTGAAGGTAGTAACTCTTACTTTGGGCAACACAACAGCTACCAGATTCTCTGTTGGCGCTTCCAGGAACAGGACAATACTATCGCCCGCCTGGTATACACCTGGCAATTTAACCAGCTGACCGACGTAGGCTGCCAGTCCTAAAGGAACGGTGAGGGTGGATGCCGTTGTGGTATCACCATCGGCGGCGGCTTCCGGTGTGCTGATCGCACAGGCCGCACAGGCTACACCACTGGTGAAAGGACCATCTTCTTCCTGGCCATAGCTCCAGATGGTACCAGGACCACCTGCTACTTTTACTGTTACAGGCGTACGTACATAACTGCTCAGATTATCCGCAGCGCTATATGCTTCGGCATAATAGGTAGTGGTACGGTTCAGCATGGGAGTAGGGAAGCTGTTGCCGGTAGCGACAGGGGTACCGCCAGCAGGCGTTGTGTACCATCTGTATACAGGACTTGCAATACGGCCGTCGGTAGTAGCAGACAGCGTTACGCTGCTACCAGCAGTGATCAGCGGAGCCGCAGGGCTAACTTTTACCGGTATGGTAGCTACCGCTTCATAAATGCGTAAAGAACCAAACGCAGTGAATGCGGTGGTCAGACTTACCTGAGCGGCATCAAAATCTTTGGTAACGGGAATGGTGAGACGCACTTTAGGCGAAGTACCGAGTCCGAGACCCAGTACATTAACACCAACAGTAGTAGCACCCAGATTGATCACATCGTTATTAGCGACATCATTATTAAATGTTTGTATCTGGATAGCGGACAATGCGCCGAGTGAAACGATCTGACCCGGAATATCCACGTCCAGTACAATGACATCGCCGGCTTTGTAGTCGCCGGGAAACTTCAGGAGTTGTCCGACAGCAGTCAGTGCACCTACCGGTAATTGCAGCATGGAAGCTGTGGTGGTATCCGCGTCAACAGCTGCGGCAGGGTTATCTACATAGCAGAGCGCACAGGCAATACCACCGGTGATAGGGCTTACCTGCTGATCAGCATATGTCCAGATAGGACCGACGCCACCGCTCACACGCACTGTAACAGGGGTACGTACCGGACTAACCAGACCATCCAGGGGATTGGTGGCTGCCACGTAATAAGTAGTACTGCGTTTCAGCGGAGGCGTGGTAAATCCGGCGCCATTAAACACGGGCGTACCACCTTCGGGGGTGGTATACCATGAATAGGTGGCGTTAGGAATTCTGATAGAAGGAGAGAAGGTAACAGTAGCATTGGAAGTGATAGCAGGATTCGCAGGACTTACTGTTACAGGAATAAATGCGGCAGCTTCATATACACGCAGAGAAGTAAAGGTGCTGACCAGCGTTGATAAACTGATCTGTACTTCATCAAAAGCATGCGTGACAGGAGCTGTTACGCGAAATTTCGGCGTAGAACCAAGACCGAGACCTAAGAGGTCGAGGCGGATCTGGGAACTATTCAGCGGGGTAGCGTCATTATTAGATACGCCTCCATTAAAGGAGGTCACAGAAAGTGCGGAAAGTAACTGCTGGGAGTAGATCTGGTCAGGTATTTCCAGGTCGAAGGCCACCTGGTCACCAGCCTGATAACTACCACTGAACTTTAGCTTTAATCCAACCCCTCCTGCAGCGCCTACCGGTAGTACGAGTGTAGCGGCAGTATTGGGATTGGCGTCAATGGCATTAGCCCCATCGTCAACACGACACAATGCACAGGCAAGGCCGAAGGTGACAAAGGACTGACTGCCGGCGTAGCTCCATAGTGGCCCATCGGCAGCGCCGGCATTACGCCAGGCATTTGGTAGTAATGGTGCATAGGGGTGATGCAATAGGTAATTGTCCAACCTGGAGATTGCGCCATCTTTGGGGACGGCTTTAGTTACGGGGAGCTTCTTATAGGAAGCCTTACCCACCGGTAACCCAACCAGCCAGACCAGGCAAAAGAAAATAAGAATAAAAGCTCTTAACGGGCTTTTAGGAGTAGCTTTGAAATGCATAGCAATCAATTGGTTCGGGTTATAAAGCGTGTATGTTTTTCACGGTTTGAAATACAGTTTCTCGTACCACGGATTCTGGTTTTTGAACTCTTTATAGGCAGGCTATGAAACTTGGGGATAAGGATAAGTGAGCTACCAAGGCTGATTTAACAATTGCATGAAACACGTAGGTCGTCCTTATACAGTTGTTTTTGTTAAAAAAATGTAAAACAACAAAGCGAAAGTATGTAGGGGCTACGATTTAAAGGAGGTTCTTTTTATTCAGTATAGAAAATACCGTTCATTTCGTTCATTCGTTGGTTTTCGAACGTTCATTTTCATTCAAAAGCTAATGGTAACGGAAATTATTACTATGATAAGGGGGTTGTCAGTCAGGGAAGAAGTTCATTATCAAACGATAGATCATGCGAAAAATTGCCTGGTATGACTACTCATTATTTTTACCAGGGTAGTCCTTGCTATTAAACACACTCAAATAGATAAGCAGTACTAATCAAACAAAAAAAATATTCCAGCCTGATAATGTTACCAGTGACTTTAGCGAGCCGTGCCAGAAACAATTAATTTTCAGATAGTTAATTAACTATCAAGCAATATTATATTCCGTTCATTCTAATCTGTTTTGTTCATTTCATCCATTTTTTATTCAAATAAATCTGAACTAAAAATGGATACGTATGTTTACTTTCGAGAACCGAAATCCATTTACTCAAAATCCATTTTCTTGTCCCCATATGATAGATCTCTCCTATGACTTTATCATAACTCTGCAAAATGAAGTATCAAGAAAGTTCGGCGCTGACACAATTACGCCCAGCGATTGCAAAAGACTCTCTGATCTCATTAGGGATGAAACTACCAAGGCCGTCAGCGAGACCACTCTAAAAAGAGTATTCGGTTTTGCAACGACCAAACATAGTTTTTCACGTTATACGCTAAATACCTTAGCGCAGTACTGTAATTACCGCGACTGGGACGATTTCCAGGCACAGCACTATGTGCAGACCGATGGTAATGAACTGAACGACAGCAAATGGCTCGACCTTAAAAATAAGGCTGTCACCATCTCCCACTATACAATCCTCACACTGAAAAACAGATCAGGTATCCCATTCGCACTAACGGTGCCAAGGCCATCCTGCTTTGCCCATATTGAACGTTTCCTGGAAAGCGACTATGCTGCCACAGCGCTGATCGCTCCTTCCGGCTGGGGTAAATCAGTGACCCTCGTACATATGGCAGAACACTTCTGGTTCAGTAAAGACGCCAAGTATAAAAAGGATATCTGCTGGTTTATTCATGCACACGCTGCCGGTAGTCTCCTGCTAAGAGGATTCTCACTGGCCACCTGGCTCGATAATCAGCTGAACCTCGGTACAGGAGAAAACTTCCGTGAATATTTTGCCAGCCATTTTGATAAGATACGGGGAAGGCTGATCTTAATTATTGACGGATTTGACGAGATCGCAGTAGCTGGTGATAAACTGAAACTGCTATATACCAAACTGGAGGAATTCGTTTATTCGAACGATCTTTTCCCTTGGGTAAAAGTGATCCTGTCCATCCGCAGCAGTACTTGGTCAGACATATTCCAGCATTCACTACAATACCCTGCCTTCCGCAGATATTGGTACCTCGGCCCCGAAATGGACGAAGAAACCAGCATCAATGTCCCTTATCTGACAGAACAGGAAGTCAAGTCCGTATTATATAATCACCGTATTGATCCGGCTACCGTACGGACCTTTAGTGAGGGATTCCTGCAAAAACTGCGGTATCCTTACTATCTCCAGCTGTTCTGTCAGTTGAATACGGGCCCCGGACAAACGTTTGTCAATGAACATCTCAGCCTTTTTGAGATGATCTCCAAATTTGTGCAGATCAAGGTATTCAATTCCCCTACCAATACCTTCAAGGTCAAGATCATAGAAAAGCTTTTATGGTTGCTGGACCTGGGTAAAGCGGGACAATACACAGATAAAAATCTGCTGCTCAATAAAAACGCCGACCTGTTCCCCGCCTATAAAGAATTACTCGCCGATAATATATTGGTAGAAGAGAACCTCAGTCAGGAGGTCATGTTCCTGGTAAAAGTGCGGTTTGCCCACCAGTTCCTGCTGGAATATTTTGCCGCAATGCATTATATCAAACACGCCAATGACGTGATAGAAGATACCATGCTGCAAAAGATCACCAGACAACTACCTGCATCGTCCTATAGGGTAGGGGTTTTCAAATGGATCGTGCGGTATGCTATTAATAATGGACAACTGGAAGGTATTCACAAAATATTCTACCTGCCGCTGAGCACGATGGAAAAGTCCTACCTGTTGGAATACCTTGCCGTTCATTACCAGCATGAAGGAGAAAAACAGATGCAGCTCAGCGCCGTATTCCCTCAAGGGTACTTCCGTAAAAATCCATTGAGCCGTATCATTAATGACAACTTCCTGCACTTCGGAAAAAAACGGGTACTAACCGCCCTGCTCGACCTTTCAGAAGTAGCGGAAGACAAACTGAAGATCCGTAGTATCCTTTTCACTATGTCCATGCTGCAGCTGGATGCAGAACATTGTGAGATGGAACTGAACAGTATCAAAAAGCTGATCCCACGCGATACCATAGATGATGAAATATGGGTGTCTCCCTATGACCTCTATCTATTTATCTACGAATACATGAAATTCGGGATCATCAACGAGAGCATTAAAGACAAAATATATAATTATCCACGCTACCTGACCGGTAGTACACGCCATGCACCGACTGTCGCACAGGAGATGGTATTTCGTCTGAGCGGTCTGGCTTTCGCCATGCTCACAGACTACACCCATATGTTCAATTATACCAAACGGATATTTGAATGTTATCCATCACTGGCACATCAGCGCACGAACCCGTTAAGATTGTCACTTTTGTGCTGGCAGGCATATGCCCACCTGGGCCTGAATAACCTGCCTATGGCCAGCAAAATATGTCTGCACACCGAAAAACTGATACGCAATTATTCCTTTGACTTTACCAACGGACGCCATATTGAAGTTTTACAGAAACTGATCATGGCAGAAGTGTATTATGAGGAAAATGAATTGAACAGAGCTATCCGCACAGCAGAAACTGCTATCGAAATTTCACAGAAGATGGACTTCAAACTGCTATTGCTGACCGGCTACAAACTACTTGGTAAAATGTATCCACAGGCACGTTTCGAAAAACAATATAATCAGGCACAACAACAAATCACACTGATCAATAAAAGCACCTCATTTAAGCACTTTGACAGGATACTGACAGCTGCCGCAAAAACTAACTAATTAACATTCAATACATTAAAAGCACAAATTCAGAGAAAAAAAGACCATTTCCGATCGTATTTGCAAATTTTTAGAAGTCTTCTGGCATAATTTTGCGTTATTGCATACCATAATGGCGATTGATGAAAGCAAATACACTACATTCCAACGATTTCTGCTCAATTTACTGAGCCTGCTTACTATTATACCATTAGCACCTTACCTGAACCGCTTTATTCCGCCGCTGGTAATGAATGGCTGGCACATGGATATGGTCGTTGCCGTACTGGTTACCTTTCTTTTTACCCGTCTGCTACTCTGGGTATTCAGACCATTAATTATCCCGGCTTTTTTCCTGGTATGCACTATTCTTTGCATCAACTATTTCAACGACAATTATTCATTCAACAATGTATTGAATGATTATAAGGGGATGGTACAGGGGAACTGGGGCGCCAAGAATAACAAACAATTTGACATCCTTAGCCTTTATCCCAGAAGGGTAGAAACCTATCGGGACAAAACCGTACGCGGCATCAGGGATAAGGTGAACTATAAAGACTCTCTTGTCAGAAACTTCTCTGTGGCACACTCCCTGGAAGATTTCGATGAATACTTTCCCAAGTATGGAAAAATCTCTCGCTACCTGGCATTATTCCATTATCTGAACCGGCATTTTAAATATGTACCGGATACTCACCGAGATGAATACTTTGCTACCCCCATGGAAACCATCCAGAACGGATTGGGAGGGGATTGTGACGACCATTCTATTCTGATGGCGTCCTGCCTGCAATCTATCGGTGCACGCTGCCGTATTGTACTGATACAGGGACATGCCTATCCGGAGCTTTACTGCGGCAGCAAAGAAGAATTTGAGATCATCAAACAGGCGATCGTCACGCTATTTCCACATCCACCGATAAAAGAAATCCACTACCACGAAATGAAAGGCGAATATTGGATAAACCTTGACTACACGGCTCGCCACCCTGGTGGTAAGTACATGAACGACAAGGTTTATGCATTGATTGAATTATGATACTAGAACGCATTTGCCATGAGCCAAATCAAAACAATCAGACGTTATCACTCATTTTTCAGGTTTAAACGGGATTTTGAACGTTATAGCTTAAGGAAAGTAAGGAGTTACGAAATTATTATTCACTGGCTGCACAAAGTTTTAAGCAGAAGCCAGTTCCTGATTCTCTCAGGTATTCTTGTAGGGCTGGTTGCCGGTATGGCCGGTGTCATCCTTAAAGTATTGGTGCACTATATCCACTACTTTATTACGTACAGGGTGCATTTCAGCACACAGGTCATCTTTTATGCATTATTCCCGTTTCTGGGAATTCTGCTGACAACCATATTGGTAGTCTGGGTCTTTAAAGGGCAATCCAGAAAAGGAATTGGTCTGATTCTTTATGAGATCGCGCAGAACTCCAGTAAAATTCCATCCGTAAAAATGTATTCCCAGATCCTGCAAAGCGCCATTACCGTCGGATTAGGCGGTTCTGCCGGATTGGAAAGCCCGATTGCAGTAACTGGTGCAGCAATCGGTAGTAACTATGCTACAAATTATAATCTTGGATACAAGGAAAGAACGCTGTTATTAGCTGCCGGCGCCACAGCCGGTATAGCCGCCTCTTTCAATGCCCCGATAGCAGGGGTGATGTTTGCATTTGAAATATTGCTCACCGGTGTTGTGTTTTCAGATTTCATTCCGTTGATACTGGCAGCAATATGTGGTAGTTTATTGTCTAAAATCATTCTTCAGGAAGAGGTACTTTTTCACTTTGAAACAAGACAGCCCTTTAACTATCATAATGTCCCCTTCTACATTGCGCTGGGTTTATTATCAGCACTATATGCCCGCTACTACATCGTCATATCGCAGCATGTCGAGCATTTCATGGTAAAATTAAAATGGCCTGCGCTTCGTAAGGCGATACTTGGAGGTGTGATTGTATCCATCCTTTGTGTGCTGATGCCACCGTTGTTCGGGGAAGGTTATTCCAGCCTCAAACTCCTGACGGGTGGCTTCTCAGACCAAATTATTCAAAATAGTTTCTTCCGGTATCTCCCTGAAAAAAGCTGGATATTACTGGCTTTCACAGGTTTCACCTGTTTGCTGAAAGTATTTGCCACCAGCTTTACCATCCAGGGAGGCGGGAATGGTGGTAACTTTGCGCCGTCCCTGTTTGCCGGAGGCTTCCTGGGTTATTTCTTCGCCCTCCTCTGTACTAATTTCGGATTTCAGGATGTACCCTTTGCCAACCTGGTTCTTGTAGGTATGGCCGGTGTAATGAGCGGCGTGATGTATGCACCGCTGACAGCTATTTTCCTCATCGCAGAGTCCAGTTTTGGATATGATCTGTTCATTCCACTGATGATTGTGTCTACCATATCTTTTGTGGTGGCCAAATGGTTTTCTCCGATCTCCCCCGAACTGAAACATCTGGCGGAAGAAGGAAAAATATTTACCAAAGCCCATGACAAAAATATCCTGTCGCTCTTAAAGCTGGAGAACCTTATAGAAAAAGACGTACAAACTATCGCGGCCGATCAGAAACTACGGGCGCTCATTGAGCTGATCAAGGAGGGACACCGCAATATGATCGGTGTTGTCAACGCAGCAGGCGGACTGGACGGCATCATCACACTGGATGATATCCGCCCGATCATGTTTAATGCTTCCCTATATGACATCACGACTGTCAGTCAGTTTATGAAGCCGTCACCGGTGACCGTCCAGTTGCACGATAATGTTGCTGATGTAATTAATAAATTTGAAGAAGTACATACATGGAACCTGCCGGTACTGGAGGATAATAAACTGGTAGGGTTTGTTTCAAAATCAGGGATCCTTAATCAGTACAGACTATTATTACAGGAATACTCCTGATCTGTTAGTCAGTAACACCAACGACATTTAATCTGATCTATGGCCAAAATTCTGATCTTATTTGCACATCCTGCATTCGAGAAGTCAAGGGTACATGCACAACTGGTGCGTGCCATCCGGGGTATGCAGGGAGTTACGCTACATGATCTCTATGAAATATATCCGGACCTCAATATAGACGTAAGGCATGAGCAATCGCTGCTCTTACAGCATGATATCATACTGTTTCAACATCCGTTTTACTGGTACAGCGCTCCGGCAATGATCAAACAATGGATGGATCTTGTACTGGAACATGGCTGGGCTTATGGCCATACCGGAAATGCATTGAGAGGTAAGATAGCAGGGAATGCTATTTCCGCCGGTTCTCAGGAAGCAGCCTATCACAAAGAAGGCTGGCACCGGCACTCGGTGAATGATTTCCTGTTGCCTTTCAGACAGACGGCTGCACTCTGCAACATGCAATACCTGGATCCTTTTGTTGTTTATGGTACGCATAAGTTAAGCCATCAGGAGATCAGCGAGGCGGCTATCAGTTACAGACAAATGCTTGAAAGCTTACGGGATGGGATGGACAATTAAAACTTCAATGACATGGAGCACTCTTACTTTTTTATAACAATGATTTATCTGGCGGCGGCGGTGATCTTCATTCCCATTGCCAGAAAACTGGGCTTAGGTTCTGTATTGGGTTATCTGCTGGCAGGTATCGTGATCGGGCCTTCGCTGTTAGGCTTCATCGGGCATGAAGGACAGGATATTATGCATTTCGCGGAGTTTGGTGTGGTGATGATGCTCTTCCTGATAGGTATCGAACTGGAACCTGCCTTATTATGGAATATGCGGGCGCCGATACTGGGACTGGGTGGTTTGCAGGTATTGATCACCACGGCGATTGTCACCGGTCTCGCGCTATTACTCGGACAACCTCTGAATGCCTCACTTGCATTAGGTATGACCTTGTCCTTATCGTCCACAGCGATCGTGTTACAAAGTCTGAAAGAGAAGGGACAACTTTCTTCCGCCGCAGGACAAAGTGCGTTTTCCGTACTCTTATTCCAGGATATCGCGGTGATCCCGATGCTGGCTATCTTCCCTTTACTGGCAGGCGCTGACACCGGGAATACGGCTGCCCATGAGCAGACCTTTCGGGATAATCTGCCTGCCTGGGCACAGACCCTGATGGTATTAGGCGCCGTAACAGTAATCGTCGTAGCAGGAAGATACCTGGTAAGACCACTGCTAAGGGTAGTGGCCAGGGCACGTGTAAGAGAACTGTTCACCGCTTTTGCCTTATTGCTGGTGGTGTCTATATCGGTATTAATGAGTCTTGTCGGACTCAGTCCGGCATTAGGCGCCTTCCTGGGCGGTATTGTATTAGCCAACAGTGAATACCGTCATGAACTGGAAAGCGATATAGAACCATTCAAAGGATTGCTGCTAGGACTGTTTTTTATGGCCGTAGGCGCTTCTATTGACTTCAGGCTGGTACTTTCTATGCCCTGGGTCATACTCGGTCTTGTAGCAGCGCTAATGCTGGTTAAAGCACTGACACTATTTATACTGGGTAAGACCTTCCGCATCAGTATCGAGCAGAATCTCTTATTCGCGATGGCACTCTCGCAGGTGGGAGAGTTTGCATTTGTCCTCTTATCGTTTACACAACAGAACAATATACTTTCCCCGGAGACGGTCAGTATTATGACCGCTGTCGTTGCTTTGAGCATGGCGCTTACACCGTTACTGTTACTGCTGCATGAACGTATTATCCAGCCACGATTCAATAAAACCAATACTGATGACACACGTGAAGCGGATGAGATCCAGGAAAAGCATCCGGTGATCATTGCGGGCTTTGGACGTTTCGGCAATATAGTGGGTCGTTTCCTGCGCGTTAACGGCATACAGGCTACCATTCTTGACCTTGATTCAGACAGGGTAGATGCACTGCACAACCTGGGTATCAAAGTCTATTACGGCGATGCTTCCAGGCATGACCTGCTTGCATCTGCCGGTGCGGCAGATGCAAAGGTGATCATTATCGCGATGGACACTGTTGAGCAGACGCTGGAAGTAGTGAAAGTGGTACGAAAACATTTTCCGCATCTCCAGATGCTCGTTAAAGCAGAGAATATCCCTGATACCTATGAGCTGATGGACCTGGGGGTACTGCATATCTATCGTGAAACGCTGGACACGTCCCTCCGTATGGGAGCGGATGCGTTACAGCTGCTGGGCGTAAGAGCCTATCAGGCGCAACGTAACGTGAGTACATTCAGGAAGCAGGACGAAAAAGCACTGAAGGGGCTATCAGCTATCCGTAATGATAAAAAGCTGTACATCAATACCGTAAAAGAAAGGATTGAAGAACTGGAAAAGCTGATGTCCAATGACAGGGTTACCAGGTGGAACCCGGCTACGCAGGGATGGGATGAACAATCCCTTATTGACGAGGCAAACCAGGATTAAACGTTCAGCGCTTCTTCTATACGACGTGCGATCTCCTGCAACAATTCAGCGTCAACCGGTTTACCGGCATTGACATTGACGTCGCTGATCGCACGATATTCACCTTCTTCATCTCTTTCAAAAGTAATATCGTGGCCTTCCACAACTACCTTGAAGGAGACCCTGTATTGCTGTATCCATGGATGTATTTCCAGGATATGCGGTTTCCCTTTGAATTCGAATTTGAGTATAAACGGTTCATCCATTCCTTCCATAATTCTTCAGTTAGCACGTAAAGATATACTTATTAAAAGCTTTTATTACGGATGCGTATTTTCTCCTCTCTGGAAAGCTGATGAATGCCTAACAGGGAAAAATACGCGGCTGCGCTGATAATCAGTATATAGCCGATAAAGCCGAGTGTGTGAAATAACCAGAACAGGTTCCAGTCATTAATAATAGCATACTGTCCTACAACAGCCAGCATTGTTCCGATGATCGCAAATGCGAATGCAATTCTCTTCATAAAGGGTACGTTTTGGGATCCGTTTAATCTTCTCGAATTAATTGATCGTAATTGTCCGTTTTTTTTCTTTTGGTTATGTCCTATTGTCTAGGGGGCAAACAAAATGCCATGGCGTTAGCGCTGCAAAGTTACTATCAACGCGGGTTTTCGCGTAGATATTTTTCCACATTTCCGGGAAGCTTGGAAATGTGAATAACCACGGCTTTTTATTACATCCGGCTATGCCGATTGAAATGACATCTATCATATTGATAATTCTTACATAACAGCATCATTTGTAAACTTTTTTACTTTAATTTTATCCTAATTAATGATTACACCGCCATTCAAATGCCCCACAGTCATTGCAACTAAAAAACATATGTTGTGAATAACTATAGACATTAAAATGTTATAATCTTGTCTGTTTTATCAAGACGAGCCATGCGCAGGTGCGTTAAGCACCCGTATGGGATTAATTTGAGGGAAAGAGATACCCGGTGGGCTTTTCCAGGCCTCGGGTCTTTTAATTTATCAGTCCTTTTTTATCACTAACCTGTACTAAACTTACTATCAGCATTTTAGTTTCTTAATCGCCAGAGCTACAACACACCTAGAAAATGAAACCGGCCATTTTCATTTTAGTAATGGCCCTTTTTTTACAGCTCGAACTTTACCACTATGTGATGGAACGCCAGCTCAACAACAGCTGGCGATAGGGTTTATGATTGTCATTTACTACAAATAAAAAAAGCCGGAATAAGATTATTCCGGCTCATTACCTAAACCTACAACTGTTACACTGTTAGTAACATATCTTTAATATCTTTAGTGCATCGCACTTGGATCCAGTTTTGCGGCTTTCTTTCCTTTCACCATCATCACAAAAGGCACACAGATCAGGAACAGTACACCGAGGTAGAGGAATACATCCATGTAAGACATAACGGTGGCCTGCTTGGTGACACTGTATTCCAGTGACTGATAAGCGCTACCCAGCGCCCTTCTTGTATCCATACCTTTTGAAGCAAAATTAGCGGTTGCTCCGGCCACTCTCTTCATCACATCCGGGTTATTTGTATCCAATTTGCTGACAAGGTCCATTCTGTGTAACTCATTCCGGCGTGATACAAATGTTGTAATCAATGCCACCCCAAAAGATCCACCCAGCTGTCTCATCATACCGGTAAATGCCGCACCTTCTCCAATTTCCTTACCTTTCAATGTAGACAGGGAAAGTGTTGTGATCGGAATAAACAACATACCCATACCAACACCGCGTACGATCAGCATCCAGAAGAAGGCTTCTGAACCGGTGTCAGGCGTAATGATTTTATACCCCCAGAAACAGAAGACAAAGAAAAGGAACATACCTGCTGCTACCAGATACTGTTGCGGTATCCCTTTTTCCAGCATCTTACCAATGATCGGCATCATAAACGCCGTGGTGAGTGCGGCTGGTATCATCAGCATACCCGACTGTGTAGCGGTCCATCCCAGCAAACTCTGTGTATACAGCGGGATGATAAAGGTGGATCCGTACAATCCGAAGCCCATCAGGAAGGAGAGGAGTGTGCCCACTCTGAGGTTACCATTTGATAACACTCTTACGTTCACGATCGGATTCTTATATACGAGCTCTCTCCATATAAAGAAGAAGATGCCCATCACTGCCAGTATTCCCAATATCAGTATTGTCGTATCATTAAACCAGTCATCTTCCTGTCCGCGTTCCAGTACATATTGAAGGGAACCAACCGCCAGTGCAAGGAATCCGATACCCAGCCAGTCAATTTCGTTCGCTGATTTCTTTTCTCCGTATTTCGGACTTCTTACGAATTGCAGTGTCAGCAGAGTTGCTACTACACCGATAGGAATGTTGATGTAAAAGATGTACGGCCAGGTATAGTGGTCAACGATATAACCACCCAGAGGAGGACCTAGTGTTGGTCCGATAATCACACCTAAACCGTAAATCGCCTGCGCCATACCTCTTTTTTCCGGAGGATAACTTTCGGTGATAATTGTCTGGGAAGTTACCAGCAATGCACCACCGCCAAGACCCTGTATGAAGCGGAACAATACGAGTTCCCACATACTTGTGGCATTACCACAGAGGAAAGAAGATATAGTAAATATTACAACTGATACTGCAAAGTAGTTACGACGTCCGAACTGTTGGGATAACCAGCTTGTCATCGGAACGATGATAACGTTACCGATCGCATAAGCTGTGATTACCCAGCCAATCTCACTCAGTGTAGCTCCCATGTTACCGCGCATTTCATTCAATGCCACGTTTACGATGGTCGTATCTACGATCTCCAGCAAGGCACAGAGTATGGCAGTTATGGTAATGATCACCCTGCGGGCGCCATACTCTACCAATGATTCTTGTTGTAGTAACACGTTTATTAGTTTTTATATGAAGGTCAGTTACCGAATGTTCCCGCCAGGTGACACGAAACATGCATTAATAGTATGCCAGTCTGAGAGTAGTTCCAATTTAATTATCACCGCACCACTCTAGCGGGGTCATTCGTAACTGCTATTAGTCAAGATGTACATCCACCAGTACGTTCATACCTGGGCGGAGTTGTTTTACTTCAGCCTGATTGAGATCATTGAATTCGATCTTCACTGGCAGACGCTGTACTACTTTCACGAAGTTACCAGAAGCGTTATCCGGAGGCAGCAGTGCAAAACGAGCACCTGTAGCAGGAGAGAAGGAGGTAATTTTACCTTCCAGGGACTTACCAGGGAATGCGTCAATATGTACGCTTACTTTCTGGCCAAGTTTCATTTTATCCAGCTGTGTTTCTTTAAAGTTAGCTACTACCCATACATCGTTAGATAATACGACACTGAACAGGGACTGACCAGCCTGTACCAGCTGTCCTGGCTGTACATAGATCTTGGATACCACACCATTTTCAGGCGCCAGGATCACCGCATAGCTTGCAGTCAGTTTAGCATTGTCAAGTTCAGCCTGACGTTCTTTGATGATTGCTTTAGCAGCGTTGATCTGTTCAGCGGTAGCATCGCTCTGTGTAGATACGGCGCTTGTCTGACGGGCAGCTACTTTTTTCTGCTCCTGCAGAACGTTCAGCTGACGTTCAGCAGTTTGTTTCGCAGCCAGTGCCTGCTCATATTGCTGTTGTGTGATAGAGTGATCTTTAATCAGGTTAGCGTAACGCTCGTAATCCTGATTTGCACGCCATACATTTACTTTACCAGCTTCGATCTGTGCATCTACTGCAGAGATGTTTGCCTGAGAAGAAGATATATTTGAGCGGGCAGCGTTTGTAGTAGCAACTGCTACCTGAACGTTTACTTCAGCAGCAGCGAGTGCAGCTTCTGCCTGTTGAACTTTGATCTGCAGATCTCTGTCATCCAGCACTACCAGTGTATCGCCTTGCTTTACAACCTGGTTATCTTTTACACGAACTTCTTTTACATATCCTGTTACACGAGGGATGACAGGGCTCACGTTTGCTTCTACCTGTGCGTTGTCGGTTTCTTCATGGTGAAGGGAGTGAATATATTTTGAGATACCGAATGCACCACCACCGATAACAAGGACTGCCAATACGATGATGAAACGATAGTTCCTCTTTTTGGGAGCCTCCTGTACATTATTGGCACCTTTATTAGTAGCTGTAGCTGATTGCGTTTCCATATAGTATATATATGATTGTTACTTTTTTTAAAATCCTGAATTAGATAGATGCGTTATTTAACGGCTTCTGCTCCTGTCTCTGTTAATACACCTGCGGTTTCCAGCAGTTTGGTATAAGCTACAACTGCATCGGCTTTTGCGAAAGCGAAGTTCAGTTTTGCCTGAACATTGGCTACGTCCGCTTCGAGCAGGTCGGTAGTTGTTGCGAGATTGTTCTCCTGTTTATTCTTTACTATCTTATAATTCTCACCCGCCTGGTCGATTGCTTTCTGATAAGCTTCAATCTTCTTCTGGTTTACCAGGTATTCCTGATATGCTCTGTTGATAGACAAGTGGATGTTATCCACCAGCAGTTCCTCATTCACCTGTACTTCCTGCAGTCTTACTTTTGCTTCTGTTACTTTTGAACCTGACTTCCAGAAAGCGGAAGGGGAGTATTTAACACCGATACCTACGTTGAGTGCATTTGTTACCGTCAGTGCGTTAGGTACTGAGATAGCAGCGTAACCACCGGTCAGACCAACAGAAGGATAATATTCACCTTTAGCTGCTTTGATACCTGCAGTGGCAGCTTTTTCACGGGCGGACAGTGAAGCGGCATCCTTACGGTTCTGTAATGCGATCTGTTCCCATTCAGCGGCTGCTTTTGAAGCAACAGGGGCAGACTGATCGAAAGTATTGTTATCTGCTACCAGTTCTGTTGTTTCAGGCAGACCTAACAGCAGGTCCATCGCTACATTAGCCAGTTTCAGGTTGCTTTCAGCTTCTACCAGGGACACTTCCACATTTGACTGCTGTAACTGTACTTTTAATAAGTCGTTGCGCGCTACGAGGCCGTTCTTTTCGAGATTGGCGAAATCAGTTACACGCTGCTGCTGTTGTTTCAGATTCTCACGTACCAGTTCTACTGCCTGCTGTGATTTATACAGATTGCTGTAGGCATTGATCGTGTTCTGGATAACTGCTTCGCGGTCTTTATCTGCGTCGAGTTTTGCAGCTTCAGCCAGGTAACGGGCGGATTCCTTCTGGCTCTGGAGGATAAATCCGGAGAAGATAGGAACTGACACGGTAGCCATAGCGTATGCCAGAGAGTTTACTTTCGGAGTAGAACCTCCACCTGAACTTGTGCTGTCACCTCCGAGTTTAATTTTCAGATCTACATTTGGTTCGTTGATTCTGAGATATGAGCCAGAAACACTAACATCCGGTAACTGTGCATTGTTTGCTGTTTTTACAGATGCAAGTGCTGCGTCGATCCTTGTTTTGCTAAGTTTAAGTTCTTTACTGTTCTGTATACTAAGCGTTATGGCTTCTTTCAAAGACAGGCTCTTCTTGTCCTGCGCCTGACTGGTATATGGTATAGCCAGTATTACGCAAACTGCCAGAGACCATAAACGCCTGTATGTGCTATTAAGCTTCATGGATTAGAATGGCTTTAAACAAATTTTTCAAATGATTGCTTGTATGAATAATTAAATATTCCTGTAGTTCACTATCTGACAGATGTTCGAGATTGCTCATGCGCTGGAAGTGGTGCCTGGTCGACATAATATGGTTGGTTGTACCAGTAAGCGTAGCGACCATCATCAGCACATCCACATCTTTATTGAATACCCCCTGTTCCTGACCGGCGTTAATAAAAGCGCCGATTACTTCGTATACTTCCTTTTTACTTTCGTGAATCAGATCATTTACCAGCATATCCGCCTGGATCTGTGCCCTCATCATCATAAGATTAAAACAAGGATTACCGATAATCCTGCGCACAAAATTCTCAATAAGTGAATCCAGTCTTTCTATATATGTCTTGGAATTATCTTTCAGCGTTTCATTGAGGATTGCTTTCCAGTTGATGATCCTTTTCAGGAAAATGGATTCAATCAATTTCTCTTTTGAACCGAAGTAGTAAGATATCATTGCGATGTTCACACCTGCCTCATGCGCAATATCTCTCACTGAAGTAGCGTGAAAACCGTGGGAAGCGAATAGCTTCTCAGCAGACTCCAGGATTAATAATTGCTTCGGATTGTATTCCATGTGTAAATCGAATTGTGGGTACAAAGTTAAACAAACATTTAATTTAATCAAACGACCGTTTAAATTTTTATAGATATTAATACCTTTTTAAGCAGATTTTAAGGCGACATACCACTTTAAGGTGATAATAGTATATGAGCATTTACGACTAAATCATTGATTTCCAACAGTTGAAATTTCAACTACTGAGAAAATGAACGGAACGAACTATTAAAATTAAAATGAACATAATGGACTCAGCAATTGTGATCTTTTCATTTTACTTTTGAACTGTTGAGAGCGGAAATGCTTCCAACTCATTCATTTTGATATGCTATATCTATACAAACCATTATCAGAGCAATTCTGATTGTAGTTAACCAAACCAGTCATCTTTATTATCCTGAACCGACATTTTATGATTGTTAATACCATAATCCATTATTTGTCAGACAGTAAGTCTGCTTTATCCGATCTCTATCTGCTGTTATATCCTGATATGATCAGATATCTGTACAATTTCTTGTCCATATCCATTTTCTGAAAAACCTGTATCGGTTCAAAAACCAGTCAATCCGGCTTTTAATACACTTTTTTCTGTTTGCAAAGCGGCATTGGTCAACAATGTTGTGAGCACATCCATTGCTTGTATCTGAGGCGTTATAAATCATTTATAATGCCCTGAGACTGTGTTTTTTCGGTCTTCCGATTACATCCAAGGTTGATAACGTTGAAACCCGGAGCGTTGTCCAGCGCTCTGGTCTTTTATATCTCCTTTAGAGAGTAGTATATTGAGGAATAGTCGGTTATGATTAGTCTTTCTGAAAAGGATCATTAACCGGACGACAATTCTTCGATGTATCACCTTATTACGCCGATATTACACCGATATCTCTTCGTTCATGAACGGATAAATATGGGCATAATAACGGTATAATGGCCTGTTAATACGGAGAAACGGAGCAGATATACGAGGAAACAGGCATTCTACCCTCAACAAAAAGAGAGATGCCGGTTAATGAGAAGAGAATGTCGGATAATGAGCCGATAGCAGGAAACATTGCGATTAAATCGCCGGATATGATCTATAGAATAATAATTCTCAATTTGAACAGAAAGAGTATTATTATATAGTCAAAATATAATTTATTGAGCGCAAACACGTTAGTTATGACACAATACAAAGTTGCCTGTTTTGGAGAAGTGCTCTGGGATATTTTGCCGGATAAGGCCCTACCCGGAGGAGCTCCTATGAATGTGGCCTATCATCTTCAGAAATTGTCTGTTCCCGCAGCAATGATATCCGGTATCGGAGATGATGAACAGGGAAAATCCCTGTTGGAGCTGATGAAGCGATATCAGCTCACAACCGACTTTGTCCAGATAGATCCGGTACATGAAACGGGTAAAGTATATGCACGTCCTTCCCCGGATAATCCGCTGGAAATGAAATACGAGATTGTTCAACCGGTAGCATGGGATTATATTGCCTTTACGCCTGCCTTGAAAGAACTCGCACAACAGACCGATAATACCTTTCTCGTATTCGGCAGTCTTGCGGCAAGAAATGCAGACAGCCGGCAAACCTTACAATCACTCCTGGAAGGCAACCGCACTTTCGTATTGGATATCAATCTGCGTCCGCCGCATTTTGAACAGGAACTACTTGTCAGCCTGCTGCATCAATGCCATATCCTGAAACTGAATGAATCAGAATTGTCTATCATCGGCAGCTGGCACCAATGGCCGGATACCATGGAAGCACAGGTAAAAGCATTAAGTCTTCAATATGCGATTCCAACGATCATTGTCACATTGGGTGAAAATGGCGCGGCACTATTCACAGAAGGAAAATTCTATCAGCATCCCGGTTATAAAGTAAAAGTGGCAGATACAATCGGCAGTGGAGACGCCTTTCTAGCAGGATGTCTGTATAGCATCATCAAAAAATATTCACCGGCAGATACCTTATCATTTGCTTGTGCCATGGGCGCACTCGTAGCATCCTATCATGGTGGTTGCCCTGATTACCAACGTGTAGAGATAACTACATTGATGGCAGCGCATTAAAGCGGGATATATTGATTTTGAAAGAGCATAATTTAATATTATGCTCTTTTTTTGCAATTTAATCATCCGATAAGACCATCCATTGAAAAAAATGTAAAAATAGCAGGCGTCTTTCCTATATTTAAGGCATGTCTCAACTTATTCGTCATGTGATTACAGGATTAGGAATGGTATGCCTGTACCTTCCATCCTATGCACAACAGAAACCGGCCTATGTGCCACCCAGGCAGTATAATTCTTATCAAACCTCTACTCCGATCAAAATAGACGGTGCAGGCAATGAAGACGCATGGTCCAAAGTCGTGTGGAGTGACGACTTCACCGACATCGAAGGAGATAAACAACCTACGCCTGCAATGCGTACCCGCCTGAAAATGTTGTGGGATCAGGAGAATCTGTATATACTGGCAGAACTGGAAGACCAGCACATCTGGGCCACCTTACATCAACATGATACCATCATCTTTCAGGATAATGATTTTGAAGTATTTGTAGATCCTGATGGAGATGGCGAAAAATACTTCGAAATTGAGATCAATGCGCATAACACTGTCATGGATCTGTTCATGAACAAACCTTACCGTGTTGGTGGCGATGCCCTGATGACCTGGGATACCCGAGGTATACAGACCGCCGTGCAGATAGACGGTACATTGAACAATCCTGCTGATAAAGACAGGAAATGGACGGTAGAAATGGCCATCCCTTTCAGTGCATTCGCGTTTTTCAACGAAGGACTTACCCCCAAGGACGGTGCGCGCTGGAGAATCAATTTTTCCAGGGTAGAATGGGATACCGATATCGTGAAAGGGCAATACGTGAAACGGAAAGATCCTAAAACAGGCAAATCTTTACCTGAACATAACTGGGTATGGTCACCACAGGGCATCATCAATATGCACGCACCTGAGAAATGGGGATATCTGAATTTCATCAGCAAACCAGCGGGTAGTGCACCTGTAACAATCACATTACCTGCTATCGAAGCAGCAAAAGAATATCTCTGGGATGTCTACGCAAGACAACAACAATACCGCAGAAAAAATGGCCGTTATGCTACCAATCTGCAGGCTTTAGGCATCACTAATACGAACATTAAAGAACAGGGCGTTTCCTATACATTAGCACTGGAAGGTATTACGAATCAATTCACCGCAACACTGCTCGACAAGAACACCAAACAACGTTGCGCTATTAACCAGGAAGGTAAAATTTCCCAAAACTCATCAAATGAATAAACGCAATTTCCTGAAATCAATCGGTCTTGGTAGTCTGGCTATCATGCAACCCGGCTTACCAACCCTGTCCGCAACAGCGAAAGCAGCAACCCTGCCTGCAGCTAAAGCGAAACACCGTGTCTGGATCAATCCGGATGAAAAAGACACTACTGCCGATCTGCAAAAGCGTTATGCTGCCTATAAAAAAGCAGGTATCGGACTTATTTTCTTCGAAGCAGACAGTGAAAAACATTTCAGAGCGGCTAAAGAAAATGGTATCCAGGCACACCGATGGATCTGGACAATGAATCGCGGTGAGAAGGAATTGCTGGCCAGCCATCCTGAATGGTATGCTAAAAACAGAAAAGGAGAATCCTGTGCAACACATCCACCATATGTAGGTTATTACCGCTGGCTTTGTCCGAGCAAACCAGAAGTGATCAACTACCTGAAAGAACAGGCAGAAGCCGTATTGTCTAAAGACTATGTAGACGGTTTACACCTGGATTATGTGCGTTATTGTGATGTGGTATTGCCGGTAAACCTCTGGAGCAACTACGGTATCGATCAGTCAAAAGAACTGCCTGAATATGATTTCTGCTATTGCGAAACCTGCCGGGAAAAATATAAAGAGCAAAAAGGGGTTGATCCGCTGGATATGGAACATCCTGATCAGATTCCTTCCTGGAGAAGATTCAGGTACAACCGCATTACCAATGTGGTGAACAATCTGGCAGCAGTAGCCAAACAACACAAAAAGCCAATCTCCGCAGCAGTATTCCCTACACCAGATATCGCTAAACGTATTGTGAGACAGGATTGGACAAACTGGCCGCTGGATTCTGTAAATCCGATGATCTATCACGGCTTCTATAAAGAAGATGTAAACTGGATAGGAGAGGCGGTAGCTGAAGGCGTAGGCGGTCTGCATGGTAAATTCCCATTATACGCAGGTTTATACCTGCCGGATTTCCATGGTAATATGGCTGATCTGGAAAAAGGTATTCGTCTGGCCATACAGAATGGTGCAGCAGGTGTGTCCCTGTTTGGCGGCATAGATGACGCAGTATTGAGCACGTTGCAAAAGGCCAGTGTTTAACTGTTATTCCTGTTACTTTGATAAAAGATTCTTCAGATAACATACTGTAAAATAACCGGGGATCATGAATGATCCCCGGTATTCAATTTTAACCCCATGTTTCGCTATGATTTATTGTTAATCATCACATTGATAATTTTACATTGATATACTGCGTTTATATGATCGATCAACACCGCTACATTAGCCCCTCAATACCATCACATTATTCCTCAACATCACTACACTATTCCCTCAACACTGTTACATTACTTTCTCAATACCATCACATTATTCCTCAATATCACTACACTATTCCCTCAACACTGTTACATTACTTTCTCAACACCACCACATTAGTCACTCAACATCTCTGCATTATTCACTCAACGGCACTACATTATTCACTCAATGCCGCTGCACTATTCACCCAACACCGCTCTATTATTAGTGTCAACAATCAATTCTCACTTCCATTGCATCATCCTCATGTTGACACAATCGTTCATCTTTTCTACCACACCTGACTAATATCACACGCAACAATCAATAAATTACCAGACGCCAGGAATGGCGTCCGGACTCAATCTAATAACCTACTATTATGCGGTTAGAGCGATTCATAATTGGATAGTGCAAATCTTTATCTCCAGTTATTTAAAAATTTCCAGGTGCCAGAAATAGCTCCTGGGTTTCTTCAGAATTGAAATACTCAAACAAATAACGGCGACTTCCTAAAAGAGGTACGGCGGCCGTTCTTCTTTCACTCACGCTACCTTACCGGCACGCCGCTTACCTATCCTACAGTATAGATGTATATATAGACAGGAGATATCAACTTAAATTTTTCATCAGTTTCAGTAGTTAATGCTTTATACAACTATGCCCATCAGCACACCTTCTAACAGCAGCCAATACCTTATCCGCACTCATGCTCCCGTCGTCATAGCAATTAAAGCCAGGCGCCAGGAATAGCGCCCGGGAAAAGGATTAATGTCTATTGATGTTAAACCCTCTGATTGTAACTTCAAACATTAACTATAGATGAAATCTTAAAAAATGAACAAGTAAATTGCCGACACAAAGATTTAAAGACCAGGTATCAGGAATGACACCCGGGTATGCGATTGTTTGTTTAACCCCTAAATAAATAACCATGAAAACAAAGCAACCTTGCGGCTCCTATAATCATTAGGCACTTCTCATTATTCCTATGACATAACACATCATCCTTTCTAACAAGTGATAGCTAGTGTAATATTTTATTCTCATTGACAGGTGGATAAGCTGTTGCATTTACTAACTGATATGGTTAACTGAAAAACGATTATTATTCTGCCACTCACATTTGCATGACAGAACAAAAGTAAAGTGCCTTTTTTAATTAACCTTACGTCATTACATTCATTAAAACACCGACATTCATTTCATTCAGTTTAAGGATACACAAGGGTTTCAGCTGGAAAATTTGTAGCGATAAAAATGGAGGTCTATAGTGACATTAGTTGCCGCTTATCACTGAACAACTAACGTTTATCCAGGTATGAAGATGGATTTTTCGTTCAGTAGCGAAGGAATGACTGAACAGTTTTTGCAGAAAGCAGGAAGAAAACAGATTTAACAGGAGAATTATTGCAGATAGGTTTTCAAAAAAATTATGACACTATAGTCTGTAAAATGCCTATTCCCGGTGGAGGTAACCAATCTCTACCCCCAACCGGGCAATAAGCTGCATCAAAATTCCACCACATTTCCAAACTACACTATCTTTATGTCTGCCAGCAGATCACTGCGTCGGCAGCAACATATCCCCCCTTCATGATGATCTGATAAGCGCAGGATGATAATCATGCGGCATCAGTGTAAGATGTAAATTTCAATGCATAGGAAACTTTATTAAGGGTTAGTAACACGAAGACATTACATCTCTGAACATACAATATCCTTTATGATCATATGCATGATCAATCAGACACGCAGGCATATGAAAAAAAATCAGGAGAGACTGCTTAAAAACAGTCTCTCCTGAAGAAATTAATAGCCGTCGTTTTGTTTAAGGTTCTTATTAACAGCCAGGTCTTTAGTGGGTATTGGGAACAACAGGTTTTTAGGGTTGTCTGATGGTTTCAGCTGCCATGGTTCAAGGAACTTACCAAAGCGGATCAGATCTTCTCTGCGCCATCCTTCCCAGTACAGTTCACGGCCTCTTTCATCGATCAGTTTATTCAGATCGATGGAAGTCCAGGTACTCGCGTGACGATGTGCTCTTATATCATTAACAATGGTTAGCGCTCCGCTGGCATTAGATGTCCGCAACTGGGCTTCCGCTTTCATCAACAGTACATCTGCATAACGAAGGAACACGTAATCATTATTCGCATTATTACCTCCCTTGGTTTCATTATTCGTCATATCCGGTGGATATTTCACGACCCTGATACCGGTTACTTCCAGCGTGTTCGGATCTGTTTCCTGTAATTTCAACTCACGGGTAAAGATCAACAGATTACCTTTTCTGTCTTTCAACGGGGTACCGGCTGCATTTACCTGCTGGCCAACCAGGAAACCTACTTTCAGACCACTCTTATCTGTAACGCCCGGATAAGCGCCGCCACGACGTACGTCTGTTGCTTCAAACTTGTCATAGAAGTCAGAAATCGTCGCATATCCATTCCATCCACTGGGATCCTGGTTGTAATGAAGGGTAGGCGCCCAGTGACAGTATACAGCATTACCACTTCTCACTGTACTGAAGCCAGGTCCGTTACGCTGTGTGAAGATGTTTTCTTTTGACACGGCATCATTATTATAAGCAAAGTTGTCGAAGTAGTTCGTCAGACTATACTTACCACTGGCCGTGATCGCATCTGCCAGTTCGATTACCTTCTGCATATCACCAGCGTCAAATGTTGGCGACTGCCTGTTGGCAAATGCACCTTTATTCAGATAACACTTCATCAGCAGGGCTCTTGCGGCATTCTTGTTGGCGGTGTAAGCAGGCACGTTTTCGTCGAGTACATTTATTATCTCGGTCAGTTCACCGATAATATAAGTAGTCGCCTCCGTCGAATTCATCACCTTAGGCGCATTCAGCAAGGTATCTCCCGGATTACGGAAAGGCACCTGTCCCCATCCATCCAGGATTGTATACATCGCATATGCACGCAGGAAGCGCGCTTCAGCCGCCTGTTGAGCGGAAGGTTTGAAGCTGAGTACATTCGAAGCGAGGAACTGCAGCTGCAGGATATTTGAAAAGGTATTGCTGATATAAGTATGATCTGGTGTCCAGTTGTGCAGTTTCAATGCACGCCATACACCGTTATCATCCCAGTCACCACCACGGGTAGGGGCCACCGCTTCATCTGCGGTCATTTCCTGGAGTGCCCAGAAGTTAGACTGGTCCTGATAAGGTAACTGAAGACCATTATAGGCAGATACCAGCAGCGCTGGCACCTCGATCAGTGAATCTGCCTGCTCGCGGGTCAGTGTAGATCCCAGCTGCTCGTCGAGAGAGCAGGAGGATAATCCACATCCGAATGCAAGTGATAATATGATGACTATTCTATTCAATCGCATAGTAGTAGTTTTTAAATCAGTGAATTATAACGAGAAATTGATGCCTGCCAGAAAGTTCCTGGCGGTAGGATAAGGGGAATACTCAATACCAAAGGAGGTTACGCCATTGATACTTTTATCCGTATTCACTTCCGGGTCAAATCCTGAATACTTCGTGATGATGAAGAGATTTTGTCCGGTGATGTAAATGGATGCATTCTTGATCACCTTACCTATGTTCCCGATACTATAACTGATGGTGGCATTATCCAATTTCATGAAATTGCCCTTTTCCAGATAGCGGCTGGATACTGTAATCGGATTGGAGAGATTTTCTTTGGTCCCTATCACATCTTTAGCCACGTTCCTGGAACCCAGGTTATTCAGCGGTAATACAGTGTTAGCAGTGTTATTATAGACATCAAATCCGTAAGCACCATGCGCGCTCACATTCAATGCCCATTTTTTATAATTCACAGCAGTGATGATACCCAACATGGTTTTAGGGTTCGGATCTCCCTTGAAGAACAGGGTGTTACCTCCATCTGTATACTGACCCTGACCATTGGCATCAAATCCTTCGAATCTTCTCAGATAGAATGTGTTAAGTGGTTCGTTGTTTGCCAGACGCTGTGCATACGCATCAGATACCCCCTGACCACTAATCGAACCTGTTAATACCGGCGGACCATCATAATTTTCCAGTCTGTTCTTCAGGAATGTAGCGTTCACACCGAGATTCCAGTTGAAATCCTTGGTAGAAACGACGTCTCCGCGTAATACCACTTCAATACCCTTGTTGATCACGTTAGCTGGCAGATTGATCCAGTAGTTGGATGCAGGTGCAGGCTGGATAGCCGGGAAGTTGAACAGCAGGTCGGAGGTATTTTTATGGAAGTAGTCTACACTACCATATAATCTGCCGCCAAAGAAGGTATAATCGATACCGGCGTTCAGCTGTTTAGAGCTTTCCCATTTCAGGTTAGGGTTAGCTACATTGCTCAGACTGGCGCCGCCATTTGAGTTAAGTGTATACTGTTCCTGTGCAGCACCTGCAGGGAACTCCTGGTTACCGGTGATACCCCAGCCTACACGCAGTGCTAACTGGTTAATGGTTTTATTGTCTTTCAGGAAAGCCTCATTACTGATATTCCATTTTGCAGCGAAAGACGGGAAGTAACCATATCTGTTATTGGAACCAAACTTACTGGAACCATCTGCTCTCAGGGTTGCTGTCAACAGGTATTTGTCCAGGAAATTCAGGTTAGCCCTACCGAAATAGGACTGGAGTTTTGATTCAGGATTGCGGAAGGAGTTGATAAAAGTATTCGTTTGGGAAGGGTTCTGGAGGATGTCAGTATATTTCAGCACATCTGTGGTGAAACCAAGTCCCCCCAGATTTCTGCCTTTATAGTCAAAATCCTGGCGCTCATACCCGATCACAGCACCCAGGAATAATGCTGGTGTGAGCTGTTTGCTATAGTTCAGGGTATGTGTCATCAGCTGAGATGTCAGGGTAGTGGTACCATAATAAGCCTGTCCGTTATTCATTACCTGAGCGATGTTGATAAAGGAGGCTATCTGGGTTTCTCTTTCTCCTACCTGATGATTGATACTATAAGTAAAACGGTATTCCAGGTTGTCAGTGATCTTGTAAGAAGGAGAAATGCTGGCTACGATACTGTTGATATTCACTTTATCATCATAAGCAGCTGACATTGCTTCCGGGTTGATGGCAGAACCTTCACCCAGGATATTAAATGAGCCATCCGCCTTACGCAGTGCCAATGTTGGATTCCACTGGAGTGCCTGACCGACCAGACTACCCGTAAAACCAGCGTTATTGGTAATAGGTGCGATCTGTTCGGTAGTATGTGCTGCCTGGATAGAGTAATCCAGTCCCAGTCTTTTATTTTCCATCAATTTATACTGACCGTTCAGGTTGGCAGTGTATTTCTTCAGACCGGTTTTCTTTACGATACCCTGCTGATCCAGCATACCGAAAGACGCTCTGTAAACGCCATTTTCATTACCGCCGCTAACGCCTACATTGACGTTGTGCGTGGTACCGGTGCGCAGGATGCTCTCCATCGCGTTAACGCTGGAGCCATTATCACCGCCGGTAAGACTATATTGCTTCAGGGCACTTCTGTACTCGTCCGCATTCAGTACATCCAGTTTCTTCAGGATCTTACTCATACCGGCAGAATAGCTGACATCCAGACGAGGAGCACCGACAGCGCCTTTCTTAGTAGTGATAATTACCACACCGTTAGCACCTCTCGCACCGTAGATGGCGGTTGCCGACGCATCTTTCAGTACATCCATTGACTGAATGTCAAAGGAGTTGATGAAGTTAAGCGGGTTAGCATCCGGGGTCTGACCAAGACCGTTGGCGCTAACAGAAGGCTTAGCGGTACGGCCGTCAAGCGGCATACCATCTATTACGTACAATGGCTGGTTGCCCGTCCTTACGGAAGAGTTACCTCGGATCCTTACAGTAGTAGCACCACCTGGCGCACCACTGTTGGCGATTACCATGAGACCGGCTACTTTACCCTGGATCAGCTGATCAGGTGCAGTAACGATACCACGGTTAAAGTCGGCGGACTTAATAGAGACTACCGAACCCGTGAGGTCTTTTTTACGGGTAGTACCATAACCTACTACTACCACGTCAGTGAGGGTAGTACTGGTGGGTACCAATGCAATGGAAAATTCTGATTTGCCGGCCAGCGGAACCTCCTGCTGTACATAACCGACAAAGGAAACGACCAGTGTAGTAGCAGTGGCAGGTACATTTAACTTAAATGTACCGTCCGCTCCGGTAGCCGTACCTGTGCTGGTACCTTTTACCTGCACAGTGGCGCCCGGAACAGCGCTGCCATTTTCATCCGTGATCTTACCGGTCACGGGTTTGGTCTGTGCGCTGGCTATACCTGCAATGAGCAGTAATAACGAGCATAACAGACGCACCTTGCGAAATAGAAGATTGGTCATAGATCAGTTTTTATTGGTTTTGTGGAATAATGATGCCTGCATGAATGGGTTCGGTAGGCCTGGGCGGCCTGCCAAACGTGGAATATTTCTTTGCGCCGATGGCATATCATCAACGTGGATAATGTCACACTATAAGTCCTGACCAAGTTGAATTAGGGCTTGGCATATTTGATTCATAACGGATTTTTCTGACATTGATCGTAACGTGGTCTCACTGGTTTCAACGGCGTCGGATAGATTACGGCTGCGGTCGATAAGTCAAAGTAAGCCTGCCTGAAACAGGTTAACAATTTATATGGTCCTTATATAGAAAATATTGCTTTAAAACATGTTTTCATAAGAATCAATTTACTGATTAACAATGCTTTGTATTTATATTATCGTTATTTATATATAACGATAATAACCAGGTTTTCTTAACATTTCAGAGCGATTTTCAGAGGGCTTTAATATCCATGAGTCGCTCTTCAAACTCATCTTTTGGTATAATTGCCTTGTTTTTGATCTTCGTTTTGTAAGTGTAAATAGTGTTCACTGAATATTCAAGAATCTGGGCAATTTTTACATTGTCACTGATTCCGATCCTGATCAGTGCGAAAATCCTGAGATCGGTATTTAGTAGTTCGTTGTCTTTTAGTTTGATCCTATCCTCTTCTTTAAAGAAGGAGTTAAAGACCGTTACAAAGTTGGGAAATATCTTCAGGAAGATACGGTCAAAATTACGGAACAATTCATCTCTTTCCTCTTTAAGGTCGATGTTATTCACCAGATACCTGACTTCGGCATATTTATTATCAGTCAGTTTCTGATCAGCCAGCTTTTTGAATTTTTTGATTTTGTCGAGGTAAGAAGAGTTGATCTGAAAACAATAGCCGATATATTCCTCTTTAATCTTATTCGCCTCCATCAACTTATAATTGATTTCCTGCTGCAATGCATGGGCGGAAGTAATGACCTGCTGAGCCGCCTGCAACTTTTTATACTGCCGGAAGATGATTACAGCCAGCCAGATGAGTGCCAGTAATAATAAGGTAGCGATAGCCGAGTAAACGAATAGCAGCGTTTTCTGTGCTTCCACCGTATTGATCTTCTCCACCTCAATGATAGGTAGTATGGCGCTTACCTGCACTTTTCTGAGCCGGGCGCCATAAAAAGAGGCATCCGCAACCGCATATTCTATATAACGGGAGGCATGTTTTACATCACGTTCCTTAAACAGCAGTTCGGCCAGGATAAACATGGCCGTTGTTTCTTTGGTACTGGACATAATATCCGCCATTGCCGCCCGGGTCATCATAATAATAGCACTGTCCTGTTTGCCTATACGTATATATATATTACCAAGCGAGGAAGTAGCAATCGCCTGTTGATGCATGGTCAGGTCCTGATGGGCTACCGTAAGGGTGTAATAGTGCTTCGCACTATCCAGCATCTGCTTTTTCTGATACATTAATCCATAACTATAGTCATAGTTAAAGGAATGAGGTTTATATAGCATCAGTGCAGAATCTATGTAGATATTTCCCTGCCGGGTATAGGAAGGGGCGAAGTAGGTATCGCTGCTATAATCAGACATGTCATAGTAATAACGCCCCATCAGGGAGTAGTATTCAGCACGTGCGGTGTCAGGCAGTGAATGAACGTTGACAGTCAGCAGATAGTCGCCCGCCTCCCGGAACATGCCGGAAGAAAGCAGTACAAACCCCAGTTTAACAACGGCATAGTTTACCCGTTGAGAATCATTCATTTGCTTTGCCAGCTCCTGTAATTTCCGGGCATAGGCAAAAGCCGAGTCATATTTAAAAACCTTGAATTGTTCGTAAAGTTGCTGGCATATATTAAATTGTTCTTCTGTAGACAGGTGTCTGCTGGTGGACAATGCCTGTCTCAGGACATTGATCTGCTTAACCCTGTCCGCATCATAAACGTGTGCATTTTCAATTGTCTGATTCAGCCTGTCCAATAAAGTATCCCGGGAGGATCCGGCAAATGATATTTTACACGCAAACAGCAATAACAAACAAATAAGCTTCGATTTCATTTTTCAGATTTGTGGAACAGTTCGGGGTCATTGTAATTCTGTATGCCCCGCTGAAATTTTTTATGAATTCTGTCCCTGAGAGAATGTGGGCTCAGCACGATCATACCATCGCCATAACCCAGAATTTCTCTTTCGAGCTCAAAATTCTGTTGGACCTTCAGGTTAATAATGATACCATCTTCCCGGCTCTCCAGGAGTTCCTGGGAGTGATGCATGGGCTTTGTAAGTATATATGGCGCATGTTCATGGCTGACTAGTAATTTAACATTTCGTGGACGCACATTATCAGAAACAGTTACACCTATCACGTGCTTATAATAATCTACCGGTTCTATATGTTCATTCTCAATATACAAAGGGCCGTCCAAAAGTTCTAATTCTGATATTCTGTCCAACGCCAGATGGTACATTGCAAGTGATTTACCCTTGACCCCCACGGCAAACCAACGGTTTTTGAACTCTTTCAGCCACCATACATGATACTCAAATGAGTTACCGGTTTTGGCCTTGAAAGACTGATAAGCGATCCGTATCGCTTTCTTCTGTACAACAGACTGGTACAAAAGCTCCAGGTGTTCCAGTCCTTTCAGGCGTTCGTTCTTTTCAAATTCTATTACGGAGCGTGTATTATGAGAGGCGGCATATACGTGGTCTTCCAGTTTCTGTACCACCTCATTGAGGCTATTGAAATGAGAAAAGCCCTTAAACTGTTTCAGGACCTCCACGGCTTCGTTCATACGGCTCAGGTCTACTTCACTCAATGGGATATTGGTGATACTGTATTCCGGGTCTTCGTAGGTATAATACTTCTTGTCCACCACAATAATAGGTGCACTATATCCCAGTTTGTCACTACGCATCGCCTGTAGATCCATCTGAATAGCCCTGCGACTGATGCCTTTATTGATGTCTTCATATTCGTACAGCGCATCGCCCACTGCATCGATCAGATCCTGCAGGGTCCATTTACGCCTGCGGTTCCGGAGGCAGGCATCTATCGTTCTGTAACGGATAAGGGCATTCTTATTAACGGGCATCGGGACTATTTTTTCAAAAAGTAGAAAAAAAATTCTAATGCGCAAAAAAAGTGCGCACATGGGTTTCATCTTTGTATTGTCATCGTTGATGATACAATTGCAGATGATGTGGCGGGCCGGATGAGAGCTTTTGAGAGCTCCGTAGTATTGCCTCCGATGGATGGTAATATGCTTCCAAAGCAGGTCGCAATTGTTGCTGCGCAATCTAAGCGTCACAGGTTCGAGTCCTGTTCCCGGAAACGGGGTAGCTCAGTTGGTAGAGCGAAAGATTGTGAGGGATCTATGGGTCACAGGTTCGATTCCTGTCCCTGGAAACAGGGTAGCTCAGTTGGTAGAGCAATTGATTAGCACCGGACCTTCGGGTTCATTCACTTTTCTCTAATCAGAAAAACAAGCCAGGCAGATGGCGAAACTGCCTTATAACAATGCGCCCCACACAACAGGATCAGCGACCTGGATCGATAGCAAAAGGCTATTATATCCGATTGCTACCGCCTTGAAAAAGGCAGATACCGTTGCTGAACGTGTAACTGATAGCCGGCTGGTAACCGGTTCATCCCTATACCCCTGATATCCCTGTACTATGTAGCACACCGGTTATCATCACCTGCATCACGTTACACCGCCACCAACTCAAGCCCGCTTCCGCAGGTACCAGTTTTAACGGTGCTGATCCTATTATTTATTCACTAACAATCCGCAGGAGTCCTTATAAATACCCTATAACTTTAAATTATTCAACTATGATATCACGTGTAAAAATAGCAGCATACAATAAAGGACTGGTTTTCAAAGAAAACCGTTACGTAAAGCTGTTAAATGAAGGAAGCCACTGGAAGAAATCCGGGGAAGACGTTGTACTGTGTGATATGTTCAAACCATTCACTCCTGCTACTGATCTGAATATATTATTGCAAAATAAAGACCTGGCGGATGCGCTGGACGTTATTACTGTCAACCAGCAGGAAGTTGCACTGGTATACGAAAACGGTCAGTTATATACCGTACTGACAAATGGTAAATACGCCTTCTGGAAAGGACTGGTAGAACGTAAATACGATATCTATGATATGTATAAAGCGTTCACACCTGCTACCGACCTGAATGTATTGCTGCAAAACAAAGTACTGGCCAGCATGCTGGATATACTGATCATCAAACAGCAGGAGGTTGGCCTGGTATATGAAAATAACCTGTTGCAAACCGTCTTGAATACCGGTAAATACGCCTACTGGAAAGGAGCGGTAGAACGTACCTATTCCATCTGTGATATGGCGAAGCCATTCCAGCCTTTCATTGACCTGAACTTACTGCTGGCGCATAACGACCTGGCGGAAAGACTGCAAATCATCAACGTGGAGCAGGAAGAACTGGCACTGGTGTATGAAAATGGTCTGATCAAAACGGCATTGCCTGCCGGTCAGTATGCCTACTGGAAAGGTCTGGTAAAGCGTAAAGTCGTAATGGCGGACCTGTCCAAGTATGAGATCACCGAAACAATTGACCGTGCGGTACTGGCTAAATCTGAATTACAGGCGTACCGAAGAGTCTTTAACGTAGAAAACTACGAGAAAGCAGTCCTGTATGTGGATGGGAAATTCACTAAAGAGCTGGCGGCAGGTACACACTATTTCTGGAAGAACGAGGCGGTAATAACGCTGTATAAAACAGATACCCGTCAGGCCCAGTTAGAAATCAACGGTCAGGAGATCCTGACAAAAGACAAGGCAAACATCCGTCTTAACTTCACCGTACGATACAGCAATGCTGATATCTATAAGCTGTTGGAGAACAAAGACTATGAGAAACAACTGTATGTACTGCTGCAGTTAGCCCTGAGAGAACAGATATCCAGTTATACGCTCGACGAACTACTGGATAAACGTGACGATATATCACCAATGGTGATGAATGCGGTAAAGGATAAGGCATTTCAACTGGGGGTTACCCTGCTTGACTGTGGTATCCGCGATATCATACTGCCAGGCGATGTAAAAGAAATCATGAACCAGGTACTGATCGCTGAAAAGAAAGCACAGGCCAACAGTATCATGAGAAGGGAAGAAACCGCGAGTACGCGCAGCCTGCTGAATACAGCACGCCTGATGGAAGAAAATGAGATGTTATTCAAGCTGAAAGAAATGGAATATGTCGAAAAGATCGCTGATAAAATCAGTAGTATCTCGGTAAGCGGAGGCGATATAGTCGGACAGCTGAAGCAAATATTCGTACCAGCTAAGAAGGGGTGATGCAGATCATCCCTTCTTTTTTTGCATAAAACCCCTGTTTTCAGGGATTTGCATTCCGGGTAATCAGTGATATTTTTAACTTATGCTCAAATATGGCATTACCATCTTTATTGTGACCACTACCGCCATCTGTAGTTACTTTCTGTTAGCGTACAAGTTGGATACGATCGTGTTATACGATCGCACAGATGCTTATACCACTATCGCCCCCTACTTTGCCGCTGTTCCGGAAATTCTGGTCAAAAACGATAATGAACTGGATGTCGTACTCAGTTTTGAAGGTGTCCGGGAGTCCGTATACCTGAATAATCTTGAAATCAATATTGCACCGGGCAACGCTACGCCAGTTATGCCGGTTGCCGTCAGAGAGGATGGCAGTAATTGTCAGGCTTCCTGTTACAGCGCCCTGCCCTGCAAATCCAAAATGCTGGAACCCCTGAAACAGGACCAACATTTCACTTTTACCTTCAATACCAGCAAGCTCCACACGAAACGCTATATGTTGACTATCAAAGGTGATATTGTCAATGGCGGCTTCAAATCCTCTTTCCGGAAACAGATCCCTATACAGGAAAAGGCTGTGTTCCTGGAGCGCAATTAATGGTTATTTTTAACAGGAATCAACCTGTTTTCTTTGCATCAACCAGTTTCTACCCGCTTATCTTCCAGGCAATTGGGCATCGCCCTAATCTCCGCATTTGTCGCTTTTGCGGCATATACCTGCATTTTTGCCTTCAGAAAAGCGTTCAATGTAGCGCCTTACAACGGCTATAGCGTCTGGGGAATTGATTATAAGATCGTGCTCGTCATCACCCAGGTAGCGGGGTATATGAGCAGCAAGTTCTACGGCATCCGCTTCATATCTGAAATGAAACGCGTTGGGAGAGGACGCTTAATACTAATCCTGGTTGGAGTCTCCTGGTTATCCTGGTTACTATTTGCGTTAGTACCGCCACCATATAACGCCTGGTGTTTATTCCTGAATGGATTCCCTTTAGGCATGCTGTGGGGCGTTGTCTTTTCATTTGTAGAAGGACGAAAAACGACAGATCTGATCAGCGCTGCGCTGGCGGTCAGTTTTATCTTTGCCTCCGGACTGGCAAAGTCCACGGCACAATGGGTGATGCAATCATTACATGTCAGCGAATACTGGATGCCTTTTACCGTTGGAGCTATTTTCTTTCTCCCACTGATCGTCTTCATCTTTCTGCTGGAAAAAATACCGGCTCCCGACGCTGAAGATGAAGCCATGCGTATGCACCGGCTACCCATGCAAGCAAAGGAAAGAAAAAAACTACTCGCTGAATTTCTCCCGGGACTAGTTACCCTGATCGTTATCTATATACTGGTTACCATACTAAGAGAAGTGAGGGATAGCTTCATGGCAGATATGTGGCGGGTGTCGGGAGTAGCCTACAATGCGGCTACCTTCACACAGACGGAAACGATTATTTCACTGGTTATTCTTATTATGATCGCATCCATGATTTTCCTGCAACATAACTATCATGCATTTCTATTGACACAGGTTATTATGCTGTTAGGATTTATCTTATCCCTGACCGCGACCATCATCTATCTGCAACACAGTCTTTCTCTCTATATGTGGATGATATTGGTAGGACTGGGATTATTCATGGTATATATTCCTTTCAACAGTATTCTGTTTGATCGCTTTATTGCGACGTTTCGGTTTTCGGGAAATGTAGGTTTCCTGATCTACCTCGCAGATTCATTCGGATACCTCGGCAGCGTAGGGGTGTTACTGACCAAATCAATATTCCGTATACAGACAGACTGGCTGCAATTCTATACACATTTGGTATTAATTGCAGGCGGTATAGGTATTGTCGGAACAACTATCAGTATTATCTACTTCATCCGAAAATATAAACAACGATCATTGTAATAACTCAGACCATTGAAGCGGCGCAGGTAAAGACTGATCACTGAACTCAATATGGATCACCCTGCGTCTGTGATGGTTAGTCGTTCTGCTGGATGCATGTAGCAATAAAGGACGCATAATCATAATACCCCCTTCCGGTACCTCACAGATGGTTTCGGTTTCCACCGTCCAGTCAATTGTTTCCGGCCGGTAAATTCCCTTTCTATGAGAACCAGGCACTACTCTTAATGCACCGTTTTGTTCATCTGTATGATCAAGATGTATGCGAATCGTAAAATTCTGCTCCAATATATTTAGGGGAGGCTGTACAGCATATTGCTGTTGCTTGACCGTCCATGGTCCGAAACCAGGCACTTCTGCTTTCTCTTTTACGGAAATGGTCAGGTCCTGGTGATAAGATACAAACCAGTTAGAATCACCCGGTTTATCAAAGTAGATAGACTTTACCGGACAATATCCTTCCCCAAACAAACGGCTGATCACGTCCTTTAGCTTGTCATTAAACACCGCTGCTGTTACCGCTGGTATTTCTTTTAGAAATTGCCGGATAGCAAAAAGATCTTTTGTTTTCCGAAAAGTATCGTTTGAAGTATCTGCCTCCTGAATACAGGCGGCCAACGCGCCTACTTCTTCCGTTGTGAAGATATTGCCGATGACCGTAAACCCTTTATCGGCTATCTCTTGTTGATGGAATGCAGCGTTCATATACTATGTTTATAAAATGACGCTCTGATGTTCACCAATATATCTTCTGCTTTGTTCAGATCTGGAGCATCAGGTAAACCTGAGCGGGCATAAAGGCCATCCATCTTTTGCATTTTTTCATCCACCATTTTCAGGAGATCTTCATATTCAAAAGCGCCTGCCTTGATCTGTAATAAAAATTCCCGGTCCTTACGTTTTACATTCACTTTATGTTCCGTGGCAATTTCTTCTGCCATGCTAAGCAAACGGAATGTGTGCATCATGTTCTTAGCATCGTAATTTTTACCATGACTCATGGTATTCTGATAGCGGGCGTCATTTCTCTTTTCCACCCACTCCCAGTATTCCAGGTATTCACGACAATAAACGGAATAACCATCCTTATTGAAGTTCATTACAACCAGGTGTTTCACGCCAACAGGGATAGAACTGAGTTGCACATCATTGGCAGTGTCACCAGATGCAATTCCTTTCAGATAAGAACCATCATTTATCTGATGCTGATGAAAGAGCAGATAAACATCCCTGAAATGATCTACCTGCGTAAGACCACAATCCTCCTGTGTATATCCATTGTTGTCTAACCATTTCTTCAAAGGAATACTTCCATTACCGGCAATGATATAACAGAAGTCCAGAATAGATTTACGGGCAGGCTCCACCGGATTGTGTATCTTTTTATTCAGGCCTTTGGCTTTCTTAATCTGCGAAGCCGCATAACCAGCGAAAGTATCTTTACATAGTTTTGAAAGAAAGTCTTCAGGCTTGGTCTTCTCTATCAGGGGATGACGATAAAGTACACAATCATCCGGCGTACTTAGCAACTCAATAATATTCGGGTTGTTTTTAGTGAGCAGGTCTATAAACCGGCCCACTTCATAATACACTTCATCATTTGTTTCATTGGCCACTTGTGTGGTATAATTCAATCCATACAATTCTTTCGCAGGCAGCACAAAAATTCCTCTGATATCCGTATCTGAAGTAGGTGAGTGTAAGTGTTGTGCCCTGCTGCCACTGATAGCTTTCAACAGCAGATCTGTTGTTTCTGTTTGTAGTTGCGCGAGCGTCATTTGGGCGATTATTTTCTTATGTGAAACAAGGTATATTTTTTTTAAAAATTTTCTTACATAAAATGCTAATATTAAAAAAATAGTTTCATCTTTGCATCGTTAAAACAAAACACAAGAACAAACAATGCAACGCACACAGCTACATAAAAATTGCAGAGGCTCATTTGGTCCGATAGAGGACTATGATGCATGCAGGGCTGTTTACGCTATCAATTAGTTAATAAAACTAACTCGATATAACTCAGGCCCTGCAAGGAATTGCAGGGCTTTTTTTTTCACCCCATTGTCAATTTATGCATACACGAAAAATGTCCATACGATTCAAACACATCAGCGAAGGCCAGCAGCAAAGCGGGTTAACGCATTGTGCGTGGCTAAACGTGGGCTATGATCCCGAGAGACCCATTTACCAACGAACCGAATTTTTATAGTCTGAAGAAGCAATCGCTGTATTCAGTTCAGATATAAAAAACCCGGTCGTTGCAACGACCGGGTTTTTTATATCCTCATCTGCACAGGAACGTATATCCCGTGGTGGAGAAGGTATGTCTTGTACCCAGCAAATGCAGATTGCATAAGGGATTCGTGTGCGCATACATATTCATTGATCTGTAGCTCAACGGTTAGAGCAACTGCCTTATACGCAGCAGGCTACCGGTTCAAATCCGGTCAGATCAACACTTTTCCGGATAGTGTAATGGTTAACATATCACACTTTGACTGTGATGTTCTCAGTTCGAATCTGAGTCCGGAAACATACAAATGGTGTCAGTAATTCAAGGGCAGAATACCCGAATGTGAATCGGGATATGAGGGTTCGAGTCCCCCTGACACCCATAAAAATTATTAGCAACAAATATGACATAGCAATGCAACACATCAACAAATGGAGGCGGCTTAACGGAGACGAAATACAACGGCCTATCGCAGATGAAATTACTGAAATGCTGATCGCTGAAAGAGAAGCTGGTAATGATCTCAAAGTCTGTATCGGCACCGATAGCCAGGTAAAGGGACGAATCACAGAATTCGCCACCGTTATCGTTTTTCTCCGGAAAGGTAAAGGTGGATTCATGTATATCCACAACTTCAGCACACAACGAAAAATGAGCATCAAAGAAAGGATGCTGGAAGAAGTGGGCAGAAGTATAGAAGTGGCTTACTCATTGTGTCACATTTTCACAGCATATAATGTGGACATGGAAGTACATGCAGACATCAACACCAATCCGAACTTCAGGAGTAATGATGCATTGAAAGAAGCAATGGGGTACATCATGGGAATGGGCTTTACCTTTCGGGCAAAGCCTCACGCCTTCGCAAGTACCTCCTGCGCAAATAAAATAGTACACTAAAAATCAGATCATATGGTTCATGTAAGCGTCCTGACGGACATTGCAGAAACAAGACAGAAAGATATTAGCAACACAGCACACATCCTCGGTTTTAAAACAACTGTGATGGCTACAACAAGAATGCTTGAGGAGGCAGATCTTGTTGATAACGGTAACGTGAAGATCAAAAGGGGAGTAGTGACTTTACCTGCGATCGTGCGGGATGATTAGACATTCCTGCAATGAACTTTTCTGTATGTTAATTCAATCACATGATATTTACAGGAGATCTTCATGGAGGATATCCATCGCTGCTGCATCACTAGGACTGCCCTGTTATCTGAACTGGCGCAGATGGAAATTGTATTGTCTTATCCCAGATCTGCTGGCTTAAGAGGGTAATATTATGGTCATTTCAGCCCTCACTATTTCACTGGTATTTTCAATTTTTATTGATTCTTACCCTTGATCAGCAGAGAACGAATGCTGACTTTAGCTTATTTTGTATTAAAATTGTGCTGTCTTTTATCCCATTGCCGACGTCTCTAAAGAAATGCGGATCAACCTGTAACGAACTATAGCGGGGCATTATACCACTGCTTAAGCATCATTAAATAGCTATTCCTTTTGTGGATTAACGATATTTCGCAAATCATCATATGGAACTAAACTCCATATCACTCACAATCAAATAGTTATCTATTGGCACAAAATTCACTTATCATAGACACACCATATAAATCAAATAAGCATTAGCAACCTATATGATCACACTTATTATTGACGACAATGCCATCGCACGAACTACATTGCTGGAACTTACCAGCCAGATTAAGGGCGTTGTTGTTGCCTGTGAGTGCGGAAATGCCATTGATGCCTATAACTATCTCCAGGAAAATACAGTAGACCTGTTGCTGCTGGACATAGAAATGCCGGGAATGTCCGGACTTGAACTGATCAAAAACATGGGTAATAAGAAGCCTGTTATCATCTTTACAACTTCCAAGAAGGAGTATGCGGTAGAGGCATTTGAGCTCAATGTAGCAGACTATCTCGTCAAACCAATTACCCCAGGCCGGTTCCTGCAGGCCATCGAAAAAGCCCGGCAAGTGGTTGAAAGTAATAAAGAGGAAATCCGCTGGGAGAATGATGAATTTATCTTCATCCGGGATTCCAATATTGTCAGAAGACTGAAACTGGAAGAAATTCTCTACGCCGAGGCTATGGGCGATTATGTCAAGTTATTCACTGCCAAGAAGTTCTTCGCCGTACATACCTCCTTACGTTCCCTGGAAGAACGCCTGCCAGCATCTCGTTTTCTGAGAATACACCGTTCCTATATGGTCGCCATCGATAAAATAGACACCCTGCAGGACGGAGCCGTCCTCATAGGAGAGAAGAGCCTGCCCGTGGCAGACGCCTACCGTAAGGCCCTTAATAAGCGAATGAACGTACTATAAGCCGGCTAACCGAATAAGGCTCCCGGCGATCAATTTTGCCCGTCTGGCGAAACCTGCCCGACAGGGTGCTCCTGGTATATGACTTTTACGGATTGACATGAATAACAACCGCTTTACATACCTGATCCTTACCGCGTTCCTGATTGGTACGCTTATACTGGCCTTTATACAGTATAATTCCTCCAAAAATATCGATCAGCTGATCACAGGTAATCAGAAGCTGTTACGGGAACTCCAGGCGGGAAATAAGCTGCGGGAGCTTGAACGTGATATCATCTGGGTGGAATCCAGGATCAGGGCAGCAATTGCCACTGACGACACCTCTCATATCGAAGGGGTAGACGCCAAGATTGCCGAAGTGGAAGCATTTGTTGATACACTAAAGGACATGAATACGGACGATAGCGCCGTCATGTATATAGAACGCCTGCAATACCTCGCAGGGCTGAAATTGCACAACAAGAACCAGTTGATGCATGAGTTTTTCCGTACCGGCAGGATGGATGATACCAGTCTGATCGCCAATCCCCGGGCCAGGGAGATCTCTAATGAGATCAGTTCCGTAACCAGGAAAATCTATGACAGCCGTCAGCATGTAATGACGGAACTAAGTAACAGCATCAATGAAAGTAGTAGAAGAGCAAGAAACTGGGGTATCATCCTGATCTGTCTGATCCTGATGACAGCAGCTGGCATGCTCTGGTTTGTAATGAGCAGGATCCGCAGGCAGCAACAGCTGATACTGGAACTGGACAGATCGGAGAAAAAGATCCGTGAGATTGCCATGATCAAGGAGAATTTCATGACCAATATGAGCCATGAGATCCGTACCCCGCTGAATGCCATTCTTGGCTTTACCAATCTCTTAAAATCCCGGAAACTGGATGATTCTTCTACCGAATTCGTTGGTTCTATCCAGAAGGCGGGCGAGAATCTATTGACCATCATCAACGACATACTGGATCTCTCCAAGATCGAAGCCGGTATGGTCAGGATAGAATCCAATCCGTTCAGTGTACGCGGCCTACTACACTCTATACAAACGCTGTTCAGTGAGAAAGTAAAGGAAAAGAAACTGGTATTACAGGGAGAGATCGCTTCTGACGTACCCGATACGCTTATCGGCGATGCTACCCGTCTGACACAGGTATTAGTAAACCTGATCGGAAATGCGCTGAAATTCACAGAAAAAGGCGGTATTGTCATTTCTGTCAGTAACAGGCAGAGCGACGGAAATATCATTCAACTGGCATTTGCCATTACAGATACGGGCATTGGTATTGAGCCTGACAAACTGGGTTCCATCTTTGACCGTTTCAATCAGGCAGAAGATTCTATCACCCGGAAATATGGCGGTACAGGTCTGGGACTCTCTATAGTAAAAGACCTGGTCATATTACAGGGAGGAGATATTAGTGTGGAAAGCGAGCCGGGTAAGGGAACGACATTCCGTTTCTTTATTCCTTATGCCATTGCCTCCCGACAAATGCCGATACCTGACAGCATTGATATCAGTCAGTTCAGGATCACCACCAACAATGAAGTTAAGATACTGGTAGTAGATGATAACGAGATGAACCGCAGTCTGATGAAACATCTATTTACCGAGTGGGAGCTTTCCTTTGATTTGGCGAGCAATGGTATGGAGGCACTTGACTGTCTGAAAAAGAGCCGCTACGACCTGATACTAATGGATATCCAGATGCCGGAGATGGACGGTTATACCGCTACCCGCGTCATCCGCAAGGAAATGAAACTGGAAATACCGATAGTGGCCATGACCGCTCATGCGCTTGCAGGAGAAAGGGAAAAATGCCTGAGCAACGGGATGAATGAATACATCTCCAAGCCCATCAATGAAAAGGAGCTTTATCAGCTGATCAATCGTTTTGCTGCTATTTCAAATGTAAGACAGGAGAAAGCAACGCCGGTTATTCCGACGGCACAAATACCGGCTTATCAGTATATCAACCTGGACTACATGAAGGAGATCAGCCAAGGGAATAAGGTATATGAGAAAAAGGTTACCAGGCAGTTTATTGATGCCATGCCGGTTGAATTGGAACAGTTACAACAGGCATTTCACAACAACGATATTACAACATTAAGAAGTACAGCGCACAACCTGAAAACGACCATTTCGATTATGGGACTGACAGAGCGCTTATCTCCCACATTAGATGAACTGGAATCAGCACCGGCCATCACTCCGCCGTTACAGATTCACATTGATCTGTTGAAAAGATTCACAGACAATGCGATAAAGGAGGCAGAAGATTTTTACTCACAGGTGTAACGTTAACCCGGTCATTTAAGAGAGCAGCTCACAACTGCTCTTTTTTTGTGCCATCAAGTTTCCCCCGACAGCGACAGTTTTTGCCTGTTTAGCGAACGACGCTTTCGTTCAGCTTTCATTTAAAGTAGTTTTATATCAACACTTACAGCAAGCAATTAATTCACTAAAATCTAAAGCGACCCATATGCTACGTCCTATATTTAACGCCGCTCGCGATCACTATCAGGGAGATCCATTCGCCCCTGTTGAGTTGGTGATGTATTCTGATCTTCATAACGCAGCCTGCGCCTCTATATATCCTGCCATCCAGCACCTTCGCAGTATGATGGGTAATGATCTGAAATTTGTGTTGCGTCACTATCCGGCGCCAGATAAACATCCGTTATCACTGGATGCAGCTATTGCGACAGAAATAGCCGCCAAATACGGTAAGTTCTGGGAAATGCATGATATTATCATCGAGAACCAGACCCGCCTGTCACGCAGCATATTTCCTTATCTCGCGTCAGCTATTGGCGTAGATATGGCATTCTTCGAAGAAGGCAGAAAACACCGGGAGGTATTTCACAAGATCATCAATGACTATGAAGGCGCAAGCCGCAATGGTGTGGATGCTGCTCCTACGATCTTCATCAACGGCAAAAAATATAACGGGCATCTTCACTATGCCAGTCTTTACAAAACCTGTCGCTACGCCATCACGCTAAAAGAAATGGCATTCTAAAATCCTCCTCCTTAACGCTTAAATATTGATGTTATGACTACCACCAAACCATTCTTTGAAATCTATACATTCGAACAGATCAGGAACAACCATGAATTTAACGGCAACACCCCACATGCTCACGAGCTCATAGAAATTATCTGGACCGTATCCGGCAATAGTTTCCTGAAAGTGGACATGCAAACTTATTCCCCTGAAGGCGATCAGATCTTCTGTATCATGCCTAACCAGACGCATCATTTCTCTATTGATGAAGATGAAGATGCAGAGGGTTACATCATCCGTTTCAATGAACTTTTTCTCCAGGAGTATAACTCAGTATATCATGCAGATCTGCTGCTGGTTCTCATACAATCCGCTAATATCAGATATAACCGGGAAATCCGTCAGGAGATGGGATCCATTATGGATAAACTTATCCAGGAGTTCAGTCATCAGCAGCTGTATAGTCCGGATATCCTGAGTCGCTATCTCAACATATTTTTCATACACATGTCCCGCCAGTCGCACAGTCAGCAACCAGTTAGCCAGCAGCATCATAACGTCAGACAAGCGAAACGTTTTATCCAGCTGGTAGACCAGAATTTCAGATCACACAAGAAGGTATCTGAATTTGCAGAGCAAATGTGCGTGACTCCCAGTTACCTGAACGAAGCTATAAAAAAGGCCACGGGGTATACCGCTGGCCACCATATCCGCCAACGTGTAATCCTTGAAGCCAAGCGCTCTGCTGCGTATTCAGATGCCAGCATGAAAGAAGTCGCCTGGGATTTAGGGTTCACGGATATCTGCTACTTCAGCAAGTTATTCAAGAAAGAGACAGGCTATAATTTTTCGGAGTTTAAGAAACGACAGGAAAAAGTTTTGGCTGTATAGCAGATCGGGCGTGCCGGCGAGTGCCGGCATGCCTTTTTTGGGTTGTGTTTATTTTAAGTCAGGCCCACGGTGTAATGCCGTGGGCTTTTATTTATCTTCGGAGCGTAGCAATAAAGGAACTAGTAAATGCCATCGGGCAGAAGCACCGATATCCAGGGATAATAATACATCCGCCTGCCACGCAGAAAGAGATAGCGGATTTTGAAGAACGGATTGGATTTGAGCTACCAGCTGAGTTCCGGGAATTTTATTTCATCTGTAACGGCTTTGAGTGTACAGAGGATATATTTACTATATTTAGTTTAGCAACCATTCAAGATTATGCTAAAAACTACGGAAGTAACTGGTATAATTTTGCGGATTACATGATCGCTTCAGAAACATGGACATTACGTCAGAAAGCTGACAACCGCTATGAAATATTTTATGAGGACGGTAAACAGGAGGTCATATTAAGCGCTTCATTACACGAGTTCCTGGCACATTTTCTTCAGGGCGATGTATTTGACGAGGGTGGACTACATCACTGGTATATGCAGAAACTGAATGCCCTATAATTCCAATTATTAGCCGACAATTGACAAAACCCCGATAACCCAAAACATTTAAGCGCCGGATTGTCTGGTCGCCCTCCCTATTTGTCCACCTCGACAGATACTACTGTGCCGCCCATTGGTTTTAGAACATCTTTGTGTCATCAAACAAACAATTACACAAAAACAACTAAAAACCAACAATACTATGAACGCAAAAACATCAAAATTAATTTATTGGATAGGTGCAGTATTCATGTCTTTATGGTTCGGTGCAAGCGGCTTCTTTGAGTTAACGCATAATCCTGTTGTATGGGACATCACAGTACAACTGGGCTATCCTCCACACTTTATCTATATTCTCGGCGTAGCGAAGATCTGTGGTGTTGTTGTGCTATTAACACCAGAAAAACTGGTTCGACTGAAAGAATGGGTATTTGCCGGCATGTTCTTCGACATTATTTTCGCATTCTTCTCCAAACTGGCTGTACTTAATTTCGCAGCAACAATAGATGCCATTATTGCATTTACAGTTTTATCCGTAACTTATGCTATGTTCAGGAAACTGTATCCTGCGACATATGAAAAGGCTTAAAATAATAGTCTGAATATAGTTCTGGGTCGTTAATCTTTCGTTCAAAGACGAAAGATTAACGACCCAGAACTATATTCAGACTACTAATTAATAATAACAAGCTACTGGCATTGCCCAATATCCTGAAAGAAACAGACTGGATAAAGCCGGGAAGAAGTATCCTGGGACTAGCGGACAGAAGATACCTGTGCATACGTAGGAGCGAGGACGAGGGTCAGGAAAAACTGAAACCTTTCGATAAATAGGTGCTGAGCAGCTGTTCCTCAGATAAGTCAGGCTTGTGCAGCAACACAGAAGGGACTCCGGACAAAAGATGAGGTCGATTCCCTGATCAGCTAACGTTTTCAGGCCCAATTGGGATTAGACCCAAAGAATTAATATTTTTGCCCGACCAACTAAACAAACTGGTCTTCTAAAATCGGACTTTCAAAATTATTGTTGTACTACACTTGAGATAAATTAAAGATAAAAGGTTGTCAAATGAATTATAATCAGCAATATGCTGGTTAAAGAGTCCAGGTGAAGCAAGAACAAATAAATGAAACTATCTGACTTGTAAATGAATAGTTTTGTTACTAAAAAATGGGGAAATAATCTTGAAGCAGAAAATCAGAAGTCTCATTAATCAATTTATTGGAAACTTAAATATTGAAGAGAAAAAAATCTCCGTTAAAGATTTAAGTATTTTCTTTTCTGTTTTGTTAGCCACCTTCTCCCTCAGAAAAAATAGCGGTTTAAAAATAGACTCAGAGTATGCATCTTATCGTTCCGCATTTGCGTCTGAATTTGAACTTATACAACAGCGATTTCCGGAACTGATGGATATTTTTTCTCTGATTGAATCCCAGATCAGAACTGAACTCCTTATCAATATTTTTGAAAAATTAGACGCTATATATCAGGAAGAAGACGGCGATCTTGATGACATCATTTCCTGGTCTTATCAATACCTGAAAAGAGATTTGGAAAAAGCCGCTTTTAAAAAGGTGGGACAAGACAATGTAAAAATTAAAAATTCAGATTTACTATTCACAACGCAGTTTTTTACTGACAAGTACATGGTAAAATACATTGTCACCCAGGCGCTTTCCGGGTTTAAGGGAGCGCGTATTCGTGATGTTGTTCTCATTGATTGTGCCTCCGGAGGAGGAAATTTCCTGACTTACGGATTTAATATTCTTTTCAGGCTTTATCAACAAACATTCCCTTCCTGGTCAAACCAGGCTATCGTAGATGTATTATTGCAGGAGGCTATAACAGGCTATGATTTAGATAATAACTTATCAAAAATCGCAGCACTCTCCCTGTTTGTGAAAGCATCAATTTATGCAATACCTTCTCCGGCAACTACAATCAATATCTATGGTGGACAGGCGGATGACAATCTGGGCTTTTTAAACCCTGATATTATTTCTGATACCATTGGAGCATTGACTTTCAGAACCCGGTTAGACAAAATCGATAAAGCTGGAAAAATAAAAGTGTTCTTAACAAATCCTCCGTTTATGGGCAAAAGGGATATGGACACTTCACTAAAAAACTATCTCCAAAAAAACATTCCTGAAAGCAAGGGAGATCTTTGTGTATCCTTCATTCAGAGAATCATCCAGGAGATGAATGGCCATGACAGACTTGGCGTTGTATCTCAAAACAATTGGTTGTATTTATCTTCCTTTAGTGATTTCAGGAAAATGTTTCTTGAAAAAGAAACGCTCATAGAATGTGTTGATTTGGGAAGCAATGCATTTGAAGATATAAAGGGTGAAAAAACGAATATAGCGCTATTTATTATTGGCGACTCTTCCGACAAAACGACTCACTTTTATAATTTAAAAAATCTCAGCTACCATGAGAAGAAAAAAATGGTATCGGACAAAGCTTTCCCAATAGATTTAACTTTTTCATTAGCACAGCACCAATTTTTAAAAAATAACAATTTCGAGTTCAACTATCATCTTGAACATAGATTTGAGAATATTCAAAAATTAGATTTATACGCTAATTTTGGCTCCCCGATGCAGGGTACATCAACGGGCAACAATGCCGAGTTTGTGAAATTTGCCTGGGAAGTCAATGGAAATCCTGACTGGAAACTTGTAAGTAAAGGAGGGGGGTTCAGCAAGTGGATGGGATTGAACTACTATAAGGTAAACTGGGGAACAAATGCAGAAAAAATAAAATCTAATAAGGGTAGTGCGTTGAGAAACATTGACAAAATCCCCAACACACAACTCGTATATAGCGATACAGGCACACTAGGGTTAAATGTAAGAATATTAAAAGAAAACCAGGTTTTCATTGCATCAGGTCCAGGGATCATCGTTTCGTCCGGCGACATGTATGCACACCTTGCCTTTCTAAATTCAAAAGTTGCAACATTCCTGCTGAAACTTATCAATCCTAAGTTTACCATTAGTGCAGGTTATATTTCAAAAATACCTGTAGCGCCGAACATCCTTAACGATACATTTATTGCAGACCTGAGCAGAAAATGTCTTGCGTTAAAAGAGGAATACCTCAAGGGCAAGTTGCCCAACATTGAATTTGAGCATCAGGAATACCATCTTATCAAAGACCTGGATGCACACCTTAAACATTGTATACTATCGGATCTGCAAAATGATTATCAACGCCTGTTACTGGAGTCAGAAATCGAAGCAGCCATCAGAAAGCAATATAATTTTGATGAAAAAGAGCTGAAGGAACTGAATAGCGTTGTAGGAGAGTTAGCCGTCTTCAATAAAAAGAAGATGGAGGAAACTGACATTGAAAAATTAGATATGCTTTTGTCGAAAACTATGGATATAAATTGTTTTTCGTCAAGTAAGTCCATCAATGGGTTTTCAGTCGGTAGTGAGTCTATATTGGAAGACCTGTCTTATAAACTAGACACAAATCCTTCATTCATTCTTTCTTTTATAAAAAAGAATATATCGCAGTTTAAAACGACCAAAGCAAAGTATTTTAATGATCTGTTACACAAAATCATGCTGTACGAATTGGGCGTAAAACAAATATTCACTTATAAATCTCAGGTGGTAAGTATAGAAAGTTTAATCAGGTCCTTGAAAAAATATACTTTTCTGGCAAAACGGGACGATCTGTTATCATTGATTACCCCTATTTTGTTAAAGCATCACCAAACAAGCTTTTTTAATAAACCCCTGATATCACTTTCCGGGGAAAGTTTAACTATCGGATATTCACACAATGGATAAAACATTAGCACTATATGAGCACATACTAAGGGAATATCTTTCTGCTTATTTTGACAAACAGCAAAATATCAATCCAGTTGAGTTAAATAGAGAACGGTTTGCAACCAAAGCTTTATTTATTGCTACCATATTCTTCCTGAAAAATCACTCAGGTAAAACCCCGACAAAATTAGTGCAGGAAGCAAATGACTGGCTGAAAACCCAATTTGCACAGGAGAATTTGCTTTCAACGCTCATTGATAGTGTTAATCCTTTACTCATTCATCTTGTTAATAAACATTTCAGCGAAATAGACACAACGGATGTATTGTCACTGGATATATCCACCTTTTATGAAACGCTGTTAGGTATCGAAACAGGGAATGAAAATAATCTTGTTGAAATCTCTACCGGTAAGAATTATCGTAATAAACTAGGGAGTTATTATACCCCTTCTGAGCTTGCGAAATCCATTACACAAAAAACAATCGACACGTTTTTTACATCCAATTTTGGGATAAACAAATTATCTACGGCAAACCATGTAGATGCTGCTATTTTAAAAGAGATTTCAAGCATTAGTTTCGTGGACTTTTCCTGTGGAGGAGGTAATTTTCTGATAGAAATACTGAAGTATTTTGAGCAGGTTGCCAACAATTTAAATGTTACTGCTGAAGAAAAGCTGCAAATACTCAGATCGGTCGCTAAAAACATCTCTGCCTTTGATGTTGATTGCCTTGCATTGGAAGTGGCAAAGTTAAACTTATTGCTATCCACGGGGTTACATCATGCTTATGCAACTGTATCGGAAAATTTTATACATGGAAACTTCCTTTTACAAAGCACCTTTCCAATCGATGAAAAAAAGAAAATAGAAATTTTCTCCAGCGGTTTTATCTATCACGAAGCGCTTTCAATTTTCAAAGAAAAGGTGAGCAAATATGATGTAATTCTGGGAAATCCACCCTGGGAAAAGATCCGTTTTGAAGAGAAGAAATTTTATGCCCTTTATGCTACCTCCATTTCAAATAATCATTTTAAGGAAAGCCGCATAGAGGAAATAAAAACAACTATTGAGAATAATACTCATTTAGCCGCGTTTTCTCAAAACTTTCAATCTGAAATAGAAAATGCAAAAAGTGATATCAAGAAAAACCCGGTGTTCAATCTCTCAAACAACGGAGAATTAAATACTTATGCATTATTTACTGATATCGCCATTAAATCAAAAACGCAGAGAGGCATAATTGGCTTGGTGTTAAAGAGTGCTATTGTAACCAGTCAGATTAATAAAACGCTCTTCCAGTATTTAACAAAGGAGCAACTTATCATTGCTATTTACGACTTTATCAACCGTAAGAAAATATTTGCCATTGATAGCAGAGAACGGTTTTGCTTTCTTCTTTTGGGGAAAACGACTAAGTCGACATTCGATGTAGCCATGAACCTGGTGCAGGTATCAGCAATTCATTCGATCAAATCAAATGTCAGTATCTCCCATCAGGATCTGAAGATGTTGAATCCGCTTACTGGTATGCTTCCTAACTTTTCAACAAAAGAAGAGATCAGATTTCTGTTGAGAACGTCTAATGAATTCCCATTTTTCGGACAGATATATACTAAAGTGCGATTCGGCAGGATTGTTCATCTTACCAGTCATGCAACATTCATCACAAAAAAGCAATCTGCTACAAATACGCCAGTGTATGAAGGTAAATTTTTCAATCAATTTAACGGGAGATATTCCGGCTTCAATAACGTACCGGAGGAATTAAGGTATGGGAGTAAGTCATCATCGGCAGTATTAAGCGAAATAGCGGCGAATGGAAGAGCAGACTATCCTGAGTCGAGATTCTTTATAGACACGGAAAAATGGATACAGCTATCAAAAAATCATACGGAGTCCTTTATGTTGGCCTGGAGAAGCCTGACTTCTGCCTCTAATACACGTACCTGTATTGCAACGATCTTACCATTTATCCCCGCGCTGCAATCAGTGCAATTTCTAACGACATCTCCACACGATCTGTTATACTTATGTGGGATGTTTAACGCAGTTACTTTTGATTTTATCCTGAAGAAAAAACTTAGCGGAATTGACCTGACGCAGTCTGTAATCAATCAAATGCCGGTGCCCGAAGTCGAAAAGACCGCTATTGTTATTCCATTTGACGGCCGTAATCTCAGTATTAAAGACCACATATCCTTACTCGTATTTTCACTTTTAGACGATGATATCCGGTTGAAACCACTTTTCGAAATACTACACCTACAGGCTCCGGTTGAAGAAAGTCGTGCGTCTTTAATCAGAAAAGTAGACTTATTCTTTATGTCTCTTTACGGGTTAAGCGAATCAGAACTCACATTGGTTCTCTCAGAATTCAGTAAACAATATACCCGGGAGGACCTGGAGTGGTTCAAAACAAATCTGAACGCTTTAAATAAAACCATAAGCTCTGCCGGTAGTAGCATTTCCCATCTTACCCCAGGCTGATGAGTACTGAATTAATCGATCCATCTCCTGCTTATCAAGAATCTCCAACTTGTAATTAGTTTCGTCGATCCTTGTAAAGAGAAGAATTTTATCGATAAAGCCGCCTTCGTGGCCCAGCTCCATTCTGGAGATACGCGTTAACCGTTCCCCATCATCTGTTCTGCCTTTCAATTGTATTCTCCAGTTACTGTTATCTGGGGTATACTTTACCGTATTTCCTTTATAGATTTTATTTGCCAGATGTACGCTAAAATCCAGCGTTGTGCCAGTATCATCCGGATCAATTCCAAAATAACTTACACTACCGTCTATGTCCTGTCCATTTAAAACGCCTCTTTTAGATACATCAAGCTGGTTTTTTGAGCCTCCTGTCATCTTTCCGGTTTCTACCCACATCATACCTGTTTTCAACTCAATCTCTTCATTGACTACTTTCACGCTGTCATCGTCTTCAATGATTATTTCATCTTTATTAACAACATTCTTAAATCCTTTAGGAGGCCGCTTGGGTGTCAACTTCTGGAACGTTTTTAATAAAGCATCATAATCGGCTGATTTTTTCTCCGCATACTCTTTATTGATGTTATTGAATTTTTTTCTGCTTTCCGCTTCAGGTAGAACAATCCTATTCGCTACAAGCAGGGCCAGTATATCCGCTGTCAATCGTTTACAATTAGGATGAGTCCTGTCCATAACTTTTCCATAGTAGCTATAAATACTTGCAAGAAATGCCATCCCTTCCGCATCATCGCTACCTATTTTCACAGCAATAGAAGATTCAATACTCTGAAAGAGACCTCTTTCTGTAAGATTGGATGAACCAATCAGGACTTGTGAATATTGCTGTCCTTTAAAGATATATATCTTAGGGTGATAGATAATATTATTGGGGGAAAAAACAACATAGGTCTCAATATCCAGCTCAAGCAACTTTTCAAGTGCTTCCTTTGAGGTGCCGTTCAGGTCAACACCGATAAACAAACAAACCTGTCCTTCTCTCGCACGGAAAGCTGTAAGTTGATCAAGTATGTTCTTCAATCCTCCTATACTCAAAAATGCGACAAATGCATTAAAAACATTAAGAGCTGTATTACCCAGTGCTTCAATTACCAGATTTCCTACAGGATTATCATTAACGGGATCCAAACCTTGCCCTATAAATTTTAGTTCCATTCATCAAAGTTGATAGTTAAGCTATAGAAACAATCGAGTGATGGGGCGAATCCGATATCAGACCCAAAACTTCTTAAAAAGCGGCAATTGTAATTTTATAAAAATACAGATAACGTGATAAATACAAAAGAAAAAGGACGGTGTTGCTACAAGTCTGTTTCTTTCAACCTCATAGCCAGACAATTACTAAACACGCGGCGGAATGGCCAGACTGTTTCCACCAAAAAGGAAAAAGTATCTTCGCTGCTATTACATATGCCAATCAATCATCCAAAGTCACCCTCATTCAATGGAACAACAGGAATCAAAACAATACTGGGAAATCTTTGAAATTAAAGTCCGGCCGCTCACGGAAAGGCAGCAACGGACTATTGCCTATAACTTTTGTTTACTTATCGAAAAGGACCTGGACGACCTGGGTAAAGGCGCGCTTAAACTTGTACAGCAACTTACAGCTGGTGATATATCATCAGAAGAATGTACCGCTTACCGGGAGCAATTACAACATCGACTCCCTGATGAGGGGACAAGTCCATACAGCCCTTTGATCTGGGCTTTAACACCCCATACTGCGTCTTATCCCGCCTGGTATTCGGCGGCTATTGTGGGATTAAATGTAATTGATCTCGGGAGGAGTACGTTTCCGGAATTGACTGATTTGACAAAGGAAATTTTGAATAGTTTTTAATGGACAGGGACGGAGATTCCCTGTGTCCTCTTAACAAACTGAGTGCTGTACCTCCGACTAATCTAAAGTCAGACAATTCAGGTAAACTCATTAACCGACTTAAAACATTGAATAATTCTTCGCTCGTTGTGTTCCGTAGAGCATTTGTAATCACTATTGTGAAGATGGAAAGTCTGCGTGAAATAACTTGCGCCCGAGGCAAAAGTCTCTCTGCGTTCGTGAGAATAAACCGGACTTTGTCGCTGCCATAACAACGAATAACTTCTCTAATATCATTCGAGGTTCCTCGTTCCATAGCTCTTACAAGAGTAAACTCAGGATACCGATCGAAATCTAATTGCTTTAAATCCACGTCCCAGAAAGCCCTACGGGACAATGTCGGTTTCGCTATGTTAAAGTTCGTTGCACTATTCCAATATAAATAATTTAGTGTCATTTTTGGGTTAATGGTCACCAAATAAAAACAAAAAAGGCAATCATTGCTGATTGCCTTTTCTTTTCCGCTCCCCCTGCTGGACTTGAACCAGCGACCCTCTGATTAACAGTCAGATGCTCTAACCAACTGAGCTAAGGAGGAGTGTTTTTCCCGTTTCGGGATTGCAAAGATAGATTTTTTCTTATTCCCGCCAAATATTTTTCAACTTTTTCTTCAAAAAGAATTTACCAATATCAGAAAACGCTTTTCCAGCGAGGATTCCCGCGTATAAAAATTTACAAATTGCAAGTCTAATCTGGTCACCGGGAACTGTGCAAATGATTTTATCTCCTTCACGGCATATCCTTTTGCGATTAAAGAATCCCTGTGTTCCGCCGTTGTAAAAACAAGTGATGGCCCCGCAGGGATCGTATCATATCGCAGGAGAGGAGCATCAAGGTAATATTCCATCGCATATGAGTTCAGCCCATAAAAACCTACCGCCCCACCTTTCAGCTCACTGTTTGCATAGAACGCGGCGGTGCTTCCACTTTGATATCGGAGCACATCCGGATAGAACAGTCCATTGAGAAAAATATTTAAAAGAAATGCCGCTATGCAGGTACGGAAGAATACACGTGGCATTCCTTTCAACGGAAACCATATAAAAACGGCCGTTCCTATCACAATAAGCCCGACGGCCCAAAAATGGATTTCAGGTCTGTAAAGCGCCCATATTGCGATAATAGCGACACCCATGATCCCCATCAGGATGTACTGCGTAATCCGGAACACTTTTTCCTTCACATCATCTACAATATACTTCGCCGTTAAGATGGCAAAGAAAGGGAAGATGATATTCAGATAGTGTGGTAACTGGAACTTCGACAAAGAGAATAGCAGGAAGGTCGACAAAGCAGCGCTGATACAATAATATTCAGGAGCTGATTTTCCTTTTCTGATAAAGTTGACGACGGCAACATACAGGAAAATAGACCAGGGCAGGAATGCCCATAACAGGGTATGCAGGAAAAAAGAGGGATCGCCATGCCCTTTAATGGGTCCGTTATTCATAAAACGCCCAAACTGGCTGTCCCAGAAAAAGAAACGGATACCCGATACGCCAGTCTGTCCAAAAACTACTTTCTCCGGATGCGCATCAAACTGTTGATAGAGCGCGTATAATTCCGGTGTGATGAAAATACCGATCAACAGGGCTACCACTAGCCAGCGCCAGTGAAACAGCTCCTTCCATTGCCTGGTAAAAGTATACTGACCGATAAAAGCAAACCCTATGGGAACCAATGCAAAAGGCCCCTTTGTCATCACTGCGCAGGCAGCAAATAAAGCGCCCGGCAGCAGCTGCCGTTTATACAGGTGATAAACACTGGCAATGATCAGTCCTGTCAGGTAAGGCTCTGCTCGTACATCCGTACTGGATATGACCAGGTGTTCCGCAGAGAGGAAGATACAGACTGCCCAGAGGGCTACTTTTTCACTGTATACCAACAGGTCTTTGGCAAACTTATAAGTATAGATCACGCCCAGCATCAACAATAAAAACGCTGGTAGTTTATAGGCAAAACTTGTAAATCCGAAAAGCAGATAGGAGAGGGCAGCCATCCAGAAAGGAAAATGTGGCTTATCCAGCCAGTCATGTCCATCAGCGACCAGGTTCAGGTAGTCATGATGCTGCACCATATGTTTGGCTATCCCGGCATAAAGGGCGCCATCGGGTTCCATAATAGTAACGGGAAGACCGGTCATATGCATGAATATCAGCAGACCGATCATCATCCGGCAGACTTGTTTCTCTGAGATAGAATAGACTGTCATGCGCAAAAATTACAGCACTGCTGGCATTTCCGCAAAACAGCCGGGGCTTTTAATAGAAAATTAACAGGCTTACCAGCCGAAAAGGCTTGATTTCTCTAATCCGATATAAAGGCCATCTGCCCGTTGCTCAAGGGGATAGGTCTTGAGGTAAAACCCTTCTCCACTGCTATTATAACCGTTTTTAACATTAAAACGGTAACGGTGCAGGGGACAAACAACATTACCGGCATCATCCATAAAACCATCCGCCATAATGCCGCTTGCGTGAGGACATTTATAGGCGAAGGCAAAGATCTGCTCTTCATATCTGGTATAGCAGATCTTTTTACCCTGGACCTCCAGGACGCCAATCTCACCTTCTCTTGCGTACAGGTCTGATAAACGATGCCAGTTGTATTGCTTTGCCATGCTAAGAATTAATAGAAATATTCGCTCTTGTAAGGATAACGTACCCGATACAGTTCCACTACCTTACTGAGGATAGTCGCCCGCAGTTCTTCGACATTTTTGCGCTCCGTTGCAGAAATAAACACACAGTTACCCTGGGTTCTGGTCTGCCAGTTTTCCTTCAGCTGATTCAGAATATCCTGTTTGATATCCTCCGTCAGCCATTTGTCGAACGTCTGCTCTTCATACAGGTCCATCTTATTGAAGACCATGATGATAGGCTTATCGAAGGCCTTCAGTTCGTGCAATGTGCGGTTTACCACCTCTACCTGGTCTTCATACTGTGGATGGGAAACATCCACTACATGCAGCAGAATATCGCTTTCTCTTACCTCATCCAGGGTCGATTTGAAGCTCTCTACCAGGTGGTGAGGGAGTTTACGGATAAACCCTACGGTATCGCTCAGCAGGAATGCGGTCTGGTCAAATACCACCTTACGGGTAGTCGTATCCAGCGTCGCAAACAGCTTGTTTTCGGCAAATACCTCGCTTTTACTCATCAGGTTCATGATGGTACTCTTACCCACGTTGGTATATCCTACCAGGGCTACACGGATGTATTCACCACGGTCCTTACGCTGGGTAAGTGACTGCTTATCAATTTCCGCCAGCCTTTTCCTGAGCAGGGCTACCTTTTCCTTAATGATACGACGGTCTGTTTCAATCTCCGTTTCACCCGGACCACGGCTACCGATACCACCTCCCTGTCTTTCCAGGTGACTCCACATACCTTTCAGACGTGGCAGGATATACTGGTACTGGGCCAGCTCTACCTGCACTTTCGCCTGAGCCGTACGGGCACGGCGGGCAAAGATGTCCAGAATGAGGTCACTACGGTCTATCACCTTCACATTCAGCACTTTCTCTATGTTCGCTATCTGAGAACCGGTCAGTTCATCGTCAAAAATGACCAGATTGATATTTCTTCCTGCAATGAAATCCCTGATCTCTTCCAGCTTACCCTTTCCAACGAAGGTCGCTCTGTCGGGACGGGCCAGTTTTTGGGTGAACTTTTTTACAGTTATAGCACCAGCCGTCTCAGCGAGGAAAACCAGCTCATCCAGATACTCCTGTACCTGACGGTCTGACTGCTCCTTGTGGATTACGCCCACAATAACGGCCCGTTCTTCCTGTTGTACAACTTGTTTCTTTTCAATCAAAGTATATAAAAATTTACTGCAAAGGTATGGAATTAGTCCATAGCACTATTTTCCCTACTTTTAGCGTCCAAACAGAATCTGAACATGCATAAATCACTTTTGTTAACATCACTTTTTATATCAACTATGGCAGTGGCCCAGCAGAAAATGACGCCCGAGCTGCTCTGGCAATTGGGCAGAGTAAGCGGAGAGGCGATTACGGCAGACGGAAAGACAGTTATCTATGGCGTATCACAATACAATATCGCTGAAAATAAGAGCGATAAAGACCTATTCGCCATACCATTAGCAGGAGGGACCGCTATACAGATCACGAAAGAACCAGGTGCAGAAGGAGAGGTGAGCGCGATCAGCGGCCAGAAAATCGCCTACGTCTTCAAAGGACAACGCTGGGAAATGAATGCTGACGGCTCCGGCGCCACACAGATCACTACTGTGGAAGGCGGTCTGCAGAACATGCGTATCTCCCCGGACGGTAAACATATCCTGTTTTCCAAAGAAGTGAAATTGAAAAAGATCAGCGGCAGCGACCATTACCCTGACCTGCCAAAATCCAATGTACAGATCTATGACAACCTGAACTACCGCCATTGGGACACCTGGGAAGACGGTAACTTCCAGCATATCTTCTTTGCCACCTATGAAAATGGCCAGGTTGGAACACCTGTAGATATCATGGAAGGCGAACTGTATGATAGCCCGCAGATGCCTTTCGGCGGAGCTGAAGACGTCATCTGGAGCCCGGACGGTAAAAGCATCCTCTACGTTACCAAGAAGAAATTCGGTAAAGAGTATGCGACCAGCACCAATACCAATGTCTACGAATACAATCTCGAATCCCATGCAACCAAAAACCTGTCCGAAGGACTCGCTGGCTACAATGTAGCCCCTGCATTCAGTCCGGACGGTAAATACCTGGCATGGCTCGGTATGGCAAAAGACGGTTTTGAAGCGGATAAAAACGATATCATTGTACTGAACCGTACCACCGGCGCCCGTACCAATCTTACAAAAGACTGGGATGGAACCGTAGCCTCTATCTCCTGGAGCAAAGACAATAAACAACTCTTCTTCCTCGCTGTAGTAAAAGGCACCGAGCAACTGCACGAAATCACCCTGCAGAAAGACGTAGCTGCTACCAATGCCAAACATATCCGCCAGGTAACAGACGGCGAATTTGATATCAGCGGCATCATCGGACAGTCTGGCAATACCCTTGTTGTAAGCCGCACTGATATGAACCATGCTGCCGAACTCTTCACCGTACAGCTACCAAAAGGTATACTGCAGCCACTGACCACCGTAAATAAAGAAGTGTACGACAAAACGGGTATGTGTAAAGTGGAAAAACGCTGGATCAAAACCACAGATAATAAAGAAATGCTGGCCTGGGTGATCTTCCCACCTGATTTCGATCCTGCAAAGAAATACCCCACCCTATTATATTGCCAGGGTGGTCCGCAGTCAGCATTGTCCCAGTTCTATTCCTACCGCTGGAACTTCCAGCTGATGGCTTCCCAGGGATATATCGTCGTAGCGCCTAACCGCCGCGGTATGCCGGGTCATGGCGTAGAATGGAACGCCGCTATCAGTAAAGACTGGGGTGGACAACCGATCCGTGATTACCTGAGCGCCATTGACGCCGTAAGTCAGGAACCTTATGTTGATAAAAACCGTCTTGGTGCGGTAGGCGCGAGCTACGGCGGTTACTCTGTTTACATGCTGGCAGGCGTTCACAACAATCGCTTCAAATCATTCATTGCGCATGACGGTCTGTTTGACCTGAAAAGCTGGTACGGTACTACCGAAGAACTCTGGTTTGCCAATTGGGATATCGGAGCTTACTGGGATCCGGCTAACGCGAAAATCTACAAAGAATTCAATCCAAGCGAATATGCCAACAAATGGAATACTCCTATCATGGTCATCCAGGGTGGTACCGACTTCCGTGTAGGCATCGAGCAGGGTTTACAGGCTTTCCAGCTGGCACAGCTGAAAGGTATCAAGAGCAAACTGCTCTATTTCCCTGAAGAAAATCACTGGGTACTGAGAGCGCAGAATGCGCTGGTATGGCAACGTGAGTTCTTCCAGTGGCTAAAAGAAACACTTTAATCAAGCAACCGCATTCAGCACCGCAATTGGTGCTGAATGCGGTCCTTCAATTCATATAAAAATTCCCCAACGTTATGTTCACCTCTCTCTTGCTCGACATCCAGGATAGTGTTGCTACGATCACCCTCAACCGCCCGGATGTTTACAACGCATTTAATGATCCACTGAGCTATGAATTACAGGATGCCCTCAAACAGGCAGAGAAAGATGCTGCCGTCAGGGTAGTGGTATTGACTGGTGCAGGTAAAGCATTCTGTAGCGGCCAGGACCTCAAAGCCGCTATGAATGGCGAAAAACGTAATCTCAGTGAATCCCTGCATAAACGCTATAATCCTATCATCAGGGCCATCCGGAATATGCCGAAGCCTGTCATCTGCCAGTTAAACGGTGTGGCCGCAGGCGCTGGCTGCTCCCTGGCGCTGGCCTGTGATATGATCATCGCCAGCGAAACGGCATCCATGGTGGAGATCTTCATCAACATTGCGCTGGTGCTGGATTCAGGTTCCTCTTACTTCCTGCCACGTACCGTAGGCTATCACAAGGCATTTGAACTGGCTACCAAAGCCAGTAAAATGACGGCCCTGGAAGCCCAGCAACTGGGTTTTATCAATAAAGTGGTCCCTGCCGGAGAACTGGAAGCCACTGTAAAAGCGGAGGCAGCATTCTATGCCAACGCACCTACGAAAGCAATCGCCCTTTTGAAGAAAATGCTCACAAAGGGGATGACAGAAAACCTGGATGCAGTGCTCGATTATGAGGCTTATTGCCAGGAAATAGCAGGTAATACCGCTGATAATACAGAAGGGATACAGGCATTTCTGGAGAAACGTAAACCTGTTTTTAAAGGCGTCTGAGAAAATAATACCTTATAAAATCAAAAGGGGCTGTCCGGCATATTGCGGACAGCCCCTTTTCAATATTATCAGCTCAGCTTATAAACCGCTCAGCATAAATCCGAAAGAATATGGGTTTACATCGTAAGTACCATTGTCCTTAAATAAGGTGGTGATGGCATAAGTACCATACACCGCGAAGTTACCATAACCCACTCTTGCAGTACCTGTAAAGCGCCATGTATTGAACTGACGTTTGCTGGCTTCCTTCTCAATCAGCTTAGATCCTGCGATATTCTCAACAGAACGGGTATGCGCATTGAGCAGGTTACCGATCTTCAGACCTAATCCCACTTTGAAACCATGGTTAGCATTCTCAGGCACCTGACGATACCGCAGTTCCAATGGAATTTCCAGGTAAGTAGTCGCCAGTTTAAACTTGCTGTATGCATCGGTTCCCTGGAAATCAGGAGTAGCGGATGTATTTCTCAGATCCAGACTCTGGTCTTTCAACATATAGTGATCAGACCCTATTCCCAAACCTGCGGCAAGACTGAAATTAGTTTTCTGCATCGGGAAATCATACATGAAAGCAATATTGAGCTGGCGGTTAAATCCAGTGTTAATATTGCTGGCTCCTGTTCCTGACAATCCAACGTAACCTAACTGAATCACTAAGAAATCCTTGGAATGTGATGCTGCTCCCATGGCCTTATTAGCAACTGCATTCTTGGCATCCTGTGCAAAAACACCGAGAGAAGCCGCCATCAATCCGATCGAAAAGAATAATTTCTTCATGTTTAAGTATAAAGTCTTGAAAAAGAATATTAGGCAAATTTAATGGAATAGGAATAAAACCAAGGGTTAAAATATTTATAAAATATCTGTCGCCGCCTCCTTGCAGGCGCTAATCCTTCCAGATTCCAGATTAAATACATATCTTTTGGCATAATATATTATATCCTATGAGAGAATATAGTGGCCACTTCAATACCAATTCTGGTGGCTGTTCAACCTGTTTCGATCCCAATTTTGAACCTGGTTATCCTGTACGCCTCTGCAAAAGTTGCCGTAAGCGGATGTCCCGCTATCCTGTCAAAAAAGAAGTCAGATGGGCGGCCATAGGGGTAGGCGTTATATTAATCATCGCCCTGTTTCGCCTGCCTGCTTACTTCACTGCCGGCATTGGTTACATGAAAGGCATCAAGGCGGCAGAACAACGCAAATACCTTACTGCAGAAAAAGCATTTGCGGATATACTTCAACGCTTTCCCGATCACAAAGCTACGGCCGTACACATGGCCACTGCCGCCTACTATAATGACGACGTCACGAAAATAGATAGCCTGCTGGCTTTACTAGACCTGGCAGAAATTTCTTTATATGGCGATGCCCTGAGCGAAGAATTACTTATGCTCACAGATAACGCCAGGTATTATAATATCCAGGATAAAGCATTTGACATCCATCTTGATGGTCTGGCTGATGATACCGCCGCTTATCGTAATGCACTGGAGACCTACCTTCAGGAACATCCATACGATTACGCAGCCGCCATTATGTTGTCCAATCACTATTATGAGCTACATGACTATGCAGCAGTGGAGACGATCTGTGCAAAGATTAACAGCAAAACGCCCTCCTTCAGGCCAGCATGGTTCCAGCGACTCAGCGCACTGAAACAACAAGGAAAGTATAAGGAAGCCTATCAGCTTACAGCGCAACTGCTCACACAAAACACAGAATCCATTGATGCACTCTCGTCCCTGGCTACCTTCCAGCTGAAACTAAAAATGGACGCAGCTGCGCTGAAGACTATCCAGCGGGCCCATACACTCGCGCCTGATAACAAGACATTACTGCCAATGCTTTGTATCGCCTATCACTTCAACCAACGGCAAGCGGATGCTGACAAAGTCTTTGCCCTGCTGAAGAATGATCCGGTGCAGGATAGCAGCGAACTGACGGCCCTTCATAATATTATTACAGATAAAGCTCCTTTCAGAGAATAAACCATTACTCCAATGCTCGTACAAGGTAATTATATAGCGCTTGTTACTGCTCCCGGTGTAGTAGTACACGAATTTGCACACCAGTTTTTCTGTCGCTTGTTTGGCGTTGCCATCTTCGATGTAAAATATTTTCAGATGGGTGATCCGGTAGGTTATGTGCAACACGAACCGGTGCGCAATCCCGTACACCAGTTGTTTATCGGTACCGGCCCCTTCTTCATCAATACCATCCTGGCCTTACTGATCGCATTCCCTGCCGCTATCCCCGTATTCCTGTTTAACGATGGCTCCGTATTTGACTTTCTGCTCTTATACCTGGGCATGTCTATCGGCATGCATGCCTTTCCAAGTACCGGCGATGCAAAAGTCCTGTGGGATACGTTATGGCTGGGAAAAAATGTATCGTTGTGGTTAAGGATCGTAACGCTTCCTATTGTAGGGCTGATTTACCTGGGCGCCCTGGGTTCTATGGTCTGGCTCAACCTGGCCTATGGAATGGGTATTGCATTCGGACTTCCCATACTTATTGTCAGATACTTTGCATAAAGCAGCAAGGCGCCCGCTGATAGCGGGCGCCTTGCTGCTTTAATAATATGCTGTACTAACTGAAGAGATACAATACATCCTCTTTCGTCAGTTTCTTCACAAATCCGGAATCATCTGCAATGATCTCTTTAACCAGTGATTTCTTACGCTCCTGTAATTGCAGGATCTTTTCCTCTACTGTATCTTTACAGATCATCCTGTAGGCGAAGATGTTTTTCGTCTGACCAATACGGTGGGTACGGTCAATCGCCTGTTGCTCTACTGCCGGGTTCCACCATGGATCAACGATATATACATAGTCCGCCGCCGTCAGGTTCAGACCCACCCCCCCCGCTTTCAGCGAGATCAGGAATACCCTGCAGTCATCATTGGTCTGGAAATTCTGAATCGCGCGTTCACGCTCAGTAGCGGAAGTACTACCATCAAAATACTCAAACGGCACCTTCATATGTTGCAGTTTCTCACGGATCAGCCCCAACATACCGAGGAACTGGGAGAAGATCAACACCTTATGGTTACTGATATTCTCACTCATCTCACGGGTCAGCTCATGCAGCTTCACAGAATGGTTCGGATACTGTTCCGCCTCATTCAGGATGGCCGGAGAGTCACAGATCTGGCGCAGTTTCATCAGACCCTGGAGGATCGTCAGCTGCGAACGTTCCATACCCTGATCTTCAATAACACCCAGGATCTTGGAGCGGTAAGAGTTACGATATGCGTCATAGATATGCCGCTGTTCCGCATCCATTTCACAGAAGATCACAGTTTCGATCTTCTCAGGCAGTTCTTTTGCCACCTGCTCTTTCGTACGGCGCAGGATAAACGGATAGATCAGCTTACGCAAATGGTCCTTACGTTCTTCATCCTGGAATTTGTCTATCGGCGTAGCAAATTCATTACGGAAGAAGTCCACACTACCCAGCATACCCGGGTTCAGGAAGTTCATCTGCGCGTAGATATCAAATGTATTATTCTGCATCGGCGTACCACTCAATGCCAGTTTGTTCCTGGTATTCAGCAATTGCGCCGCTTTGGTTACTTTACTCTGCGGGTTTTTGATCGCCTGCGATTCATCCAGTACCACATAATCCAGATCCAGTTTCATCAGCGTCTGTACATCACTACGTAGTGTACCATATGTAGTGATCAGGATATCAAACTTCATCAGTTCTTCCGCTGTTTTCAGACGGGTAGGACCGTGATGAATATGATACGTCATACTCGGCGTAAACTTGCGGATCTCATTTTCCCAGTTATAGATCAGCGTCGTAGGACATACTACCAGCGCCAGACATTTATCATCGTGCTTATTCTTATAATGCTGGATGAATGTCAGCGCCTGAATTGTCTTACCAAGACCCATATCATCGGCCAGGATACCTCCCCACTTCACTTCATCAAGGTAGTTCAGCCACTGGAAACCACTTTCCTGGTAAGGACGGAGAGTAGCATGGAGGTTATGCGGCAACGATATATTGCGGATCTCGTCAAACTGAAGCAGCTTACGACGCTTCTGTTCCAGTTCCATCAATACCGCCTCATCGTCAATAAACTCATACAGTTCATCGATCACGCTGAAATTATACTTGCTCAGCTTCAGCGCACCTTTGTCTTTTTCTTCCCCGATCTTGAATAACAGGGAGTATTTCTTCAGCCACTCTTCCGGCAGCAGCCCAAGTGAACCGTCAGCCAGTTGCACATAGTTCTGTTTACCTGCCAGCGCCTGCTTGATTTCCCTGATACTTACTTTCTGATCGCCATAAGTCACTTCGATCTGCGCATCAAACCAGTCAATACCGGAACTGATCTGCAGATTGGTAACTGGTTTATGAGCGCTGAACTTAAAGTTTTTCAGGTTCTCAAAACCGAATACACGCACATTCATTTCCTTCAGGGTATCGAAGAAAAGGAAGAACCAGTTGTTCTTCAACGCTTCTTTTGCCTTCAGGTAGAAATAGTTATTGGTATTGGGCTGTGAGAAGTTGGTATGCAGTCCGCTCAGCTTTTCTACGAATTGCTGTTCGGCTTCCTTGTTTCTGTGGATGATCAGGACCTTATTACCCTCCTGTACCGTGATCTTACCGTCATCATTCCATTCAACTTCCTGTCCATGGTAAGCAAATCCTGGTTGGATAATAAATGTCTCGCCTACCTCACGCAGGAACACCCTGCATTCCGGTAATATATCATCTACTTCCGCCAGCAGCGAATTATCAAACTGTATCTGATACTGTTTGCTCAGCGGTAAGAGATAATCCTGTAAATAAGTGCTCCACTGATCGGCAGGGATACGGATTTTACCGCTTTCGCGGAATAATTCGATATGCAGTGCATCCTGTGGATTTTCGAAAAGGTATAACACCTTGTTCTTCAGGAAGAGGATAGAGCTATCCCATTCATTTTCAGACACATTTACCAGTTCACCTTCGATCTCCAGATGACAGGTCACCTCGATGGCATCATTCAGGGTATGTGTTTTAAACACAGGCTGTAATCTGTCACCGGCCAGGTGTATCTGCTGAAGATTTTTGGTCTTGAATTGTTGTCTGTTAGGCAGGAGAAATAACAAACCGTGCGCTGCCATCTGCGGAAACAGCTTCGCCAGTTTCGGATGCAGGTATTCCAGCATCAGTTCCTTGGTTTCTGTTGGCAGGTCAGATTCGTTATGGTCATGTGTGATATTCTCCCAGATACCCGCAAAAGGGGAGTTCTTACTAAGGAATTTACTAACCTCCATACCCTGTACCTTACGCACAGGCGTGATCAGGTCACGGTCAGATTCTTTATATAAATAGAAGTCAACATACTTGGTCAGATCCAGTTTATTGACTAATGATACAAATTCACGTTGTTCATCATTTACTTCACCACTTACCAGGTCGATCCGGAAGAACGGATATAGTGGTTCGTTAGCATTGAAAACTACCCCGATACGCTGGGTAATAGTATTCGTTTCTTCCGTTGGAGGGGGAGGAGCCGCAGCAGCTGCCTGTTTGCTGATCGCCACACCATCCACTCTTTTGATGGCGGGATCCAGTACACGCAGGTAGGGTTTCCCCTCCATGTAGGTGAAAGTAAATTTTCCTTCCAGGTTATCATCCAGTGAGTACCCGTACAAGGCAAGCAGTTTATTCTTTTCCTTGTCCCAGTTACGCAGGGTATCGAAATAATATGGACCGTGATTATTTAAAAGATTGAGAAACAGGGCTGTCTTGTGTTTACAGATGGCATGCTCTGTTTCATCACAGTTACAGGCGGTATCGAAAAAGCGTTCTTCATTCCGCTGTATGATCATCGGATATTCCTGCCCTTCATATTTGAGTGTGGCTTCCACCTTTTCATCCTTGGCGGATGCGATCTTAAACGCTTTAGCCGGTTTGGCCATTTTCTCTGCTTCCGCAAATATTTCGTTGGAAGTCAGCAGTTTAAGCGATTTCAGATCAATAAACTTCATCTTTACCAGCGTATGTTGCTGGTTATATTGCGTATCGTAGCTTTCGAAGTGATTTTTGTCCAGCATTTCCTGCAACTGGAACATGGCTGCGGCTTCATGCCTGCAGATGTCTCCCAGGTTGTAAGGACATTGACAACGGACGGACATATTGCTCGTCTCGTGATATTTGCTGATTGAAACGCGATAATAATTCGCATGGGTATCGCTCTTTACCCGGAACGTGGCTGATTTCAAAACCGGATCAGCTTCTAACAATTCCACACCACCAGTCGCAAAGATGCGCTTCCCCCTACGGATCACCTCATCGGTTCCGTTATTATAAACGTATTTAAGCAACTGGGGCAGCGACATAGTTTCTCAAATTGCCCGGTTTATTTATCAGCCTGGGTTAAACGCTAAAATATTTAGCAGCTGATGAAAAGGCAATTCACAAAAGTACGCAGAAAAATCCTAAAAAGCTACAGCTTGAGTAGTGTCTACACTACATCGCATCACTTCCAGAAACAAACACTTTAAGAAAAGAAATTATCTTGCGGCTATTCCGCAGCTACAAGCTCTCCATTCCGGTAAATAGGCAGCACATTGGCGCCATCCGGGGTCAGACAGTACCGGATATCCTTCTCCAGACCAAATTTTGCGAGACGTTTGTAGTGGGATGCCTGCTTCATTACTTCGTGGATATTGTCTTTTGAAGTAATGTAAAGTGCCTCTGCTGCGACAGCAGAATCACAATCCACCGTAAAATGATCCTTGATACGGTTTACCACCGCTCCGGCGAATAAAGTATCCTCCATATTAACGCGGTCTTTCCAGGCAGCGCAACCAAGAATGACTGGTTTGCCCTGGGCAACAAGGTAATCACAAACAGCAGAAATGTTTGGAAAGGATCCAGTGATGATAGCTATGGCATCTTTTGCCATATGCAACAGCTTGGTACCATTTGTAGTGGTCAGTACCAGCGTTTTATCCTGTATAAACTCTCTGGGGTATTCAAAAGGGGAGTTTCCGTGCAGCAGACCTTCCGCAATCTTTCCGTCTCTTTCTCCGGCAGTAATGGCATTCTCTCCCAGCTGTGCGCCAATGCTGACACATTCCGGTACAGTGGCTACCGGTATTACACGGCTCGCGCCATTATACAATACCGTACAAATTGTAGACGTAGCTCTCAATACGTCAATAATCACCACAATACTGTTCTTCACATCGTACAAATGCAATAAAGCCGGTGATAAACACACTTCCAGTCCTGGTTTCTGCTCTCCCATTTCATTCAATTATGAATTAGGAATTAAGGATTAAGAATTGACGCCGATTGAAACCCATTCTTAATTCTTAATTCCTAATTGTTAATTTAATCTAATATTACTCTCCACTTTTCACTCTCCGCATAATCTTTTATTACGCTGTTCCGTATTCTTAATAGTTCGGTCATATACTTATGCACATAAAACCTTTCTAACAATCTTCCGAACCAGCCATATGGCAAACCAAATTCCATGATGTCAATTGCTACTGTACCATTCCCTATCTCCTTAAAGTGATGCTCATGTTTCATATAGGTAAAATCACCAGCCACCATTTCATCGCAGAAATACTCTTTTTTACGCATTTCTGTGATACGGGTGGTTAGCTGACGCAGCTTACCCAGGTGTTTAGCCTGCCAGGTTACCGTTTCATCCTTCTCTATGAGTCCGTTTGAACGGCCTTTGATTGCTGCTTCCTGCATATGCGACATACTGCGCTTATGCACAGTTATACTCCGGCTCAGGTCAAAGACCCGCTCCAGAGGAGCATAAATTACGGTTGTGACATGAATTGTCGGCATAGAATAGATATGGTTTTTTGCAATTTAGCCAACTTAACTCAAAAATGGCACCTTCACAACTTTGGCTTTCAGTAATTTATCCCTTACGGCAATAAAAATTTCCGAATCCTGGGCCGCAAACTCGGTATTTACGTATCCCAGACCAATCGCTTTCTGCATAGAAGGAGACTGTGTACCAGAGGTAACTTTACCGATCACCTGACCTGATGCATCCTTGATTTCGTAATCGTGACGCGGAATACCCTTGTCAACCATTTCAAAACCAACCAGTTTGCGGGTCACGCCAGCTGCTTTCTGCTGTTCGAATTTCTCACGGGAAGTAAATTCCTTGGTGAATTTGGTGATCCAACCCAGACCAGCTTCCATTGGGGAAGTGGTATCGTCGATATCGTTACCATACAGACAGAAACCCATTTCCAGACGCAGGGTGTCGCGTGCTGCCAGACCGATCGGCTTCAGGCCCTTTGGACCACCTACCTCAAAAATAGCATCCCAGATCTTATCAGCTGCACCATCCTTATCTTCAAAATAGATCTCAATACCACCTGCACCAGTATAACCAGTTGCACTGATCACCACATTAGGCACACCTGCAAATTCGCCTTTGGCGAAAGTATAATATTTCAGATTCACCAGCTCCACAGTTGTCAGCGGTTGTAAAATGCTTGCGGCATTAGGACCTTGTATAGCCAGCAGACAGGTTTTATCAGAAATGTTGTGCATTTCCACACCCTTCGTGTTGAACTTGCTTATCCAGTTCCAGTCCTTTTCTATATTGCTCGCATTCACGACCAGCATATATACATTGTTCTCTTCAATACAATATACCAGCAAATCATCCACAATACCCCCCTCTTCATTAGGCAGACAGCTGTATTGCGCCTTACCTACCGTCAGTTTGGAAGCGTCATTGGTGGTTACCCGCTGGATAAGGTCCAGCGCATGCTCTCCCTTCAGGATGAACTCACCCATATGGCTTACATCAAACACCCCTGCATTATTCCTGACTGTCAGGTGTTCTTCGTTAATACCAGTGTAGGAAATAGGCATGTTATACCCCGCAAAAGGAGCCATTTTAGCGCCCAGCGCTGTGTGCTTGTGTGTAAATGGTGTGTTCTTCATAAATAAACTAATGATCGGTTCTGTTTTGGGTATGCTTTTAGGTTCAAGTTTTGTTTAAGCCCCGCAAAAATAGGTTGATTTTCCAAATTCGGCGGGCAAATAGTGTTTTTGGTGCAATAATTGCCTCCCCGTAACCAGTGCATTGCCGGTAAATCAAAGCGTTCGTTGCTAACCAGCTACTTAGATACGTATCTTTGCAAATGGAACCAGGTCTGCCGGCACTATCCGTGGACTTTAAAAAATCAACAACTGTGAAGCACACCACATGCCTGTTGGCACTGTTATTACCCTTTACTACGCAGCTTAACGCCCAGAAAAAGGCCGATCGTAAAACATTAGGCAACCTACAAACACATATCACCTATCTCGCCAGCGATAAACTGGAAGGCCGCCGTACCGGCACTCCCGGGGAACAACTCGCTGCTGAATATATCGCAAGTCAGATGAAACTGGCCGGTCTGTCGCCCGCTGGTGACAGCGGTTATCTCCAGACATTCCTGGTAAGTGAAGGCAAACTGATTGCCACCACGTCCCATCTGACCGTCAACAGATCCACACTCACACCTGGCGAACAATTCATTCCATTGCCCTTCAGTGCACAAAAGAGCGCGAAAGGCGATGTACTTCCCGATGTTAATGAACCGGATAATATCTGGCTCTTCAACGTAAAAGATTTTGAAATGTCTCCTCATGCCGATCCGCTTGAAATCTACAGACAGAACGCAAGAGAAGCAGCAAAAGCGGGCGCTACAGGGGTGATATTTTATAACGGAACGGAAACACCCAAAGAAGTACAAAAGTGGTTATCCATCCCTGTTGAGCCGTTGAAAATTCCCGTTATGTGGGTAAACAGCGAAATCAGCAAAGTGCTGGATGATGCAGAAGATCTCAGAATCGATATGCAGGTGGATTTTGCCTCCGGCAGACGTACAGGTACCAACGTTGTCGGTCATATAGACAACAAGGCAGCCAGCACCATCGTCATTGGCGCACACTTCGATCACCTGGGACATGGTGAAGATCATAACTCCCTGGCACCCAATGACCAGACCATTCACCATGGAGCCGATGACAATGCCAGCGGTACCGCCGCCCTCCTGGAACTGGCCAGACAACTGAAAGCATCAAAACTCGAAAAGTATAACTACCTGTTTGTCGCCTTCTCCGGCGAAGAACTGGGACTCTTTGGATCTAAATATTTTACAGAACACAGTACCATACCGCCATCTTCCTTTAACTACATGATCAATATGGATATGATAGGAAGACTGGACCCAGCCAAAGGACTGGAAGTAGCAGGGATCGGTACCTCGCCGGTATGGCCGGCACTGCTGCAACAAACTATTCCCGCCAGCATCCGTACTACCTACGACTCTTCCGGGACCGGCCCGTCTGATCATACTTCTTTCTACCTTAAAAATGTCCCTGTGCTGTTCTTCTTTACCGGTACGCACAGCGACTACCATAAACCTTCAGATGAAGCGGCCAAGATCAATTACGACGGAGAGCTCACCGTACTGAAAGTTGTATACGAGCTGGTAGAAAAAACGAACAGTATGGAAAAACTGGCGTTTACCAAAACCCGCGATAAACAAACTTCCACCAGTGCGCGTTTTACTGTTACGTTGGGTATCATGCCGGATTATACCTGGCAGAAACCAGGTGTAAAAGTAGATGGCGTGTCAGATAACAAACCCGCCAGCAAAGCAGGCATACTTGCAAATGATGTGATCATCGAACTGGGCCCTCATGCGATTGTTAACCTGGAAGATTATATGCAGGCATTGTCTGGCTTTAAAAAAGGCGACAAAACCACTGTAAAAGTCAGGAGGGAAGACAGCGAAAAAGTATTTGATATCCAATTCTGACCGTTTTATAATATCTTGCAGCCCTTAATATCATTGTATGAAGCCTGTTTTGTTCATATTGGGTCTGGCAGTATTTAGCTTTTCGTGTAATCAGACACGTACGCGTGAAGAGAACAATGATGAAACCAAACTCGATGTGATTACAGAAAAATGCTACGTTGTGCGCGAGGTAAAGCCTGTCGCCGGCAATCCGGAAACAGACTCGATCCTGGTGCGTAAACAACAGCTGATATCCTACCTGGAACGTCATGGTTTTGTGCGTCACGTAGCTGATAAAGACGTTCTGCAATTCCGCAGGAATAACAGGCAGCAGGTGAGTATCGATATGCCGGAGCCAACAACCCCGGCAGCAGCAAATGTGATCATCATTTTCGACCCGATGAAAAATCCCCTGTTCCTTAATTTAAAAAGAGACACAACACAGGTGGAACACTATATCAATATGTAGGTTTTTATGCCGGGCTACTATCACCGGCGATAATTTTTAGAACTGGATTTGGAACCTAAGCAAAACATAAGACTCTGTGTGGACGCGGTGGTCTTCGGCTACACGGCCAAAGAAAGTATTTCCGTACTGCTCATCAAACGCACCATTCCACCATTTATGCACCGCTGGGCACTGCCCGGAGGCTTCGTCATTGACGGGGAAACACTGGAAGAAGCAGTGACCCGTGAATTACTGACGGAAGCGGGTGTGCACATCAACTACCTTGAACAACTCTATACATTTGGTCAGCCGGAAAGAGACCCTCGTGGCAGAATCGTTTCTGTCGCCTACTTCGGTCTTGTAAATCCGACCAACTTCAAACTGGCCGCCAGCTCTGATGCAGAAGATGCGAACTGGTTCGATATTAAAAAACTGCCCGATCTTGCTTTTGACCACGCTATCGTAGTCGATGCCGCCATACAAAGGCTACGCGCCAAGATCAGGTACGAACCTATCGGCTTCGAACTCCTGGATAATAAATTTCCCATCTCTGACCTGGAAAAACTGTACGAAACAGTACTTGACAGGCCCATTGACCGCCGGAATTTCCAGAAAAAGATCAATCACCTGGGCATCCTGAAAGGTCATAATGAGAAGCAGAAACACCCTTCTGCCGGTAGACCCGCAAAGCTCTATAGCTTCAATGAAGAGCGTTATTTCCAACTGAAAAAAGAAGGTATCACATTCGAAATCTGAGGAAAGATCTATTCCGCCCTCAGACTCTTTACCGGATTGGCCGTAGCGGCCCTTACCGCTTTGTATCCTACTGTCAGCCAAGCAATCACCAGCGACATTACAATCGCCAACAGGAAGATTTCCCAGCCCATATCTGTGTGATAATGGAATCCTGACAGCCAGCGATGCATAAAATAGTATGCCGCCGGTGTAGCAATCAGAAATGCAACTCCTATCAGGATGGTAAACTCCCGGGAAAACAGGTATAGAATACTTTGAATAGAAGCTCCCAGTACTTTCCGGATACCCACCTCCTTCGTTTTCTGCACCGCCATGAACGATACCAGCCCATAAAGCCCCAGACTAGATATGAAAATAGCCAGTATCGCGAATATCTGGAACAGCTTGGCTATCAGCGCTTCATTGCTATAAAAGCTCCTGATACTATCATCGACGAATGTCAGATCATACATATAGGTCGGGTAGATCTCCTTGAATCGTTTTTCTACCGCCTTCAGAGTTGTATTCACATCATCCTTACGAAGACGCAATGCCAGGGTACCATAACCGTTAAAATCCGGCGCAATCACCACAGGCGAAATACCATCCCGTAGGGAATTGTCATTAAAATCTTTCACGACACCCACGATAGGATAGGCTTGCCCTCCGGTAAACCTGATCGTTTTACCCAATGCATCTTCAGATGATCCCAGACCCAGTTTTTTAACCAGTGTTTCATTGATCAACAACTCCCTGATCGTATCACTCGGGAACGGTAGCCGGCCCACAGCCAGACTCATTCTGAACAGGTTATAATAAGCAGAGTCGCCATACAGCCGCTTGGCAGAATAAGGCTGTTTCTCGGTGTCATTGTTAAAATAGAAGTCACTTAACTGTATTGCATTGGAGGCAGGCGCCGTCCAGCACAAACTGGTTGCTTCTACACCTTTCAGCTTATTCATCTCTGCTACCAGGTAAGGATATCTCACTTTCAATGAGCTATCACTGGGGAGATCCACCATTACCACCGCCTCCTTCTCAAATCCCAAGGATTTATTCCGGAAGAAAGACATCTGTTTAATAACGACCAGCGTACCGATCACCAGCAACTGCGCAATGACGAACTGGAACACGACCAGTCCGCGACGCAGGGATATACCGCCTACTGTCCGGTTACTGATCCTGCTCTTAATCGCTAACAGCGGATTAAACCCAGACAATACCAGGGCAGGGTAGAAGCCTGCCAGTAAAGTCACCACCAGACCAATGATCAACAGGAACAGGAGTATAACCGGGGAATGCAATACGTTCATAGACAACTGCTTGCCCATAAGATCACTCAGATACGGCGTCGCTATCAAGGCGATCAGACTACCTAATACAACTGCCAATGCTGTGATCAGTGCTGTCTCTTGCAGGAATTGCCTGATCAGCTGTGGGCGATCGCTACCCAGCACCTTTCTTACACCAATCTCTTTTGCACGATTAATGGATTGCGCAGTCGCCAGATTGATAAAATTCACACAAGCGACCATTAGCAGAAAGGCGCCGATCAGCATCATACCCCACAATTCCTGCGGACTCAGATTATCTTTCTTCAGTGTATCAAAACGCTTGTCCACGTGTACCTCACGCATCGGTTGAAAACGCAGGTCTATACGTGTCAGCGCATGTTCCTGTTCTTCACGGTAATTCCTTTTCACAAAAGCCGGACTCTGTGCCTGTAGCTTAGCAAGCTCCTGGCTGGGGGATAGTAATACAAACAGCTGTGTACCACCTCCCAGGCTCCGCCAGCTGTCCCAATCTTTTCCTATCAAGTTTTTGAATGTCGGGTAAGAAGCGCCAATACATACCGGCACGTCCGTGTTTTCCGGCAGGTCTTTAAAGACGCCGGTAACACGCAAAGGCACCCGGTACGACCACATCTGAACGGTTTTACCTATGGCACTTTCGGGCGTACCAAAAAACCTCCGGGCGATAGACTCATTGATCACAGCGGTATTCGGTTCTTCCAGCCCTTTTGTATTACCAACTATCCAGCTGAAATCAAAAATGTCATACAGGGATTGTTCAGCGAAAAAGACGCCTCTGTCTACCTTGTATTTCTTTTCTTCCTGTCCCTGCACGGGTATATAAAACTGTGCGGAACCAACACCCTGCATCGCAGCAACCTTCTCCAATCCCGGAAAGTCCCGGCGTAGAGCATCCGCCAGCGGACGAGGAGCCATACTATGCGAGCCCGTCACCTCTCCGGTAGTAGGGTTATGGTCTATCGTCACCATTCTGGCAATACGATCGTACCGGCTCTGATAAGTATCATAGCTCTTTTCATAGTGAATAACCAGGAATATGAGTAAGCTGGCTGCAATACCAACAGCCAATCCCAGTATATTAATGAGGGAGAATGACTTATTCTTCCAAATGGCGCGGAAGGAGAGTTTGAAGTTGCTGTTCATCATAATCAGGGGAATTACCACTAACTGTGCAAAAAACAGGTCAAAAACAAAATTGGTTCATTATCAACAAAATACAACTAAACAGATAGCTGATCATGTGCGTTTACCGGACAACGCATGTTCGGTTTCGAACAGCAATATAATATAATGCAGCAAGCCGGAACAATGTCCCGGCTTGCTATACCTATATGGAGAAAGATTAAACGGCAAATCTTTCTGCAACTTCCTGTCTGAATGCTTCAGCACCGATTTCCACCCGGCGGGCATAAGCTGCTTTTGCATCTGGTCCGGCCAGGTATCGTAGCTGGTCTTTATCATCCGTAGCCGCTTCATACACAACTTCTGCGATCTGTTCAGGCGTACTGAAATGTATGATCGAGTTATCGCCGTCCATACCTGCCATAAGTTTATTGAACAAAGGCATATAGGCGTCATGCTGCGCCAGGTCCAGGGAGCGGCCCATAAAATCGGTGGTGATACCGCCCGGAGATACCGTTTTAATGCGGATATTATGTGATGCCAGTTCAAATGACATGCTTTCGCTCCAACCTTCTATTGCCCATTTACTGGCATGATACAGGGAGCCCAATGGATATGTTGTCAATCCGGCGATGGAAGTGGTATTAATAATCAATCCTCTTCCCTGGGCACGCAGATAAGGCACAAACGCTTTTGTTACCCTTATTACGCCCAGCGCGTTGGTGTCCATTTGTCGTACGATCTGTTCATCTGTCAATGCCTCTAATGCGCCTACTAATCCGTAACCGGCATTGTTGAATACAACGTCCACAGGTCCGCTTTCTGCTACTTTCTTCGCTGTTGCTGCAATCTGTGCCGGATTTGTCACATCCAGCTGTAATACCTGGATATTCGCATGATCCAGATCTTTGCCCTGTGAAGGATCACGCATAGTAGCGATCACCGTCCAACCTTTTGCTGCAAATAATTGCGCTGTTACCTTTCCTAATCCGGTGGATGCACCGGTGATAAAAATGACCTTTTTCATATGTGATCTGCTTATTTTTTAAAGAATCAGGCATACCTTTTCCATTCGGGAAATGATCATCTCCCGGCAGGTCTGCCATTATTTAATGATGGATTAGTTAATGAATACTGGATGGATTGACGCCAAAAAACTGTTTAAAAGCATACGAGAAGTGGGAGAGGCTTTCAAAGCCGACTTCCTGGTATACGTCCGACGGGCGTTTCTGCTTCTCCTTCAGCAGGTAATGCGCCTCTTCCAGCCTTCGCTGCTGCAGCCAGCGATTAGGCGTAGTATGGAATACTTTCTGAAAATCGCGTTTAAAGGTGGCCAGACTTCTACCCGTCAGGAAAGCCAGCCTTTTCATATCTACATTAAAACGATAGTTCTGCTGCATAAAAACTTCCAGGTCTATCTTGCCGGGTGTACTGAAATCAAAAAACACGTTCTTCAGTTCCGGTTGCAGCTGGAGTAATAAAAGCAGCAGTTCCTTTTTCTTTAGTTTGGCAAGATGATCATGCAGAGATGAGTCAAAATAATGCGCCAACGTTTCAAAGAAGTTCCGTATCAGGATATCAGGTTCCAGTTTCAGCACCGCACGATTGGTAGGGTAGGCCGTCTCAAAGACATAGCCATGTTCCTTGCTGAATTCCAGTAAAAAGTCTCTGTCAAAGACAACCGCAATAGATCTGAAATCAGCCCCATCTTCAGGATGCTTCACAAACTTAGCCAGGAAGTTCTTCCGGAAAAACAGCATCTCACCCGCTCTGAAGGCGGTGCTGGACATCACATCTGCGACCTTAAACACACCGGAAAACATATAACACACGCCATGTTCTATCACAAACTGTTCCCCCACCATCTCCTTGCAATCAAGGTGAGAGTATAGAATTCCTGGTAATTTATCCTCCGCATAAATCTGCTTTTCCATATCCGGCGTTTAAGCACACCACAAAGTTGAAGATTATTCCGTCACGGCGTTTTCGTATAAAGCTCAAATTTACTTTAGTGAGAAGCTCAGGTGAGGAGAAGAAAACAAAAAAAAATTTTATATTCACAAGCATCTCAAAAACAACCCTTTAAAATGAATCCAGTGCCATTTCATCCTCCCTGAACAGGGTATTTGTGTAAAAATTACGGAAAATATTTTGCTCATATAACAAACTTGCATACATTTGTGTAACAAATACACAAAACAACATTCTATGACAACGCTAAGGCCTACAGGAGTAATAATAGCAAGGTTCCAGACACCTTCCCTGCACGAAGGGCATCTGCAACTGATCAAAGAAGTAAAAGCCAAACATAACAGGCTGATCATCGTACTTGGCGTTAGCCCGATCAAGGGTGGCCGTAAAAACCCGCTGGATTATTATACCCGCGAACGCATGATCAAAAAGTTGTTTCCGGAAGTAATTGTGCTGCCTTTAAGCGATCAGCCTTCTGATAAAGGATGGTCTCGTAAACTGGACGAAATGCTCAGCAATAACTTCAATAACGAAACATTCATCCTGTACGGCAGCCGCGATAGTTTCATTCCATTCTATTCCGGTCGTTTCCCAACAGCGGACTTACCCCCGGTTCAGGATTTTAATGCCACCGCCCAAAGAGAAGCGATCTCCGATAAAGTGTTTGATACAGAAGAATTCCGTGCCGGTATCATCTACAGTACATATAACCTGTATCCGAAAGTATATCCGACTGTTGATATCGCATTATTCCGTAACAACCGCAGCGAACTGCTTCTCGGCCGTAAATCAGCAGAAAGCGGATGGCGCCTGCCCGGTGGCTTTACCGATCCCGGAGATATGAGCTTCGATATCGCTGCCAAAAGAGAATTACTGGAAGAATGTGGCCCCGTAGAGACCAGTCCGATGCAATATGAACTGTCTTTACAAATGGACGACTGGCGCTATCGCTCTGAAGTTGATAAGATCATTACTACCCTGTTCAGCACCGACCTGCTGTTTGGAGAACCTGCCGCTGATGATGACCTGGCCGATATGAAATGGGTAAAAGTGGACGCAATCACCACTATGATCACCCAGGGTGAAATCGTTAGCACCCACATCCCACTGTTAAAAAAATTAGCTGAAAAATATTCTACAAACGACTAAACTGAAGAATCATGACAAAGGAAAACCTCATTTTGTTAGCTGATGCCTACAAATACTCCCACCACAAACTTTACATCCCCGGTACAGAATATATCTATTCTTATTTCGAAAGCAGAGGCGGTAAATTCAATGAAACCGTCTTCTACGGACTCCAGTATTTCCTGATGGAATACCTCCAGGGTGCTGTTATCACCAAAGAAAAACTTGACGAAGCAGAAGCTACCTTGCTGGAAGTCTTCGGTCGTAACGATGTATTCGACCGCACCCGCTTCGAATATATCATCGAGAAACACGGAGGCCGCCTCCCTGTACGTATCAAAGCAGTACCGGAAGGAACAGTAACCGGCGTACGTAACGTGCTGATGACCATTGAAAATACAGATCCTAATTGTTACTGGGTGACCAACTTCCTGGAAACGCTCCTGATGCAGATATGGTATCCATGTACAGTAGCCACGCTTTCCAGAGAGATCAAAAAAACTGTTAAACAATACTATAACGAGACGGCCAGTGAAGCGGCTTTCGCAGGAATTGATTTCGTACTGAACGACTTCGGTTTCCGTGGCGCCAGCTCTGTAGAAAGTGCAGGTATAGGCGGTAGCGCTCACCTGATCAACTTCTCCGGTAGCGATACCCTGATCGGTTCCACTTTTGCCAAACGTTATTACCAGGCGCCGGTAGCTCCCGGTCTCTCTATCCCCGCTACAGAACACTCTATCGTGACTATGCTGGGTGAAGAAGGAGAACTGGAAATCTTCCGTCACATACTGAATGCGTTCCCTACCGGTACTATCGCCTGTGTATCTGACTCTTACAATATCCTCCGTGCCTGCCGCGAATACTGGGGTACTGAACTGAAAGAACAGATCCTCAGCAGACAAGGTACCCTGGTGATCCGTCCCGACAGCGGTGACGCCATTCAGACCCTACTGAAAGTATTTGAAATTCTGATGGAAACCTTCGGTTATACCGTCAATGAAAAAGGCTATAAAGTATTACCTCCACAGGTGAGAGTGATCCAGGGTGATGGTATTAGCTATTCTTCCATTCCTCCGATCTTCGAAGCTCTTAAACAGGCCGGTATCAGCGCTGAAAACCTGGTGCTGGGTATGGGAGGAGCCTTGCTGCAACGTGTAAACAGAGATACACAGGAATACGCCCTGAAATGCTCTTTTGCACAGGTGAACGGTAAAGCCATCAACGTACAGAAAAACCCGCTGGAACTGGATGCGAACGGTAATACCCGTGTATCCTTCAAGAAGTCTAAATCCGGTAAACAGAAACTGGTAGTAGAAAACGGTATTTATACTTCTCTACCTGAAAATGAAGCACCTGCACTGGCTGACCAGCTGGTAACTGTCTTCGAAGACGGAGAGATCAAAAAAGCATACTCTTTTGAACAGATCAGAAAGAACGCAACTATTTAAACCATCTTCATTGTTGCCCCCATACATAAAAAAGGCCGGAGTAGGAATACTCCGGCCTATTGTTTAAACCTACAACTGTTACACTATTAGTAACTAAAATCTTTATGATTAATTCAATGAAGCTTCTTCAATTTCGGCCGCATATGGCGCTACAAGTCGCTGACGGATCAGTCGTTTAGCAGATGGCTTGTTCCAGCCAAAGCGGTCCATAATACCATCCACAATCTTGTACACTACCGGTACCACGATCAGCGTCAGGAACATGGAACTGATCAGACCACCGATGATTACCCAGGCCAGACCATTCTTAGTCGCAGCCACACCACCGGTAGCCAATGCTATTGGCAACATACCGATCACCATCGCGATAGTCGTCATCAGGATCGGACGCAGACGTGCATTGTTCGCATGGATCAATGCCTCCATCGTACTCTGTCCCTGTTCTTTCATCTGGTTGGTAAAGTCCACAAGAATGATCGCGTTCTTCGCCACCAGACCAATCAACATAATCATACCCAGGATGGTGAAGATATTCAGTGTATTATTTGTCAGAGCCAGTGCCAGCAATGCACCAATGATTGCCAGCGGGATAGAGAACAATACCACGAAAGGATAGATGTAGTTATCATACAGTGCCACCATGATCAGGTATACCATTACGATAGAGATCAGCAGTGCTGCACCCAGTGTTCCAAAGGAATCACCCTGGTTTTCCGCATCACCTGCCCACAGGTAACTGATACCTACCGGCTTACGCAATGTCTCCAGTTTTTGCGCAAATTCCTGTTGTACAGAACCGGAAGGACGTCCTACTACCAGCGATTTCACGGAAATAGATGTATTCTTATCCCTTCTTTCCAGTCTGCTCGGGCCAGAACCTTCCGTGATCGTCGCAAATTGTGATAAGCGGATCAGTTGTCCCTGGCTGTTGATAAACTCAATATTGGACACGTCATCCAGGTTCTTACGGTCGAAATCATCAAAACGGATATTGATATCATATTCGTAGTCACCCTGACGAAATTTCACTTTGGAATCATCTGCCGTACCGCTGAACGCCGTTTGCATCGTTCCACCCACACCTTCCAGCGTCAATCCCAGTGCAGACATCTTATCCCTGTCTACCTGTACATTGATTTCCGGGTTACCTTCTTCTACTGACAGTTTCACGTCACTGGTACCATCAATAGTCGCCAGTACGCCCATGGCTGATTTCGCATAACTCATTACACTGTCCATATCAGTACCCATCACCACCAGCTCTACAGGAGAAGCTTCTGCAGTACCCAGGATACTCACGTCCATTGTTTTCAGTTTCACACCTGGCAGCAGTTTTCTCAGCTCAACTTTTGTCTTTGCAGCATAGATATCAGAACCATCTAAACGTTCTTCTGCATCTACCAGCATCACTGTGATTTCTGATTTATAGGCAGTAGACTGGGACACACCAAAACCATCCTCACTGGTCTGACCTACGGTTGTAATCAGACGGGTGATCTCCGGTTTTTTAGAGAGGTATGCTTCCGCTTTACGGGTAGCCTGATTCGTCTGTTCGACAGATGCATCTTTCGGCATTTCCAGTACAACAATGAACTGTCCGCGGTCGCCTTTCGGAATGAACTCACCACCGATATAACCTTTACCTACCAGCATGAAAGACAGTATCAGCAGACCGATCGCAACGATCAGGGTATAGCGTTTGTGCGTCAGTGCCCATTTCAGGATAGAAGTCATCCAGTCAGTGAATTTCTGCAGCTGTGCCTCAAACCAGAGAATGAATTTTTCGAAGAAATTCTTACCGGTGATATGTTCCAGCTTTCCAAAACGGGAGGAAAGCAGCGGTACGATCATAAAGGAAGACAGCAAACTAAGCATGGTTGATATCATCACCACCACACAGAATTCACGCAGGATCTTTGATACAAGTTCATTGGTCAGTGAGATAGGCAGGAACACCACCACGATTACCAGGGTAATAGAGGTTACGGTAAATCCGATCTCTTTCACTCCATCAAATGCCGCACGTACTCTGTTCTTACCCATTTCCATGTGACGGTAAATATTCTCCAGTACCACGATTGCATCATCCACCAGGATACCTACGACCAGTGACAGCCCCAGTAAGGACATCAGGTTGAGGGAGAAGCCGAATAGCTTCATACCGATGAATGTAGCTACCAGGGAAGCCGGGATTGAGATCATTACGAAGATCGCACTACGGATACTGTGCAGGAACAACAGCATCACGGCAGCCACCAGCACAATCGCAATGATCAGGTCATGTATCACGGAATCAGCTGATTCCAGCGTAAAGTCAGACGAATCGTTTGCAATAAATATCTTCAGGTTAGCGGAAACATAGTCTTTTTCGATAGATGCGATGGCTTTCTTCATTTCCTCACTCACGGTTACCGCATTCGCATCATTCTGTTTCTGTACCATCAATGCAATGGAGCTGGTACCATCCACACGGGCCAGACGATCCACATCTTTCTGTGCATCCTGTACATCCGCTACATCTTTCAGACGGATCTGGGTACCGGTAGCTGTAGTAGCCAGTACCAGGTTACGCAGCTGATCCACGTCTTTATACTTACCAGCCAGACGTACCAGTATCTGCTGATCCTGGGTTTTCACCTTACCGGTGGGGAAGTCCAGATTCGCATTGGTAATGAGCTGTCTTACCTGCAGGATGGACAGTTTATATGCTTCCAGTTTCTTAGGATCGATGTTCACCTGGATCTCACGCTCCTGACCACCGATCAGGGAGATCTGGGCCACACCCGGTAAACGGGATAAGAGTGGTTGCAATTTTTTATCGATCAGGTCATAGAACTGCTTGCTGTCCATACTGGCAGTGGCGGACAGTGTCATGATCGGTAAGTCATCCAGGGAGAATTTGTTCAGCGAAGGCGCTTTTGCATCAGTAGGCAGGTCTGAGAGGATTGCGTTCACTTTACGCTGTGCATCCTGCAGGGCAATGTCTACGTTCGCATCGTTATTCAATTCAACCGTTACGGTAGATAAACTCTCTGAAGATTTGGAGATGATTTTTTTGATCTTCTCCATTGATGCTACCGCATCCTCAATCTTTTTGGTGATGGTACTTTCCACCTCTTTAGGGGAAGCACCGGGATATACGGTGGCAATGGTTACTACCGGCGAAGTAAACTTCGGCAGCAGCTCATAGTTGAGTGACTTATAGCTCATCACACCCAGCAGCGTCAGGATGGTAAAGACTACCACCACTATTGTGGGTCGCTTTATGGATACTTCTGTGATCTTCATAGTTGATTATTTTTGTACGGATACTTTAGATCCGTCTACCAGGTTGATTTGTCCGCTGGTGATAACGGTTTCGCCTTCATTCAGACCTTCTCTTATTTCCACTTTGTCGCCATAGATACGTCCGGCTACTACCTTACGCACTTTAGCTGTATTATTCTCCAGTACATATACCTGGTTGCTGTTCACTCCACCGATGAATGCGGTACGCGCTACCAGGATAGTCGGGATCGCGTCTTTCATTTCGAAGTGTGCGGTACCATACATACCTGCTCTGAGTTGTTTGCCACCGTTGTTAGTCACTTCCATTTCAACTGGGTAGTTGAGGGTATTATCACCTTTTGCAGCGATGAAAGTCACATGACCATCGTAGCTCACTTCCGGGAATACGCTGGAAGTCACCCGTACTTTATCACCTTCTTTCAGGTTTACCACCTGTAATTCCGGAACAGATACTGCCAGTTTCAGGCGGGAAACGTCCACGATATCAAACATTTTATTACCAGGAGAGAGGTAAGCACCCTGCTCTATGTATTTTTTGTTGATCACACCACTGATAGGCGCTTTGATATAGGTATCACCCACACGACGGCTGGCAGCCGCATATTTTGTTTTTGCCAGGTCGTATTGCAACGTAGCGTCGTCTACCTGTTTTTTGGTTACACCACCTGTTTTAAAGGCCGCTTCATATCTTTCTTTATCCACTCTCAGTTGCTCCAGATTGGTTTTAGCCGCCTGCAGATCTGTACCCAGGATTTCACCATCAACATTCGCAATTGCCTGCCCTTGTCTTACAACACTTCCCTCATCTACCAACAGTTTATTGATACGGCCGGTTACTTCGGAGAGATAGGTCAGTTCACGGAAAGGCGTGAAGTTACCATTGGCCAGAAAGCCTTGAGAGAAATCAGATTTTGCCACTTTTTCCACCAGTACGGGTACTTCCCCTGCATTGCTCGTCTTTACAAATTCCGTTTTGGCTTCGTTGGCTTTTTTATTGGCGCCCAGTTTCCACATGATCAATACAACAGCTGCGATGGTCACTGCGCTCCAGATAAGAATCTTTTTCATATAGTTCGGTATGCGGTTTTTAGCGGTTTTAGTTAGTTCAGCAGGCTTTTGAGATTACCGTTCGATTTAACGATATCCAGTTCTGCCAGCTTGTATTGTAATAAAGCTTCATTGTAGTTGTTCTGAGCAGAGACCAGGGATGTTTCGGCATCCAGCAGGTCTGTCAGATTGGCCAGGCCCAGGTTATAGTTATTCTGGGTGGAGTTGTACACTTCGTTGGCCAGGTCTACGTTCTCTTTCTGCGCTTTGATCGTACTGAGGTTGTTCTGAACCTGTAGTTTTGCGTTTTCGAATTGTGTATTCAGGGAGAGGGTGGTGGCCTCCATATCCTTCTTAATCTGTTTCAGGGCTACATTTGCCTGACCTACACGGGAGCGGCGCGCCCAACCATCGAAAATCGGAATTTTCAAAGTGAGGCTTACAGCAGCCATATCATACCAACTGGCAGTTGATCCGTTGGATTTGGATTTTAACATGTCAAACTTGTTACTGATACCATTATAAGAGTAGTTACCGGAGAGGGCCAGTGAAGGGTAATATTCTGCCAGGTAAGCTTTCTTCTGAAATGCCTGTAGTTCTTCCTGTTTTTTCAGGAGGCGATACTCGATCCTGTTGTCGAGGTTCATGCCTCCAAAATCGGCAGCCGTTGCTTTGCTTTCAATTTCTTTAAAAGAAGTGGAAGGAAGATTGATCGGATTGGTTACAGCCATGCCCATCATCTGTTTCAACTGGTTAGATTGCAGTTGGAACTGGTTCTGTGCTTGTGTGCGTTGCGTTTTATAGTTAGTCAGGTTTACACGCATACGGTCCAGGTCTATTTTACGGGCGAGACCGTTTTCTACCTGAGAAGAAGTTGTTTCGACGAGTTTTGTCATCTTCTCGATATTGGCATCCAGTACGATTGTTTTCTCACGGGACACCAATGTGCTGTAATACAGCTGTGTGACGTTATAGATAACGGTTTCTTCGCTTTGCGCTGTCTGCATGCGATAATAATCTTCGCCTGCTTTTGCTGCTTTTAAGCCGGTGAATACAGATTGATTATACACTTCCTGCGTAACGGTTCCAGATGCGGTCACGTTGTGCGTCACACCAGCTTCCAGCAGGAGGGTGGTACCAGGTGCGCCACCGGCAAATTCGCCGGGAACGGGGATCACCTGTTTCTTAATATTGTTGGTATACTGACCTTGCGCGTTTACCTGTGGCAGGGCTCTGGCTCTTACTTCGCTGGTTTTGAAACGGCCCATATCTTCTTCCATCCGGGTACGTGCCAGTTGCTGGTTATTAGCGAGTGCATACTTCAGGCACTCCTGCAACGACAGTTCCGATTGCGCATAGGAGGTATATCCCCCTATTCCCATTAAGAGAATAAGCGTTAACATTATCCTTTTCATCCGTATGTTTTCTTTGATTTTTTTAGTTGGCGGATATAGTATTTAAAGGTGGTTAGTCTTCTTTAATTTGTAGATATTCTGCTACTAGTTTACGTCCTTCTGCGGTGGCTATACCGAGTAAGAAATGCGCTGTTATTTCCCTGATGACTTCAGGCATACTGAACTCTGTAGCGGGAAACAGTGCCGGCTGAAAAACCGTTTCCAGTTGTAATAATCGCATACGAGCCATGATATTCAGCTTAAAATCGTTGCGGTAACATCCTTCCTGTATTCCTCTTTCGAGATTGGCGGTAATGGCACGTATCAGATGATCTTTCTTGAACGTTTCCACTTCCAGCCAGAGATCAGGATGGTATTTCTGCATTTCATATAACATGACAGGGTTGATGGTGTTACCCATTTCCTCCATGTATTTCACCTCTTTCAGTAGTTCCTCGATAGCGTTAGCAGATTGCTGGCGAAAATCTTCGAGATGCTGTCCGTGACCGTTCAGCATGGTTCTTATACCTTCCTGCACCAGTTCTTCTTTGTCCCTGAAATGTTCGTATACCGTTTTCTTTGACACTCCGCTCTCTCTCGATATATCAAACATTGTTACACTCTTAATGCCGTACATTCTGAACATCCTGAGCGCTGTTTCCAAAATCCGGTCTTTGACTGGCATGTTTCCTGTTTATTGTTTCTTTATTCCTCTTACGAATATTTCCGTCAGCAATTTCTGCTGTGCTACTATCTTTTCGAATCCTTCTTTATCCAAATCTATAATTGATTCCGGCATACAGCTCATCCCTGCAAAACGGAGGCCTTCCATAGCATCTTTATATAGAATGCCTATTTCCTCCGGATTGGCGACGTCGAATTCGCCGGTATCAACTCCTTTCTTAACTACTTTGGTCAGCATTACATACTCTCTCTCTTCCACAGACCTGACGATCTGCTGGATCTCTTCCGACTTATCATTGAGTATCTTAAACAGTTCCAGGCGGCTGAAACGTTCTACGAACTGTATTTTAATTGCGATCAGGTTGAAGAAGATCTCCTCAGACGTTATATCCGTTCTGTCGGCTTCTACCTCCAGTTCCTGAAAAAACGTTTCCCCGATTTTCATCAGCACGGCATTGTGTAATGCCTTCTTATCAGAAAAGTAATAATACAGTGATGCCTTTGAACAACGCAGGTCATCTGCGATCTCATTCATGGTTGTCTTTCCTGCACCATAGTGCATGAATCTTTTCAAAGCTGCCTCCAGGATTTTCTCCCGCATTTCATCTTTGTTCTCAGCAAGCATTAACTTTTTGACTTTTTTAGTTTCGAAGTCAAAAATAGTAAGAATTACTAGAATAGTAAAAGATGTTTACCATTTAACAATTGATTAACTTTTTGACTTTAAAAGTCAGATAGTTGAAAAGTCAAAAAGTCAAAAATGCAATTAATTAAAAATAAGACTGTTATAATATGTCAATAAATCCAACTTATTCGATGGGTCAAAAAATTATGGGTTAAAAATTTTTTTAGAAAAAAGGATGAGAGAACGCTGGAAAACCCGGAAACCTAAAAAATGTACCTCAGGGAGGTTTTTAAGTGAGGTGTTTTAGACTTCTTTTGCCAAGGAGTCAAATATCTGATAAACTAATCTTCGCTTTTAAGATGGATGGCAATAATGGTAAGGTTGATGTAGAACTTTGGCGGGAGTGTTGCTTGATTTGGTTTTATATAATGGTTGGTAATAACCGTTTTTAAGGCAAGTAGGCAAGGTTAGAAAGCAGCGGAGGCAGAAAGGAGTTTAGGAGGAAATTGTCAAGCGTGTCCTACTATTTTACATAAACGACTGGATATTAATCTCTTTGAGGGAATCGATGAAGCGGAGGGGATGAGTTTTGGGGGGAAGTGTGAAGGCTGCTTCTGCTATGGTTTCAGATACCTGCACGGACTGACGCCCGCTTTTAAGATGATTAAGCAGTGGTGCTTTGGCTGGGCAGGGGAGCTTTGCTAGACTGTAGCTGGATGCAGGGGACGGGCTAAGGTCCGCGCAGGCATCTGAAACCACCGCTGTAAGCGCCGGTCGATTAGATAATGGGGAGGTGAGGGTAATCGGGGTACAATGCGATGGGCTAAATGTGCTATCGGGGCTTGGTTGACATACCTTATACATGCTTCATACATGCTTTATATACGACGCATCTCTGCCGGAACTGTGTTTGACATAGTTTTTTTGGTGCCTGATATTCCCTTTTAATGCGCAAACCCGAACTCCGCACACTTTTTCTTCCCTCCCTACTTTTCAGTCATATCACTCAGCCTCACAATTAATCAATCAGTAGGCGCTTACAGCGATGGTTTCAGATGCCTGCGCGGACCTTAGCCCGTCCTCTGCATCCAGCTACCCTTGATCAAAGCTCCCCCGCCCAGCCTTACCACCACCGCCCAATTATCTTAAAAGCGGGCGTCAGTCCGTCAGGTATCTGAAACTATAGCAGAAGCAGCCCCTCACACTTCCCGCCAGAACTCCCAATCCAAGATCAGCCAACAGCACCCAATTATCTTAAAACATGCATCAGTTGCCCCAGATATCTGACGCCAAACAGCAAAAAGCCCTCTCAACTATAGTCAGACTATACTTGTAATACGTTACTCCTACCTTGAAAGACGCAGCACTAACGTATTAGAAGTATAGTCTGACTAAGGATCAACCGGTCAATCACCTCTCGCCAGATATCGTTTTAACCATCTAGTCAAATCTTTTTCCACTAAATTCAAAACATTTCGATCCTGATAAGGGTTATCTAAAAGCTGCCTGCCGGGAGCACCGGAAGCCTGTACGGATACAACAGACTTCACTTGCTGCTTTTTTGCCCTGCAAATGTCACTTTTAGCAGGGGAGTAAACAGGTCTTTTCCCTTCTGACGGGATGGTCTCATTTTTCACGCTTTTAGCCGACACATTTTACACCTACATCTCGGAATAACTTGACTGGCATGGATCGGGCATTTGTTTTGCCTTACATAGGTAAAATCAAACGCTATGAAAAAGTTAATGCTTCTGCTGATTGCCGTAACCGGATTTACAGCTACAACCATGGCCCAGATCAATGTTAGTATCAATATAGGAAGACAGCCAGTATGGGGTCCTGTTGGTTATGACCATGTGGACTACTACTATCTGCCCGACATAGAATGTTATTACGATGTACCGGCCCAGGTATATGTTTATAGAAATGGAAATAATTGGGTAAGGACCAGATCATTACCCGGCAGGTATGCCAATTTCGATGTTTACCATGCGCACAAGGTAGTGATCAATGGGGTAGACAGACCTTATATGACCCATGATAAATACCGTCAGCAATATTACAGCTACAGAGGTAAACATGACCAGATAGCGATCCGTGACAGCAGGGAAGAGAAATACTGGGCTAACAAATACCACCCGAATCATGGCCAGTGGAAGAAAGATCATCGTGACGATCATAATAATGGCCGTGCTGACCGCGGAGGACGTGGCCGGGACAGACACTAAGTTAAATGTTCCCTTCTTTCAACACCACACCTATCATGAAGAAGGCCGCTCCGTTTGAGACGGGGCGGCCTTTCTTCTTTTATGTTGCTTGCCATTTAAAATCCTATTGCAGCTTTTCCAGCGCAGCTTTCAGCTGAGCGATCATTGCCGGGATCTCCTCTTTTACGCAGGTACCTACGCTGAGGCGATACCATGGAGATGTTTTAGGAGCACCGAATGCATAGAACGGTACCAGACCCAGTTTCGCTTCGTTCAGGATGTAGGAGGTAACCGCTGCCTGATCTGCCAGTACGGTACCATCAGCGGTCTTTTTACCTGCCAGATCGATCTTAAGCGTCAGGTAGATAGCTGCCTGTGGAGCGATCGCTTCTACCGGGTGACCCGCTTTCTTCAGACCGTCAAATCCTTCGTAAATCTTCTGCAGACGCTCTTCTACTTCGCCTTTGAATTGCTTCAGGTAAGCATTCACTTCGTCTTTACGACGCAGGTAACGCGCTGCTGCATGCTGTTCTGCCATAGGGCTCCATGCACCTACGTGAGACAGGATAGATTTCATCTTTCCGATTACGTGTGCAGGTCCTAAAGCCCAACCAACTCTTACGCCGGTTGCAGCGAATGCTTTACTCATACCGTCGATGAAGATGGTATAGTCTCTCAGTTCCGGACGCAGGGAAACCGGTGTGTAGTGCTGTGTCTGACCGAAAGTCAGTACCCAGTACATCTGGTCAAACATTACGTACAGCGGCTTTTCATCAGCGCCACGGCTCTTGTTTTCAGCAATTACCAGGTCGCAGATCTCTTCCAGCTGTTGCTTACCGAAAGCAGTACCGGTTGGGTTCTGCGGAGAACACAGCGCCAGGAGGGTAGCACCCTTCAGCAGTGGTTTCAGTTCGGCAGCAGTCGGCATAAAGTCGTTTTCCGGTTTAGTTTCCAGTACAACGTGCTCTGCCTCGAGGAAATGTGTATAATGGTTATTGTTCCAGGATGGAGTAGCATAAACTACCTTCTCACCTCTGTCTACAATTGTTCTGAAAGTTGCATAGATAATCGGACGACCACCGCAGGAGATAACTATTTCCTTCGCCGGATCGTAGTTCAGGTTTTCGTGTTCAGCGATGAACTCACTTACTGATTTTCTCAGTTCAGGAATACCGTCTGCCGGAGGGTAGTTGGTAAATCCTTCCTTGTAAGCCGTTATGATCTCTTCCTCAAACTCAGCCGGAATTGGGAATACCTTGGGGTCAAAATCCCCAATGGTAAAATTGTAGATCTTCTCGCCCTTGGCCTGCTTCTCCTTTATCTCACCGGCCAGCTTAATAATTTCAGACCCGATCAACGTTTCGGCTAAATGAGACAGTTTCATAACCCAAAAGAATTTTAGTTTTAAAAATATTTTTTTGCGCCCGCAAAGCTAAATGATATGAACATCATTTAAAAGAAAGAGCAGATTTTTTCATGTCATATTAATAAATTGCCAGTTTATTGAATTTCATTCAATAAAAGATCTACTAATCATCGCTTTATCTAACATTGTATTTTCCGGTAATATCTGTAATTAGCGCGATACTTGACATTTCTTTCTATCTTTGTCCGCATTCTTAAAAAGCCTATTTTTAGTGCGGTTAACAAAATCCGAATTTCGGTCAATCGCCTCACCGGCCATTACACGGCTATTTTTGAATAAAGCAAAAAGTAAATACAATATATCACATGAAGTTTATCGTTTCTTCCTCTACTTTGTTAAAACAATTGCAGCAGATCAGCGGGGTGATCAACTCTAATACGGTGTTGCCTATATTGGAAGATTTCCTTTTCCTGATCGATAAGAACGAACTGACTGTAGTAGCTACGGATCTCGAGACTGTGATGAAGGTAAAGCTGGAGGTTGAAGCCAAAGAAAGCGGCCGTATCTGTATCCCGGCTAAGATCCTGATGGATTCACTCAAAAACCTGCCTGACCAGCCGCTCACGTTTCATATAGATCTTAACTCATACGCGGTTGAAATTACTTCCGACAACGGTAAGTACAAGGTGATGGGAGAGAATCCTGAGAACTTCCCGAAAGAACCAGCTGCGGATGATACAACTTCATTCACCGTTTCAGCAACAGCCCTGGTTACAGCCATCAACAAAACCCTGTTTGCCGTAAGCAACGACGACCTTCGTCCTGCCATGACAGGTGTTTTCTTCGAACTGACACCAACCAGCCTCACTTTCGTAGCAACCGACGCTCACCGTCTGGTAAAATACGTTAGAACCGGCGTTGAATGCCCGAAAGCAGAAACCTTCATCGTGCCTAAAAAACCGCTGAACCTGCTGAAATCCGCATTACCTGACAACGACAGCGAAATTAAAATCGCCTATAGCCAGAACCACTTCTTCGTAATGCATGATGGCGCCCAGATGATCTGTCGCCTGATCGACGCAAGATTCCCTGACTATAAAGTGGTTATTCCAAAAGATAACCCGTACCGCCTGACAGTCGCTAAAAGTGATTTCCAGAACGCGCTGAAACGCGTAAGCGTTTTTGCCAACAAGAGCACCAACCAGGTAGCCCTGAGCATCACCGGTAGCGAACTGCAACTATCTGCACAGGACGTTGACTTCTCTTTCGAAGGTAATGAGCGTATGAGTTGCCAGTACACCGGCGACGATATGCAGATCGCTTTCAACGCGAAGTTCCTGATCGAAATGCTGAACGCAGCAGAAGGTGATGAAATCACGATCGAATTGTCTACACCAACCAAAGCAGGTATCCTGAAACCTTCTGAAAAAGAAGAAAACGAAGACCTGCTGATGCTGGTAATGCCGCTTATGTTGAATAACTAAGCCGCTGCTCCAACAACTAATAACTAATGTTTATTTATAAAGCAATCTCTCACAAGGAGATTGCTTTTTTCTTTTACCATAGCCACTTTCAAAAGATTTGTTATTTGAAAAAGTCGTAAATTAATAGCAGCAATAAGGACAGTAACGACTTGATTTGCCCCAGTTTGATGACCACTATTTCACGTTGAATAATAAACCGCATGGGACCCATCCATGCAGACAAAACTGATTCCCGTATGGAAGAATTTTTTAATAATATTCCTCCGTGGTATCGCACCGCCTTTCTCGTAGGTGGACTCGTACTTCTCTGGATGATCGAAGGCGCTATACCCCGCCTCTCATTCAAAGGAGATCGTTATAAACATGCAGGTACCAATTTGTTCTTTACGTTAACCACAGCCGTCGTTAACCTTGGTTTCGCATTCCTGATCGTCACCGCATCAGAATGGACCGCAAAGGCACATTTTGGCCTGTTGTACACCTTTCCGCTGCCCATCTGGCTACACTGCCTGATAGCGGTCATGATGATGGATCTGGTAGGCGCTTACCTCGTACACGTCATCCAGCATAAAATAGCCTGGATGTGGCACTTCCATAAGATCCATCATATCGATACAGCGGTAGATACCACTACCGCCCTGAGACACCATCCCGTGGAAAGCATTTTCAGAGTTATCGCCTTACTGCTCGCCATTGTTGTAATGGGCATACCCATCTGGATGGTCATGTTATACCAGACCATCTCAGCGTTCATGTCACAGTTTAACCATGCGAACATCCGTCTGCCCAAATGGCTGGATAGTACCCTTAGCTACGTCATTGTATCGCCTGACATGCATAAGGTACATCACAGTCATTATCAGCCGGAAACCGACTCCAATTATGCGAACATTTTCTCGTTCTGGGATCGCCTCTTCGGCACATTCGTGAAAGTAAAAGATGTAACGCAACTACGCTACGGACTGGATGAGTATCAGGACGATCATTATCAACACATCGGGACACTCCTGAAAGTGCCCTGGGAACAAACCAGGCAGGAAAAGATTATAAACTAAATTATTATCACGCTTAATTCATCATCATATGCAACAGCACACCACGTCCACCCCCACTAAAATAGCCTGCTTCGTTTCCATGTTTGCAGGTATATTCTCAGCAGTATATGCCTTCGTCGCAAGGAACCCAAGTACAGCACTCGTATTTGGTGTAGCTGCTATAGTTATCGGCGGACTTTCCATCTTAAAAGCCCACAAAAATATCGACGACACACAAGTAGCCACTGCCGGTGTATTCATGGCAGTAGTAGCATGCGCTGTCGCATTGTGGCAAATGTATAACTAGTAAGTTCATGACTACTATAATCTGTTTACAGGCAGCAGGCAGTATAACGCGATACTGTTTGTTGCCTGTGGACTATGGTAGACTTACTTCCTTTTTTTGTCCGCCTTTTTATATTCTTCGAGGTATCCCTCCGCAGCTTTGATAGGAAACAGCACTAACGAAGTATCTGTCAGCGCCCTGATAAGTGTAGTATCTATGACAACGGCAGAATCCTTCTGCCGCGTACCCTCTATGTGACTCCAGAACAACAGCGTATCATGTGAAACACTCCACTTGTCATACACCATTGAATAAGTATTGATAGACGTAATCGTCCCCTTCTTCTTTAACTGAAAACCCTGTGTCGCTTTATCAACCCCAGGTACCGGTTGCAGCCACTTTCCCAGCAACTGCTCCTCACTGTATGAAACCGTATCTGCCTTTATCATTGCAACAGAATCAATGACCGTTTCCGGCGTTACAGTATCCGGTACATCTATCAGACTGCTGTCTTCCACTTCAACAGTTGTTGTAGAAGGAGCAGGCTGCTGACATGATGTAGCTATAACTGTACAGATCACTGACAAAAGCAGACTTTTTTTCATAGCTCCAAAGATAGGAATACTAGTTTAACAATTTTAACTACCTTTAAGGCACTTTAGGGGTGTTTCCCGGGAACTAAAACAACCGGGAAGCTGAGATGAGACCCTCAGACCTGATGCAGTTCATACTGCCGTAGGAAAAAGTTACCTGACCTGATACACGTTATCACAGGTAAACATAGCTGAATTCTCCATCCTTTCCATCCTTAAAGTTTATTGTTCAACTAAATTCCCTGCAAACATGGAAGTGCTTGTAAACAATAAACTTTATGCGGTGCAGCCAGGAACAACTGTCGCTGCCCTCTTACAGTTTATCCAACTATCATCAGAAAAAGGCGTAGCCATCGCCGTCAACAGCCAGGTTATACCAAAGACCTCCTGGCCCGATCAGACCTTGCAGTCCGCTGATAAGGTCACGATCATCCGTGCCACGCAGGGAGGATAATCCAACGACCTGTTGTACACAAAAGAATTGCTGATGGACCTGCATTGCCATAAGGGCATTGTCATGCCCATACGTGAACACATTGTACACCAGCCACCCTGCTATTCAACATTTTTCCAACTTAATTCCTGATCTGTAAATCATTCAACGATTATGCATTCCATTTCCCGTACGCCATTCCCGGCGTCCAGAAAAATCTACGTCGATGGCGTCGCCATGAGAGAAATAACGCTGACAAACACACGCCTGCACGGTTCTAAAGGGGAGGAAGTTCCCAATGCACCGGTAGTGGTATATGATACCAGCGGACCATACACCGATCCTGATGCTCACATCGATGTACGCCAGGGTCTGCCCAGACTGCGTGAAAAATGGATCCTCGATCGTGACGATGTGGATAAACTGCCAGGTATCACTTCTGATTATGGCAGACAAAGACTGGAAGACAATCGTCTCGACTCCCTGCGCTTTTCTTATCAGCATTCTCCGATGAGAGCAAAAGCCGGCCATAACGTATCCCAGATGCACTATGCTAAAAAAGGCATCATCACCCGGGAGATGGAATACATCGCCACGCGTGAAAACCAGTGCGTAGAAAAACTCTTCCAGGAAAATAATGCCCTCTGGCAACAACACAAAGGACAATCCTTCGGCGCTAATACGCCCGTAAAGTTCATCACCCCTGAATTCGTCAGACAGGAAGTAGCTGCCGGCCGCGCCATCATTCCCAATAATATCAATCACCCGGAAAGTGAACCCATGATCATCGGGCGCAATTTCCTGGTGAAGATCAATGCCAACATCGGTAACTCCGCCGTTACCTCCAGCATAGAAGAAGAAGTAGAAAAAGCCGTATGGGCCTGCCGCTGGGGCGCTGATACCATCATGGATCTCAGCACCGGCAAACACATTCATGAAACAAGAGAATGGATCATCCGTAACTCTCCTGTGCCTATCGGTACCGTACCAATCTATCAGGCACTGGAAAAAGTGAACGGAAAAGCAGAAGAGCTGAACTGGGAAATATTCCGTGATACCCTGATTGAACAGGCAGAACAGGGTGTTGACTACTTCACCATTCATGCCGGCGTACTGCTGCGTTATGTACCACTTACCGCACGACGCACGACCGGTATCGTATCCCGTGGTGGATCGATCCTCGCAAAATGGTGTCTGGCACATCACAAGGAAAACTTCCTCTATACCCATTTTGAAGAAATCTGCGAGATCATGAAGGCATACGATGTCGCCTTTTCTCTGGGAGATGGTTTACGTCCGGGTAGTATCGCCGATGCAAATGATGCAGCACAATTCGCAGAACTGGAAACACTCGGCGAACTGACACACCACGCCTGGAAACATGATATACAGACCATGATCGAAGGACCAGGACACGTACCGATGCACCTGATCAAGGAGAACATGGATAAACAGCTGGAGCATTGTAAAGAAGCGCCGTTCTACACACTCGGCCCCTTAACTACAGACATCGCCCCAGGTTACGACCATATCACATCCGCTATCGGAGCCGCAATGATCGGCTGGTTCGGTACCGCTATGCTGTGTTACGTAACACCAAAAGAACACCTCGGATTGCCTGATAAAGAAGATGTAAGACAAGGGGTTATCACTTATAAAATTGCCGCTCATGCCGCCGACCTCGCAAAAGGTCATCCTGGTGCGCAACACCGTGACAACGCATTGAGTAAAGCCCGCTTTGAATTCAGATGGGAAGACCAGTTCAATCTGTCTCTCGATCCGGAAACAGCACGTTCTTATCATGACGAAACACTGCCTGCCGAAGGTGCAAAAGTGGCTCACTTCTGCTCCATGTGCGGACCACATTTCTGTTCGATGAAGATCACACAGGAAGTACGCGATTATGCCGCTTCTCAACAGATAGATGAAACGCTGGCACTGGAAACAGGAATGGCGGAACAGGCGAACGCATTCAAAGAACAGGGTGGGGCCATCTATTTTTAATGATACAGATCATCACACCTCCTGCCTGGCTGCCGGAAGAAACGCTTTACTGGCAACAGCTGCTCGATGAAGGCGCTGACAGCATCCTGCTACGCAAACCAGGATGGTCGGCCGCTGATTATGAACAGCTGTTGCTGGCAGCAGACGCCTCCTGTTACAGTAAACTCATGATCGCCGGGCATCCGGCGCTTTGTGAGAAGTATGGTTTGCAGGGCATACACTTCAGCGAAAATGCGGGCAGTCTGCTAACAGCAGCCGATATCGCTACCTACCGGCAGCAAGGCTGGCTGCTCAGCACCAGTGTGCATACAACAGCCGCTTTACAGACAGCTGATGTTCACTGGGGCCAGCAGTTGCTGGCGCCTATCTTTGACAGCATCTCCAAACCAGGTCATAATAGCTTGTTCAGGGAAGATTTCAAACTGTCTAAGGGAGCTTACCAGGGTAAGGTACTGGCGCTGGGAGGAATAGATCATAATACCGCAATAAAAGCCCGCAATATGCAGTTTGACGGGATTGCCCTTCTGGGCGCCATCTGGCAGCAACCTGCGACAGCAATCAGCAGGTTCCGCCACATCCGGAAGCTATGGCACAACACCGCCCATTTGTCTTAAGCCTCGCCGGTCTTGATCCTTCCGCAGGAGCAGGTTTACTGGCAGATATCAAAACGTTTGAGGCACTGGGTACCTACGGACTCGGTGTGTGTACCGCCCTGACCGTACAAACGGATACGCGGTTCGTATCTGCCGAATGGCAGTCTGCTGCACAGATCATCGCACAGGCGCAACCTTTACTGGAAAGCTTTCCTGTACAATACTGCAAGATCGGTATCATGAAAGATGTGCATACCATGCTGGAAGTCATCAATGCTATCAGGGCCATCACACCGGATATCCGGATCGTACTGGATCCTGTTCTCAAAGCCAGTGCCGGATACACCTTTCATGATGATACACGTCTGAGTGCCTGGAAATCGGTATTACAGCAGTTATACCTGTTGACGCCCAATCTCCAGGAAGCATTGCTGTTAAGCGGAGAAAGGGAGGGACAAACCGCAGCCCGCGTATTATCGGCTTATTGCGCAGTACTATTGAAAGGCGGACACCGGGAAGATAAACCCGGCATTGACAGCCTGTATTTATCTGCACAGAACGACACAGATAAAGTACTCGATATACCTGCCGGCAAAGGAAAGGTATATCCGAAACACGGATCAGGTTGCGTGCTGAGTGCAGCTATCACCGCACAACTGGCTGCCGGTGTTCCTTTATCAACCGCCTGCATAACGGCCAAACTGTACACAGAAAAGTTTCTGGCCAGTCATTCATCACTATTAGGTTATCACAACTCATGATCAGCTCATTGCATTACATATCACAGCAAACGGCCGGTGCGACTCACCTGGACAACATACAGGAAGCCTGTGAGGCCGGTTGCAGATGGATACAGCTCCGCATCAAAAACGAAGCGTCCGAAACAATACTCAGCACAGCCATGACGGCAAAAGCCATCTGTTCGAAGTACAATGCCACATTGATCATCAATGATCATCCTGACATTGCAAAGAAAGTAGGGGCACATGGCGTACATGTCGGCAAGCTGGATATGACCGTAGCAGAAGCACGTGTCCTGACCGGTGAAACATTTATCATTGGTGGCACAGCCAATACATTGGAAGACATTCTCGTTCACGTAAAAGACGGCGCAGATTATGTCGGAGTCGGCCCTTACCGCTTTACCAGGACAAAAGAAAAACTCAGTCCTATACTCGGACTGGAAGGTATTGCCGGTATCATGCAGTCGCTCAAGGATATGGGCATCCATATTCCGGTCATTGCGATCGGCGGGATACTGGCAGAAGATATACCGGCGCTCATGGCGACAGGTATACATGGTATTGCTGTCAGTGGATTAATCACGCACGCTGCAAATAAATCTCAAACCGTATCATCACTTACAATATGACACCTCTCGTTATAGCAGGACATACCTTTTCCTCACGGCTGTTTACAGGTACGGGTAAATTCTCTTCCCCTGGTATCATGGAAGCGGCCTTACTGGAATCGGGCTCCGAATTGGTTACCGTAGCATTGAAAAGGGTAGATGTGCATAACCAGTCAGACGACATGCTGCAACATGTACATCATCCGCAGTTAAAACTATTGCCCAATACTTCCGGAGTAAGAACAGCAAAAGAAGCTGTTTACGCAGCACAACTGGCCAGGGAAGCACTGGAAACAAACTGGCTGAAGCTGGAGATACATCCTGATCCCCGGTATTTACTTCCCGATCCGATAGAAACGCTGAAAGCAGCAGAAGAGCTGGTAAAACTCGGTTTTATCGTATTGCCTTATGTACATGCCGACCCGGTGCTTTGTAAGCGGCTGGAAGAAGCAGGTACGGCGGCAGTGATGCCGCTTGGTGCACCGATAGGTAGTAATAAAGGTCTGAAAACAATCGACTTTTTAGAGATCATCATTGAACAGAGTAATGTACCTGTCGTGGTGGACGCCGGTATTGGCAGTCCGTCGGATGCGGCAAAAGCCATGGAGATCGGTGCGGATGCCGTGCTGGTCAACACAGCTATTGCGGTGGCAAAAGACCCGGTATTGATGGCGCGTGCTTTCAGACAGGCTGTAATTGCCGGCAGACAAGCCTATGAAGCAGGACTCCCTGCCGTACGCCGGGAAGCAGTAGCTTCCAGTCCGCTGACAGGTTTCCTTGATGAAGTATAAATCCATTCACCATGTCAGGATTCAAAGACATTTTTGACCAGCACGACTGGGACGATATAAAAGTCTCCATTTATGCCAAAACAGCCCGTGATGTAGAAGCTGCGCTCTATAGTAACAAACGGACGCTGGAGGACTTTAAGGCGCTGATATCACCGGCTGCGGCGCCTTATCTTGAACAGATGGCCCAACTCAGCCGGCAGCTGACGCAACAACGTTTTGGCAACACCATGCAATTGTACATACCGCTGTACCTCAGTAATGAATGTCAGAATATCTGTACCTACTGCGGTTTCAGTCTGGATAACAAGATTGCCAGAAAGACGCTGAATAAGGACGAAATACTGCGGGAAGTAGCCGTTATTAAGGCAATGGGATACGATCATGTATTGCTGGTAACCGGAGAGGCAAATCAGACGGTAGGGCTGCAGTATTTCCAGGAGGCACTGGAGACCATCCGGCCGCATTTTGCGAACATTTCCATGGAGGTACAACCCATGGACGAAGCGGACTATGCAGCGCTAAAACCTCATGGTTTGCATGGCGTGCTCGTCTACCAGGAAACCTATCATCAGGCAGATTATAAGCTGCATCATCCAAAGGGTAAGAAATCCAACTTCCACTACCGGCTGGATACACCGGACAGGCTCGGCAGAGCAGGTATCCACAAAATGGGGTTGGGGGTGCTGATCGGACTGGAAGACTGGCGTACAGACAGCTTCTTTACGGCCTTACACCTGCAATACCTGGAAAAGACCTACTGGCAAACAAAGTACAGTATTTCATTTCCAAGGTTGCGCCCCTGTTCAGGCGGATTGCCTCCTAAAGTGGAAATGAACGACCGGGAACTGGTACAGCTGATCTGTGCCTACCGGCTACTGGATCAGGAAGTGGAATTAAGCCTCTCTACCCGCGAAACGCCGAGGTTCCGGGACAATGTTATCAAACTGGGTATTACAGCGCTCAGTGCAGGCTCTAAAACGAATCCCGGAGGGTATGCCACGGATCTGTCTTCCCTGGAGCAATTTGAGATATCGGATGACCGTAGTCCGGCGAGCATCGGTGGTATGCTGCGGGCGCAGGGATATGAGCCGGTCTGGAAGGATTGGGACGAAGGCTATTAAAGAGTATAATAAGGTCAGCCCCGCTTTTTGGCGGGGCTGTGAATTTACCTAAATCCATTACTGAAATTTGTTACTTATAGAGATAAGTAGCCGCTTAATCTTACATTTCAAATGTAAGATGCTCATAATGAACAACCACGTTGCTATCAATCTTGAACAAAAAGAACAACGCTATTCAAAATGAACGGCGACTCATCAATGAGGGATCTTCTCCAGGTCCCTGTAAGTTCTTACAGTCTCTCTTGAGCCTCTGAGCGCTCCTTTCTGGTTAGCGATCAGTTCTCTGACACTATAAGGCATCGGTATACTGGAGCGTAATATCTCCTCATAAGTCCGCTGTGCCGCAGCTTCTCCGTATTCGCAGGCGGAGAGGATAGAATGACGGTCGTGTCCGGAGAAAGTAGCTTTCACATCCATCCATGTTCTGTAAATCTTTCCGTAGATAGTAGATTGCCCCTGCGTCTCTTCACCACTTTCGATCAATAATTTATTCAGCTGCTCTATATATGTATTACTTTCTTCTGCCATTCTTTGAAACAGGGCTTTCAGGTCCGCATCATCGGTCTGATCAATTGCCTTTCTATATCCTTCCACGCGATCACGGTTGATCCTGACCAGGTCATTCAGGGCTTCCAACAATTTTTCATTGAGTTGCATGATAGTAGGTTTTTAAATAATTCTATGATGATTATATATATGAAAGTAGGGGTTCAAAAATATGACCAGTTCTTTGCATTCAACAGCAGCGGGGCTCACGGCTGTTTGCGATTAGCGCGCTGACGGACATTTTGCCCTTGCTGGGGAATACGTTCCACATGAAAAACAGGTACAGAAATGATGGTACACATTCTTCCTGCAAGGGGGTGATACCTGGAAATGCTTATACATACTGGGCTTCTGGGGTATCAGGGACCATTAACACTATCTGGCATAAATTTTCTATTTACAATTTTAACCAAATCTTTTTGATATGAACGGCTTACTTTATTTAATCGCAGTTATTCTGATTATCGGATGGGTTCTGGGTGCGTTTGTTTACTCCGCTGGCGGTCTTATACATGCACTGCTGGTACTGGCTATTATCGCTATTCTTGTAAATATTATACGCGGCCGGGCTGTTTAGGCCAGGCAACCAAGCTCCATTGTGTATGAAAGGTAATCAATCGTACTGAAGAGACATAAACACTCTTATCAGCACGATTGATTACCTCTTTGTAATTTAACGAAAACCCGCTACAGTCAAGCACTTCAATTGAATAATTTTTTATCGGATTTAAAAACCAGATAGATTTAGTCCCCGTATATCCAATCAGACGCACCTGTGTGATCCGGAAGCATCTGGTGTTTCAGCTCTCGCGAAGCTTTCCATTTCTATTCTATCGTTTTCATTTTTCTTTCTCGGTTAACCAACCACGTATAAGTTTTCATTCACACTAAAACTCATTTTATGTTCATACGGAAAACCCGCTCCGTGGCCAGTAATGGTAAGGAGGAAGGTATTGCCATGCCCAATGTACATCGTCGTACTTTTCTCAAATACGCTGGTATGGGAGCTATGGGAGCTGCTGTTATTACCGCCGGATCATTAGCTGGCTGTAGCAGTGAAGATGGCGGTGGTGATGTTGCTCCAGGTACAGGAGTAAGTCTAGGTAGCGGTGACTTTGCAGTGTTAAATTATGCCTTTGCATTAGAACAACTGGAAGCAGCCTTTTATACGCAGGTAGTAGCAACTCCGTACACAGGTATTTCAGATGTGGAACGCATCTTCCTCACCGACATCCGGAATCATGAAATAGCGCACAGAGAATTTTTCCGTAAAGCGCTTGGAACAAATGCAATACCTAATCTGACAGTAGATTTCTCCACCATTGATTTTACCAGCAGGGATAAAGTACTCGCTGCTGCAAAAACCTTCGAAGATCTGGGTGTTGCAGCCTATAACGGAGCAGGGAAATTTATCACTACCCCCAACTATCTGGTGCTCGCCGGTAAAATAGTATCTGTTGAAGCAAGACATGCCGCATTGATCAGGGACCTTATCAGTAACGGTTCTTTCGCATCTGATGCAGATGCCAACGGATTAGATTTTGCGAAAACGCCGCAGGATGTATTTGCGGCAGCAAAGGTGTATATCAAGACAGAGATCGACACTAATACGTTGCCGAAATAACAACTGCATTCCTCATTGTAAAACTGATCAAAATGAATCTTCAAAATATATTCTCTGAACTAGAAAAACAGGACGCCGAACTATCCGGACGTCTTGATACCCGCAGAGATGCGATGAAGCAATTCCGGAATATAGGCCGTGTACTGGCATTATCAGCTATTCCGCTTGCATTAGGCAGCATGTTGAAAAAGGCTTACGGACGCACTCCGCAGGATGTGTTGGGTGTATTGAATTATGCGCTCACACTGGAATACCTGGAAGCTGAATTTTATGCGACCGCTATTACTAAAACCTCTTTATTCCCTACACCTGCTGCACTGGCCGCATTTACAACTATTGCCAACCATGAAGCAGCTCACGTAGCACTATTAAAAGGAGCGATCAGCGGCGCTGGCGGTACACCTGTTACTAAGCCTACTTTCGACTTCGCCGGTGGTGCGCTTAATCTGCCTACGTTCACAGACTATCCGACACTGTTAACAGTAGCACAGGCATTCGAAGACACCGGTGTACGGGCTTATAAAGGCAAAGCAACGGTGTTGATGGAAAATCCGGCGGTACTCACTGTAGCGCTGCAGATTCATTCCGTAGAGGCACGCCATGCAGCACATTTACGTTATATGCGCAGGAACCTTACATCAGCACCGCAACCGGCATTAAAGCCCTGGATCACCAATGCAGAGAACAATGTAGCGATCATCCAACCGGTATATGCCGGAGAAGATAACGATGTTCAGGCAGGCGTCACCATTACGGGTATTGCGACGCAGGTAGATAAAGCTGCTGCGACAGAAGCCTTTGATGAATTCCTGACGGAAGACGCGGTACTTGCTATTGCAGGAAACTTCATCAAAAAATAATCTCTTTAACCGTTCAATATCTTGTGGGAAAGTACCCACAAAAAGGTGTCACAAAGGGAATCCTTCTGCCAATGCAGAAGGGTTCCTTATTTTCATTCGCTACTTTTGCAGACATGCAAAAAATGCGTCTATGAGAAAATTATTACTATTGGCCGTCTTACTCGGAGCCTGTACTGCCGCCAAAAAAACGGTCGTTACTGAAGCCCCTGTACCGGCTATTTCATCCCTAAAGCTGTTGCATAAGTATGTAGTGCCATACAACAGGCCATTTAACCGTACCACAATCGGAGGACTATCGGGCATAGATTACGATACCGCCCGTAACGTCTATTATATCATCTCTGATGACAGGTCAGAACATCAGCCAGCCAGGTTCTATACGGCGCAGATACCGCTATCCGGTAAAGCAGGCGACAGTGTGGTCTTTAAAGACGTCACGTCCCTGCGTATGCGGAACGGCAATGTCTATCCTTCCAATGCTGAATTTGCACCTGATCCGGAGGCGATGCGTTATAATCCGCGTACCAGAAGACTGATATGGAGCAGTGAAGGGGAGCGCCTGCTTTCTCCGACCGGCTATATCATCAATGACCCCGGCGTTTATGAAATTGACATGAACGGCTTGCTGCAGGATAGTTTTTATTTACCGGGACAGTTTCAGATGCATGCTTCTGAAAGCGGTCCGAGACGCAATGGCGTATTTGAAGGTCTGAGCCTTACTCCTGATGGACAAAACCTTTTTGTCAGCCTGGAAGAGCCTCGTTATGAAGACGGTCCGAGAGCAGATTTCAAAGATACCAGCGCCTTTGTACGACTGATCAAGTATGATATGAAAAACCGTAAGGCAGTTGCTCAGTATGCTTACAAGCTGGAGCCTGTTGCCCACGAGCCGGTACCTGCCAATGACTTCCGGGTAAATGGTATTTCAGATGTAATTGCTTTATCAGCCAACAAGCTGCTGGTAATGGAACGCTCTTACTCCAGTGGTGTAAAGAATAATACGATCAGGGTATTCACAGTAGAAATACTGGATGCTACTAATATTAACAATGTAGCGTCTTTAAAGACGACTAAAAACTTTATACCAGTAAAGAAAACGCTTTTGTTGAATTTCGACGACCTACATACCTATGTAGACAATGTGGAGGGTATGACTTTCGGTCCGATATTACCAAATGGACACAGAAGTATGATATTTGTAGCCGATAATAACTTCGACAAAAGAGAGGAAACACAGTTCTTTATATTTGAAGTAGAGTAGAGGGATACTATTTTATCATTAATCATAAAGTTTAAAGGAAAGTATGCCAAAATGCTACTTTCCTTTTTTTGTTTTTACAGAGCAGTTTCTCATATTTGTAGTAAGGCCGTGAAATCCGGCTTTTAGTCACTACCACGGCAGTTTCCATGACAGGAAAAGTTTTTTGCAAAAACGTTTTACTTTACTTAAAAAATATTATACTTTTAACGCGAGCTTAACATACTAAAGAACCGAAATCGTATCTAAAACTTAACTATTGAAGTAAAAGTAGAATTCCGAAAACGTTATAGAATCATCAATTATTTACTGTAGCTTCTTCCTTATCCCACGGATATCGATCAGCATTCAATTATTTCATTACAGAGCCACGTAAAATAATGATGTAGTGTAGTTGTCAATAATCTGATCTCAGGAACGCATATGCGGACGAAAGTTTGCATGGCCAGCCAATCTATTCTCTAAAACCTCCAGAATATGAAGTCTAAATTCACACGTTTCATGAGGATTGCTGTGCAAGGAACATTAGCATTGCTAATGACATTGCAGGCGTTCTCACAAAGCCGGAAGATCTCCGGAAAAGTCCTCGACAACCGGGACAATTCGCCTCTCCCCGGGGTTTCTGTACAACTTAAAGGCACGGCGACTGGTACACAAACAAAAGCAGATGGTACGTATAGTATAGATGCTCCAAGTGGAAGTACGATCGTATTCTCCTTCATCGGCTACCTGCCGCAGGAGAAGGTGGTTAATGGCGCCAGCACCATTAACGTCAGCATGTCCTCTGACGTAAAATCACTCCAGGACGTTGTAGTAGTAGGTTATGGTACCCAGAGACGTTCTGACCTGACGGGTTCCGTAGCATCTGTTAAAACCGCTCAGCTGGAAGAAAGACCGGCAGCATCTGTGAACCAGGCGCTGGCAGGCAGAATCCCGGGCGTACAGGTTAATACCAACTCCGGTCGTCCGGGTGGTCAGACCAACGTACGTATCCGCGGTTTCAGCTCCATCAACACCACCAGTAACCCACTGTATGTGATCGATGGAGTAGTCATTCCGGTAGGTGCGCAAACGCAGAACAGTAACGCGATTGACTTCCTTAACCCGAATGAGATCGCTTCTGTGGAAGTACTGAAAGATGCATCTTCTACCGCAATTTATGGTGCGAGAGGTGCGAATGGTGTTATCCTCGTTACTACTAAAAGAGGTAATGCGAGCGGTAGCCGTGTAACTTATGACGCAGGTCTGTCCTACAACATTCCTGGTCCTCACAGAGTAGAAATGCTCAATGCAAGAGAATATATGCAGGTAGAAGACCTGGCCTGGAAAAATGCTGAGATCTATGATCCGGTAGGTTGGGCTGCAGGTAACTACGTGTCCAAAGATCCAAAGATCAAACGTTCAAATCCACTGTTGTTCGACAGCAATGGTAATCCACTGTACGATACTGACTGGTTCAAAGAATCAGTACAGAAAAAAGTATCTCACAGCCATCAGCTGGGCTTCACCGGTGGTGATGAAAACAGCCAGTTCGGTCTCTTCCTGGGTTACAGAAATGACCAGGGTCTGCTCCTGAACTCTTATCTGAAAAGATATTCTGCTCGCTTCACATTCGATAGCCAGATGAAACCTTGGCTGAAAGTGGGTGGTTCACTGGGTTATACCAACCAGGATGAAAACCTGGTAGATATCGGTACCGGTGGTCTGAACTCCGTGCGTATGATCACAGAAGCACTGCCTTTCCTGCCTGTAAAAATGCCGGACGGCACATACAGCAATAACAAACTGTATCCTGGTGCTGAAGGTGGTTCTAACCCTGTTCACATCCTGACTGACCGTAAATACGTTCTCCAGACGCAGAATGTACTGGGTAATGCCTACGCAACAATCTCCCTGGCAAAAGGCCTGGAATTCCGCAGTGTGGTAGGTGCTAACGTAGTGACCCGTGGCAGAAACGAGTGGAACGGCCGCTCCCTGCTGGATATCTCTGCTACACAGAAAGGTATTGCGATCGTAGCGAATGACAGAGAAACTTACTGGTCTTTCGAAAACTACCTGACTTATAACAAACGTTTCAATCAGGTACACTCCATCAGCGCACTCGCTGGTCTTGGCTGGCAGAAAGATAACATCTTTGGTTTCAACGTACGTGGTGAGAACTTCTCTACCGACTACTTCCAGACCAACAGTATCGGTTCTGCAGGTCTGATCCCTTCTTCCGGCGCTGCTTCACGTAACCTGGGTTTTGCTTTTAATTCCTACTTCGGTCGTGTAAACTATAGCTACAAAGACAAATACTTAGCAACCATTACAGGTCGTGTGGATGGTTCTTCCAAATTTGGTCCTAACAACAAATATGCGATCTTCCCGTCTGGTGCATTGGCATGGCGTGTGTCTGAAGAGCCTTTCCTGAAAGGTAATCCGACCATCTCTACGCTGAAAGTACGTACCAGCTACGGCCTGACAGGTAACTCTGAGATCGATCCATATAGCTCTTTGTCCCTGCTGGCTGCAAACAACGACTACGCTTTCCCGCTGAATGGTCAGAAAGTACAGGGTGTTGGTACAAACAGACTCGCAAACGAAGACCTGAAATGGGAAAAAACTGCGCAGTATGATTTCGGTGTGGAACTGGGTCTGTTGAAAAACAGAATCTCCCTGGAAGCCGATGTATACTACAGAAAAACTACGGACATGTTGCTCGAAGCACCGGTGCCTACTACCAGCGGTTATACCATTATCCGCAAAAACATCGGTTCTATGGAGAACAAAGGTCTTGAAATCGGTATCAACAGCGTGAACGTTGAAACAAAAGACTTCACCTGGACCACTACCTTTAACATCTCTTTCAACAAAAATAAAATCCTGGCTCTCGCTACTCCTGCCGACGTATTCGGCGTGGGTGGTCCAAACTTCACCAACCAGACAAACATCCTCCGTGTAGGACAACCTGTAGGTTCCTTCTGGGGCCTGGTACGTGAAGGTACCTGGAGCACTAAAGAAGCAGCTGAAGCAGCACAGTTTAAAGACTACCGTGGTGGTAAACCAATCCTGCCTGGCGATATCAAATACCGTGATGTAAACGGCGACCACGCGATCAATGACGCTGACCGTATGATCATCGGTAATGGTAACCCTGACGGATGGGGTGGTTTCTTCAACACCTTCAAGTACAAAAACCTGGATCTGACGATCGAGTTACAGTTCGTATACGGTAACGATGTACTGAACATGACTCACCACTCCGGTGAAGACCGTACAGGTCTGGCAAACAGCTTCAAATCAGTACTGAACTACTGGACAGAAGATCACCAGAACACTGATATCGCCGCTCCACGTGATCCGGCTGCTGGTTATGTAACCAACGTTGATACCCGCTGGGTAGAAAATGGTTCATTCCTGCGTGGTAGAAACCTGGGTCTGGGTTACAACTTCTCACCAGAATCTCTGAAAAGACTGCACCTCTCTAAACTGAGACTGTATGCATCTGTTCAGAACTTCTTCCTGGTTACGAAGTTCAGTGGTAATGATCCGGAAGTTAGTACTTATACCCAGCCATTCGCACAGGGTCAGACTTTCTTCGATTATCCCAAACCAACCACGTTCCAGCTGGGCGCTAACGTTGCGTTCTAATCCAACATTTATCAGAAAAAAGAGATGCTCATGAAGAACTACATTAAGAAAACCGCATTCGGCATATTACTCGGAAGCAGCCTGTTTATGACCGGTTGCTCCAACTTCCTGGATGAACAGGATCCATCCAACCTGTCGCCAGACAGCTATTACACCATACCGGAACACGCAGATGCTGCCGTATATGCGGCTTATGCACGTGCCCGTTTTATCGGTAGCGGTGCAGGTATCTTCTCTGCCAACTTCCAGATGCTGGAAGCGCCAACCGGAACTATCACTACTGCAACAGCGCAGAACTCCGATCTGAACAACCTGTTAGGTCTGGTATATGATGGTGATAACCTGCATGTAAGACAATGGTGGACTGGCGCTTACAGAGTGATTGCACAGGCCAACCTGGCACTGGAAAAGATCCCTGGCATCAATCCAATGGATGAAGCACAAAAGAAAAGAACACTGGGTGAAGCCAGCTTCATGCGTGCATGGGCTTACTTCTATGTCGTAAGACTGTGGGGTGATGCACCACTGATCCTGAAACCACAAACAGCAAGTTCTCCTGATTTCTATCCTACACGTACTTCTACTGAAGAAGTGTACAACCAGATCATTGCCGACCTGAAAACAGCGGAGGCAGCCGGTCTGCCATGGATGGACGCATCCGGAAGGGTAGGTCTTGCCGCTATCAAAACTGAGCTGGCAAAAGTATACCTGACAATGGCCGGTGCGCCGCTGAACAAGGGTACTGAGTATTACAAACTCGCCGCAGATAAAGCGAAAGAAGTACTGGATTATTCAGTAGCAAATCCAACGGTTGTAAATCTGTTCACCAACTATGACGATCTGCATTCTGTAACACAGAACAACAGAATGGAACACCTGTTTGAAATACAGTACCTGGCTGATATCGAGGGTAACCCGATGCAGTCCCTGATGCTGCCAAACAACTCCCTGGCTAAAAACATCTCTGCATATGGTAGTGGTGTAGGTAGCTCTGTTCCAACAGTATCTTTCTACAATTCTTATAAGAAGTATAATCCGACTGACAAACGTACCGACGAACAGCAGTTCTTCTTTACTTCTTACTTTGTAGATGGTTCGGGGGCAGTGTTCCCACTGGGTGCTCCTTATCTCTTCAAATTCTTTGACGTAGCTTGTCACGGCGCCCCTGGTAAACCAGGTACAGGTAGAAGTAACCTGAACATGCCACAGATCCGTTTCGCAGAAACACTGCTGATCTATGCGGAAGCACAGAACCAGGCAGACGGATCACCAAATGCAACATCTTATGATGCACTGAACCGCGTACGTGGCAGAGCTAATCTTGGTGCATTATCAGGTCTGACAAAAGCAACTTTCGAAGAAGCAGTATGGCGTGAGCGTTGGCATGAATTTGCCTATGAAGGCATCGTTTGGTTTGACATGGTGCGTCTGAAAAAAGTGTACAACGAAGACACCAACGGTTTCGACAACTTCACAGGACACGTTAACAAGAACTCCGGTGCTACTCTCGCAGATAAACACCTGCTGTTCCCATTGCCGATCCAGGAAATTCGTAACAACCCGAATCTGAGACCTCAGAATCCAGGTTACGGTTCCTAATCAAACCGCTTATAAAAAGGAAAGAGGCTTATCACCATATGGTGATAAGCCTCTTTCCTTTTTATGAATATCCTGTTGCCGCTTTAAGACCAGATGCCGTTGGAGGCTGTCAGTATCACTGGCTTGCCATCCGTTACAATGATCGTGTGTTCATGCTGCGCTACAAAGCTGCCGTCATTGGTCACCAATGTCCAGCCATCTCCCATATCATAGGCATAAGATGCCTTTGTAGAGATAAATGTTTCTATAGCCACTACACTGTTTTTATGGAAGCGGTTCTTATTTCTGCGATCGTAGTAATTAGGGATCTCTTTAGGTTCTTCATGCAGGCTTCTGCCAATGCCATGACCCACCAGATTCTTAATCACCCTGTAACCCATTTTTTTTGCAGATCTTTCTATCAGATCACCCACATCCGCGATCTTCACACCCCCTCTGATTTCATTGATCGCTTTCTGTAAGATCAGTTTGGACGCGTTCACCAATGGATTATGATTGTGAATATCTTCTCCCAATACAAATGATCCGCCGTTATCACCCCAGTAACCATTCAGCTCTGCAGATACATCTACGTTGATCAGATCTCCTTCTTTCAGGATCTTATGTTCAGATGGAATACCATGCGCTACTTCGTTATTCAGGCTGATACAGGTCCATCCAGGGAAACCGTAAGTCAGCTTCGGAGCAGATCTTGCTCCCAGTTCACTGAGCAGTCTTCCTCCATATTCATCCAGTTCTCTCGTAGACATGCCCGGCGCTGCGTATTCCCGCATTTTCTTCAGTGTAATACCTACTGCCTCGCTTACGGCCTCCATACCGGAAATATCTGCATTGGATGTAATTGACATACCTTGATTATTTAGTAATGTTATGAATGATGGCTGCGTGGATCTCTTCAACAGATCGCATTTTATTGTCCTGATCGTAACAAACGATTTTCGTCACGGTCGCGTCTGTATCCGCTAATATTTCATACTCACGTTTTACCGCCAGCTGTAAGGAAAAATCTTTCTCATGTATATCGTCTTTTCCATTCAGGTATTTCCTGTCTTCTCCGGATCGACGCCGGGCTAATGCCTGTTCGGTATGGGAGAAAGGAACATCCAGGTACACAGAAAGATCCGGCTGAGGAATACGGTTGTATTCATATTCAAACATATTGATCCAATCACGCAGCTCTTGTTTCTCTTTGTCCGTTTTCAGCTTTGCACACTGGAAAGCGATATTGGATAATACATAGCGATCTACCAACACTACATATCCGCTGGCCAGCCATTCATTGATGGTGTGTGAAAAAGCCTTTCTGTCTTCTGCAAATAACAGCGCTACCAGTTGCGGGTGAACGTCTTTTACATCTCCGAACTCGCCCCTGAGGAATTTGGCGATCATTTCACCAAAAACGCCTTCCTGTACAATAGGAAAATGTACGAACCTCGTTTCTATACCCTGTTGGTTGAAAAACTGTTGAAGTAAATTGATCTGTGTGGACTTGCCCGCTCCGTCCAATCCTTCGATGGCTATAAACCTGCTGTTGTTTTGCATTAAAATCAGTTAAAACTATCGGCAAAGATACCACTTATTCAACGAACGAGGTCCGGCCTCCATCCAGCTCAATGACATCTATGAGAAAATGCTCCTCATCCACTTCAAAATCTCCTGCTTTCATATTTTTCAGCGTCAGCGTTTTCCAGGAGCAGGTAGGGTGGATAAACCTCAGCTGTTCCCTGGCGGTTGTCACTTTCACAGGCATACTAAAATCAGGTACATCTGCCTCCCAACGGTATCTGAGCAGCAGGTTATTTCCCTGTTCCTGCAGACTGTATTCCAGCCGGGGCAGATGTGTGTACTTCAGGTATTGGTTGAAAAAAGCACTGTAATCATGTTTTGTAAACTGGTTGATGTAGCTGATCAGGTTATCCGAAGAAAGCGTCTGGTACCGGAAATGCTGCTGGATACCTCTGAGCAGATCAAACCAGAGAGTGTCATTGTGCAGTACATTCCGGAAAGTATGCAGCATCAGGCTACCTTTGGTATACATGTCATTGATGTCATAGAAAATGTGGTTCACGTCATACACCCCGATGATCGGCTCCCTATTGCCAACACCCTCTTTCTGGTCATTCAGATAAGTAGATGCCAGCTGTTTATCAAATAAGTCCTCTACCACCAAAGATTCCGCATAAGTAGCAAATGCCTCATGCATCCACATATCTGCCATATCCTTACAACTGATCGCGTTTCCCCACCATTCATGGGCAGCTTCATGCCATACCAAAGCCGGCATTTCCGGCACCTGGTTCCGGTTGATCTTCCCGATACAGACACCACTCTGGTGTTCCATAGGGTAGGGGCTTTCCAGCAGCGTAAATCCATCCCGCCGGAAGGCATAAGGACCAAAGTTTTCCTCATAACAGGCCAGCATCTGTTTTACTTTGGCGAAAAGCCGCTTTCCTGCCTCAAGATTATAGGGCATCACGTAGTAGTCGATGGTGAGACTGTCAGCGCCCACATACAGGTCAGTATAGTGCGCATACTTCCCGATACAGAACGTAGCGTTGTAATTGTTGATCGGATAAGTTACCGACCATTCAAAGCGGGTCTTTGTATTGCCGACAGGAACTTTTTGCAGTAATCGTCCATTGGAGATTTCAGTATAGCCATTGGGTACCGTGATCGAGATATGCATACTGTCCGGTTCGTCTGACAAATGATCTTTACAGGGCCACCACAGACTAGCACCAGAGCCCTGGCATACTACCTGCGCCCAGGGATTCCCTTTTTCGTCCTTATCCCATAATACGCCGCCATTCATGGGTATACTTTTATCCGGTACCTGGGGCGTGCCTTCGTAGTAAATGGTGATTTCGCCGGTATTGCCAGGAGTCTGTCTTTCGGGAAATTGCACAAAGACCGCATCATATTCCCGCGTGTATGGCAAAGGCTGACCTTTATACAGGATCCGTTCAATCTGCATGTTCGCATACAGATCTATCTGCATCCTGTCAAAGGCTTGCTGCACCTTATACCTGATCTTGTTATTTCCTTTCAGAAAATGCCGCTCCAGATCAACATCCACATCAAGATCGTAAAAGGTCACATCGTAACAGGAGCGGAGCGGAGAGAGCTGTCCGCGGAGGGTATCTGCCCTGGTAAAACCATTCTGACGATTTGGGACTTTCCTGACTACTTTCACAACGGGAGGAGCCCCTTTCACAGAGTCAGGTAATTCCGGCTGCAGGATATTATAGTTCTCCCAGAAGGCCGCATCGTAATTGCTGCCAATGAGGTTATTCATAGAATTCTGATGACTGCTGACACCTGTCTGAAACTGCTGTACACTATCCTTGTCGATACCGGTGACCAGGAAATTGAAATCCCCGGTCCATGGAACATCGCTGAGATTTCTTTTCCGGCTGTTAATGACCACATCCCAATGCCGTAATACAGTCTGCAGGTAATACTTGCCCTGGAAAGCCTGATAACTGATCGTCATTTTAATGCCCGTAAAATCCAGGGTACCACCGACTACTTTGGACATGATTGTATACCGGAGACCACCTTTCCCATGTTTGTTGATATAATCGTTCCCCGCAGGGGTCGTTTCCATTTCAAATCTGACCATTGCCAGCGTTGCCTCGTCGATATAAATAGTCCCCTTTATAATCCCTTTTCTGGTGTTTTTCTTAGGCGTGATCCGGATAACCAGCAACTGACGATCATCCTCTGCGATCGTTTCTGCCAGGGTGTAATTGTAATAGCGAAAATTTTGCGGCGCCAGGATACTGTTTTTGACATTGTTGTATTTGATGATATCTTCTCTCAGCGAGCTATAGGCCGTATTCGTAATATTACCGATCCATCCATAGAATTGCGGATCATTATTAGGAGGAGAAGGTATTTTCCGGCCTTTGATAATCCTTATCTGGTCGCGGTGTTCTTTATCTCTGCGAAAAGTCTTGAAGACCTCTAATACGGATTCGTTATAGTTAAGGGTATCATTATCAAAGTGAATATCCTCCCGGTAAAAAGCTGTCATCCGGGTATCGGTAGTATCATAGTTTTGAGGAATTGCAGCAATCGCCTTTTGCAGTATCTCCAGTCCGCTTTTCAAATGGATCGCCACTTCCGGCAAGGAGATGACAGCAGGTGTGAGTCCGATCTCTACCTGTTGGTCAGTGGTGGTGAATAGTCTGGTCACGGAGCGGTAACCGATACAGGAGATCAGTACACTATCTGCTACCGGGTGTTCGGGTATCTTGAAAGTAAAGGTACCCAGGTTATTGCTGATGGTACCTGTGCTGCTATGCTTCAGCCGGATGTTGGCGGACGGAATAGGTTGATGTGTGGTCGCGTCTGTAATGATACCGCTGATGATAATAAACCGGTCCTGGCTGAAGATCGGCAGAGCATTCAGGAGTAAACAGACAAGGAGTAGGAATCGTGGATACATGGCTTCTTTTTTATCAGCAAAAGAAGCCTACAGACCTTGTTCCATCCACTCAAATCCGGATTTGAACAGTTTTTAAAGCGTGCATTTACAGGGTTCAGGCCATTTTGTTCTGATTGTTCATGTATTCCCTGGGCGACATACCGGTATTGTTCCGGAAGGCACGTTGAAAGGTGGGGAGGGAGTTAAACCCTGATTCGAGGGCAAGGCTCATGATGGTATATTGCTCCTGCCGGGATTCCGCAATTTTCTGTTTAAAGGCGGCAACCCGGTATTCATTTACAAACTCATTAAAGCTCTTTTGGAGGTGCTGGTTTAGCACTGCGGAGATAGTTTTAGTAGGCAATCCGGTATGTTGTGCTACCAGCGCAAGGTTCAGTTCCGGATTCAGGTACAGTTGATCCTGTTCCATGGCTTTCATCAGCAAAGGCACTGCTTCACCGATAACTGTATCCGGAATAGGTGCGGGAGGGGTAGCCGATTTTTTAGCCGTTGTTTCTTCTTCTGCCGTCATCATATATCCCTTGATCCCGAGATAATAGATCAGGATCACCAGGGGAATGTATACCGGGTACCAATCCACCATATCCAGCAATTTGTCTGTATACTTTGGGATGACGTAAGGCACCAGGTAAACAAACCAGATCAGCTGAAAGACCAGGAAGACTTTCAGGAATTGTCTTATCCAGCGAAGGTGTTTTTCATTGTTGACCTGTGCACTTGAGATATACCGGTAGGAGAGATAGACGTAGATGGTCATAGAAAACCATCGGGGGATATCTGCATACACATTGTAGGTATCGATCGCGATTCCCCAGGGCTGCGGATGATTCTTCAATATGCCACCCATTACGCCGCCGACATAAGTTACAGCGATCAGCTGGGGGACGATATCAATGATAGTTGAGTAGAAATGAGGTCTGTGTGTTGTGTTTACCCGGAAGGCCGGGTCCAGACTTGATTTTACATAGAAATAAAGTAATGGACCTAACGGCATGACCACCACGAGTGGTACAAAATTCAACAGGAATTGCAGTAAGGGTAGTTCATTGATCCAGCTGGACTCGAAAATATGCAGGTTCAGGCAGGCCAGTGCGATGAGCAGGATCAATATAGCGAGCAGCCGGTCTCTCGCCGGACGTTTTTTGGAAAAGAACAACAGTCCGCTCATAATGAAGCCTTGCAGGGCGCCAAGCAGCATCAGGGTACTGAATATTCCGGAGAAGCTCATCGGGTTAATTTAAGACCTCCTGAAGGTATTAAATCAGTCGTTACGATCGTACATATTTTTCCCGGGATGCGTAGATCCCTTCCATATGTGTGGCGGCCCATTCGGCCAGTGCTTCCATATGTGGTAACAGGCTTGCGCCTCTTTCTGTGAGTGCATACTCTACCCGTGGCGGTATCTCCGGAAAAACCGTTCTGGTGATCAGTCCGTCAGCTTCCAATGATTTGAGGGTAACGGTCAGCATTTTCTGTGAGATATCCCCTATAAAACTATGCAGTTTGTTAAACCGCAATGTGCCTTCTACTCCCAGCACAATGATCACTAACATTGACCATTTGTCACCCAGGCGGTCCAGGACGTTCCTGACAGCGCATTCGCTATCTGCTTCCGAATATTTTTTCCAATCTTCTTTTGTCATAACAAGTTGATAATCAAAATTACTTACTTCCACGTAACAAGCTGATACCCAAGTGCCTTCTTGTCAGCTATCTGGTACGCGATTACCTTTGACTTACCAAAAGTAAGTTAAGGTAATTAGGTAACCAATACTATTAAATCTAAGAAAATGGGTAAAATACTAGTGACAGGCGTAACAGGACATCTTGGTCGTGCCGTATTAGATAAACTGCTGGTAAAAGTGCCGGCATCAAATGTGAAAGTCCTGGTTCGCGATGCGGCCAAAGCGGAGGCATTCAAACCACTGGGCGTAGAGATCGCCATAGGCAGTTATGACGACAAAGCATCCCTGGTGGCTGCTTTTCAGGATACAGACAAACTGTATTTCGTATCCGGCAATGACGTGGCGAATCGCGGTCCGCAGCATGAAAACGTAGTCAATGCTGCTATTGCTGCCAAAGTAGGCCATGTAGTCTACACCAGCGTACAGCGTAAGAGCGAATCCGCGACTTCTTCGCTGGCATTTATAGCATCAACTCACCTGTTGGTAGAAAACCTGCTGAAAGCTTCCGGTCTGCAATATACCATTATGGAGCATGGCTTATATGCTGAGGTGATTCCGATGTTTGTAGGAGACAGAGTACTGGAAACTGGCATTATCTTCCAGCCTGCAGGAGCCGGCAAAACGGCTTACGCATTACGCGAAGATATGGCAGAAGCCGGCGTAGCCGTACTGACAGGAGAGGGGCATGAAAACCGTAATTATGTGATCACGGGTTCAAAAGCAATCTCTTATACAGACATCGCAGCAGCCATTAGTGCAGCTACCGGCAAACAGGTGACTTATGTATCTCCAACTGTGGAAGCATTTAAAGAGGAACTGACCAAAGTAGGTGTGCCGGAGATGTATATTGGTTTGTTTGCAGGCTTCAGTACAGCTGTTAAAGAGGGCGAATTTGAAGAAGTGAGCGGTGATCTGGAAAAACTGATCGGTCGTAAGAGCGGCAGTGTAGAGGCGTATCTGAAAGAGACATACGGCAAATAGGGCTTCTTTTTATAAAGGACAGGAAAAGGTTGCTCCGCTCAGGCGGAGCATTTTTTTATGGCAGATCACAGCCTTCTCCGCAGATCATGAATCCTTCATAGTATGAAGTATGAGAATAGTACAATTCCACCAATACATCTGATGCGGTACCATTCTTTATATATGCAAAACCACCGTCTTCCCGGTCCCACAGGAGGATCCATTTGCCGCTGGCACAAAGCAGACGCAGCAATTCAGGCAGTGTTGGAGGAGCGTCTTCCATTTCATCATCATCTGTTGTGCTTTCCTCATCTGCTGTTCTGTAACACGTTGCCAGAAAGTCATCGAGTCCTTTACCCCAGATACTGATTAATTGCCATTCAATCGCCGCATATGGCGCCGGGATTTTATGAAGCAGGAATTCCGGTGTTGGGCCTTCATAAACAGTGAGTGTAAAGGTCTCCCCATAAGTAGCTTTAGGAGGACCATCAAAACCGGTGATCCCGCCCCATTGCACTTCTTTACGCCGGAAAGGAAGACCAGGGATTACGGTTCCCCGTGGAAGTAATATATCTAAACCCATAGTAATGGTAAATGTACAGTTGGGAGGTCATTCCAGGTCAGTTTTTCCCATTACAAGGCCATTATACCGTTACTATGCCGTTACCGCTACGTTCATGAACGTAGCGGTAACGGCATAGTAACGGTGTTTGTACGTTGTACAACGGAGAATGAAGCGATAGTTAGCTTATTATCAGCTGTTTAGGGGTAATCTGAACGAAGAAACCTCATAACTAAATAATAATCATTTTGTTATTAACAGCAACGCGGCCTCTAACAGCCGGTAGGACTTATATTTCGTAATCCCGGCGGGAGACAGCTATTCCTTGATCTGGACTAATTTTCCATCCTGAAATTTCAGCCAGTTTCCGGCAGGATAATAAAACCAGGTTTCGATAACATGCGCGCCTACCTGCGTTTTTACTCTATCGCTGGGGTAGCCCCAAGCAGCTTCACACATATTCTGGTTCATGCCCATTTTAACTTTACCGTCAGCGATGATGTTCCCGTTCGTAGTTCCAAATTGCTTGATCATTGATTCCCGGTACGCTTTCTGGTCTTTCTGCAACTGTTTCTTGTCAGCTTCTTCTTTCGCCAGCGCAGCATCCTGTGCGGCTTTTTCTTTTTGTTTAAAGGCCAGGTACCTTTCTTCCGACCAGATATAAAACAGCGAGAGCTGTCTATCAAGCGAGCTTCTATCATCTATCTGCACAGCAATTTCTTGCTGGGCATCATTACGGAGGATGAGGTGCAGTTTACCGAAGAAACTTTCGTCGAACAGGAATGTCAGTTCTGTGCATTGCCATTTGCTACCTTGTACATAGTCGAGCGTTTGTTTGTCAAGCGGGTTATAAAAGCTGGTGGGAGCGAATCTTTCCTCGATAAAATAAACGGGTTTATTTACCCAGGTCTGTTTCAGTTTTTCCAGATAGCCTTTGGTGAAAACGGAAATACCAGACTGACGCCGGCCGTAGATTTTCCATTGTACCTTTTCACCATCAGCATCTTTTAAAGTGACCTGCGTCTGGCAAAGATTGTCTTCTTCTTTGAGAACGTCCCAGCCGGTCACTGTAAATGTCTTGTTCTCAAGGGCGCTGTAAGGCGTAACGGCTTCTCCGGAGTAGGCGCTATGCTGTATGTAAATAGGTTTGTACAGATTACTCAGCACATCGTTGTTTTTTTTAGCAGTTGCAGCGGGCAATTTTATTTTGGCAATCGGAATGCCTGCATAACTGATAGACGGGCCACTTCTGGTGGCCTCTTTTGCCGTCCCTGTACCAACACCGGTAAGGGTGGTCTGTTTGTCAGAAAAGAAATCCCGGAAGGTAGTGTCCTGTTTTGCATAGCCTTTAAAGTACGGGCTTCTTTGTGCGAAATAGAATTCCTGACCGATCATGGATGCAGGATCGAACTGGCACTTGATGTTTTCGACGTTGACGGTACTGTCATAGGCTTTTTTTACTGGCTGATTGTTTTGTACGCTGCGATACCCAACTTGTCCCAATGCGGTATGCGCAGTCAGCAAGGCTACGATAAGGGGGAGTTTGTTCATTGACTACGATATAGGGTTTAAAGAGGGGGCAAGGTAGGGATATTTCTGTGCGATAACATATTATGCAAAGTCTATATAAACAATAAAAGCCTCACTGCCGTTTATCAGCAAGGCTTTTATTGTGATTCTGTCAGAGTACTTTACTGACTTTATCAGATGTTTATAATGGTAGATTTCTTCCAGTTTGATCGAGTGGCAGCATGTTTCTGACCAATGTTGCCGGTGCTTCCATCAGGTTTCTCCCATTTTATATCGACATTAATCGATTGGGTTGAATCAACCGATGGCAGTTCATTGGCAGTATATACAAATTGCTTTGAAAAATCCAGGTGGTCGGGAATGCCTTGGCTGGCATCAGACGGGCAAAGTCCACAAGCAGACGGCCACTGTTAAAATTGGATACGTTATAACATATTCCAAAGGAGACTCTCTTCATGGACAGCGTAATCTGTGCTAGAGTCTGGGTAGAAGGAAAACTAACTTTTCCCGCATAAGAGTCTGGCTCCGCATTGTTCGTTGTGAGGTTACTAACATTGCTCCCCGCGTCGTTAAACATGTTATATCTATACAAGGAGTCAATACTATAATAGAGACGGAAGAAAACTGTATCCATTCTATTCTGAACCCTGGTTCAGAACCAGGGATAGATGATGTTGTCGTCCCCGGAATTGTAACAAAAGATACCTGGACCTGATGCTTTCATATATCCAGTACTTCCACGGTAATGTTGCCGCTGCTCGGAATTTTTAAACTTACTCTATTTGTCTGGTTGTGTAGACCCGAATAGGTGTCTACACCATCTTTCTTCATCGTAATAGCATATACTGTGCTGTCTGCGAATGTTTTAGCGCCAGTAGTTCCATTTCAGCTTTTTTGCCGAGGAGGGATGGTCCGGTTACAATTTCACTAATAAAAGTCAGGGTTACGTTTTGAAAACTGGGGCGGAGGAGTATAACTGTAAGCGTTAAATAACTCAATCTTATAGGTAAGGGTATTGATTTGGTAGCGAATATTAGCAAGAACCGTGTCATATACCCCCCGCCTTTCAAAGGAGCTCTTATATTGGTTGGCTTATCCAAATAGAAAAAGTTATTAAAAAAGAAAGGATTTCAGTTTAAGACTGGAATCCTTTTTTGTGGTCCCACCAGGGCATAATCCTAAACTCCCTGATTATTAATCAGGCACTCTAACAAACTGAGCTATAGGACCTACAGGCCAATATTATTATTTTCATGAAATAAGGATCCTGTAATCCCTTTATTGGCAGTGAATAACAACACTACTAGATAGCACAGTTACTAACTAAATTCTCTTTTGTTGCTTCTGGAAGCCAGTTTTTTGTTAACGGATTATTTTGTTTATCCCAGGGAGTTTTAGGCTCAACTTTAAATATTTGCCTAGCTATCTCTGTAGCCACATGTGCGGAAAGTATGGCTGGTACAGCATTACCGATCATAATTAATTGTGCTGTTTTGGTACCCAAAAATACATAACTATCTGGGACAGTTTGGAGCCTCGCACACTCTCTGGGGGAAGTTGCCCTTGGTTCCCGAAAATGAACAAATGGTGCACGGTGATTTTCTTTAACTGCCGGAGATGGGCGTTTTGGATCAAGTTTATACCAGGAATGATTCCAATTAGGATACAATCTTGTTCCGTTTTCCTGCTTTTTAAGTCGCTCTATCATTTCTTCACCATGTACTGTCACTAAATGATTCGCAATAGTATCCGTTTCATTACGCAAAAATTTCTGCAATGGTGTGAGCGGCTGTATTGTATGAAGTTGTGGTTCTTCGTGATTAGGCGAAGGGAGATCTGATAAAGCATCATAAACAGTGAGCCTTTCTTCTCCTCCAAAAAGATTATTGTCTTGTATAGGGGCCTCTGGGAAAATGAACTTTTTACCTTTAAGCACGCCAACTAACATGAAGCGTTTTCTATTTTGAGGCACACGATAATCAGCAGAATTTACAACCTGCCAACTAGTTGCATATCCCATTTTTTCATATTCTTCAATTAAATAATCAATTAGCTGACCTTTTTTTTGTTGGCCTGTTACCCTGATGCCAGCCACATTTTCCATTAAAAATGCTTTAGGTTTTATTTCTTTAATAAATCTCAAAAAGTGAAACACCTGCTCATTTCGTTTGTCATGCATATACTCATCGAGACGCTTTCCTGCAAAACTAAATCCCTGACATGGTGGACCTCCCACAATAATATCTGGTTTACCGCCTATATCTTTTAACACCTCGCTTGTTTCAAGATTGGTCATATCGCAAGGCTTGTTGATAACTTTCAACTTATTTAGCTGAGGATGATTATAATAAAAGGTCTTTACAGCCCAATCATAAAAATCGATGCCACCTACTACTTCGAATGCCTTGGTGAACTCAAATCCCATACTAAGTCCGCCGTATCCACAATAAAGATCTAATACTTTTATTTTTTCCATAATGATACTTATAGTCCGTAGACTAATATACATCAAAAATATAGTTTTCCGCTTTAATCCCTTTCAAATTTGAAAACAAAGCAAGCAAACTTATTAAAACTTGGATTAAAAATTAAACTCCTTCGTCAAGCGCTTGGAATGTCCCAGGAGGAATTAGCTCTGGAAGCGGGACTCGATAGAACATATGTTGGAGGAATTGAACGAGGTGAAAGAAACGTAGCAATTTTAAACCTCATTAAATTAGCCAAGTCTTTAAATACAACACCATCAACCCTTCTAGAGAATATCACATGACTGACAAAGATAAACAATGGCTGGAGGCATTACTACTCACCTTACCCAAACGTCCTAGAACTGTTTTAAGTGTTTTACTTGAAAAAGGACAAGTAAGCACTTATGAGCTTGGACTTATGGGTTACGATCAGCCACCACGTGCTGCTCAGGATCTGAAAGAAGCAGGAGTTAAGCTGGCGACTACAGCTGGTAAGCACCCTAATACAGGTGCAAGAATGGTTATCTATTCTCTAGCAGATGATCAAAGCAGTTCAGTGGCTTTAGGAGGACGAATTGCTTTCCCTAAAGCATTTCGACAATCCATTGAAAAAAGGGATAATTTCAAATGCGTTCTTTGCAACACGCAGTATTCTCCTCGATATTTACAAATCGATCACAAGATTCCCTATATAGTAGGCGGAGACGAACAAGTGCTGAATATTAATGAGTTTCAATTGTTATGTGGTTCTCACCAAAGAATGAAAAGTTGGGAATGTGAACATTGTCCTAATAGAGACGCTAAATCAGAAGAAATTTGTTCAACCTGCTATTGGGCCTCTCCCGGCAACTATACTCACGTTGCAACCCAATATATAAAGGTTGTTTCCTTAAAGTTTGATTCGGAAAAGGAGATGTTAATGCTTGACAATTTGAAAGTTTCAGCTGAACAAAACAATATGCCTCTTGAACAATATATCAAATACCTGATAGCTAAGCTTATCAAAAGCTAAATTATTAAGGGTTACGAACACATAAACGTAATACATAACTGTTAAAAATAATAAATAGCAGCTGTGGTGATCCTTAGTCTGTTTACATCAAAATCTCGCAGTGAATTAACCTTTCACCGTGTATAATTAATTAGGTACCACAGACTATTCAAGAAGAATGGGGTAATTATTTGAAAAATAAATTTCAATCCGGCAAATATCTCCTGACGTACTTGATTTCATGAATGATCCGTCGTTTAATTTGGTCCGGGGAGAGAATGATATAGCGGGGAGGTGAAAATAAAAGCGGCAACTAAACTTAGTTACCGCTTTCTGTGGTCCCACCAGGGCATGATCCTGGGACCCCCTGATTATGAGTCAGGTGCTCTAACCAACTGAGCTATAGGACCTGTTCTTTTCAGAACGAATATTTTGAAACTTTCTTGTGGGTTCCCTTTTCAGGGACCGCAAAAGTAAAACATTCAATTCAATTAACCAACAAGCTATTGACATTTTTATTTATACAGTATACCTCTAATAATAGGACTTCTTAACAGCACTGTATAAATTTGCATTTTCTCATTCACCAGTATATACGATGAAAGGCATTAAACATATCATTTTCGATCTGGGCGGAGTCATTATCAACCTGGATTACCAGCTGACCTACAAGGCATTTGAAGCACTGGGTGTAAAGGAATTCACCAGTTTGTACAATCAGTTCTCACTGAACGCACTCTTTGACGATCTGGAAACGGGTAAGATAGCCCCGGATGTATTCCTGGATGAGATGCAGAAGCATACCGCGCCAGGTACTACGCATCAGCAGATTATTGATGCCTGGAATGCGATGTTGCTGGATTTCCCTTTACGCAGGTTACAGATCCTGCAGCAGTTAAGGCAGCATTACGGATTGTATTTGCTGAGCAATACCAACGAGATTCATATGCAGGCTTTTAATAAAATATTGGAGGAGAGCAGGGGGATACCTTCACTGGCTGCGTTTTTTGATAAGGCGTATTATTCGCACCAGATTGGGTTACGTAAACCTTTTAAGGAATCGTTTCAGTTTGTGCTGGATGAGAATGGCCTGGATCCGGCCGAGACCTTATTTATAGATGACACCCTGCCGAACATTGAAGGCGCGAAGGTGGTTGGCCTGCAAACAATTCATTTACTGCCACCGAAGACGATGGCAGATATTTTCAAATAACGGTCAGGACTACTTGATCTCTTCAAAATCGAGGTAATCTCCTTTGTCAGCTTTAGGGGCGGTAGCACGTTGTTGCTGTTGTTGCTGCGCCTGAGCAGCTTGTCTTTGTGCCTGTTCCTGTTGCTGGTACTGACGGCGAAGATGCTCCTGAATATCTCCCATCTGTCTGCGTACGTGTTTAGTGGACTGATACACAGGTACGATGAAATCGAACACCAGTTTATACAGTAACCAGAACACAAAGGCTAAAAATGCATATTTCAGTATCATAAGGGCAAATTTAGCAGTTAATCTGTTTTCAGGGCGGAAAAAAGAGGGGGTTTAGGTTTTCTTTAACAGCCCTGAAAACAGCTAAAAGTTTATAGGCCAAGGAGTGCCGCGCTTTCGAGCGCAGCCTTTTTGTTGTACTCCCATGCTAATTTACGGTGATTGATCGCATCCACAATAGTACCCACCACACAGAGACCACCTGTCAGAAAGTAGAGTATACCCAATCCGATCTGGTTCAGGATAAAGCGGTGAATACCGGCAGCGCCTACGAGTCCGATAAGGCAGCAGATCAGTATCAGGGAAGGTTCTTTACGGCGACCCTGGTAGATGGCCAGAAAACGCTGGCGGTTTTCGGCAGAGTAATTTCTGGTCAGTTCCTGTAGCCATAAGAGCTCTTCCTGCTCAATGCCGGGAAGGGAGGAGAATGCATAGTCGTTCATGTATAGTGGTTTTTAAGTTCCGCAAAAGACTGCCATTGTAATCTGCCCAGCTGGATGGTCCGGTATACGAGTATCAGAAGTGCGAAGGGACCGAGAAAGTGACTTTGAAATGCCGCTTTCCATTCTCCGTGCAGCAGAAAACTAATCGAGTGACCGAGTCCACAGCCCGGGCACCAGGGGACACCGATACGTTTAAACACACAGAAACCTGGACCATTATTATTGTGGGGATCCATTATATAAAGGAGTATCAGCGCTGTTGGCCAGACGAACAATTCGAAATTAAGGCGTTGTATGTATGCTTTAATTTGCATGTCTGAGAGGGGGCAACAGTTATTAAATATTTTTTAAATCTATGCGGACAGGGAGTTTTCTCTTATTAATTTATTCCCTACAAGTTAAAGAAAATGTTCTTGGATCAAAATAAAATCCTAAATTTGCATAGGAAAATGATACTAACGAAGGGGACTGAGCGGTCCCCTTCTCGTTTTTTTATGGCAAACGAACAAGTGATAACAACGATCCGGGACATGGCTGCAGAGATGCTGTCACCCTATCCGGAATACTTCGTAGTAGATGTGCGGATAAAACCCACGAATAACATAAAACTCTTTGTAGATGGGGACAATGGCGTGCCGGTTGATAAGCTGGTAGCATTCAACCGAAACCTGTACAGCAGGTTGGAAGAGGCAACGCTGTTTCCGGACAATGATTTTTCCCTGGAAGTATCTTCACCCGGACTGGACGAACCGCTGAAACTTCTCCGTCAATACGTAAAGAATATTGGTCGCAAGGTAACTGTTACTTTATTGGATAATTCCGAGAAAGAGGGTACGCTGCTGTCTGCGACAGAAGCGGTTGTGACTATTGAGGAGCAGGTGGGGAAGAAGAAGGAGAAAAAAACCACAGAGATAAATTTAAATGAAATCAAGCACACAAAGGTGTGCATCGTGTTTTAAAATATAATATAACCGAAACATGGCTAGTATTAACCTGATTGAGTCATTCACGGAGTTTAAAGAGGCGGAGAACATTGACCGCCCGACGTTGATGAAAGTGTTGGAAGATGTGTTCAAAACTCTTCTCCGTAAAAAGTATGGCTCTGATGAGAACTTTGACGTGATTGTAAATACTGAGAAGGGTGACCTGGAAATTTTACGCCGCCGTACCATTGTAACAGATGGAGAGGTAGAAGATGATAATGCCCAGATCGCTTATTCGGAAGCCATTTTAGTTGAACCAGACTACCAGGTAGGTGAAGACCTTTATGAGGAAGTAGAGATCCTGGATTTCGGCCGCAGGGCCATCCTGGCTGCAAAGCAGACTCTTTCTGCCCGTATCGGAGACCTTAAAAAGAATATACTTGTCAAGAAATATGCTGACCGTGTCGGTGAAATTGTAACCGGTGAAGTGTACCAGGTATGGAAAAAAGAAGTTTTATTGCTTGATGATGAAAGGAATGAGTTAATTTTACCTAAATCTGAACAAATTCCTACCGATTATTTCAAGAAAGGTGAAAATGTAAGGGCAGTAGTTAAAAAAGTGGAGATGAAGAATAATGCTCCGCTCATCATACTATCCCGCACCCATCCTACCTTCCTGGCTAAATTGCTGGAAATTGAAGTTCCGGAGATCTTTGACGGCCTTATCGTAATTAAGAAAATCGTGCGCGAACCTGGAGAAAGAGCTAAAGTAGCTGTGGAGTCTTATGACGACCGCATCGACCCTGTAGGTGCCTGCGTGGGTATGAAAGGTAGTCGTATTCACGGCATTGTGCGTGAACTGCGTAACGAGAACATAGATATCATTAACTATACCGCTAATATTCAGCTGCTTATCCAGCGTGCGCTCACGCCAGCAAGGATCAGCCGTATGGAGGTAGATAATGAGAATAAATATGCTTCTGTTTTCCTCAAGGCAGATCAGGTATCTCTGGCAATCGGTAAGAAAGGCGTCAATATAAAACTGGCCTGCGAATTGACAGGTTATGAGATTGATGTCTTCCGTGATGAGGAACAGGAACAGGCCGAATACGACATTGACCTGGCAGAATTCTCTGACGAGATCGAAGAATGGGTACTGGATGAACTCAAACGTATTGGTTGTGACACTGCCCGCAGTGTACTTGACCTGACAGTAGAGGAACTGGTACGCCGCTCAGACCTTGAAGAGGAAACAGTAAAAGACATAAGAAGAATACTACAGGAAGAATTTGATAAAGAGTAGGTTCGCACCACTAACTTCCCCGGGATGTGGGCTTGCTCGCCAGAAAGTATTTTTTAGTTATTGTTAATTGTTAAAAAGGAGTCCCGTTAGCCAACGGGAAAAATGGGGAGGCCCGAGATTACAATATGCCTGAAGTAACAAACAACACGCCACGATTGCTGGCTGCAGCCAAGGAGTTCAATATTGGTAAGGAAACGTTAATCGACTTCCTTGCTAATAAGGGCTATGATATGGGCGGCTTTGGCTCGCCCAACGCGCGCCTGACGTCTCAGATGTATGCAGCTTTGCAGTCTGAATTCCAGCAGGACAAGGCTAATAAACGCAAAAGCGATCAGATAGCCCTGCCTAAAGGAAGCGTGTTAGATGCAATGAAGAAGAAAGAGAAAGAAGAAGCAGAGGCAGCAGCCAAAAAGAAAGAAGCAGCTCCTAAAGAGGAACCCACTCCCGCGGTTGCAGTTGAAGCACCCAAACCCGAACCAAAACCTGAACCGAAGCCGGAACCTAAGGCCGAGCCGAAGCCCGAACCCAAACCGGAGCCTAAGCCTGAACCTAAGCCCGAGCCGGTACCGGTCGCGGAAGTCAAACCCCCTGTTGCAAAAACAGAAGAAGCTCCGAAAGAGCCTGTCGCAGCGCCTCAGCAACCTGTTGCCGAGAAAACGCCGCCAGCACAGCCGCAGAAACCGGAGCCTCAGGAAGTTATAAAAACAGACACTCCGAGGATCAATGGTCCGAAAGTCGTGGCTACTATTGACCTGGATGCGCTGAACAGACCAAAGAAACCACCTGTTCCTCCGGTTACCAAACCAGAACAGGAAGAGAAACCGGCTGCCGTAAGACAACCGGAACCTCCAGCCAGTGAGAAAGCGCCGGTAAAAGAACCAGCGCCGCAACCACCGGTACAACCGCAACAACCCGTTGCACAACAGCAAGCTCCGGTAGAGCCAGCAAAACCTGCTGCACAACCGGAAGTGAAACCAGTGCAACCCGTTCAGCCAGTACAAAAAGTAGAATCACCAGTACAACAAGAAAAAACAACTGCACCCGCTGCTGAAAAACCTGCTGTCCCCGCTGTAGAACAGAAACAAGCGCCGGCAGCCGAAAAACCGGCAGCTGCTCAGGAAAAAACAAAAGAACCGGCGGAAGTGAAACAACCAATCACACAAAAACCGGCCGCACAGCATATGGACGTAGTTGCAGCAGCAGATATTGCATCAGCACCAGCATCAGAGCAGGACGATAACGGAAGCACTGCCGTTATCGAAAACATTCAGGCAGAAAAACTCACCGGTCCGAAAGTGATCGGTAAAATCGAACTGCCTGTTCACTCAGAAAGACGTGATAATAAGGGTAACAACAATTTCAACCGCGGCGGCAATAATAATAACAACAATGCCGACAACAACCGTAAGCGGAAACGCATCATAGTTGAAAAGAAACCTGAACCTGTTCAACCAGGCGATCTTTCTAAAGGTGGTAATACAGAAAACCGTAACTCCGGTAACCGCGATTTCAACAGAGATAACAGAAATACCGGTAACCGCGATAATCGTGATAATAATAATAACAGGCCAGGTGGTGGTCAGAACAGACCGCACGCAGCGCCAAACCGCGACGGACGTCCAGGTGGACCAGGTCAGCACGGTGGCGGTGGTAACAGACCAGGTGGCGGCCAGCATGGCGGCAACCGTCCGGGTGGACCAGGCCAACACGGAGGTAACAGACCAGGTGGCGGTCAGCATGGCAACAGACCAGGCGGTAACTTCGGTAATCGTCCAGGTGGTCAGCATGGCGGCTACGGTAACCGTGACAACAACGCTAACAGACGTCCGGAAGATAAGGAAATCGACAAAAACGAAATCCAGAACAAGATCAAGGAAACCATGGCCAAAATGGGTGGTGGTAACCGTGGTAAAAACGTCAAAGCAAAACAACGCCGTGAGAAACGCCACGAGCTCGCTGAGCAACTGGCCAACAAAGGCGCTGAAAATAACAAACTCCAGGTCACTGAGTTCGTTTCCGTTAGTGAACTCGCTAACCTGATGGACGTAAGCTTCGCCGAAGTAATCTCAAAATGTATGGGACTCGGTATCATGGTGTCTATCAACCAGCGTCTCGACGCAGAGGTGATAGAACTGGTGGCCGGCGAGTTCGGTTACGAAGTGGAATTCATCGGTGTGGATGACGCAGATGAAATGGAGGAAGAAGAAGTAACAGATAACGAGGAAGATCTTGTACCAAGAGCACCTATCGTGACTATCATGGGTCACGTGGACCACGGTAAAACCTCCTTGCTTGACTATATCCGTAACGCCAATGTGGTATCCGGTGAAGCCGGTGGTATCACCCAGCACATCGGTGCTTACCAGGTAGTAACATCTTCCGGTAAGAAACTGACCTTCCTGGATACACCGGGTCACGAAGCGTTTACCGCGATGCGTGCCCGTGGTGCCAAAGTAGCGGATATCGCCATCATCGTTATCGCTGCGGATGACGCCATCATGCCACAAACTCGTGAAGCGATCTCCCACTCACAGGCCGCAGGTCTGCCAATGGTATTCGCTATCAACAAGGTGGATAAAGACGGTGCTAATCCTGAAAAGATCAAAGAACAGCTGGCCGGTATGAACCTGCTGGTAGAAGACTGGGGTGGTAAATACCAGAGCCAGGAAATTTCTGCCAAGAGCGGTCTGAACATAGACGTCCTGCTGGAAAAAATACTCCTGGAAGCAGAATTACTCGAACTGAAAGCCAATCCAAACAGAGAAGCTTCCGGCAGCGTAATCGAAGCATCCCTCGATAAAGGCCGCGGTTATGTGGCGACCCTGCTGGTACAAAGCGGTACCCTCCGCCAGGGTGATACAATCGCCTCCGGTTCTAACTTCGGTAAGATCAAGGCGATGTTCAACGAACGCGGACAGCGTGTTGAATCCGTAGGACCATCTTCACCTGTACAGGTGCTCGGTCTGAACGGCGCTCCTCAGGCGGGTGAGAAATTCCGTATGTACGAAAACGAATCCGAAGCGAAAGAAGTGGCTAACCGCCGTGCTCAGATCATCCGTGAACAAGGTATCCGTACCAAGAAACACATCACGCTGGATGAAATCGGACGCCGTCTTGCGCTGGGTAACTTTAAACAGCTCAACCTCATCATCAAGGGTGACTTTGACGGTTCCGTAGAAGCATTGAGCGACTCCCTGCAGAAACTCTCTACCGAAGAAATCGTTGTGAGCGTGGTGCACAAAGCAGTAGGTCAGATCACCGAATCAGACGTATTGCTGGCAACAGCTTCCGATGCGATCATCGTAGGTTTCCAGGTACGTCCTTCTTCCCAGGCTTCCAAACTGGCAGAGAAAGAGAATATCGAGATCCGTACTTACTCTATCATCTACGACGCTATCGACGAACTCAAGAGCGCGATGGAAGGGATGCTGGAACCAAAAATCGAGAAGAAAGTGGTGGCCAACGTGGAAATCCGCGAAACTTACCGCTTCGACAAGGTTACCGTTGCAGGTTGCTTCGTACTCGATGGAAAGATCACCAGAAACACCCGTGTCAACCTGGTACGCGATGGTATCGTAATCTATACTGGCGAACTGCAATCCCTGAAACGTTACAAAGACGACGTGAAGGAAGTAGCCAGCAACATGGAGTGTGGTCTGAGTATCAAGAACTACAGCGCCCTGCAAGTTGGCGATATCGTAGAAGGCTTCGAAGAAGTAGAAGTAAAGAGAACTTTATAATATCAGTATAAACTTTTGTTAAAAAGATAAGCCGCTACCATGCGGCTTATTTTTTATTGGCTATTTTTGAAACTCACTGCACTTGTTAACATGAATAGAATTTTTGCACTTTCTGCGGGTACACTACTACTCTGTCAGGTAGCCGTTGCCCAACAGAAAATGGTAGCCGATAAAATTGCGGCTATAGTGGGGGATAAGATCATTCTCAGATCCGACGTGGAAGGAGAAATGGTGAACCTGTCGCGTAATAATGCGGATGGTTCTCTGCCTCCCAATGCACCATGTATGATCATGGAACAGATCATTTCTCAGAAAGTAATGGTGATGCAGGCAGAACGAGACAGTTTGCCGGTAAGTGAATCTGATGTAGATGGACAGATCGAGAATCGTATCCGCTACTTCCAGGACGTTTACGGCAGCCCTGAGAAAATGAAAGAAGTAACCGGCTATTCTATTTATCAGCTGAAAGAACGCTTCCGTCAACCTATCAAAGAAGGTTTGCTGGCTAAAGCAATGCAGGATAAAATCACCAGTTCTGTAAAAGTGACGCCTTCCGAAGTAAAAAAATACTTCGACGCCATCCCGAAAGACAGTCTCCAGTACTACGAATCAGAACTGGAAATCGGTCAGATCGTGATCCAGCCGAAAGCGACCAAAGAAATGGACCAGTACGCCATCGACCGCCTGCTGGAATTCAAAAAACAGGTGCAGGAAAAAACCAGTGACTTCGGTCGTCTCGCGATCCTCTATTCAGAAGATCCGGGCGCAAAAGAAAATAAAGGGGTATATATCCTCAACCGTAACGACAAACAGTGGGATGCTGACTTCCTGGCGGCGTCTTTCCGCCTGAAAGAGAATGAAATATCTTCTCCTATCAAAAGTCAGTTTGGTTATCACCTTATTCAATGTATCAAACGACAGGGCGATAACATTACCGTTCAGCATATCCTGCTCAAGCCAAACGTTACCCGTAGCGACCTGGCTGACGCAACAAAACTGCTGGACAGCGTTCGTACTGTTATCCTCAACGGAAAAATGACTTTCTCTGAAGCAGTAGTAAAATACAGTACCCTGCCGGCCGCTAAATTCGACGGTGGTATGCTCCAGAACAGAATGAATGGTACTACCTACATCACTATCGATCAGCTGGACGAACCTTCTGAAAGAGACATCGTACTGCTGCTCGACACCCTGAAACCAGGTGGTATCTCTAAACCAATGCCTTTCGTAGACGATCAGCCAAACGGCCGTAATGGTGTACGCCTTGTTTATCTGAAAACCCGTACCCAGCCACACCGTGAGAATATGAACGACGACTACGCCCGTATCCAGCAACGTACGCTTCAGCTGAAACAGCAGGATGCCCGCGACAAATGGCTGCGTGAAAAGATCCCGACATATTATATCCATGTTGATGATGAGTTCAGAAACTGTACACACATCAGTCAGTGGATAGGAGGTATAGCAAAACAATAACACATATAATTGAATAGGAATCCCCGGTATAACACAATACCGGGGATTCTTATTTTCAGCAGTAGCTGCATTTATCATTGAGCGTTGGGCGTTCCGCTTTTTACCCGTAACTTTGCGCCTTCAATTCTAATAGGGATGAGTGATGCCATAAAACATGAATGCGGGTTAGCATTTATTAGACTCAGGAAGCCGTTTTCTTATTATCAACAACAATACGGATCGGTTTTCTACGGGCTAAACAAGTTGTACCTCCTGATGGAGAAACAACATAACCGCGGACAGGACGGAGCAGGTATAGCCACAGTGAAGTTAAACACAGAACCTGGAGTACCATTCATGCATCGCCTGCGAAGCAGTGCCCCGCAAGCAATAGGAGATATTTTTGCCAAGGTCAGAGACGAAGTAGACGAAATCGAGAAGTACCAGCCGGAAATCACCAAATACCCCGGCCTTATGAAAGGCCACATACGTTTCCTGGGAGAACTCTTAATGGGCCACCTCCGCTACGCCACCCAGGGTAAAAACAACGTAGAACTCTGCCACCCCTTCGTACGTCATAATACCATTCCATCACGCAACCTCGCACTTGCAGGTAACTTTAACCTGGTGAACGTAGATGAACTGTTTAAGTTCGCTAACGTCACTCCGGGCGAAACACACCGTAACAGTGACCTGGCCGCAATGCTGGAGGTAATTCATCACTTCCTGAGCCAGGAAGATGAAGAAAAACGTAACGGACTGGATGTGAAAAGCATTCTTCAGAAAGCATTTTCAATGTTTGACGGAGGCTACCATGTCTGCGGGTTAATCGGTAGTGGTGATGCATTCGTAATGCGCGATGCACACGGTATCCGTCCTTCTTACTACTACGTAAATGAAGACGTGATCGTTGCCGCTTCTGAGCGTGCTGCTATCCGTACCGCTTTCAACGTAGGCGAAAATGAAGTGATGGAACTGATGCCAGGTAACGCCCTGATCGTAAAAGAAAACGGCGAATACAGCATTGAACAGATCCTGCAACCGAAAGAGCGCAAGGCATGTAGCTTCGAACGTATCTATTTCTCCCGTGGTAACGACGAAAAGATCTATAAAGAACGTACGGCTTTAGGTTACAACCTCTCTGAAACAGTGCTGAAAAGCATTGACAATGACCTGCGTAATACCATCTTCTCTTTTATTCCAAACACAGCAGAAATCGCCTTCTATGGTATGCTGAAAGGACTGGAAGATTATCTCAACAAGATTAAGGTAGAACGTATCACGTCATGGGGTAAAGACTTCGATGAAGAGAAACTGACGGAAATGATTAACCGCAGGATCCGTATCGACAAGATCGCTATCAAAGACGTTAAAATGCGCACCTTCATTACTGCTGATACCGGCCGTAATGAAATGGTACAGCACGTATACGATATTACTTATGGTACCGTACGCCCTGGTATCGATACCCTGGTGGTAATCGACGACTCTATCGTGCGCGGTACTACACTGCGTGAAAGCATTATCAGAATGTTGGACCGTCTCGGCCCTAAACGAATTATCGTTGTTTCTTCCGCACCACAGATCCGTTACCCGGATTGTTATGGTATCGACATGAGTAAAATCGGTGATTTCGTTGCCTTTAAGGCGGCGATCGAACTCCTGAAGGACCATGGCAAGGAACACATCCTGCAGGAAGCTTATGGCCTCTGTATGGAGTTGCAGCGTACAAATACCCTGCACGCACAGAACGTGGTAAGAAACATCTACAAACCATTCACTACAGAAGAGATCTCTGCGAAAATCGCTGAAATTATCACACCAAGTGGCATTGGAGCTACAGTAGATGTGATCTACCAGTCAATTGACGGTCTGCACCAGGCTTGTCCTAACAACCTGGGTGACTGGTACTTTACCGGAAACTTCCCGACACCAGGCGGCAACCGCGTAGTGAACAAAGCCTTTATGAACTACATGGAAGGCAAAAACGAAAGAGGATACTAATCACACACAAATAAAAAGGCCTGTTTTAAAACAGGCCTTTTTTATATATCTCCATTATTAAATTTCCTTTAAATCCACCCCAACAGGGCCTGCTGAGGCTCCTATACCACACATACTTTCAGTAAAATCCGTAAATTAGGTAACAGTAATTGCTAATACTAACTCAAACCTCGCACAGCAGATCCTCTGCTGCATAATAACATCGTTGTTATGAAAACATTATTACTAATCCGTCATGCCAAATCGAGCTGGAATGACCCCGACGTAGACGACTTTGACAGGCCATTGAACAAACGTGGTAAACAGAATGCCCCTGAAATGGCGACCAGACTTGCGACCAGAGGTATCATGCCCGAACTCCTGATTGCGAGTCCGGCAAAACGTACCAAAACGACCGCAAGAATGATGGCTAAAGAATGGCATTATGACAGGGACGCTATTATGTTTGAAGATGAGCTGTACCTCTGTTACGCCTCCACCTTTCTCAAGGTCATTACCAAAGTAGATGACGATATCGATACCGTAGCCATTTTTGCCCATAACCCAGGCATTACTGATTTCGCTAACTATATAACCCAGGAAATCAGGATCGATAATATCCCTACTTCAGGTATTTTTGCTGTTCAGGCCAATACAGACTCCTGGAAAGACTTTGACAGTGCGCGAAAGTCATTCCTGTTCTTTGATTACCCCAAACAGGAGGTTGTCTGAAGCTAATCCTTAGCGATCTTATTGTAGGAAACAGTAATCCCCTTGATCAGTGAAGAGCTGAAACCCTGATGTTCCATTTCATTGAGGCCGGCAATGGTGCAGCCTTTTGGAGTGGTCACCTTATCTATTTCCTCTTCCGGATGCCGATTTTCCTTGATCAGCAGTTGTGCTGCCCCTTTCACGGTCTGTGCCGCGATCAGGTTAGCCGTACGTGCATCAAAGCCGATCTCAATACCACCCTGTATGCTGGCCCTGATAAAGCGCAGTGCATAGGCGATACCGCATGCACCTAATACAGTCGCTGCGTCCATCAGTTTTTCATCGATCATGACAGCAACGCCCAGCTGATCGAACATATCCTTTACATATACCGCCTGCTCCGCAGAAACGTTCTTGTGACAGATACAGGTCATAGACTCCTGTATGGCAATCGCCGTATTCGGCATAGCACGCACCACCGGCATACCGGCGCCCGCGATCTCTTCCAGATCGGCAATGGAAATACCGGTAATAACACTGATCAAAATCTGTCTGGAAGGGTCAAAAGCACGCTGAACCTGCGCCAGCACTTCCCTTACATTATATGGCTTTAATGCAACCACGATAATTTCGGCATTGCGGATCGCAGTTTCATTATCTGAAATTGTTTGTACTCCTAACGACTGTAATTCGCTTAAAGAAGAAAGATTACGTTTTGTTACGGTCAGGTCCGCAGGCATTGAAAACCCGCTTTTTAACAATCCCTGAGCTATCGCGCTACCCAGATTACCACCACCGATGATGGCTATTTTCTTGTTGGACATGTTCACTTATTACTTTAAATCCTTCGGAAGGTAGAACAAAAATTTGTTACTTCGCATCCCTAAATACACCGTGTAATGCCGAAAGTTTTTATTTGTGTGGTGTCATGCCTTATCCTGTGCCTTTTTACTCAACGTTCCTTCGCAGCCAATCCTCCGAAAAAAGTAAAGGGAAAAGTAGTCCGCATTGTGGATGGTGATACTTTTGAATTGCTCGTCAATAAGACCACTTATAAGATACGTCTCAGCGCGATCGATGCGCCTGAAAAAGGTCAGGACTTCTATCAAAAAAGCAAGCAGGCGCTGTCCAATTTGTGCTTCAATAAAACGGTTACGGTGGAGTTACTGCGGAAAGACAAATATCAACGCTGGATTGGGGATGTATACAGCTCCGACGGGCAGTATGTGAATGGAAGAATGATCTCTGACGGATATGCATGGCATTATACGGAGTATTCTGAAAGTGCGCCGCTGGCAGCAGCACAGGCGACCGCCAAGCGTCAGAAACTGGGCCTGTGGGCACTCAATAAACCAGTAGCGCCATGGCTGTTCAGAGGAGAGAAACGGAATACAAAGCCTCGTAAAGCAGCCTAAGCTGTTTTTGCTTAACTTGCCGTTTGCATCATCACTGCCCGCTGAATGATTGATGCCCAGCCCATTAATATGTCAGTGAATAAGACTAATGCATCCCCGCATCACCTTACCGGTCATGCCTGTTATATGCGTCTGCTGGAAATTTCCGACAGACCATCTCCCGTAGAGATCATACGGCACCTGAGACAACTGCTCGATCAGTTGTTCCGGCACCTTACCCGGGAAGAACCCCGTAGCTTCGGCAATCTCTTTGCCCGGATGCAGTTCTACTTCGATAAATACACCGTTCCCCCACACCTGGAGGAACAATTAACCATACTTCGCATACTTACTTATAAAGCCATTAACCATCATCTGCGAACAGACGATGAACTGGCCCTGATCTGCATCCGCACAATGGCAGACACCATCTGTCATTTTTTTGAGGAACCCATTCCTGAAATACTGGAGGGCTTGTGCTGTAACGTGAAAGAAAAAACATTATCCTATGCGCCACAGCTTTCGGAAGAACTGGTACCGCAATTGAAATGTCTGGTCACACAGGTGGGTAATCTCCAGAAAAAACCAGGACATGCCCCTTATTTTATGCTGGGCTGTCATAACGACGAACTGGGACCATTTCAGCTGATGATCTCAGAAAGCGTGTATACACATGCCACTTCGCTGCATACGCAGTTAAGAGCCTACGATACCATACACGTACTCTATTGCAGCAAAAGCGAGGCGCCACAGGTATATGAAGCAGTAAGTGTTACCCGCATCATCCTGGAGCCAGATCTGCTGATCGACATCAGCGACCTGGCGGAATGTTTCGGAAGACACGGCTCGCATAAACTGCTTTACCTGGTGAGAAAACTGGTGCCGCAGACGCCAGGCATTGCCGCTTTTAAGGGGAACGTAGTCAACTCCCTGCTGGACAATGTATTGCGCGATCCGAAAATGGAGCTGCGACAGTCCTTTGTAGAAGCAGTAACCGATCACGTATTACAGGCGGCCGCTTACGGCAGAGAAGCGCTCAACAGCATGTTTGCCGACATACGCAGTCTGCACTGGCCCAACCTGCTGCAATCAGCCGCAGAAATGCATAACCGACCCGTCAGAATAGAGCCGACCTTCTTCTCCGCCAACTACGGACTACAAGGACGACTGGATATCCTGGCAGAAGACGAAAGTGATCCCCTGCGCAAAGAAATCTTCGAATTAAAAAGCGGACGCAGTCCGGAATATGGCGCCTGGAAGAATCACGAAATGCAGGTAGTCGGCTATAATCTCCTCCTGCAATCCGCTTTTGGCGATGAAAGACGCGGCAGTTCTGCGATCCTTTACTCCGCAGCAGCAGATACGCCACTCCGGAATGTCAGCAGCAGCCGGCAGGCAGAAAACGAACTGCTGGCACTCAGAAATGAAATAGTATCCCAGTTGCTGAGACTAGCAGCCGGTGAATACGATATACTGGATAAAATCACAGAGGAAGCAGCTGAAGGATTACCGGCTTTTAACGTGGTGCACTTCACCGCCTTCCACGAGGTATACCATAATGCCAGCCCTTTACTACGGACTTACTATCAACAGTTTCTGTCCTTTTTGTTAAGAGAATACCTCTTGGCGAAATGCGGCATGTACTCCGCCGCCGAAAGGGAAGAAGACGCCGAAGGTTTTGCCGCCTTATGGCTGCTGCACGAGCAGGAAAAACTGGAGCGTTTTAATATCATGCCCGGTCTGCAATTCCGGCATTTCGATACCGACAGCAGTACGGTGGTCTTTAATGTCCAGATTCCGGTCAACCATAACTTCCGTCCGGGAGATACTGCTATTATCTATCCCCGTTCAGCTGACGGACTCTTTCCCCTCCGTCACCAGGTACTTAAAGGCAGGATCGATGACCTTGCAAAAGATACACTTACATTCTCGCTCAATAACCGGCAGATTGGTCATGACTTCTTTGCACAGCAACAGTTATGGGCGATCGAACACGATATCTATGAATCGAATTACTGGATAGCGGCAACCGCTTTGTTTCATGTACTGGAGCCCCGGTTACAGGAGAAAATGGAGCTACTGCTGGGACGCAGAGCGCCGCAGACGGCTCCTATAAGTATTCCCGTACCAAAGATGTTCAATAACAACCAGCAGGACATTCTCCAGGCTGCGCTGGACGCCGAGGACTATTACCTGATACAGGGACCACCCGGCACCGGTAAGACCTCTGCCTTGCTGACCGCATTGGTGGGCGTATTGGCAGAGACAGAAACACAGACGATCGTGGTTGCTTTTACCAACAGGGCTGTGGAAGAGATCTGCCGGAAACTGGATACCAAAGGCATTGCTCACCTGCGTATGGGTAGCCGCCGTTCTGCTACCGAAAATCGCCTGCGGCAGTATTGTCTGGAAGGAGACATCGCGGGCGCTGCGCAGTTCATTCTTCAGCAACGCGTATTCGTAGGTACTGTAGCCACCATGGCGACCCGCCTGCACCTGTTACAGATGCTGGGGGTAAAAACAGACGTCCTGATTGCAGACGAAGCCTCTCAGCTTACAGAGCCACAATTACTGGGTTTACTGATGCCGTTCAGGAAATTTATCCTGATAGGTGATCAGAACCAGCTGCCTCCGGTAGTAGCCCAGGACGATTTTTTCTGCCATACCACACAGGCTTTACTAAATGCAGAAGGGATCTCCGATCTGCGTTGTACCTTGTTTGAACGGCTGATCAGGCGTTGTAAGGACAACCACTGGCACTATGCCTGGGGTATGCTGAATACACACTTCCGTATGCATACGGATATCGCCTCACTGATCAATCACTATTATGCCGGTCAGCTCTCTGCAGGTAGCGTGCAACAGTCAGTCCCTTACAATATGACAGAACATCCGGGTAGTGAAAATTGGGCACAGATACTGTCGAAAGGGCGTACGCTGTTCATCCCCAGTCCGCTGGAACCTACTTCTAAAATGAACAGGACAGAGGCCAACAGGGTCGTATCGCTGCTACACTATCTGCGTAACCGGTACGGGCATCGTTTCAGCAAGGAAACCGTTGGTGTGGTAACGCCCTGGCGTACACAGATCAGTCTTATCCGGGAAATGATCGGTAATGACGAGCAGTTACAGGCCATCAATATTGACACGGCAGAAAGATTTCAGGGAGCGGAAAACGATATCATTATTATCTCACTGGCGGTATACCATCCGGTACAACTGGGTTTGTTGCAAAACCTGGGTGTATTTCACTGGGAGCAGGACAGGGTAGAGGTAGACAGGAAACTGCTGGTCACCTTGTCACGTGCAAGGCACCAGGTGATCATTATGGGATATGAACCGGTACTGAGAGCCAGCAGTCATTATAAAGAACTGCTGAATAGCGTCACTAGTTGCGTATAAAGAAAAAGCCACCTGTCCAAAAACAGATGGCTGTATGTCAGACAACATCATATGACCATTCTTGGTAAGCCAGGCTTTAATCCAATGTTACATGGCTCCAGTTTTCTCCGCTTTTTATGCGGTAGAGCTGCATTTCGCTGATGTCAAATTGTTCAGCGATCTGTTTCATTGTTTTTCTGCCGGGTTTAGCCAACAGACGTTTGATGCTTTTTACTTTGGTAATGTTCAGCTTCAGCCCTTTTACCCTGTTACGCTGTTTTTCCTTGTAGGCCAGCTTGGCAGGACTGAACTGCTGATGGGCTTCCATTTCTTCTTTGGTGGCCCATTGCAGATTAGTGGCTTTGTTGTTCTTCTTGTCGTAATCCATGTGAATTACGAACTTGTAATTACGTCCCGGCTTCTTATTAAATAACTTTGCTACTTCCCGGTGCAGGTAAAGGGACTGATAACTGTCCGCCGGCTTTACGTTTAATACCGTATAGCCTTCTACCGTGGACCCTGACAACAACTTCCCGTCTTCAATGTCTTCATAATAGCTGATCACTCTTCCCATGTTAGAGACTGCATACTTTTTACGCAGGGCAGATTTATTTTTAATCTGCAAGTCTTTCCAGACTTCATTTTTCAGATTTTTAATCGTGGCCATGTGAAAGAAATTTAATAGTTGAACCTGGGGTTTATCCGTAAACGTTACAATCTGCTACTTCATTCTTTGCTGGCAGTAGGCTCTGGTCAGTAAGGGGGGATGTCCTTTCAATAATATGATCTTTGTAATGCAATGCTATCGCGTCTAACACATCTTCTACAGCTGCCAATGTACTGCAAGTTACTAATTGTTGTCTGAATTCTTTGATATGAGGTAAACCCTTCAGGTAATTGGTATAGTGCCTTCTCATCTCCAGTATTCCCACTACGTCACCTTTCCATTGCACAGAATGCTGCAGGTGTTTTTTACAAACTTCCACCCGTTCAAGAACAGATGGCGGCGGCAAATGTTCACCCGTTTGCATAAAATGCTTTATTTCATTGAAGATCCATGGATACCCGATCGCGGCACGTCCGATCATCACACCATCAACCCCATATTTTTCGCGGGCAGCGATTGCCTGCTCCGGGGTACATATGTCCCCGTTACCGAATATAGGAATGTGGATACGCGGATTGTTCTTCACTTTTCCGATCAGTGTCCAGTCGGCATGGCCTTTATACATCTGAGTACGGGTACGGCCGTGAATAGTCAGGGCCTGAATACCTACATCCTGCAGACGTTCGGCAACTTCTTCAATGTTTTTAGTGTCGTCGTCCCAGCCAAGGCGGGTCTTTACTGTTACCGGCAGCTTGGTAGCCTTTACTACGGCGGCTGTCAGTTTCACCATTTTGGGAATATCTTTCAGGATACCGGAACCGGCCCCTTTACATACCACCTTTTTCACCGGACAACCGTAGTTGATGTCCAGCAGGTCGGGGTTAGTAGCCTCCACAATCTGGGCGGCCATGGCCATAGGTTCTTCGTCTCCTCCGAATATCTGAATGCCCACAGGGCGCTCGTAATCAAAGATGTCCAGCTTCCGCCGGCTTTTTATGGCATCACGTATAAGTCCCTCCGAAGAGATAAACTCCGTATACATCAGGTCCGCACCCTTCTCTTTACACACCGCACGAAATGGCGGGTCACTAACATCCTCCATAGGAGCAAGCAATAGCGGAAAATTGCCTAATGTTATATTTCCAATCTTTACCATTTTATCTATTGTGGGCTGACCTCCATCTCTCCGGTAAATCCGGAAAGCAATTGTCAACTCGATTTCACAATGTAAATTTACGCAAATTTAATCTATGACAGGCCGTTTGAAGCAATATCCGCCTTCTCTACAATTTGCAGCATTTGTTGCCATTTTCCTTATATGCTTCCTGCTTTATATGATTTTTCTGGTGGCTATATTTCCTCTTATAAGCGGCTCGTCCCTGATCTCGATGCAAAAAGCGTTGACATATGCGCAGGAGTCGTCTGTCCCTATATCCCCTAAAGTTCTCGGCTATCTGAAATTAACGCAATTTCTATACACTTTAGTAGTTTATTTATTCCCTCCCGTAATTTTTGCCTGGCTTAGCTTTAAACGCCCGGCAAACTGGCTAAGTATTGACCGTAGTCCTCGCTTAACAGGCATTATATTAGCACTTTTGATCATGTTCCTGGCATTGCCTTTTGTCAGTTTTACGGCCGACTGGAACCATACCTGGCCATTTTCTCCGGACCTGGAAAAGACGGAACAGGAAGCAGAAGCGCTCACCCGCGTGCTGTTGACAATGCCGGATTTTGCCAGTCTGCTGATCAATCTGCTGATCATTGCTGCCGCGCCCGCAATAGCAGAAGAATTCTTTTTTCGCGGGGTCATGCAACGCCTGTTTATCGAAATGCGCCCTAAAGTTCCCTGGCTGGCGATAGTAATCACGGCTGCCTGTTTCAGCGCCATCCATATGCAATGGATGGACTTCATACCCCGTTTACTACTGGGATTTCTCCTTGGCGCCATCTATTACCTGAGCGGCAATTTATGGCTCTCAATAGCTGGCCACTTTCTTAATAACGGTCTTCAGGTGGTGATGGTTTACCTTTATCAGATAAAAGTCCTTAAATCTGATCCCATGGACGCCGGCACTACAGAATGGTACCTGGCTGTCGGCAGTCTGGCGATGACAATTGTAGTCGCCTGGCAGCTGTACCAACGGACGCCTCCGGCAGAAAGGAACTTTCCGCAACACCGGACAGACTTTACAGACAATATTGAATCAATCGGGAAGTAATTTGTACTTTAGCCCTAACAAACAGAGTATTATGGAAAAAGACTGGGTGAAAATTTATTATACCAACCAGATATTCCGAGCGGAAATTGTCAAAGGAATGCTGGAAGAAAACGGTATTAATGTCGTTCTTATCAACAGACTGGATTCTTCTTATCTGTCAGCACTGCCGGGCATGGCTGAATTGTTCGTTCACAACTCTCAGGAAGAGGAGGCCCGTCGCCTGCTGACTGAAAATCCGGAAAACCTCTCCTGATACAGGTGCATATTTATAAACCAATCGTCTTTTCTACATGAAAACATTCTTTACCCGTACGGCCACTGCGCTGGTTTTTGTGGCGGTAATGCTGGGCGGGATCTTATATAGTCCTTTTACTTTTTTCCTGCTGTTCTTTCTGATCAACTTCTTTGCCTTACAGGAGTACTTCAAGCTGATCCGTCACATTGATCCGGATTATGCCAATATCTCTGCCTGGCATAAGACAGGCTTGCTGGTAGCCAGCTGCGCCCTTATCATGGCCTTTACCGGAGAACATTTTTCTTCTTCTGCGAATCTGTCCCTGGGTTTTCTTGGCTGGTGGATGACGGTCATCTTCCTCCTGATCATGCCGATAGGAGAGATACTGCTCAGTAAGGACTTTCAGCTCAAAAACATGGGTTATTCCGCATTAGGACTGGCGTATATCACCCTGTCTCTCGGACTGCTGATACACCTTTGCCTGAATTATAAAACAATCCAGTTCACCGAAACAGCAACAGGTACCGGCCCCGGCTGGCTGATTCCTTTACTGCTGATCGCCTTTATCTGGATTAATGATACCATGGCCTATATCGTCGGTTCACTGATCGGTCGTACACCATTTGCACCTGCTATTTCTCCGAAGAAAACCATCGAAGGAACAGTGGGAGGGATGATCCTGGCAATCGCCGCGGCGGGTGTATATGGACATTTCTGGGGTGAACAGTACCTCGCATTACAACATTGGCTGGTGCTGGCAGGCATTGCCGCTGTCTTCGGAACAGCCGGCGACCTCATCGAATCCAAACTGAAACGTATGGCGGGTGTGAAGGATTCCGGCAGCATTATGCCGGGTCACGGCGGCTTCATGGATCGCTTTGATTCTTTGCTGCTGGCGGCTCCATTCGCCTGGTTATATGTACATTTCTTCGCAATGATTTAACTTCGCACAAAATAACACAACAACAATGAAGATCCATCGAGAAGGATTAGCCACCATTTTACTGACTTTTGCTGTTCTTGCACTGATCAACGGCGTAATTTTCTACTTCCTGGGACATATGCCACTGCTTTGCAGAATAGTAGCTGGTTTCTCCCTGGTATTATTCCTTTTTATCATTTCCTTCTTCCGTATTCCGAAAAGAGAAATGAAACTGGACGAATCCCTGGTCATTGCTCCATGCGATGGTAAAGTTGTGGTAATTGAAGAGACCTATGAGCCTGAGTATTTCAAAGACAAACGTTTACAGGTGTCCATCTTCATGAGCCCTGCTAACGTACACGTGAACAGGAACCCTATCAGTGGTCAGGTAAAATTATCTCAGTATCACGCAGGTAAATACCTGGTAGCATGGCACCCGAAATCTTCCACTGAAAACGAACGCCACTCAGTAGTAATCGGCAACGGTAAAGCTGACATCCTGGTTAGACAAATCGCAGGCGCACTGGCCCGCCGTATCGTAAACTACCTGAAACCAGGCATGCAGGTGACGCAGAACGAAGAACTGGGCTTCATCAAATTCGGTTCCAGAGTAGACATCTATCTGCCAATCGGTACCCCTGTATCAGTTCAGCTGGAACAGGTAGTACGTGGTGGTCAGACAGTGATCGCTACCATATAATTGGTTATATTTATCAGCATAAAACAGACAGTAATGAAGAAATTCATCATAGGGACCACAACCGTATTATTCCTTGCAGCTGCTGTATATGCCCAGGATAAATCTAAAGACCATTCCTGCTGCAATAAATCAGCTAAAGAGGGTGTCGCATGTTCAAAGGCGGCCAACAAAAAAGGCGGCGTATGCTGCAAACAGCCTTCTAAAACGGCCACTTTACGTACTGCTGCTGCTAAACCGGCCAAACCGGCACAGCCAGCTCCGACAGCAAAGCCAGCAGGAAAATAAACAATTGACTATTGATAAAAAGTCCCTTTTCCATAGATCGGAGAAGGGACTTTTTTTATTGGTAAACCTGTACTGCTTACAGAATGCCTTTCAGTTCGTGCAGGCTGTTAATCACATATGTTGGTTGCAGATCTCCGGTTACAGGTTTCAGGGTATTAAAATATACCTGGTCGATTCCCGCATTATGCGCTCCGATAATATCAATATCTAAAGCATCTCCGATCATAATACTGCTATCCGTAGTCGCGCCCGCTTTGGTAACAGCATAATCAAAGATCTCCTTATAAGGCTTCAGACTGCCAGCTGACTCTGAAGTGATCACATGTGTAAAAAATTGATCTATCCCCGAGCTTCTCATTTTAAGGTATTGTGTCTCTTCAAACCCATTGGTGATCATGTGGATAGGATAGTTTTTAGCGGCCAGATATTCCAGCACATCTTTCGCGTGCGGGAACAAGGCTGTCTGTGTAGGCAATTCTGCCAGGAATTGTACACTCAGTGTTTCACACAGCTTTTCATCACCGATCTTAAAATCCAATAGGGTTAAGCGAAAACGTTTGTTACGCAGATCGTTTCTGGTGATGAAACCCTTCCGGAAACGGTCCCAGAGTTTCTCATTATACACCGTATAGACATCGTAAAATGCTTTGAAAGAGGGTACTCCACGTCCTTCCAGATTGTATGCATGGTACAACTTCTCAAGCACCAGTGTGGAATTCGTTTCAAAATCCCATAATGTGTGGTCGAGGTCGAAAAATATATGCTTGTATTTCATTTGCTGACTCTCCTTGGCTGCCACAAAGATACTCATTACGTAGGGAAGCACATTTTTTACTATTTTCCGGATTCTTTAATCAACAGATATGAACGCAGTTATTACAGGAGCCAGTAAAGGAATAGGCAAGGCGATAGCGGAAAAGCTGGCCAGTGAAGGATTTAATGTAGCCATCTGCGCCAGAAATGCAGAGACGCTGGAAAAAGCAGCCGCTGATATCCGATTGGTCAATCCGGTCATACAGGTCCTAGCCATACCGGTAGATATGGGTAAGAAAGACGAAGTACTGGCGTTTGCTGACCGGATCAAGTCCACCTTTACTACAGTAGATGTCCTCGTCAATAATGCAGGTCTCTTTGTTCCCGGTTCACTGCACGAGCAGGAAGACGGCCTATTGGAAAGCCTGATGGCGACCAACGTATACAGTGCCTATCACCTTACCCGCCAGTTACTGGAAGGAATGAAGGCCAACCGGAAAGGTCATATTTTTAATATGTGTTCCACTGCCAGCTACACCTCTTACCCGAATGGAGGCGCTTATAGTATCACAAAGTTTGCCCTGCTGGGTTTCTCCAGGAACCTGAGAGAAGAATTAAAATCGCACAATGTAAAAGTCACCTCACTTAGTCCTGGTCCTACTTTAACTGCTTCCTGGGAAGGCTTCGAAGCGCCGCCCCGCAGAATGATGGAACCGGAAGACGTTGCAAAGCTCCTGTGGGGGGCATATACACTGTCAGAACAAGCCGTTGTGGAAGAGGTCATCATGCGGCCGATATTGGGCGATATCTCATAAACCCTTCACCAGCAAGCACTTCCGGGCTTATATAGATTATTTTTTTAACTAACTTTTAACTGGGGTTTCAGCGCCAACAGGGCTGGCTTTGGTTAAATTTGTTTTGCATTATGAATGTCACTACTGTTAGTATAAAGAAGTTTGTATTATCCCTGTTCTTTTGTCTGGGCGCAATTACGTGCCTGCAGGCGCAGGAATTCAGGTTCACTACCAGCGTCAGCAGTAATAAGGTCGCGGTGGATGAACCGTTTCAGATACAATTCATGCTGGAAAATGCGCCAAACGTTACCAGCTTTACACCTCCGGCTTTCAATGATTTTGAAATCCTGCAAGGGCCATCCCAGATGCAGGGGCAGTCTATTATGAACGGACGCCGTTCCGAATACATTGCGCTGATCTATGTAGTCCAGCCCAAAAGGGTAGGTAACTTTACCCTGCCGGGAGCCACAGCCCGTTCCGACGGGAAAGTCGTGCGCTCTAACCCGGTCACTATTGAGGTGTTAAAATCCAATTCCGGTCGTGGTCAGGCGCCCCAGCAGACGGCTCCGCAACAGAATTATCCGCAAACCCGGGCACAGCGTCAGCAGCAACAGCAGGACGAAATGGAAGGCGTACTCCGGAATGGAGAAGACATCAACGCAAAACTGAAAAAGAATATTTTCGTAAAGGTAGATGTGGATAAGACCTCCCTGTATGAGGGCGAGCAACTGACCGCTACCTATAAATTATATACCCGGCTCCCGACCAACTCCAGTGTTACTAAGGTGCCGGCGTTTAAAGGCTTTTCTGCCAAAGACATCGAATTACCCAATCCGCCACAGGCGACGGAAGAAGTGATCAATGGCGTACGCTTCCGCGTATTTACCATCCGTAAAACACTGCTGTTCCCATTACAATCCGGTACCCTGGAACTGGACCCGGTAGAAGTGGATAACCATGTACGGCTGGTAAAACTCGTCAAGAACAATAACAAACGCGCAAGAGACCCGTTTGCAGATCTGTTTAATGACCCGTCTCTTAAAGATCCTTTTGATGATCCGTTCTTTGACGACATCTTTAATCGTCCTGAAGTGACTTATGAGGATGTACCGTATAAAATACAAACGGCTCCTGTAAAGGTGACGGTGAAACCGCTCCCTCTTGATACCCGCCCTGCCAGTTTTGCCGGTGCTGTGGGTAAATTCAATATGACGGCTACCATCGACAAGACAAACCTGAGCACAGATGACGCGCTGACCCTGAAAGTGATCGTATCGGGTCAGGGGAACGTAAACCTGCTGAACGGACCTAAAGTCGATGTACCGGCAGGTTTCGAAAAATACGATCCGAAGGTGACCGACAATATTGAGAAAAACAGCAACCCTTTATCAGGCTCCCGCCAGTTTGAATATGTGCTGATGCCACAGGAAGCAGGCGATCAGACGATTGCGCCGGTGGAATTCTCTTATTTCGACATCGCCTCCAACAGCTACAAAACTATCCGCTCTGAAGCTTTTGCTGTTCATGTCACGCCTGGTAAGCAGACCAAACGTGAAAAAGAAGATTTCAGCGTCAACAGAAATACAATTACGCCCAACTACAACGGTGTACTCAACTGGGTGAAACAAGGCAGTTTCCTGCTGGTCAGCCCATTGTTCTACATATTACTGCTGCTGCCTTTACTGGCGCTCGTTGCTGCGCTGATCTACCGCCACAAAAGAAACTACCAGCAAAACAATGCTGCATTCCTCAAGTACCGCTACGCCAACAAAGTGGCCCTGAAACGGCTTGAACTGGCGGCCCGTTATCTGAAAGAAGACAAAGACAAGGCATTTTATGAAGAAACGTCCAGGGCGATCTGGGGATATCTGAGTAATAAACTGCATGTGCCTTTCGCAGATCTCAGTAAACAGCTGATCCAGGACAAACTTGCACAGCAACAGGTGAGCGAACAATATACTGCCAAACTGTTTGACCTGCTGGACGACTGTGAAATGGCCCTGTATACACCCATGCACAACAATGACAGGATGCAGGGTACTTATCAACAGGCGGTTGAGGTCATCAGCCAACTGGAAGAAGAACTTCAGCGTGCAAAAAGCGTAGTATAAACCCTGCTAACGATTAAGGAAAGGATGAAGAAGATATTTACCGTTATATGTGCTTTCTTACTGCTGTATCACATAGCAGGCGCTGCTTCAGCGCCACAGCAGGCATTTGAAAAAGCCAACGGCCTTTTTAAAGAGAAACAATATACAGAAGCTGCCAACATTTACCAGCAGCTGATCGACCAGGGATTTGGTCAGCCGGAACTATATCTCAATGCCGGCAACGCCTGGTACAAGGCCAATAAAACAGGCCTGGCCGTTTATAATTATGAAAAGGCGCTTTCAGCGGACCCTTTCAATAAGTCGGCGGCTCACAACCTGGCAGTTGCCAATCAAAGAGTAGAAGGATATGTCAATGACCTGCCGCTGTTATTCTTTCAGCAGTGGTGGTTGCATGTATTACATTTTCATAGTCCGGATGGATGGGCCACAGGGGCCATTCTTTTATTCTGGCTTTCCATCACCGGCATCGTTGTATTGCTGCTCATTCCTGCATTCAAACCAGTATTGATGCGATGGGGGGCAGGCGTTCTGGCGACTGGATTTCTGTTTTATCTGATCATGGGTATCAGTGCATACCTGACCACCAATACACACGATCAGGGTATCATTATGGGTACTGCTGTAAAGGTAAAAGCGGCGCCTGATAATGAAAGTAAAGACATGTTTGAACTGCATGAAGGAGTAAAAGTGCAGGTAACAGATGCGACCCAGGAATTCTGTAAGATATCGCTGCCGGATGGCAAGACCGGCTGGCTGGCTTGTGCAGAGATCAAGAGGTTGTAGACAAGCCGCAAACTACGGGCATCCGGTTGGATACGATATACTTCTTTTCTGAAGCCTGTAGTTTGCGGCTTAAAGCTTTTCTATCCTATCCATAAACTCCTGCTTGCGATGACGGGACACCGGTATACAACTACCATCGCTCATAATAATATCTCCTCCGTCTCCTTTGATATACCGGTCCATATAATTAAGATTGATCACATAGCTGTGATGTACCCTGAAGAAGCCCTTGTTCTTCAGCTGTCCTTCCACTTCTTTGAGTGAACGGCATACCAGGGAAGGCGCTGTTGTATTTACCAGGTGTACGAGGGTGGTTTCCCCATCGGCTACACAGTATAAAATGTCTTTTACCAGGAGTATCCGTAATCCTTCCGGGCTTGGTAGCGCCAGTCTTTCTCCAGGATAGAGGTGTTGATGCAATACTTCCAGTATGGAAGTATCCGATTTACTTTCTGGCTGTGCTTTTTGCTGGTGACGGGCCATGGCCTTATCAACAGCATCCGTCAGGTCGTCCCTGATGATGGGTTTTAGCAAATAGTCCAGCGCATTATGCCGGATAGCATCCAGTGCATAATGATCATATGAAGTGGTAACAATAATGGAAAAGCTGGCGTCTTTACACGCCTTCAGTACCTCAAATCCATTCAGACCCGGCATCTCAATGTCCAGGAAAAGCAGGTCTGGCTGGTACTTTTCTATTGCCTCTAATGCAGAAATCCCGTCAGCGCAAACTGCCACTATATTAACTGCAGGGCAATGCTTCTCCAGCAAAAGCTTCAAAACGCTTCTGCTAAGTTTTTCATCATCCACGATAATGGTGCGCATGTCGTATTTATTCTTGTCCCCAAAGACCCTCCGTCAGCATAAGAATAGCATAGGCGAGGGCTTATAAAAAATACAATATTTAGTGTAAAGATGTGAAAGTTTCTTTTACGCAGATGCCGTTTTTATACATTACATTACCCCTTCTCTGGCAGCAGCCTGCTGCATATTAATTATAACAACGTGACCATCAGGTTGTTTCAGATCATTGTAAAGCGCCTGCTCAGTAATGCCGGCATGCATGTTATACCGCTCATTAATGGCCCGTAATCTCGCCACGGCGATACTGATACCCTTGGAGAGGTGAGCTTCATCTGCGCGTGGGTCCTGGTTAACACCGTTATCTTCAATTCTGACAATCAGCATTTCATTGGCACGATTGATACAGATCCGGAGGCAACCACCGCTTTTTGTGGGTCTTAATAGCAGGCGTCTCCAGATAGCCTCCTGGATATAGGGCTGGATAATTAATGGCGGCACAAAAGTAACCTGCTGGAATACATCCGGGGCGATGTCCAGTTCATAGTCGAACTGCGCACCAAAACGCAGCTGTTCCAGCTGCAGATACAGTTCTAAAGCCTCTATATCTTCTTCTAAATTGACCCATTCCTTGTTGCAGTTACGTATAATAAGCCGCATCAGACGGGCAAACCGTGTGAGGTAGAGGGACGCAAGATCGGTACTGGTAGTAAGGATGTAGTGGTGTATAGCATTCAGACTGTTAAAGATAAAATGCGGATCCATCTGCGCCTGGAATGCATGCATTTCCAGGTGTATCAGCTGCTGTTGCCTGCTTATCTCTTTTGTTGATGCCTGCTTTATGCGCCGCTCCCTGACATAGAAGACACAGCAGATCATGATCAAACTCAACAGAAAAAACACCCAGTACGGCCAACCTACTGCATTGAGTATGTTAGAGCAAAAAACCAAATTTGTAAAGGTTTGCGAAAGGATATAATATAAGTCCCTTGCAAAGTCGTACGCTCCGGCAGGCACGATCATGCAATGTAGTCAAGACTGGTGTTAAATATCCATCAATTCCGCTTGCCGGGAAAGGGGCAATTATTACAAGGCAGCATTTACAGAACAACCGGGGCAAAAATCAGGGTAACTGGTAACAATGCTTATTCGGTAAATTTATAGCCCACACCTCTTACGGAATGGAAATACCTGGAGTTCCGGCTGTCTTCTTCGAAATATTTACGGAAGTTCAATATAAAGTTATCAATAGTACGGGTAGTAGGGTAGACGTTGTACCCCCAAACCACCTGCAGGATCTTTTCACGGGTCACGACCTCGCCTTTATTCTCGATCAGCAGTTTCAGGAGCATGGTTTCTTTCTTACTCAGCTCATAGTGTTTACCATCTTTGCCGATACATTCCTGGGCGGCAAAGTCAATCTCATTGCTACCGAAGTGGTATACGGTAGAAACACTGTCCTTATCTTGTATGCGTTTGTTTTTTACGATCAGCTTCTCTACCCTCAGCAGCAGTTCTTCCAGGTTGAAAGGCTTGGTCATGTAGTCGTCCCCGCCTTTTTTCAGACCCAGTACGCGGTCAGCGCTGCTGTTTTTGGCACTTAAAAACAGGATAGGTACTTCGTTATTCTGAATACGGATGTTCTCACAAACGGCGATACCGTCCATTTCCGGAAGCATGATATCCAGTATGATCAGGTCAAAATATTCGTTCTTTACCGCCTTTAAAGCAGCGGTACCATTATCTACAGCCGTTACTTCATATCCCTCCAGTTCCAGGTTCAGCTTCAGCGCCTCCTGGAGGTTCTCTTCGTCCTCTACCAGTAGTATGGATGCTTTAGTAGCTTCCTTCATAGTTAATAATTGCTATCACTAATTTACACTCTTTGAATGGAATATACCGGCCAGGATATCTCAAAACTGGCGCCTGCGGGTATATTATCTTTCACGACAATCGTTCCTCCATGTTGCTGTACGATTTTTCTGCTGAGAAACAGCCCGAGTCCGGACCCCTTCGCCTTACGCGTATTCTCATTGCCTATACGATAAAACTTGAGGAATATCCTTTCCCGTTCATCTGCCGGTATGCCTGGCCCTTCATCCGTAACTTTCAGCTTTAACAGGTTGTTATTGCATTCCTCCAGACACACATCGATCCTGGTATTCCGGGGGGCGTATTTCACGGCATTTTCTACGAGATTGCTCAGTAAGATCTGCAGCATGAATTTATCTCCGTTGACCCAGACATCAGGCAAAATATGTGCCTGTATCGTATGTGTCGAAATGCGTGACTGGATTTCCTTCACCCCGTTTTCCAGCAGGGAAGAAAAGTCCATGTCCTCACGAAACAACTGGTAACGCTGTGACTCCATTTGTGAAGCCAGCAATATATTATTACAAAGCTGGTCCAGACGGTTGGTTTCCCGGATGGTATTATCCAGTAGCTTTAGTCGCTTATCTTCGTCCAGCTTGTGTTTGCGAAGTGTTTCAAGATTTAGTTTGGCGGCGGCTATAGGCGATTTCAGTTCGTGCGTTACCGCCATCATAAAGTTCTGCTGCTGCTGGGAAAGGCGCATTTGCTTCCAGATAGCACGATAAACGAAGAATCCACCCAGTAAAATGATGGCCAGAAAAATAAGGCCTTCTCCAAAGAACATGACAGAACGTCTCTCTTCCGTCGTCTGTATACGCGTCAGTTCCTGGTGATATTCGACAGGATGTGCAATACTGTCAGTACGTAAAACGAGGTTTTGTATCTCAAACCGGGTGATCTGCTCGCTTTGATTAAACAGCAGCACCCCCCACCATACCAGTGCGAGAATGGTATATGCCAGCACAAAAAGATAAATAAAGGAGATTGCTCTCCCTTCCTGCATATTACGGAATAGCTTTTTCATTTTTTCGTAAACCGGCTTTCTCGATCCGCAGGCCTACATTCATAATATCGGGCAACGGATTTTGCCGCATGTTTTGTTCAAAAGTAAACTTGTAGGTTCCCACCCTGTTCAGCATTGCATTCTGCTGAATAGGGATCCTGTGCTCGTAGATGTCATCCAGGCCGCTACCTAACCATTTGCCCGACACATCGGCCAAGGGCAGTTCCACCCGCTGTGCCACCGGTTTATCACCAGGGAACTGTGTATGGACCAGCAGCCAGATATTGCTGTAAGGGTAGGAGTCCTTATGCCTTACATTCACATAAATGTTATAAAGATAAGCCGTATCCTGAGGCTGCACGGTCACCTCAAAAACGGGTTTAGTCGCATAAGCCCACTCATGTCCCGGAATATCCAGGTTCTTTTCATAGGTTTCCATTTTCAGGGGCTGACAGGAAGCTGCTGCAAGCAACATTCCCGCGGCCGCCATCATCCGGCAGAGTCTATTCATATTTTATTGAAAATACGTTTATTAGGTAAAGATCGACGTCCTCTTACAATACATTCAATACCTGCTCTTTCGCCTTTTCCAGTTCGTCCTTCATCAACACCACCCATTGCTGGATGCTGGCGTCATTGGCTTTTGAACCGGTTGTATTGATCTCTCTACCCACTTCCTGCAATACAAATCCCAGTTTTTTACCTTTCCCCGGATCACCGTCTGCCAGGATTTCCTTGAAATAGCGGCAGTGATTCTCCAGTCTTATCAGCTCTTCTGAGATATCCAGTTTCTCTAAATAAAAGATCAGCTCCTGCTCCAGACGGTTCTCATCCACATTTTCCTTACCCACATGTTCTGCCAGCAGCGCTTCCAGACGCTGACGTACCTTGTCTTTACGCAGCGGATCCAGTTCACGCACCTTTGCACAATAGGTTCCTATGTTCTCTATACGCAACAGCAGATCGGCTGACAGCATCTTTCCTTCATCCGCACGATGTGCATCTAGATCAGCTACCGCTTGTCTGATCACATTCTCCACCTCCTGCCACTCTTCTTCAGAGATCTGTTCTGTCGCAGGCGATACCACTTCCGGTAATTTCATCAACACATTCAGCATATCCTCCTGCGGAAGGTTTAGTTCTGTAGCCAGCGTCTTGATGGACTGATGGTAATACTTCGCAAGATCAGTGTTGATTACCACCGGACGCGTAGCTCCATTCTGCCTGATATTTACCGTCGCATCCAATGTACCACGCAACAAAGACTGCTGCATTATATTACGGATGTCAAACTCATAAGGCTTTAGTAATGGCGATATTTTAAGGTTCACCTCAAACTGCTTCCCGTTCAGCGATTTCACTTCCACAACAATCGTAGTTTCCCCCTTGGTTATTTCCGCCCTTCCAAAGCCGGTCATTGATTTCAGCATAATAGAGATTTGTAGGCAACAAACCTACCTAAATTAGCCCAAAACGCAAAGAATACGTGCAGGCAAACCATATACTGTTTCTGTACGCCCCGGCTCAACGCCCGTCGGGGCCTCCCCGTGTATGCCGCCTAAAACAGCAGATCGAAGATCTCTTTCCGGTCCATTTCCCGCATCTGGCCCGGTTCTAAGCCCTCCACCGTAATACGGGCTATGCGGTAACGTATAAGTCTCAACGTCGGGAAACCCACCGCAGCAGTCATTTTTCTGACCTGCCGGTTTTTTCCCTCTCCAAGGGTCAATCTGATCCAGGGCGCCGGAATCAGCTTACGGAAACGGATAGGGGGATTCCGCTCCGGTACCGGTGGTTCCTCCTCAAAGATAGCCGCCTGACAACGGCGGGTTTGATAGGGCTTCCCATCTATAGCGATCTTAACGCCCTGCTTCAGCTGTTGTATCGCCTCCGCATTTACCGCACCATCCACCTGCACCCAATACTCCCGCTCGTGCGAAAATTTGGGGTCCAGTAAACGGTGATTTAAGGATTTATCGTTCGTGAGGATCAGTAATCCCTCGCTGTCATAGTCCAATCTGCCCACCGGATATACGTCCGACGGTACGTCGAAATAGTCCGCCAGACTGGCCTTTCCCTCTTCTTTCCCGAAACGCGTAAGTACCTGGAAAGGCTTATATATTATATAATATTTAAAAGGCATACCCGAAGTAGTAAGGTCGTACGTTTATTTTGGCTGTAAATTAGTAATTTTGCCAACTGAAACTTATGTGTACGCCTTACCATAATGCCTCATGTGCGAATTGCCAGGACCGCTTTGGATCAATTTTATTCAAGGCAGAGAAGTGTAATCTGGAAGAGATAGAGTCCGCAAAAGTTTGTACTACTTACAAAAAAGGACAGATCGTTTTCCAGGAAGGCGCTTACCCGTTCGGCATTTATTGCGTAAATACAGGCAAGATAAAATTATCCCACTGCGGAGATGATGGCCGCGAACAAATCGTTCGTCTGGCCAAACCCGGCGATATTATAGGTTATAAAGCGCTGCTCAGCGCCGAACGATATACAGCTTCGGCAATAGCCCTCGACGACTCCTCCGTCTGCTTCATTCCAAAAGATCTTTTCATGAGCGTGTTGCAGAAAGATGCCAGCCTTTCCCTGGAAATGATGCGCATTCTCGCCAGTGAACTCAGAAAAGCCGAAATGAAGATCACGCACCTGGCACAAAAACCTGTGCGTGAACGCCTCGCCGAAACACTTCTTTTCATCAGAGAAACCTATGGGGTAGAACAGGATGGCAGCACCCTCAACGTTCGCCTTTCCCGCGAAGAGATCGCCAACCTGGTCGGAACAGCCACTGAATCGGCCATCCGCCTGCTGTCTGAATTTAAAAAAGATGGTCTTATTGAGCTCCAGGGCAAAAAAATCCGCCTGCTGAATCCGGAAGAACTGACCCGGACCGCCAACCTGCAGGATTAATCTGTTTCCTCCACAAAGATATTACACGCATTTTCCCTGCTTACTGACACAGATCAGTCCTCCCTTTGATACCCATCATTGCCCCCCTTTTTACATCCGGGTAGTTTTGCAGCAAACCATTTATTATGGCAAATACCGCTGTCACTCCTGATACAAAATTGCAATGTGCTCACTGTGGAGAAGATTGTCCAAACAACAAAATTGTACTGGAAAACAATCACTTCTGCTGCGAAGGATGCAAACTGGTATACGAGATCCTGAACGAAAACGGACTTTGCGACTATTATACCCTGAACCAAAATCCTGGTCAGTCGCAACGTATCTCCGTTCGTAAAGACAAATTTGCCTTCCTCGATGATAAAAAAATACAACAACAGCTGATACAATTCCAGGACGACAGCCAGACCCATATCACCTTTTACATCCCACATATCCATTGCAGTTCCTGTCTCTGGTTGCTGGAAAACCTGCATCGTCTGGATACCGGCGTACAACGGGTCACAGTCAACTTTACCCGCAAAGAAGCCCTCGTCGTGTTCCGACAGGACGAAACTTCCCTCCGGCATATCGCAGAAACCCTGACCAGTATCGGGTATGAACCTTATATCAGCCTGCAGGATCTGCGGCAGAAAAAACCTCGTATACAACGCGACCTCGTATACCGGCTCGGTGTAGTCGGTTTCTGCTTTGGCAATATTATGCTGCTCAGTTTCCCGGAGTATTTCTCCAGTTACGGCTATTCCGATGAAAAAATGAACCATCTTTTCCGCTGGCTGAATCTCAGTCTGTCCCTGCCTGTTTTCTTCTACAGCGCCCAGGTGTTTTTCCGCTCGGCCTGGGGTGGCCTGAAAACCGGATTCCTCAATATTGATGTACCAATCGTCCTGGCCATCATTGTTACTTTCATCCGTAGTCTGACTGATGTATTCAGCGGACAGGGGGCGGGCTATTTTGACTCCATGACCGGGATCGTCTTTTTTATGCTTGTTGGCAGAATATTGCAGGACAAAACATACCAGGGACTTTCTTTTGATCGTGATTACACCGCCTATTTCCCAATCGCGGTCTCTGTACTGAAAAAGGGCCGGGAAGTACCTATGGCACTACCCGATATCCGTAATAATGATACCCTGCTTATTCACAATCAGGAGCTGATTCCTGCAGACGGGATCCTGGTAAAAGGCGATGCCATCATAGACTACAGCTTTGTAACAGGAGAAGCGGTACCCGTACATAAAGCCACAGGAGAAATCGTATATGCAGGCGGCAAACAACTGGAAGGAAATATTGAAATCCTGACCATTAAAGAAGTGGCACAAAGTTACCTGACTAGTCTCTGGAACAGGGAAGAACTCCGCTCTCCCCAGGAGAAACAGGTGTCCTTTATCCATATGCTCAGCCGTTATTTCACCTGGGTAGTACTGAGTATTGCTGTCATTGCCGCTACTTACTGGTGGATGCATGATGCCGCCCGTATATGGCCGGCTGTAACAGCTGTACTGATCATTGCCTGTCCTTGTGCATTATTACTGGCCGCCTCTTTTACCAATGGGCATATTCTACGCATCCTCAGTCGTCGTCATCTATATCTGCGCAATGCAGAAGCGATTGAACGCCTGGCGACAATAGATCACATCGTATTCGATAAAACAGGCACGCTTACCGGTAAAGCAGAAGCCACTATTTCATATGAAGGAGAAACACTTACACCGGAAAAACTGATCGCCGTCGGTACCCTGGCCGCACAATCCAGTCACCCGCTCAGTAAAATGATCGCCAGCTTCTTTGGCAGGGACGAGCGTTTACCTGTCCGCAATTTCCGCAGCATTGAAGCAAATGGGATCAGCGGTTGGATAGAATATAATTTCATTCAACTGGGAAGCGCCGCCTTTATAGGAGCAGACACCAATGTAAGCTCCGATGGCAGCACCGTGTATGTAAAAATTGACGGTCATCAGGTCGGCCGTTTTATCATTCGTCATCAATACAGAAATGGTATACAATCTTTGCTCCAACAGCTACAACGACAATATCATTTATCCTTACTCTCCGGCGATAACGATGCAGAAAGCGCTTATCTCCAAAAGATCATGGGCCCTTCCGCCAGTCTCCATTTTGCACAAAAACCAGCCGACAAACTGAATTACGTCGTTTCATTACAGCAGCAGGGACATCGTGTATTGATGATAGGAGATGGGCTGAATGATGCCGGTGCGCTGAAACAAAGCGACGTTGGCATCTCACTGACAGAAAACAGTAACAATTTTACACCCGCCAGCGACGGTATCCTTGAAGCAGCATCACTCATACATTTACCCCGGCTGATCAGCACCTGCCGTAATAACAGACGTATCATCATCATTACATTCATCATTTCATTACTCTACAATTTCATTGGTCTTTTCTTTGCAGTACAGGGCATTCTTTCTCCGCTGACGGCCGCTATACTGATGCCCGCCAGCTCTATCAGCATTGTATTACTGACCTACGGCCTGAGTGAATGGATGAACAGATCATGATATGAATCAGTATACTGGTTGAGCAGCATCATCGTACCCCCATCCACAACAAACTAGCTTTGTTCATAGAAATTAAAAACAATTACTATGAGCGTGATCATCATCCTTCTCGGAGCCAGCCTGCTGGTAGCCCTATTCTTTCTGGCGGCTTTTATATGGTCAGTAAGGAATGGACAATTTGAAGATAATTTCTCTCCTGCACATCGTGTACTGTTCGAAACCAAACCGGCCGAAACGACCTGCAAATCAGGGAATGCATGTACAAACACCAACTGTAAATCACGCATCTGCCAGCACAACTAACGCTCCTCTTTATACTAGCAACGCATCTCTTATCATTCGTAATTGAACAAACATGTCTCTCGAAAAATTTTCGTACGATAACCGTACCGTGAAATGGTTTGCATACGCCTGTATCGGCTGGGGGCTGGTCGGTATGCTCGCTGGATTATGGGCTGCACTGGCGCTCGTGCTTCCCGATCTGAATCTTGGCTATGCACCTACAACATTTGGCCGTCTGAGGCCCGTTCACACCAACGCTGTCATCTTCGCCTTTGTAGGTAACGGTATCTTCATGGGTGTGTATTACTCCCTCCAACGCCTTTGTAAAGCGCGCATGTTCAGCGATCTGCTGAGTAAGATTCATTTCTGGGGATGGCAGGCCATCATCGCGGGTGGCGCTATCACTTTGCTGATGGGTTGTACTACCGGTAAAGAATACGCAGAACTGGAATGGCCTTTTGATATCGCTATCACACTGATCTGGGTTGTATTCGGTGCAAACATGCTTGGTACAATCCTCCGTCGTCGTGAAATGCACCTGTACGTAGCCATCTGGTTCTACATCGGTACATGGGTGGCTATTGCGATGCTCCATATTGTGAACTCCTTTGAAATGCCGGTTTCCTTCCTGAAAAGTTACTCCTGGTATGCAGGTGTACAGGATGCTCTGGTTCAATGGTGGTATGGACACAATGCGGTGGCCTTCTTCCTGACCACGCCTTACCTTGGACTCATGTATTACTTCGTGCCTAAAGCGGCTAACAGACCCGTATACTCTTACCGCTGGTCTATCATCCACTTCTGGGCGCTGATATTCATCTATATCTGGGCAGGACCTCACCACCTGCTATATACCGCATTGCCTGAATGGGCACAATCACTGGGTACTGTATTCTCTATCATGCTGATCGCCCCATCCTGGGGAGGTATGCTGAACGGCCTGCTGACACTGCGTGGTGCATGGGATCGTGTAAGAGAAGACGCTATTCTCAAGTTCTTCGTAGTAGCGCTGACCTGTTATGGTATGGCTACTTTCGAAGGCCCGATGCTGTCACTGAAAAATGTGAACGCCATCAGCCACTATACTGACTGGACTATCGCACACGTACACGTAGGTGCCCTGGGATGGAATGGATTCCTCACATTCGGTATCCTGTACTGGATGTTACCTCGTCTGTTCTCTACACAGCTGTATTCCCGTAAATGGGCGAACACACACTTCTGGCTGGGTACACTGGGTATTATCTTCTATGTTATTCCGCTGTACTGGGCCGCCTTCACACAAAGCATGATGTGGAAACAATTTACTCCGGAAGGACAGCTGAAATTCCAGTTCCTGGAAACGGTTGCGACTGTTGTGCCGATGTATGCGCTTCGCGGATTAGGTGGCGTACTGTATATCTCCGGTGTGGTACTGATGATCTTCAACCTGGCTAAGACTGTGCGCAGCGGATCATTCGTTGCCAACGAGCCTGCTGAAGCAGCACCTCTGCCAAAAGAAGTACATACACACGGTAAATCTCACTGGCATAACTGGATCGAACGCAGACCTATACAGCTCGCTGTTTTCAGTCTGATTGTAGTCGGCATAGGCGGTATCCTGGAACTGATTCCGACCTTCCTCGTAAGAAGCAATATCCCTACTATCACCAGCGTAAAACCATACACACCGCTTGAACTGCACGGTCGTGATGTATACATCAGAGAAGGTTGTTACACCTGCCACTCTCAGATGATCCGTCCATTCCGCGATGAAGTAGCCCGTTACGGTGAATACTCCAAAGCCGGTGAATTCATTTATGACCACCCGTTCCAATGGGGTTCAAAAAGAACTGGTCCTGACCTGGCGAGAATAGGAGGCAAGTATCCGCACTCATGGCATTACAACCACATGCTCGATCCGACCTCTATGTCTCCTGGCTCTATCATGCCGCAATATCCATGGTTATTTGACGAGAAGATCGACAAAGCCAAGACACCGGCAATGATCAATGCCATGCGTAAACTGGGTGTGCCTTATCCTGCAGGTTATGAAGCGAAAGCAAATGCCGACATGCAGCAACAGGGTGAAGCAATCGCTGCAGCGCTGAAGAAAGACAAACTGGAAGTATCCTCAGATAAAGAAATCGTCGCACTGATCGCTTATCTGCAACGCCTTGGTACAGACATCAAATCAAATACAATCGTGGAGAAAAAATAATCTGAACATTGTAAATCAAGCAAGACATGAAGTTTATCAACTACCTGGAATCCATCACCGGCGTAAGCATCTATCCGCTTTCTTCTCTGGTCATCTTTACAGTATTCTTCGTACTGGCTGCATGGTGGGCATTCAAAGCAGATAAAGGCATGATAGATCATATCAGCAACATTCCGCTGGATGATCACCGGTGACAACATGCGCATTTTACTATTCTCCAATTGCAACATTATGAACAAGAAATCAATCACTATAACAAGCCTTTTCTCCCTGTGCCTGCTGAGCGCCCTGCCAGCAGATGCACAGTACAAACCTGAGCCACCATCAGAGCTGGGACATCCGGTTGCGATTGTGTTACTGACTGTCATCATCGGACTACTCATCGCAATCGTGGTACTGGGCAGCGCTGTAATCAGTGCAATGGATATTTACAGAGAACGTGTGAAGAATGAAAAGAGCAAAACAGTTGTTTCCGCTATACTGCTCCTCGCTGGTATACTTTCTGCCAACAGCCTGTTTGCACAGGATGCAAAGGAAGCAGCAGTCAGCGTTGCACCCAATATCATCAGCGGACTTTCCGACACCTCTTTTTATCTCCTGATCTCCGTAATCGCATTACAGATCATGATCATCTTCTCCCTGCTCTATACATTACGTGTACTGGTGGGCATGGAAAAGAAAAGGAAACCGAAAGTAGCAGTTCCCGGCAAACCTGTAAAACACTGGTTTGAGCGTCTTAATGACACCAGGACGCTGGATGAGGCATCTGAACAGGATGAAGACATGGGCCATGATTATGACGGTATCCGCGAACTGAACAATCCAACGCCACCATGGTGGAGATGGGGTTTCTACTGCAGTATAGTATTTGCGCTTGTCTATGTCTGGCGCTTCCAGATCTCGCATTCCGCGCCTTCACAGCTGGAAGAACTAGCCATCGCAGAAGCTGCTGCTGCTGAGGCAAAAGAAGAATACCTGAAGAACGCCGCCAACAATATTGACGAAAACAACGTCAGCCTGCTGAACAGCGCAGATGATATCGCTACCGGACAAAAACTCTTCTCCTCCAATTGTGCGCCTTGTCATGGCGCTCAGGGACAAGGGATCGTTGGTCCTAACCTGACGGATGATTATTGGTTGCACGGAGGGAAACTAAAAGCTGTCTTCTCCACCATCAAATATGGGGTACCTGAAAAGGGTATGAAATCGTGGAAAGATGACTTCTCGCCGAAACAACTGGCACAACTGGCCAGCTATATCAAAAGCATTCACGGCTCCAATCCTCCTAATCCGAAAGAAGCACAGGGCGCATTGGAAAAAGAATAAGAAAAAGCATTTGTGATGGAAGAAACGTTCAGAGATAGCATCGCTACTGTTGATAGACAGGGAAAAAGAAGCTGGATATTCAGCCAGCAACCGAAAGGAAAATTTTATAACGCAAGGAGTGTGCTGAGCTTCCTTTATTTTCTTGCGTTTTTTGCCGGACCGTTCATTCAGTTGAACGGCCGGCCCCTGTTTTTATTCAATGTTGTAGAAGGTCGGTTCATCCTGTTTGGCGCCATATTCTGGCCACAGGATTTTTTCATTTTCGGTCTGGCTATGGTGGCCTTCATTCTGTTTGTCGTATTATTTACCATGGCCTTTGGCCGCCTGTTCTGCGGATGGGCATGTCCGCAAACCATCTTTATGGAGATGCTGTTCCGCAGAATAGAATACTGGATCGAAGGAGACGCCGCCGCACAGAAAATGCTGCAACAGGCGCCCTGGAATACCGACAAAATAATTAAGAAAACCAGCAAGCATATCCTCTTTTACCTCCTGTCTTTCCTGATTGCCAATACCTTCCTGGCTTATATCATCGGTATGAAAAGCCTGACGGAGATCATTACCGGACCAGTAACTGAGCATACCGGCGGACTGGCCACCATGATCGTTTTTGCAGGCGTATTCTACAGCGTATTTGCCTTCTTCAGAGAGCAGGTGTGTACCATAGTATGTCCATATGGACGCTTACAGGGTGTATTACTGGACAGGGATTCTGTCGTAGTCGCTTATGATTATACCAGAGGTGAACCACGCGGGCATTTCAAAAAGAATGCGGACAATAACCTGGGTGATTGTATTGATTGTAATCAATGTGTGAAGGTTTGTCCGACTGGTATCGACATCCGCAACGGTACACAGCTTGAGTGTGTGAATTGTACCGCCTGCATAGACGCGTGTAACTTCATGATGGAAAAAGTAGGTCGCCCGCTGGATCTCATCCGTTACGCCTCCGAAAATGGGATCGCCAATAAACAGCCTTTACGCTTTACACCACGACTGAAGATCTATACTTCCATACTGGTTATTTTGCTGACAGCCATCACCTGGATGTTGGCCAGCCGCAAACCTGTCAGCGGTACAATTATCCGTACCGCAGGTATGTTATACCAGGAAAGAGGCCTAGACAGTATCTCTAATCTTTACCGTATCAAACTTGTCAACAAGACAACCGCCGACATCCCCCTGACGCTCAGACTGGAAGATGTACACGGTAAAATAGAGTTGCTGGGTCACCCGCAGATACTGGTAAAAGAAGAAGATCAGGGTGAGGGTATTTTCTTTGTGATACTACCCCGTACAGCGATCAGCAAACGTAAGACGCCTCTTCGCATTTCCCTCTATGAAGGAGATAAAAAGACCGGTACACTCAACACCACATTTCTGGGACCGGCCAGATAATTCACAACAGTAAAATTTACAGTCATGAACTGGGGTCATAAAATCATCATCGTATTCATACTCTTTGCAGCAGGTATCCTTACCCTCGTAACCAAAAGTATGCATACACGCATCGATATGGTCACACCCGACTACTATGCGGAAGAACTCAAGTACCAGCAGGTGATCGATGGCAGGAGGGAAGCGCAGTCGCTTTCCGCACCTGTCAGCATCAACCAGTCAGTACAATCCATTGGGGTACTTTTTCCGGCTGAGATGCACGGAGTCGCCCTGAAAGGCACTGTATTGTTCTACCGCGCATCCGATTCCCGTCAGGATGTTTCCGTTCCACTCAAAACGGACGAAAACGGACTGATGCTGGTCAGCAAACGGAGTTTCAGGAAAGGGAACTACCGGGTGCAGTTACAATGGGAAGCCGGTGGTAAAAACTACTTCCAGGAGAACTTAGTCACCATCAACTAATAGCAAATGTTCCTGACCTTGTTATACGCCTTATCAATGGGTTTCATCGGCAGCTTCCACTGCATCGGTATGTGTGGTCCCATTGCGCTTACCTTACCGGTACAGCACCTGGACGGTGTACGTAAACAAACGGGCATTCTTTTATACAATGCCGGCAGGATCACCGCATATGCCATTCCCGGCACTATTGCCGGATGGCTTGGACGACAGTTCTTCCTGGGAGGATTACAGCAATGGTTATCAGTAACGCTTGGATGTGGTATACTGTTGTTCATCTTATGCCGCTATGTCCTGAACAAGGTACATATCCGGATGAATACCAGCTTTTATGATCGCCACATCAAAAGAATGCTGGGCGATCTCCTGCGGCGCAGGCAATTACATACGCTATATGGCATCGGTTTCCTGAACGGGCTCTTACCCTGCGGACTTGTCTGGTTTGCTGTCACCGGTGCAATTGCCACCGGTAGCTACATCCAGGGCGCTCTGTTCATGATGGCTTTCGGTCTGGGTACCTTACCTGCAATGATCGCTATTACCTGGTGCAACGATCTTATCAGTATCAACCTGCGTAACCGTTTACGTCACTGTATACCTTACGCAATGACGATCATGGCACTGCTCCTGATCATGCGCGGGCTCAATCTCAACATTCCTTACGTCAGTCCGGTATTACCTGCTCCCAACGAAAGGGTAATGCAACACTGTTATAAACCTTCCTGATATGCAACTCATCAGAAAATATAATACCGCTGCTCCCCGCTATACCAGTTATCCCACAGTACCTTACTGGGATGAATCTTCTTTCAATACCGATACCTGGAAGCAGGCTTTGCTGCAATCCTTCCGCGCCACAAACGATACCGAAGGAATCAGCATTTACATCCACCTGCCTTATTGTGAACAGTTGTGTACATACTGTGGCTGTAATAAGCATATTACAGTCAATCACGGGGTAGAAGCGCCTTATATTGATTCGCTGCTGAAGGAATGGTCATTATACCTGGAATTATTCAAAAAACGGCCACGCATCAGGGAAATACATCTCGGTGGAGGCACACCGACTTTCTTCAGTCCGGAGAATCTTCATCAGCTCTTATCAGGCATCTATATGCAGGCCGACCTGCTACCGGATGCAACCCTCAGTTTCGAAGGCCATCCTAATAACACCACCACGGCACACATGCTTACACTCTACAATCTCGGCTTTCGCCGTATGAGTCTCGGCATCCAGGACTTCGATCCGCAGGTACAGGATATCATCAACCGTATACAACCTTATGAAACGGTAGAGCGGGTAACCGCTGCCGCCAGAGAAATCGGTTATACCTCCATTAACTATGACCTGGTATACGGATTGCCCTTGCAGACTATCACAAGTGTAAAGGATACCATCAGCAAAGTCATGCAGCTGCGGCCTGATAGAATTTCCTTCTACAGTTATGCACATGTTCCCTGGGTGAAAGGTGTCGGACAAAGGCGATATGCTGAAGAAGATCTTCCAAAGGACGAAGAGAAAAGAGCCCTCTATGAACTGGGTAAAACAATGTTTGCTGAAAGCGGTTATACAGAGATTGGTATGGACCACTTTGCCCTGCCGCACGACAGCTTATACCACGCCTGCAAACAGGGTTCACTGCACAGGAACTTTATGGGTTATACCGATCACCATACCTCACTGATGATCGGCTTAGGTGCTTCTTCCATAGGAGATAGCTGGTATGCATATGCACAGAATGAAAAGAAGATTACTACCTGGCAACAGTTGGTCAACAGTGGTCAGTTCCCGGTTGTAAGAGGACACATACTCGATACGGAAGATCTGCTCCTTCGTCGTCATATCCACGCACTCATGTGTGGTTTAGATACCCGCTGGACACCGGACGACAATATTGACAGCGTAATGGAAGAAAGCCTGCAAAGGCTTACTGAGCTTGAGAAAGATGGCTTGGTGGATATACAGTATGGCAGCGTTACCGTCACAGAAAAAGGCAGACCTTTCATCCGTAATATCTGTATGGCGTTTGATGCCCGCTTGTGGAGAAAGCTGCCGCATTCCCAACTGTTCAGCAACGCAATCTGATACAACTTTCACTTATTTACTTCATTATTATCACTTTATAAGCAACTGTATCCCGTTATCCAAATGCGGGATACTTTTTCCAAAAAATGGAATTTCTAAACAGCAGATATGAAGCACGATAAAAACAGCTTAGGGCTGCTTATCGAAGCAATGAAAATCTAGAAAGTATGATCGGCGGAAATGCTTGTGGGGTGTGGATTCTGGCGGGCATTAAAAAAGTCTGACCGTGTTTACAATCAGACTTTCTTGTTATGTGAATGGGTTAGTAAGTACAGGGAACAAAAATTCCCTACACAATATTAAAAAGAATTTCATCACAAAAGAAAAAAATTGCAAACTTTTTTATTCACACCACTAAAAAAAGTGTGGATAACAACAGTTACAAAGAAGCGTTAAAACTTTGTCTCTCATCTTCATGAAACGTAACGCATGAACAATAATATCGGATTCTCTACTACCTTTGCCTTACTAAACAACAGAAAACATGAAGTTTAACGAACCGATCGCGGTAACGGAAATAGCAGCATTCATAGGCGCTACGCTGGAAGGCGACGAGAAACTGATGGCCACCGGCATCAACGAAATACATAAGGTTGAACCAGGTGACATCTCTTTCGTGGATTTCGAAAAGTACTATGATGCCTGTCTGCGTTCTGCGGCGACGATTATCATCATCAATAAAAAAGTTACTTGCCCTCCGGGTAAAGTTTTACTGATAACAGACGATCCATTCAGCGCTTATGTAAAACTGGTTAAACGCTTCCGACCATTCCAACCTTCCACCAGTCCCATCAGCGATACTGCTGTAATAGGCGAGGGCACTATCATACAGCCGAATGTATTCATCGGTAATAATGTCACCATCGGCACCAACTGCATCATCCATCCGAACGTAACTATTTACGACAACTCCATCATCGGTAACAATGTGATCATACATGCCGGTAGCGTAATCGGAGCGGATGCTTTCTACTTCAAGAAAAGAGCGAACAGGGAAGTGATGTATGACAAACTGGAAAGCTGTGGAAGAGTGATCATCGAAGACGACGTGGAGATCGGCGCAAGCTGTACGATAGACAAAGGGGTGAGTGGTGATACCATCATCGGTCGTGGCACAAAATTCGATAACATGATCCATATAGGACACGGTACGGTGATCGGCCGTAACTGTCTCTTCGCTGGTCAGGTAGGTGTAGGTGGTAAAGCACACATCGAAGACAACGTAATACTCTGGGGTCAGGTAGGCGTATCCAAAGACCTTACCATCGGTAAAGGCGCCATCGTGCTTGCACAAAGTGGTGTTCCTTCTTCTCTCGAAGGAGGTAAGACTTATTTTGGTTCGCCGGTAGAAGATGCCCGCACCAAAATGAAAGAACTCTCCTGGATCAAACGTATCCCTGAGATCTGGCAGAAACTGGGTGGCAATTGATATTTTCTATAAAAGGGGCTTCATGCAGACACTACGCATGAAGCCTTTTTGTTTGTTTAAGCACGACATATGTTCCGTTATCTCCTTACAGTAGTACTCGTTATTGCCTCCGCTACAGCAGGCTTCTCCCAGAAAGGATTGTATGATGCCTCCCAGGAATGGCCGGTGAAGATCGACGATGGCTGGTTTACTGCCCGTACACTTACTTTTGGCCCTTACAGCACCTCCTCCCGCAAAAACGGCATCGACCGGAATATAGACCTCTCTTTCATCAAATCTCCCCAGCATGCGTTTAATATCCGGGTAAAAGGACAAGAGCAGGACATACTTATACAGGTGGCACAAGCGGCCCATATTGCCTTTTCCGGACTCTCTCTGCCCTCATTTCTGGACAAAATGCCCGCGACTGCACTCTTCTCCTACATAGGGATCAATGCGGCTAAAAACGAGCCCTTAAAGCAATGGCAGCTTATCCTGAAAGACATGAATTACCTGGAGTTGAATGACAATAAACCGGCAGGAGTACTGCGTTCCCCGGAGACGGAGCTGCGCGTTACGGCAAATAACCGTTTTGGCGCCCATAATTCCTATGAAAACATCTGTTATGAATTCCACCTTCGTAAACAGGTGGTAGCGGCTGTAGTGACCGGGGAACATCCCCGTGTATGGATGAGCGCGGATATAGAGAGAAATGCGCTTCAACCAATTCTTGCAGCGGCCATTGGCGCGCTGCTTGTCAGATAATGTTGTTTTATTGCTGTTGCTGGTCCTGTAGAAAGGCTTTACACATGTCAGCAATCGTCTTTTCAAGGGGTATATAGGTGAAATCAGGCAATGCCTGCTGCATCTTATCACTATTATAAAAAACCTGCATTTGTGCGGTTCGGGCAGTTTCTTTTGTGAGAATGCTCTTTTTACCGGTGATCTTGCTCTTCAATGCCTCCATTCTCCACACAATTTCAGCCATCCATGGCTTTACAGGTATATGTGGCGCTTTCTTGCCCAGTTGTTCCGCCATCTGCCGGAACAGGTCATAGTACTTCCAGTTATCAGTAGAGACCACAAAACGCTCACCGTCTACATCACTTTCCATCAGGCGGTACATGACTTCAGCCACATCCCGGACATCGGTAAATCCGTTAATGCCCTGGGTATAGTAAGGAAATTCTTTCCAGGCGTTTTTAATCAGCGCTCCTGAACCATCATTCCAGTACCCTGATCCGAGGATGATACTCGGGTTTACAATAGCCACCTCTAGTCCTTCCGCACGACCTCTCCATACTTCCATTTCTGAGAAGTACTTGCTGACAGCATACTTGGAATTGTTCTTACTTTCCTGCCATTCACACGATTCATCCAGCCTGCCCGCTTTGGCTCTTCCCAACGCAGCAACGGAACTCACATGTACCAGCTTTCTGACGCCGGCATCAATGGCCATGTTGACCACATTCGCAGTTCCCTCCACATTCACCTTCATCATGGTTGCATGTTCTCCGGGACTAAAAGACACGACAGCTGCGCAGTGATAGACCCTGTCTATCCCCACCATCGCCTCTTCCAGTGAGATAACGTCCAGTACATCTCCCTGGAACCATTCTATTTTATGCTGAATATCTTTTACCTGCTGAGGAATTTTTTTGCGGTACAATGCACGTACCGGCTCCCCGACATTCACCAGTTTCCGTAATAAATGACTGCCTAAAAAACCTGTTCCTCCCGTTACTAAAATCATGAAGTAAGTCCCGTTTGCGTCAAAGATAATTATAAAATCCCTTCCCGGTTTTCTTTCCGAGTGCACCTTCTTCTACTTTCTCTATCTGTAACGAACTGGGGGTAAAACGGGGCGCCTGGTCATACGCGGTATAAATCGAACGGGTAACCGCCAGATTTATATCATTACCGATCAGGTCCATCAAGGCAAACGGCCCCATACGAAAGCCAGCGCTTTCCATTAAACGATCAATTTTTTTATAATCTGCCACTCCTTCAGCGGCTATCTGCATTGCTTCCAGGTAATAATGCCGTGCCACCCTGTTCACAATAAACCCCGGTGTATCTTTCGCCATTACGGGTGTTTTCCCCATTTTACCGGCCAGGGTATATAACAACTCCGCTACCGCGGGCGCAGTTTCATCGCCACTCACAATTTCCACCAGCTTCATCAAAGGCGCCGGATTAAAAAAATGCATACCGGCCACCCGTTCCGGATGTATAATGTCTTTTGCTATCAGCGAGATGGAAAGGGAAGAAGTATTACTGGCAAAAATGGTATCTCGTCCGTTGACCTCTGCCAGTTTTCTAAACAGGTCCTTTTTGATGTCTGGTCGTTCTACAATCGCCTCAATAACGACGTCTGCCTGACATTTATTGATATCTGCGGTGGTAGTGTAGCGTTGCAGTGTTCCCGCTTTTTCCTCCCGGGTCATACGTCCTTTGCTGACTGCCTTATCCAGATATTCTTCCAGTCGCTGCTGACTACCTTCCAGTGCAGCCGTCTGCAGGTCATAAAGAACGGCATAATATCCGCTCATAGCCGCTACCTGGGCGATACCGGCGCCCATCGTACCGGCGCCGCATACAACGATAGTTTTTATCTGATCGATCGTCAACATAGTGGAATTTTTCAGGGGTAAAAAACAAAGGAGAAAACGGCGGTAATATCGAACGCGCGTTTTCTCCTTGTAAAAAGAATATAGTCTACGGTCAAAGCGCTCCTTCAAACTGCTCCAGGAACCTTGTATCGTTCTCGGAGAACAGGCGCAGGTCTTTGATCTGATAATTCAACATGGTAATACGCTCGATACCCATACCGAAAGCAAAGCCGGTATATTTCTCAGGATCGATACCACAGTTTTCCAGCACTTTCGGATGCACCATACCACATCCCAGGATTTCCACCCAGCCGGTATGTTTACAAACGTTACAGCCGGAACCGCCACAGATCTGGCAGGAAATATCCATTTCCGCACTTGGCTCTGTGAATGGGAAATAAGAAGGACGGAAACGGATACGTGTAGTGTCTCCGAACAGTTCCTTCACGAAGTGGTAAAGCGTCTGTTTCAGGTCCGCAAATGACACATTTTCATCGATATACAATCCTTCTACCTGGTGGAAGAAGCAATGCGCTCTCGCAGAAATCGTCTCATTACGGTATACACGACCCGGGCAGATGATACGGATAGGCAGCTTGCCTGACTCCATCGCTCTTACCTGTACGGAAGAGGTATGGGTACGCAGCAACCAATCCGGATGTTTGCTGATGTAAAACGTATCCTGCATATCTCGCGCAGGATGGTTTTCCGGCAGGTTTAACGCCGTGAAGTTATGCCAGTCGTCCTCTATTTCCGGACCTTCTGCAATAGCAAAACCCAGACGTTCAAATATGCTGATAATCTTATTTCTTACTACGCTGATCGGGTGACGGGAACCCAGTCTGTGTGGCTCTTCCGGCAGTGTCAGATCAATATCGGTGCTGGCGGCAGCGCCGTTTTCCTTCAGGTGCTCAAATTGAGTATACCTTTCCTCTGCCAGCTGTTTAAAGCCGTTCAGGACCTGTCCGAACTCTTTTTTACGCTCGTTAGGTACCTGTTTCATTTCGCCAAACATGGCCTTAACAATTCCTTTGGTTCCAAGGAATTTGATGCGGTATTGTTCAAGGTCCGCAGCTGTGGCTGGTTCAAAAGCCAGAATCTCCTGTTTGTAGGCAGCTATTTGCTGTTCTATCTGCTCCATAGGTCGCAAAGATAATTTAAAAGATCAGTTTATAACCAACCCCCCTTATATTCACGATCTGGACCCTCGGATCGTCTTTCAGATACCTTCTCAGTTTGGTAATAAACACATCCATACTCCGGGCATTAAAGAAGCTGTCATCTCCCCACAGATCCATCAAAACAGTCTTCCTTTCCATTACCTGGTTCAGGTTTTCCGATAAGCGCCGCAGTATCTCCGCTTCCCGGTGGGAGAGGAACTCTGTATGATTATTACGGGTCAGCGTCTGCTTGGTATAATTGAAGTGATACTGGCCAATCGTAATGCTGTCATTACTGGCAGCAGGCGCAGCGCCAGGAGCATTCTTAAACCGCTCCAGCAGGGCCTTGATACGGACGATCAGCTCATCCATGCTGAATGGCTTTTTCAGATAGTCGTTTCCGCCCAGTTCAAACCCCTTCACCACATCTGTCGTCTGGGATTTGGCCGTCAGAAATATGATCGGCGTCGTCTTATCCAGTTTCCTGATCTCCGTGGTCACTGTAAAGCCGTCCATATTAGGCATCATGATATCCAGTACAACCACATCCGGCTGATGTTCCTGATACAAACGGAGTCCTTCTTTTCCGTCTGCCGCATATAACATCTCAAAGCCCCTCATTTCCAGGCTGTCTTTCACGATCTGTCCCAATTGCCATTCATCCTCTATCAGTAATACTTTCGACATAGTTGTACGTATTAAACCAGTATTTGTATGATAAATTCACTTCCTTTTTCCGGTTCGCTGTTGACGGAGATAGTACCGCTATGCAGTTCCACGATCTTCTTCACATAACTCAGCCCCAGTCCGAACCCTTTTACATTGTGCAGATTACCGGTAGGCACACGGAAAAAGGTATCAAAAATGTTCTGCTGATAGATCTTCGGGATACCGATACCATTATCTTTCACCTTGATTATCAACCTGCTTCCCTCCAGGGAGGTCTTGATATATACGGAAGGCTGATCCCCGGAATATTTTATCGCGTTGTCTACCAGATTGCTCACCGCATTGGTCAGATGCGTTCTGTCGACTTTTACCAGGCGTTCTCCGACCAGGTTGTCAAACCGGAACTGTACCGGGCGACCGGACTTCAGCTGGTGATTGGTAATGATGCTGTCCATCATATCACTGAGATCTGTCGGTTCCCTGAACAGTTCTATTTCCTCTCTTTCTTCTGCTGCAATATGCAATACTTTCTCCACCAGATCTGACAAACGTTGCAATTCCTGCTTGGAGATATCCAGGTAAGTCTGGGTTTTACGCTGATCATTGAGCGCATTAAAGTTCTGCATGGCTTCCACCGCAGCGTATACGGTCGCAATAGGCGTTTTCAGCTCATGCGTCATGTTATTGATAAAATCATTTTTCACCTCCGACAAACGCTTCTGTTTCAATATGGTACGCAACATATACACAAAACAGATGGTAGTCAGTACCAGCAATACCAGCGAGCCCACCAGCGTCCACATCATCTTCGCCAGGATATACTGTAAAGGTGACTCAAACTTCGCCTGTACAAACAGATTGCTGGCAGGATTGAATGGAATCTTGGAGGTTTGTAACGGAGGTCTTTTACGCAGACTATCCCTGAAACTATCCCTGGAATAACCATTGAAATCGATATGGAAAGTATCCAGCTCATACCCTGTCAGGATCTGGCGGGAATGCAGTTCTGCGGTAAATACTGAATCCAGTTTCACCAGCTTCACACTATCGCTTGTCAGGTTATTCAGCAGTATCAGATCTGAGATCTGCCGTGCCAGGGTATCAACATATTCACGTTTGGAAGGATCATTGTTATAGCGGAATTCTCTCCTACGTTTAACCGTATCTGTTACATTTTCCCTTTGCAGATGGATCGTGCGCATGTCCGGTTCTCCGGAAGGAGGAGGCATATCATGTGGCGACAGCCGGAACGAATCGCGGTCACGATCTTTCCCGAAATTCCTGAAGTAACGGCGGGCATCCGCAAACTGTTTGTTGAAGACAGCCGTACGCAGGGATTCATTAATATCCTTGTTGAACTGATCAAGTTGTATATGATAGGAGTTGTATAACCAGTATCCCTGAAACAGGTAAATGCCGACTATACATACACACATTAGTATCAGAATATTGCGGATCCGCTGACGCATAACTGCCAATTTTCACTGTTAAGATGAGCTCCCCGGCAAAGGGGGTATGCTGCAAAACTATTGGTTCCTGCTATACCCGCTCTATCCCATTAACAATAATTAACAGTAAATAAAGCTATTTAACCAACAAATGAAAACCGAATAATGACTTTTGTATCAGAAAAAATCAGCGCATATGAAGCACTTATCAAAGACTCTACTCAGCGCCGCACTGGTTGCCTTTACCGGTATGACGGCGTTTGCACAGGATAAAAATACTGGCGTAATCGACTACGAAGTGAATGCAAAAATGCCCCAGCGTGGTGGTACAGAAGGCGATGGCGAAGAACAGGTAATCACCTTTAACCAGCATTTTTACTTCACCGGTGGCAAAGGCAAGCTGGACACAGAACGTCCTAACTTTGGCGGTGGCAACTTTGGTGGTCAGCGTCCGGGTGGCGGCAATGGCGGTCCCGGTGGTAATGGTCCACGTGGGGGCGGCGGTCGTTTCGGCGGTATGCGTAACTTCGGAAATGCCTATGTAGACCTGACGGGAAAGAAATACCTCCAGATCTTCTCTAAACCAGAAGACACGACAAAGGTTTACTATGCCGAAGAAGCCTATACCCCTGCAAAAGATCCAAAACTGAGCGACAAAACCAAAAAGATCGCTGGTTTAACCTGTAAGAAAGCTACCGTTACCGTACGTAACGAAGAATATACAGTATGGTACACCCAGGATCTTCCTTTCAGTTACAGCCCGATCAACGGTCTGCTGCCTGATGGTAATGGCGTTGTACTCTCCGCAGAAGGCAGCCGTCGCTCCTTTAACGCGATCAAAGTAGATTTTAAACCTGTCACTACTGACATCTCTATACCTGCGAATGCAGAAAAAGTAACGGAAGACCAGATGCGTGATATGCGCCGCGAAGCGATGCAGAAATTCCGTGAACGGCAGAATGGAAACTAGCTAAGAACTGTAAGTTTGCATCGTTTCCTCTTTTACCAATACTCTTTTCATGAAAAGATTTACCCTTATTGCTATAACACTGTTCCTGTTTGCGCTGACCACACAGGCGCAAACGGGACAGATAAAAGGTCTCCTGACCGACTCGTCTGCTGCACATCCTTTACCGGATGCAACAGTGGCCCTGCTGAACGGCCGGGATTCTTCCCTTGCTGCTACTGCCTTTACCGATAAAAAAGGCGCCTTTTCTTTCTCAGGCGTTTCCCTGGGCAACTACAGAATATATATCACGTTCCTGGGTTATAAACCAATATTTAAAAGCGTCACGCTTTCAGCCGCCGATCCGGTGCTGGATATGGGGACCATACAGCTAAAAGGCAAGGGCCTGCTGCTGAACGAGGTAGAGATTATTCAGGAAGTGCCGCCGATCACCGTCAAGAAAGACACACTGGAATTCAACGCCGGCTCTTTCAAAACAAGAGAAAATGCCGTGGTCGAAGACCTCCTGAAAAAACTACCCGGAGTTACCGTAGATAAAGATGGTACTATAACAGCACAGGGTGAAACAGTGAAAAGGGTATTGGTAGATGGTAAACCGTTTTTCGGCGATGACCCGAAACTGGCTACTAAAAATCTGCCGACAGATATCATTGACAAAATCCAATTGATCGACCGTAAATCAGACCAGGCACAATTCACTGGTATTGATGATGGAAACACAGAAAAAACGATCAACATTACGATTAAAAAAGATAAGAAACAGGGCTTCTTTGGCCGCGCATCCGCCGGTTATGGCGACAATGACCGCTTCGCTGTCAATGCAAGCCTGAACAGCTTCCGCGACAACAAACAATTGTCCTTCCTCGGAAGTGGTAACAACGTAAATAATCTCGGCTATACATTCAATGACGTCTTCAATTTCAGCGGCGGAGGTAACTCCGGCGGGGGAGGAGGCGGTGGTGGTGGCCGTGCAGGCGGAGGCGGACGCGGCGCGGCACAATCCACCATCAGCAACCTGGGTGGTAATAGTACAAACGGTATCACCCGCAACTGGAACGCCGGTTTTAACTATAACCAGGATATCAATTCCAAACTCAAAATAAACGGTAGCTATTTCATTAACGATACCAGAACGGAAACAAAGAGAACGAGTGACCGACAGACCTTCCTGCCCGATACTACGTATTATTATAATCAGCAGTCAGGTTCTGTTACTGATAACAAAAATCACCGTGTCAACATGAAAGTCGAATACCAGATCGACTCTATGCATTCATTGATTGTAACGCCTACATTCTCCTATTCAGATGGCGGAACAACGTCGTCCAACACTTATCAGTCCCTGGATGAAAACAAGGTCCAGACCATTGATGGTGTGTCCAATAACAGAAGCCATGCTACGTCGCCTAACTTTTCTACGAATGCATTGTTCCGTAAAAAGTTTCATAAAATAGGCCGTACCCTGAGCGCCAACCTGACTTTTGGTTATAACACAACCGACAGGCAAAACTTCTTCAAAACACAGGATACACATCTGGGTTCTGATACAACAGATGCTTACTTTACCGGCTACGACAGAATGACCCAGGCCGATAACAGTGGCCGCAATATGGGTGTACGACTCACCTATACAGAGCCGCTCATGAAAGATCGCTTCCTGGAACTGTCTTACGCCTGGAACAATAATTACAGCTCTTCCACAAACCTTACCTACGATGTCAATGGTGATAACGGTAAATACGATCGCCTGAATGATAGTTTAAGTAACATATTTGAAAATACATTCACCACACAACAGGCAGGTATCGATATCCGTACACAAAAACTGAAGTATGATTATACCTTCGGTCTGAATGTACAGTTTGCAAGTCTGCTGAATGATAACGTAAGCCGTAAAACACGCATTGATCAGCACACCGTAAACTTCTATCCATCTGCATCATTCAACTATAATTTCCAGAGAGGGAAGAGATTACGTCTGCGTTATAATGGTAGTACCTCACAGCCAACAGTAACACAATTACAACCACTGCCAGATCTGACCAGCTCACTATATGTGCAACAGGGTAACCCTGATCTGAAGCCATCCTTCCAACACAGTCTGAACCTGGGTTATAACACGTTCAATAACAGCACATTCCGAGGCTTCTTTACCGGTATCAACGCTAGTCTGACGAGCAATAAAATTGTAAACGCCAACCGTGTCGATACTTCCGGTAAACAATACACGAAACCAATGAACGCAAACGGTGCATACTCCTTGAGTGCGTATGCAGTGAACAGTCTGCCGATTAAGAAACTGAACACAACCGTGAGTTTAAACACTAACATCAATTATCTCAGAGATGTAAGCTTTGTAAGTGGCAGAAATAATTTCGATAGACTGTCAAGAACATACACACAGAATTTTGGTGTTACACAGGGTATCAATTTCAACTATACTTATAAGGAACTGTTTGACTTCTCTACCAGCGCCAATATTAACTACAGTGGTGCACGCTATGCCGTGCAGCCAAACAACAATACGAACTATTTCAACTATTCGTTTGCATTTGACTACAATGTGAATCTGCCACTCGGATTCATCATTGGCAGTGATATCACATATACACTCAATGCCGGCCGGGCTGAAGGTTACAACGTAGACGTTACCATGCTGAATGCATTCGTTTCAAAAAGTGTATTTAAAAATAAGCGAGGCCTGATCAAATTATCCGGTTACGACTTGTTACACCAGAATGTAAGCATCGCACGTAATACCGGTGAAAATTATATTGAAGACGTGAACAACATGGTATTGCAACGATACTTCATGCTCAGCTTCACCTTCTTTATTAACAAATTTGCAGGTAGTGGAAATGGAAGCGGAAATGAACGTCGCAGAATGGGCCCTCCGGGAATGAGGATGGGCGCTCCGATGATGATGCCAAGGGGTTAGTAAGACAATACATTAAACGTAAAAGGTCTCACATATATGTGAGACCTTTTTTTATTCAAATTTGATGTAAAATGACTCCGATGTTGATGAATTTTTTGAAAGGTTGAAAGGATAACAAAGGTGGGGGCGTACTTCCTCATTCATACCTCCAGCTTTGAAACCTTACAACCTTAGTATTTTTTTGTTGGTGCTTATGGCACTATACACCGGCTACCTTGTACCTGCGTACTTTTTGAGCCGTCTTGCGTTCCCTGATGCTTTGCGTGACTTTTCTTACTACCCAGCTCAGTGTAAATGTCGGAATGAAGTCCAGACCAGGGAATAGTTCTTCAATAAAGTTGAACACACTTCCAAAAGCCCCCAGGTTACTGCCAAACATCCTGTAAAAAATAATAGCAGAAATTGGGGCCCAGATCACGTCACTCACCTCTCCTAAAACCGGCACGGCATAACTTGCACATCCTATCAGGTCCATTACAATACAAGTCCATAATGCAGGGGTAAATCTTCTTTCCATAGACCTCCGCTTTAAATGTTAACAAAGTATAATCAAATAGCTTACCAATTTAAATTACGGTTGACCGGTATGGGAATTACGATGCGGCGTTGTGGCGTTTTTTGGGAGTAAATCTTTGTAATACAATCTATTAAAAAATGCTGATTTGTTCTCTCTGTGTATTCGTAATCCTATAATCAAACATAATTGTCCTCTAAATAGTATAACGTATTGGCGCTATATAAAGTTACGAAGTATTTAACGTTACAGATCTACGGAATTTTAAATTGCGTAGTTTCACGTAAACTGTTTCCAACATGCTTAACGAAAATTCCCGCCGCGATATGATTAAAAAGGCTGCTGCTATGGCGTTTGCGTCCACATCTCTTGCATCCCTGTCTACCCGTGTGATGGCGCACGAAAACAAGGTAGAAGAAAAACTGAAAGGCCAGATCAACCATTCCGTTTGTGCATGGTGCTACAATGACATTCCACTGGAAGACCTGTGTAAGGCGGCCAACAGAATCGGCCTTGCCTCTATTGATCTGCTGGATCCGAAAGATTTCGCCACCGCTAAAAAATATGACCTGACCTGCGCCATGGTGGCTTCCATCAACAAAGACTGGAACATCGGCCGGGGCTGGAACAGGGAAGCACATCATGATCAGCTCGTTACATACTATGAATACCTGATAGATGAAACATCGAAAGCCGGTTTTACAAACCTGATCTGTTTTTCCGGTAACCGGGAAGGACTGGACGACCAGGCTGGTATTGAAAACTGTGCAAAAGGATTGAAACGCATTATGAGCTATGCGGAGAAGAAAAAAGTAACCATTGTGATGGAACTGCTGAATAGTAAGGTGAACCATCCCGATTACCAGTGTGACCACACCAACTGGGGTGTAGAGCTGTGTAAATCAATTGGTTCAGATCGTTTTAAGCTGTTATACGATATTTATCACATGCAGATCATGGAAGGAGACGTAATCCGTACAATCCAGGATAATCATCAATATTTTGCGCATTACCATACCGGTGGCGTTCCAGGCAGAAATGAGATTGACGAAACGCAGGAACTTTATTACCCGGCTATTATGAAGGCGATACACGATACAGGCTTCAAAGGCTTTGTAGCCCAGGAATTTGTGCCTAAACGCGCTGATAAATTGGCGTCTTTGAAACAAGGTGTGGAGATCTGTGATATCTAATGTTTCCAGTCCTGCTTCAGTATCCCCATCACCACCGTGTCCACATATTGCCCATGCAGTTTGGCACTGTGGCGAAGAATTCCCTCTTTGGCAAAACCAAGTCTGATTGGGATCTGGGCACTCCGCTCATTCTGTAAAGCAAAGCGGATCTCTAACTTATTCAGCCTCAGCGATTCAAAAGCAAACGAGATAAGGGCTTTGCAGGCGTTCACGGCAATACCTTTGCTACGAAACTTTTCGCCCAGCCAGTACCCGATCTCTGCTTTTTCCAGCGGATGATCCCAGTTGTGCAGATCGACCACGCCACACAATTGCTCCTGGTACCATATACCAAAAGCAATGGCTTCCTGATCTTCTGTTTTGCGCAGCATCATCTCAATAAAACGCAGTGTATGATCTGAATGGGTGTTATAATCCACCCAGGGAAGAAAACGACGAAGACTCTTGCGGGAAGTATCCATTTGCTGATAGAGGGCAGGCGCGTGTTCCGGTTGCAGTTGCCTTAGTATAAGAGATTCATTAACAGATAATTCCAGCATAAAATAAAATGAGGTTTGGCGTCCGGCCAAACCTCAAAATTAATAAATTACTACTTCATTGCTATCAGCTGCTGCTTCTGCATATCTTTCACGATCTGCTTTGCAAACAGGTAAGCCTGCCGGTAAGCAGTAGGAGGGTCTACTGACGCAGACTGTGCATTGTACAATAACTTCTTCTCTTTCAGGTCATACAGGTTAGTATCCCATTGATATTTCGTATTGACCTGGGTGTATCCCGGATCGTACATCCGTCCGTACCAACCTCTGTAATAAGGCCAGAAACCACCATAGTATGGATTACCATAAGGACCATAAGCGCCATAACCCGGCACATAGGTTCTCTCTCGGGATTTGTCCACCATTGCGATCGTCATCACCTGGTCCACATCACTGCCGCGGAATTTTTTCAGGGCCGCCTTTTCATCTCCTTTACTAAGATTGTCATCAGGCCCGTAGGTAGCATATGCAGAAACCGCATTATAGCCTTCCTTCTTCAGTTCTGACACCAGGTTATCCTCCATCAGTATACGCAGACTGCGTTCTTTCGCAGGTACCAGCGCGATCACCATGATCTTATTCTCCTGCTGTATCCGGGCATCCGGTGTCTTCCAGGACGAAGTCAGTTTGGTGCTGGTACAGGCTGTCATTGACAACAGCCCTATAGCCATAAAAAATAATCCTAACTTTTTCATAATTCCTCCTTTTAACTACCTGTTAGACGGAGGTAGACAGAAAGAGTTACAACTGAATAAGAAAATTAACATTTCTTTGATAACCAGACAGTTCCAGTCAATTAGGAATTACGAATTAGGAATTCATTTAATAATTGTCTTTAAAACCCTTTATTGTTTCATTATTTAAACAATCGCCAGTAACTGAGAAGGCTTCATCCTTCATTGATCTTTCGTTAAAAGAACGAAGGATCAATGAAGGATGAAGCCTTCTTATTAATACAAAAGATAGTATTTCAATACATCACCCGCACTAATCTCCGCTGCATTTCAATTCCTAATTCCTAATTGCCTAATTAGTAATTGATCACCTGCTCCTGTATGCCCGCCGGAATCTCTCTGAACTCATACAACTGTGTACGCAGTTGCGGTTCGAAACCAGCTTCTTTGATCGCTTCCTGCATAGAGCGGTAGGTGAATCTGTGCGGAGCACCAGCAGCGCTCACCACATTCTCCTCGATCATGATAGAACCGAAGTCGTTTGCACCGGCGTGCAGACAGATCTGCGCTACCTGCTTACCTACTGTCAGCCAGGAAGCCTGGATGTTTTTGATATTCGGCAGCATGATACGGCTCATAGCGATCATACGGATATACTCTTCGGAACTTGTCATGTTGTGTACACCACGGATACGTGATAACAGCGTATCTACATCCTGGAATGTCCACGGAATGAACGCAGTAAAACCATAATGGCCTTCCGGCTTTTCACTCTGTACCTGACGGATGTCGGCAAAATGCTGGAAACGTTCCATCAGTGTCTCCACGTGACCAAACATCATGGTAGCTGATGACGGAATATTCAGTTTATGGGCAGCTCTCATGACATCCAGCCATTCCTGTGCACCGCATTTTCCTTTGGAAATAAGACGGCGTACGCGGTCATTCAGAATCTCAGCGCCTGCTCCCGGTAAACTGGCCATACCAGCTTCCTGCAATGCAGCCAGCACCTCGATATGCGTGCTCTTTTCCAGTTTAGTGATATGCGCTACTTCGGGGGGACCGAGTGCGTGCAGCTTCACAGCAGGATATAACTGCTTTAGCTGTTTGAAAGTATCTACATAGAATTTCAGCCCCAGCTCCGGATGGTGACCTCCCTGCAGCAGCAGCTGGTCTCCGCCGAATTTCAGCGTCTCTTCTATCTTTTTCTTGTATTCGTCAATGCTGGTAATATAAGCCTCAGCATGACCGGGAACCCTGTAGAAGTTGCAGAACTTACAGTTGGCCGTACACACGTTCGTTGTATTCACGTTTCGGTCAATCTGCCAGGTCACCTTTCCATGAGGTACCTGCTGCTTACGCAGTTCATTCGCCACATCCATCAGTTCCGCAAGCGGTGCCTTTTCAAAGAGGTAAATCCCTTCTTCCGGTGTGAGCCACTCGAAGTTTAATGCTTTCCTGTATAGATCTTTCAGTTCCATGATGAACAAAGGTAGGAATAATGTTAAATTTATAGCACCGTTATTCTGTCACGGTCTCTGTATGCAAAATTCTACGCTGTTGAAGCACTGTTGGCTCATATCAATTGCCATTATGTGTCTGTTCCACGTTGCCTCTGCGCAAACGACACCTGCACCTGTAAGCACTCCTAAAGAAGGTGAGCTGATTACCCGTTTCCCGTTCAAACAGTATTATGGTGGCGTAGTCGTCATCCGGGCTTGTCTGGCTGGCATTCCCGATACACTCCAGTTCATCCTGGACACCGGTAGCGCCGGTATTTCGCTGGATACCAGTACCTGTCTGCAACTGGGCATTAAACTGACGCCTACTGACCGTATTGTCAGAGGGGTAGGAGGTTCAAAAACCGTGGCCTTCGCCATGGACAAAACACTGTTATTGCCTGGTTTACAGGTGGATAGCCTGGACTTCCACATCAATGATTATGAGCTTATCAGCCAGGTATATGGCTTGCAGATCGATGGTATTATAGGATATAGCCTGTTAAGTAAATACATTGTGCAGGTCGACTACGACACAGAAACCATTTCCATCTACCAGAAAGGAAAATTCAATTATCCGAGAGGCGGTCACCTGATGCGCCCATCGCTGACGCTGATCCCCATCGTCAATGCTTTCCTGAAAAACGGGAAAGCACAGCACTTCAACCGCTACTATTTTGACACCGGCGCAGGAATGTGCCTGCTGCTGTCCCATCAGTTTGTACAGGACAGCGCGATTCTGTCTTCCCGGAAAAGACAACGTAAAGTCATTCAAACGGAAGCACAGGGACTGGGCGGCAAAATGAACATGGATATCACCACTTTACAGGAATTCAAGATCGGCAACTACTCCTTCCGGAATGTACCCGTTTACCTCTTTGACGACGTCACCAATGTCACCGCCTATCCTTTCCTGGGAGGAATGGTCGGCAACGACCTCCTGCGCCGGTTTAACCTGATACTCAACTACGGCAAAAAGGAGATCTACCTGATACCTAACTCGCATTATAAAGACCCTTTTGACTACTCCTACACGGGCCTGATCATCTACCTCATAGATGGCAGGGTAGAGATCACGGATATTATCAAAGGTTCTCCCGCTGAAAAAGCCGGTTTGCAGAAAGGCGACATTATCATGGCGATCAACAATACCTTTTCCAACAATTTGCAGATATACCGCGATCTGCTGAAAAATGTAGGCACCCGTCCTTCACTCCTGATCATGCGCAACAAAGAGTTGCTGATAAAAAAAATGCAGATCAAAAGCATATTATAAGCGCCTGATATAATACATTGCACATTCCTCCGTTAGAAATCTGTGTGGGGCCATCCCGTTAAAAGGAGATAATGTTCATCGTGAGAAAGTACCTTTTTGCCATACTCGTATGCCTGCCGGTATTCCTCTTTGCACAGGTACCGGCCATTCAGAAACCAACTGCAACGGTCCCGTTCCGGCTGTTCGACCGTTACATGGTGATTAGCTGCGCCCTTTCAGGCGTAACGCCTACCGGTGTTGTAGACAGTCTGCACTTCATTTTTGATACCGGGGCAGAAGTAACTACCCTGCGGCAACAGACAGCCGACCGGCTGCAACTGAAAACGAAAAACAACGGTGGACTCAGTGGTACAGATGCCGTTGTGGTCAGAGTACCGACCGCAGAGCTCAGCGTCCTGTTTTTTGAAAAGACCAGGCTTCCTTTCGTCAAAGTATATATCGAACCCCTCACCGAATTCAATGATATTCCCGTCACTATCGACGGTATTATTGGCGTAGACCTGCTCAAGGCATTCATCGTGAAGATCGATTATGAGAAAGAAGTTTTAGAGCTTTACCGTGCACAAAAGACACCGCCTAATACACCCGGACAAAGAATGACACTCACCAGGAACTTTGAAACGCCGGCACTGGAAGGCACAATTACCCTGCCCGACGGTCAGACGCTCAACAGTTACTATCATCTCGTTTCAGGCGGAGAATACGGTATCCTTTTTAACTTCCCTTATGTGGAAAAACATCACTTAAATACCCGTCTGCCCATCCTGAGCACCGATAAAGTAGGTGATCTGTATAAAGATTTAACCTACACCAATACCAGTTTGCCCGCCCTTGAACTGGGCAGCACAAAGCTGACACAGGTTGGAGCCAGCTATAGCAAAGATGTGAATGATGCCGGCTCTATCCGCGAAATGGCCGGCTCTATTGGTTATATGGTATGGCGCCAGTTCAAATCCATTACGATTAATTATACCGGACGCGAGTTATTCCTGGAAAAATAGTAGCGGTCCATTCTCCCATTCTTTTAGTTAACTTGCAACTCTCATAAACAGGGAAATATGATTCATTTCAATAAATTCACTTTAGCCAACGGATTGCGCGTGATTGTGCATGAAGACCATACCACTCCAATGGCAGTGGTAAACGTGATGTACGATGTGGGCGCACGTGATGAAGATCCAACAAAGACCGGCTTTGCACACCTATTCGAACACCTGATGTTCGGCGGCTCCATCAACATTCCTGAATACGATGAACCTTTACAGATGGCCGGCGGCGAAAACAACGCCTACACTACCAGCGATCTGACCAACTACTATATACAACTGCCGGCAGAGAATATCGAAACCGCATTCTGGCTGGAAAGCGACCGTATGCTCTCACTCGCATTCAGCGAAAAAAGCCTGGACGTACAGCGTAAAGTAGTATCCGAAGAGTTCAAAGAACACTACATCAATAAGCCTTACGGTGACGTATGGCACAAAATGAGAGACCTTGCTTATTCCACCCATCCCTATAAATGGATGACCATCGGAAAAGAACTCTCTCATATCGAAAATGCAACACTGCTGGATGTAAAAGATTTCTTCTTCAAACATTACCGTCCGGCCAATGCAATCCTCGTGGTAGGTGGTCACGTGACGACCGCACAGGTAAAAGCGTTGGCAGAAAAATGGTTCGGTGATATTCCTGGTGGAGAACGCATGCAGCGTAATATCGCACCGGAACCACCACAGACGGCAGCGCATAAACTGGAAGTGAAAGCCAATGTGCCACTGGATGCATTGTATAAATGCTACCACATGCCTGGTCGTACAGGCAAAGGTTATTACGCCACAGACCTGATCTCTGACATTCTGGGTGGCGGCGCTTCTTCCCGTCTCAACCAGGTACTCGTAAAAGAGAAAAAACTGTTCAGCAATATTGACTGTTATCATTTCGGTACACTCGATGCCGGTCTGCTGACCATCGAAGGCAAACTGGTGAAAGGTGTGAAAATGAAAGATGCAGAAAAAGCCGTGCAGGAAGAACTCGATAAAGTACAGCAAACCATCATCCCTGAAAGAGAATTACAGAAAGTAAAAAACAGGGTGGAAAGTATGCTGGCTTTTGAAGATATGGGACTGCTCAACAGGGCAAATAACCTGGCATTTTATGAACTGATCGGTGACGCTTCTCTCATGAATAATGAATTCAGTCATTACGAAGCCGTAACAGCGGCCGAAATGCATGAAGAAGCACAACATCTTTTCGACGAGAAAAATTCCAATACGATTTACTATTACGCAGGATAAAGATGTTCATACACAACTGACATCGTTTAATCCTTTGTAAATAAATATGCTTTTAGATTAATGATAAACCGGAAAATTGCCCCTGAAATAAAAGATGCCACGGCCTTCGATATCAAGCTGAGACCTTACGAAAAGGTCACACTGGACAATGGCATCCCTGTCCATATCATCAAATCAGACGAACAGGATACTTTACAGCTGGAACTGGTATTCCCGGGTGGCAGCTGGTATGAATCAGAAAATCTGGTTGCATCCGCCACCAACTTCCTTATGAAGAATGGTAGTGGAAAACTTTCTGCCCTCCAGATCAATGAAAATATCGACTACTTCGGTGCATATCTGAACCGGAACAGTCATCATGAATATGCAACCTATACGCTGCACTGCCTCACCAAACACTTTGCTGATCTGGTGCCCGTATTACAGGAAGTGATCCTTGATCCGGTTTTTCCAGAAGAAGAACTCGCGATCTTCCGTCAGAATATGAAACAAAGACTGGCGGTAAATCTGCAGAAATGCGACTTCGTAGCCAACAGGCATATTGACCGCTACCTCTTCGGTGAGTTTCACCCATATGGCAGAGTGAGCAGCATGGAAGCCTATGACGCTTTGCAGTCAGCCACTATGCAGGCTTTCTACAAACAACATTACACCTACAATAACTGTAAGATCTTTGTAGCAGGTCACCTGCCGGCAAATATGATAGAAATGCTGAACGAATATTTCGGTAAAACGAAATGGAACGGAGAAGCATCTATCATTCGTCCTGAGATCTCTATTATGGCCGCAGAAGAGAAGAAGTTCCGCATCTTCAATGATGAAAATGGTGTACAGGGAGCCGTTCGTGTGGCTCGTCCATTTCCGAACCGCTACCATCCCGACTTCCCTAAAATGCTGGTGTTGAACACCATACTGGGCGGCTACTTTGGCTCCCGTCTGATGAGCAATATCCGCGAAGAAAAAGGATATACCTACGGGATACACTCTCAGCTCTATAACTTCCGCCAGTCCAGCGCTATCAATATCCAGACAGAAGCCGGACGTGATGTATGCGAAGCAACCATCGAAGAGATCTACAAAGAACTGCGTACCCTCCAGAAAGAGATCGTACCTGAAGAAGAACTGCACCTGGTGCGCAACTTCATGATCGGTTCTATTCTCGGAGACCTGGATGGCGCATTCGAAGTGATCCAGCGTTGGAAAAATCTGATCCTGAACGGACTGGATGAAAATTACTTCTACAATAACATCAATACCATCAAGACGATCACCGCCGAAGAATTACAGGAATTAGCACAGGAATACCTGTCTCCTGAAGACTTCTATGAACTGGTAGTAATCTGATCCTGCTTTAATTTTTACAGTTTTATCGCTGTTATTATAAAAAAGAGGCTTCCACAATGTGTGGAAGCCTCTTTTTTTTGCAGATTGTCTTCATTTTATCCCTGAAAACAGCCAATCTCACATATTTATAATTTATTATATTTGCAACCCTAATTGTTCAATCCTATGAAACGCCTTATCCTTTGTTTACCGTTGTGCATCTGTTTGAATGTTTTCGCACAAACCAGCAAAACTGCCGTTGACTCTCTTGAGAAGCGCTATCAGCAATGTCTGTCAGAAGGAAAAAGCAATTTTAATTGCGCCCTCCAGTATTATACGCAGATGGATAGCCTGCTGCACAGCGTATACACCGAACTGTATGATAACCTGGACAACAATCGCCGGCAAACCCTCCAGATCTCTCAACAGCAATGGGAAGAAAAAAGAGAAACCTATTTCAAAGACATTGATGTGCGTGTAGAAAAGAAAAGACCGCTCACCTTATCCGGTCTGGACGATGATATGATCGTTACCGATAACAAAGCCGCTTTCCTGAAAACACGTATCGTAGAGCTCCTGGGCAAACACTCCTGAGTTTAATGGTGGGTAGCGCGGCGTTTGATCATGCCGCCTTTGGTATCGTTGATATTGTGTTGCACAATGAAAGCCTTTTCATCGATCTTCTCGATCTCATCGATGATCTTGTGTACTTCCAGACGGGTAACAACAGTATAGATGATATCAATATCCCTGTCAACAGATCCGCGTTTGCCGAATCCACTCTGTCCCTTAAAAACAGTTACGCCTTTACGAAGTGACAAGGTCAGGGTTTTTCTTATGAGTTCACTTTCATTGGAGATAATGGTAAGTGCAATGTATTCTTCAAAACCCTGGATGATAAAATCAACGGTTTTAGAGGCCGACAGATAGGTCAGCATCGCATACAAGGCTGTTTCCACATTGATCAGTACTGCTGCAATACTGAATATCACAATGTTGAAGTACATGATCACTTCACCCATAGACAACACCGTTTTCCGATTGATGTAAAGCGCCAGTACTTCGGTTCCATCAAGTACCGCACCACCTCTTACTGACATACCAATACCTGCACCAAGAAAGAAGCCACCGAAAATAGCGATCAGCAGTTTGTCACTGGTGATAGTCGGTACATCAATAAACACCAGGGCAGCGGCCAGTCCGAGGATCGCGCAGAGCGCCCTGATGGTAAACGCAACAGACAATTGTCTGTACGCCAGCAGAATAAACGGGATATTGATCACAATCAGCAATACCGAGATAGACCAGCCCGTGAGCCGGCTTATCAGCAGGGAAATACCCGTTACACCTCCATCGAGGAAGCCATTAGGTAACAGAAATCCTTTCAGCCCGACGGCTGCCAGTAAAACTCCGATACCGATCAATACGATATCCTGAATATTCTGAATGTAACTAATGCGGGCACGCGTCTTCCTGGTTTGTGACATATCTGTAAACTTACAATCTTTCCTGATGTCTCAACCACCTCTCCGGTATTTCGTTATTGCTCGCCATCAGATAATCACCATAGGAGCAAGGCAGGAAACTCTTCTCTTTTGATTTCCCTTTTCCCGGCAGTTCCATCCACCAGCGACCGGTCTTTTTACTCTTCAAAAACACGGTATCGATATCTGCACAAACGATATTGAATTCATAAAATCCGTCTCTTTCTTCCAGCAGCGCTTCTTTTTTTCTGATGGCAATACCATCCACAAAATACCAGAGCATCTGAGCAATCTGTTTGGCTGTCAGCGACTCCCGGTCTCTTTCCGGACGGTAGCCATACACACCGAAGGTGCTGAGTCTTCCGCTCATACCGGCATAACGTGCCAATGTGCAGGCTTCATCACCACCCAGTCCGTTAGGAGAGAGGGTATTGGCCGGCGCATCATTATGCTTGATAATATTGATATCGATGCTGAAAAGGTCTGTGTTACGCAGTACGGGTTCTATCTCTTCCAGGTTTTCTCTTACCCTTCCCAGGCGATAACAGTCGAAACGCAGTTTGTCCAGCGTCTCAATCATATGGGGATGTATAAAGTAACTCTGAAAAGCGAGGTGATTATAATGGCGGATGTAATTAGGTTGTTCCGTCAGCATTTCCATCAGGAACTTATCTGCCGGCACCTGTGATTCTTCCTTCAGATCGATGATGGCATCTGCAACGGTTACTTCGATCACATATTTCTGAGAAGCGTAGGCTTTGTATTGTGCATAGGTCAGGTCATGGGAACCGCCTAACAGGATCACTGTTTTATTGGAATTGATCAGTTCTGCCAGTACCGTTTTTAAGGCGGCATAGGTGTCCTGCAGACTAACCCCTTTACGAAGATTACCCAGGTCAGCTATTTTGACGTCTCTGTGCCAGTAATATAAACTGTAAAATTCGCTTCTGACGATGTCCGGCGATTCTGGTCCTCTTTTACCGGGACCATATCCACGGTCCTCACTTACGCCGAGGAGGACCACGTCTGCTGCATCGAGATTGGGGATATGACCTTCCTCATAAGCATCGGTAACACCGCCGATCTGGAAGTCGTCATATGCCTGGTCATTATTCAGGCTGCCTTTGGAGATTGGTAACAGATAATCATGCAGATGCGTAAAGTCTGACATCACAACAACTTTTGTTTGGCGGCAAACCTACGAATCAATTATGAATTTATTGTGTCTGGAAAAGACGAACAGCGGATTGTTATCAATAGGGCACATCAGGGGTCACATGATCAATGTATGGTCATGAAATAATCCGCGAAGCTGTGAGATTAGTTCTTGTGGACGATGAATTCGAATGCTTTATGCTCCTTCCTGGAAAATGCTTTCTGTAGTACAGATCGTTTGCTGGTGATGCGGTTTTTGTTGCAATCAGCAACTTCCATAACATTACATAGGTATTCCATGGTCTCAACCATCGTAAGCATATCGCTGATCTGCTTCACTGCATATTGAATCTGTTGTTCGCTATACCGATCCTCATGCAGTAAGATCAATAAGTCCCTCTCAACCTGTTTCATTTGAATAATTTGACTGTTCCCTTAAAATTGTTAAAGGCGTTTCCATATAGGTGTAAGCGGCTTGGCGTATATAACAACTGGATGTCACAAGTTTTCCTTCAAGATCGGGAACTCAACGGCAAAAGACAAAGTACTTATTACTTAGTGCATACGTTTTTTATTCATGGTAGGGCATCCGCAGTCATTCTTCTTCAATACCTTACAACCCTGACTTACAATGATAAGACTACCGCACACTAGAAAGATAGTCATCCATTTTTTTATTCTCATATTACTCTTAAGTTAGTTCACTTTATTATAAAGCCTGTCCGTACGAGAGTTTACCGTTTCTTAACAGTGCGCTTTTCTAAATTAAGCTAATTTCGTAAAAATTTCAAATATTTGTCCACAATTTCTACGCGCAAAACGATTCTCATAGTCCCGCTCGACTGGGGATTGGGACATGCCACCCGCGACATCCCGCTTATCCATGAACTATTAAACGCTGGCTGCAAGGTTGTTATTGCAGCAGAGGGTAAACATGCCGCTCTCTTGCAGCAGGAGTTCCCGGAACTGACGATCCTTCCCTTACCTGGTTATCGCATCGAATACGCACAAAAAGGCTGGTTTTTCGGCTGGAAAATCATACAGCAGATCCCTAAGATCCTGAATGCGATCAAATTCGAACAGCAATGGCTGGAAAAAATGGTGGTAGCGCATCAGATAGATGCCGTGATTTCGGACAACCGCTTTGGTCTGTACCATAGCAAAATACCTACTGTTTTCATCTCACATCAGTTACTGATCAAGACGCCTTTCGGTGGTTTCATCGAAAAGTGGCTACAGGCACTCAACTACCGCTATATCAACCGGTACGGCGCCTGCTGGATCCCTGACTATGCTGACACCCATAACCTTTCCGGTATCCTGGCACATCCTTCAAAGCTGCCGGCCAATACAACCTACCTGGGTTGTCTCAGCCGTTTTGAAGACCGTCAGGACGTAAAACAACAATATGATCTGCTGGTACTCATCTCCGGTCCGGAACCTCAACGTTCCAACCTGGAGAAAATGATACTTGACCAGATCGGATCTTTACAGATAAGCGCCCTGATCGTCAGCGGTAAACCAGGTACCCCAGAGAAGAAACAGATCGCTCCGGGTGTACAGCAGGTTAACCACATGAATGCCAAGGAATTGAATGAAGCTATGCTGGCGTCCAAAATGGTATTGAGCCGTTCCGGCTATACCACACTGATGGACCTGGTGAAGCTGAATAAAAAGGCCATCCTGATCCCGACGCCTGGGCAGTCAGAACAGGAATACCTGGGTAAGTTCCTCATGAAAAAAGGATATTTCTACAATATCCCGCAGCATACATTCGACCTTAAAAAAGCACTCGAAGCTGCCGATAAATTCGACTTCAAATCATTTGAACATGAGCAGGATATGGAGCAGTATAAAGATGTAGTGAGGAAATGGGTCGCACAGCTCCAGCAGAACAACTAACATATTCGGGATATACATAAAATAAGAGAGAGGCGTCCGCCAAGGTGGACGCTTCTCTTTTTTATCTTTTCAGGTAACTTACTTCGCTGCAGCTGCAGTTAATCCTTCTACCGCTTTCTTATCACTACCCACAAATATCTGTTTGCCAACAATCGCTACCGGACGCTTCAGGAAAGAATACTCCTGCAATATCAGATCGCGGTAATCATTCTCCGTCAGTTCTTTTTCATGCAATCCCATCGGACGGTATTTCTGTGACCGGCGACTGAACAGTGCCTCATAAGTACCTGCCAACGCATGCATCTCTTCCAGCTGTGCAGGAGTGATCTTTTCTGTCTTGATATCCTGCAGCACAAATCCGTTCTCTTTTGCCTTCACTTCCTCCAATATACGCTTACAGGTGGTGCAGGTAGATAAATGATATATTTTCTTCATGTCGTTACGCTTTGCTACGCAAATATCCTTTTTTACAGGCAATGTCCAACGCATCCCTTGTCCGCTTACGTTAACACGCTTTGCGTTATACACACATACATTGCCCGTTTTCACATCCCGCTGTCAAGCTTCCTTGTACAAATTTTCTTAGCAGAAAAAAGGTCATTAACCGACGCTTTCCAATACTGATTTCTACCTGCTTATTGTTTGATTTTTTCACCTGAATTACAGCTCGTACACTCTCTTTCCCCAACTCCTAATTCGTCATTCGTAATTCCTAATTGTTTACTTTTGGCAGATGCAAAAGAAATTGTTTTTACTGGATGCAATGGCGCTCATCTATCGCGCGTACTATGCATTGATCAGAAATCCACGCCTGACCAGCACCGGGAGAAATACCAACGCACAGTTCGGTTTTACCTCCACCTTGCTGGACCTCATCAATAAGGAAAAGCCAACCCACATGGCTGTGGCGTTTGACACGCATGCCCCCACCGAAAGACACACCACCTTTGTTGATTATAAGGCCAACCGTATGGATGCGCCGGAAGATATCCTCGATTCACTGGACGATATCAAACGCATCATCAAAGGCTTCAATATACCTGTTGTTGAACTGGATGGCTATGAAGCAGATGACGTGATAGGCACCCTGGCATGGCAGGCTGCTGATGCCGGTTACGACGTATACATGGTAACCCCCGATAAAGACTATGGTCAGCTGGTAAGAAACAATGTGTTTATCTACAAACCTCCTTACATGGGCAACAAAGAAGAAATTCTTGGTCCGAAGGAAGTGTGTGAAAAATGGCAGATCACCGATGTTCACCAGGTAATAGATATCCTCGGACTGATGGGGGATGCTGTAGATAACATCCCGGGTATCCCTGGTGTGGGAGAGAAGACGGCGATGAAACTCTTGTCTCAGTATCACTCCGTAGAAGAAGTGATTGCGAATGCGGACAAGATCGGCGGAAAAATGGGAGAGAAGATCAAGGCCGGTGCAGAAAGTGCCGTTCTTTCCAAACAACTGGCCACCATCATCACAGATGTACCGGTTACTTTCCATGAAGAAGATTTCTGTATTAAAGACCCTAACAGGGAACAGCTGATAGAAGTTTTCACAGAACTGGAGTTCAAAACCCTGGGTAAACGTATTCTGGGTGATGGATTCGCAACGCCTGCTGCAGAACCGGCAACGCCTCCTAAAGTACAGCTGGATCTTTTCGGCAATGAAATACAGGGCGCCGCACCACCGGTTAGCGAAGAAGCACAGGACGTACCGCTCAGTATCATGGTGGCTGATAAGAATATCAACAACACTCCGCATAATTATATCCTGGCAGATACGCCTGAAAAAAGAGCGGAGCTCTTAGAACTCCTCCTGAAACAACAGGAGATCTCTTTTGATACAGAAACAACCGGCACAGATGCCAATGCGGTTGACCTGGTGGGGATGAGCTTCTCCATCAAAGCAGGAGAGGGCTGGTATATTCCCGTTCCGGCTGACAAAGCACAGGCACAAGCTATTGTAGATAGTTTCCTGCCACTGTTCAATACTACCCATATTACCCTCATTGGTCAGAATATCAAATACGATATGATCGTGATGAAATGGTACGGGGTTGAATTCAACGGTCCTGTCTTCGATACCATGCTGGCCCACTACCTTATCGAGCCGGAAGGCCGTCGTGGTATGGACCTGCTCAGTGCACAATACCTGCAATACGAACCTGTTTCTATCGAAACCCTGATCGGTAAAAAAGGAAAAGGCCAGGGCAATATGCGGGATGTGGAGATCGACAAGATCAAGGAATATGCAGTAGAAGATGCCGATATCACCCTGCAGCTGAAAGAGAAATTCGCTCCTTTATTGCCCCTCAAAGCGGTAGATAAAGTATTCTATGACGTGGAAAACCCACTGGTAAGAGTACTGACAGATATGGAATATGAGGGCATTGCGCTGGATATTCAGGCTTTATCCGATTACTCCCGTGAACTTGAAACAGAGATCAAACGCGCAGAAGAAAGTGTATATACACAGGCGGGTGTCCGCTTCAACCTCGCATCTCCTAAACAACTGGGAGAGGTGCTGTTTGAAAAACTGCTGCTGGATCCTAAAGCGAAAAAGACCAAGACTGGCCAATACGCTACCGGTGAGGACGTATTGGCAAAACTGGCCAATAAACACCAGATTGTAGAAGACATCCTGGTATTCCGCGAACTGAGCAAGCTGAAATCCACCTATGTGGATGCGTTGCCGCTGATGCTGAACAAGCGTACCAACCGTGTACACACTTCCTATAACCAGGCAGTAGCAGTAACCGGTCGTCTGAGTTCCAACAACCCGAACCTCCAGAATATTCCGATCCGTACCGACAGAGGTCGCGAAGTACGTAAGGCATTTGTTGCGAAAAATGAAGATTACGTATTGATGTCTGCGGATTACTCCCAGATCGAATTACGTATCATCGCCGCTATCAGTGGCGACGTACACATGATCGATGCCTTCCGTCAGGGACTGGATATCCATGCTGCCACCGCGGCAAAGGTATATGGTGTTGAACTGGCTGATGTAACTGCGGATATGCGCCGGAATGCCAAGAGTGTGAACTTCGGTATCATATACGGGGTGAGCGCCTTCGGTCTGTCGGAGAACCTGGGTATTGCCAGGGGAGAAGCCAAAACACTGATCGACAACTACTTTGCACAATACCCATCCATCAAAAAGTACATGGATGACCAGATAAAATCCGCCCAGCAGAACGGCTATGTGGAAACCTTACTGGGTCGTAAACGCTGGTTGAAAGACATTAACTCTTCCAACGCGGTGGTAAGAGGTTACGCGGAGCGTAACGCCATCAATATGCCGATACAGGGTACTGCGGCCGATATGATTAAACTGGCGATGATCTCTATCCATAAAACGCTCAAAAAAGAAAACCTCCGTTCCCGCATGATATTGCAGGTACATGACGAGTTGGTCTTTGATGTGCATAAAGATGAAATAGAGCAGATCAAACCACTGATCCAGGATGGTATGCGCAATGCCCTGCCACTGGCGGTACCGGTAGATGTTGAAATAGGTATTGGCGTCAACTGGTTACAGGCCCACTAATATGAGTCTTATTACTACAATTATATAGCTGTGGAAAAGCAATTACGAATGATGCCGGCGGGCACTGATAGCGTCCCTCATTCGTAATTGTCCCACCCACAGTACAGCCCCGGAATACATAGTAAAACTCCCTCGCAACATCATTGCAGCTACTGTATTTATCCCTGATAATTAATATTTTTTAACCTCCTTTGCCTCTTGCGTTTTCCAAAATCGTTTACTAGCTTTCGGCCATGATCCTGACCTCCCGTCTCCAATTGTTATCATGTACCCTGCAGTATTTCGAAGCGCTGTTGCAGGGCGAGGAGGTATTGAGTGAGTTACTCCACATCCGTATCCCCGAACCCTGGACCGAGTATCCGGAAATAATCCTCGTTGCTTACGATAAACTGCGTAATGACCCCTCTATGCTGGGTTGGTTTTTCTACCTCGTTATCCACAAAGAAGACAAATGCCTGATTGGTGCCGGTGGCTTTAAAGGACGCCCCGACAAAGACGGAACTGTTGAAATCGGTTATGAAATCTCTGCTCCCTACCGGGAACAAGGCTATGGTACAGAACTGACTCAGGCACTCGTACGCTTCGCGTTCAGTCATTCCTACGTGAACAAAGTCGTTGCCCACACAGAAGAAGAATACAATGCAGCCGTCAAAGTGCTCCAGAAATCAGGGATGCATTTTGTAGGAGAAGATCCCGAGCAACTCTGGAAATGGGAAATAACCCGCGACCAATACCAATGGCCGCAGGATTGAGATTCCAGCCACCTGCAATCTATTGCATCCCCCATTCATCAATCTTTAGTCTTTAAAAATGACCGTTTTAGCTTAGATTCGACCTCTTTATTTTACAACAAAAGCTAAAACACCATTAAGAATGAAGAAATGGGCGCTATGCCTTGCCGTTTTCTGTTCTACAGCGGCGATTGCACAAACAACCAATAAAGAAGGCAGTAATTACAAATTCACTGTTGTGAAGAACCTGGACGCAGGTGATGTTGAAAACCAGGGTAACACAGGTACCTGCTGGTCTTTCTCCGGTCTTTCTTTCTTCCAGGCAGAAGCTCTCCGCAATGGCAAGGGTAAAGATGTCAACCTGAGTGAAATGTTCGTTGTTAGGAGAATGTACCCGCTGAAGGCAGCGAATTATGTGCGTATGCATGGTAAAGCCAACTTCGGAGAAGGTGGTGGTTTCCCGGATGACCTGCTGTGTCTCCGTCAGTATGGTCTGGTACCTCAGAGCGTATATGATGGCAACCGCGTAAAAACATACAATCATGCCGAAATGACAGCGCTGCTGGAAGGTGTGGTGAAAAAAATCGGTGCTACCGAAACGACCATCAACCCAAACTGGAACAAAGCTGTTGACGGTGTCCTGAATGCTTACATCGGCGACGCTCCTGAAAAATTCGAATACAACGGTAAATCTTATACCTCCAGGACTTTCGCAAAAGACCTGGGTCTGGATGCAGATGACTATGTAATGGTCACCTCCTTCACACACCACCCATACTATGAACAGTTCGTGCTGGAAGTACCAGACAACTGGAACTGGGATAAAATGTACAACGTTACTTTAAACGACCTGACTACCATTGCAGAAAACGCAATCCAGAATGGTTATACTATCGCCTGGGCTGCTGACGTAAGCGAAAAAGGTTTCAACTTTGCACAGGGTCTGGCAATCGTTCCGGATGTTGCTGCCCTGACACCTGATCAGCTGCAGAAAGCATTCACCGAGCCGGTAAAAGAACTGACCATCACTCCTGAACTGCGTCAGCAGGCTTTCGACAACTACGAAACACAGGATGATCACGGTATGCACATCGTAGGTATGGCGAAAGACCAGAATGGTAAAGTATTCTTCCGTGTGAAAAACTCATGGGGTACTGCCAATCCAGGTAACGGTTACTTCTACGCTTCTGAGCCTTACTTTGCGTACAAAACCACCAGCATCATGGTGAACAAAAAGGCAATCCCCGCCGATATAGCAAAGAAACTGGGTATCAAATAAACACTGGTACTTCAAGATAAGCTGATGCTCTTAACAAGCGTGTTCAACAAAATAAAGGAGGCGGTCTGTAAAAGACCGCCTCCTTTATTTTAATAAGTCGATACCTGTGAGGCACTGGGTACTTCCCAGAGTTTAGTCACACCGGATGTCGTCATATTCCTGTAACGCACTTTCAGGTTCTTGCTCTCGGTACGTACGATATTGGTACCGCCGGAGAAAGTACCTCCATTGATCGTAACCGTTACATTATATTGTCCGCTGCCATTCGTGCGTAATACCTTACCAAAAGTCGTCACCCTGAAGTTGTTGATGTTAATTGTGCCATCTGCATTTATCTGCAACACCTTATCGTATGCATTCTTCGCAATACAGTTGTTCAGCGTAACCGTTCCTTTTGACTTCAGCGTCATGGCATCTTCTCCTACATCTATCCATTCTACGTTATCCAGCGTTGCATTACCATATACATGCACCCCATCGCAACCAGGAGCACCGATCTTTACATTCTTCAATGTTGCGCCATTCTCCAGTCTGAAGATAGGTTTCTGATTTTCTGCCTGACTACCATCGCCAAGACCCTGCGCAATAATAGTGTTACCCTTGCCGTCATAGGTTTCTCCTGCTTTTACAATAATGGTTTGTGTAATCGTTACGTTGGCCATTGCACCAACACCCACTGCCGCAATTACATCGGGAGTAATGTTTGCTACATCGGAGGCGTGTTCCTTTTTACAGCCCATAGCAAGAACGCCGGCTAACATAGCCGACAATAAAATCTGATTTGTTTTCATGTCAGTAGAATTTATAAATGATCAATAATTCATACAGTGGAATAGCAGGCATGACGATGCCGGTACCATATAGGTTCAGTTTTAAAACAGCAATGATTGAAATGGAAAAAGGGCTAATTAAGCTGGGCTTTCATCAGGGTTGAACTATCGTATTATTGTTCGCTTTTGATTCAGATCCGTGTTCGATAAGGTTGCTACAGGTTGATGATCGAAATTATCTAAAAACAACACATAACAGCATAATCAAGGGGTATATTTTTACGCAAACGATGCCGAGAACGATTCCGTAAAAAAGAATATTTGATTTAGTCAACTACCTGCCTTTGGGGGATGCTTTTTGATGCGTTTTTCTGGTCAAAAAGACGCTGGGAACAGGAAAATTTTATTGTTGGAGAGGGGGAGGTTTATTCAGCATAAAAATCACGGGGGTGCAGTGTCTGATTTTTATTGACTAAAGCAAGCACTTTAGTTGACATAGTCATATTTAAGAGACCAAAACCACAACTATAAAGGAAATCCCCAATTCCCTGTCTTTAGGTTTTATTTCCCTTCTATGCGTTGCGCTTCCTGGTAAGTACCTAATCTGAGCTTCACAGGAACCTGTGTTTGCTTCTCCCAGTTCCATTCTTTTTTGCAGAAAAAACCAAAATGTTGATCATAATAATCATTTGGTTTCAGGGGAGAATTTACCCTTGGGTTTGCACTATGCTGAGGCAACTGAAAAGAGGAAAAATAAAGCGGCGCCGCTACCGTTGTTTTACTTTCCGGCATCCATTTACTTGACTTGGTCAAAGGATAAAGTGGTCCCACTATCAATTTGGTCTGCCCGGATACTTGTGTAAGGCAACCAATCAACAATAATCCCGCTATGGTCGTAATTCTTCTCATCTTTATTTCATTTTATTGATCTTATACTAATTCTTCCCAGCTACCTGCACCTTCTCTGATCAGTTCCGGTTCGTCGCCGGTACAATCTACCACGGTAGAGAAGGTCATACCACCGATTCCGCCATCCACCACGATGTCTACAATACTACCAAATTTCTCGTGTATGATCTCGGGATCAGTATATTCCTCTACGTACGTTTCTATCGGAAGAGACGTACTCAGGATCGGATTACCGAGTTCTTTTACAATTGCACGGCTGATATTATTATCGGGTACACGTATACCAACAGTGTCCTTTTTCTGCTTCAGCAAACGGGGTACTGCCCGGCTGGCCGACAGGATAAATGTATATGGTCCCGGCAACGCTTTCTTCAGCATCCTGAAAGTGGGGGTGTCCACACTTTTAGCATAATCTGATAAATGACTGAGGTCATAACATATAAAAGAGAACTGGGCTTTGGCGGGGTTGATATGTTTAATACGACAGATTCTTTCTACTGCCTTCGGCTGACAGATATCACACCCCATACCATACACGGTATCGGTTGGATATATGATCACGCCTCCGTCTTTCAGACACTCTACGATCGTCTTCAGATGACGGGGATTCGGATTGTCCGGATGTACTGTTAAGAGCATATTACAAATTTACAAAACTACTGCCGGAAGCAGCCCCAATTTCCAGGCCAACACCTGTTGCACATTAAATAATCTTACTATCTTTCCGGCCAATTTGAAAAACCAATCCGGATGAATACAAAAGGGATTGTTCCGAGAACATGGAGAAGGGTCAAGAAGATCGCACTTATTCTGTTTATAGCACAATTTGTCTACATCATTATTCTGAAGTGGATTAATCCTCCCATCACCCTGACCATGATATCTAGCTGGTTTAGTCTGATAGGTACCGATAAACACTTTCATAAAACCTGGGTGAATTACGACGAGATATCCCAACATGCCAAACTGGCGGTACTGGCCAGTGAGGATCAGCTGTTCCCCGATCACAATGGTTTTGACTTCAAGTCCATCGAAAAGGCCATGAAGCACAACCAGAAAAGCAAGAAAATAAGAGGCGCCAGCACCATCAGCCAACAGGTCGCTAAAAACGTTTTCCTCTGGCAGGGGCGTAGCTGGATACGTAAAGGACTTGAAGTATACTTCACCTTTATGATCGAAAAAATATGGGGGAAAGAACGCATTCTCGAGATGTATCTGAATGTGGCCCAGATGGGAGATGGGATCTTTGGGGTAGAAGCTGCCGCCCAGCAGTATTATCATAAAGGAGCCGCCAGCCTGAATCGTGAACAGGCCGCTATGATCGCTGCCTGTCTGCCTAATCCGGTGAAATACACCGTTATACCTCCGGCACGGGTCACTTCCTTCCGCCAGCGTAAGATATTACAACAAATGCGTTTTATCGCGCCTGACCCGGATATCTCCGAACTGGTCAGCAGCAAATAAAACACGCATAGTCAACGATATAACAAAAAAGCGTCCGCCACAGGCAAGACGCTTTTTTTTTATTGCTTTCAGCTCCGTCCGTTATAACAGCTTATCAACTGCTGCTATCGCCGAAGCAATTCTTTTTTCAAAACTTCCCCTGATCTCCACCCAGGGTACGCCCGATTCCATCACCAGCTCCCGGTAAACATTGTAAAAATATTCCCGCATAGCCGGGTCAGGATGCTCGCGCTGAGGATCTTCCTCCCAGGGGATATCGATATACGTCAGTAGATACAGATCATACCTCCTGTCCCTGATCGCCTGCAGGATCTCCGGGTCACAATTGCCATACTTATGCTCACTCCATACCTTAATGACATGCAGATCCGTATCACAGATCAGCAGGCGATTGGCCCGGGCAGCCAGTTGATCTTCCTGTGCAAGTTGCCCTTTTGCCATACTAAGGAGGTCAGATTGTTCATAAGGCCGGGGCAATGTTTCCAGGTATTGTCGCGCATACTCAGGCACCCACATAGTTTGATAATGCGCCGCCAGCTGCTCGCTCAATGAACTCTTCCCGGTAGACTCCGGCCCTATGACAACTACTTTCAACATATAATATAATAATATTACTTGGCCAGTCCGGGTGCATTTTGTTCACGCCATATCTTTCTCCAGCTGAAATATCCCATTACCGCCACAATGAACAGGAATATGGTCAGCACCGCCGTCGGTAGCAGGTGCTTATGAAATAACAGCGGTACCGCTACCAGGTTGGACACATTCAATACCACCCAGTTCTCGATCTTCCTTTTCGCCAGTAACCACATACCGGCACAAGCTGTTGCAGATACAAATGCGTCTATTACCGGAACATCTGAATTGGAATAGTTCCTGAGCAGATACCCGAATAAGGCCCAGCCAATTAAGGTAATACCGCCTGTTACCATCCATTCACTCCGGGTAGCCCAGCCGACAGGTGTTTCCGGTTCGCTTGCACTCTTCCTGGCCCAATGGTACCACCCGTATACACTCATGATAAAATAGTAGACGTTCAGCGTTGCCTCGGCATACAGCTTAAACTGCTCCCTTGACAACAGGTAAGCATAGATTCCCGTGCTCACCAGTCCTGTAGGATACAGCCAGATGCTGTTCTGCTTACTGCATATCACACTGATCGCGCCAAACAAAGCCGCTATGATTTCCAGCCAGCTCATTTGGTGTACGCCTGCCAGCAATCCCTGATATAGTGCGTCAAAATTCATCCTGCTAAGTTATATGGCATTATTTCTCTCCCAGTAAACTACCTGATACGTTCCAGGCGCTGAAACTGTTTCCTTCTCTTTCTCCCAAAGGAATCTTCACTTTGAACGTGTGTACACCCGGTGTCAGATCGGGCAAAGGTATGGTAACCGGTTCAGTTACACTACCCGGGCACCAGTTAGATCTGCTCAGATCAGAAGAAGAGAGTCCATTGCCGAAATTACCTGATGACGGATTCAGTAACCGGAAGTTGCCACAGTCTGTTCTCCATGGAATAAAGTGGTACACCCGATTGCCATCTACAAAGATCTCATTCAGCTTCTGGTTGAACTCATCTCCGCCGCCCCAGCCCCCATGACCGGTAGAGGTATAACGTAAACGCAGGTTCCTCAGGCCGGCAGGTATATTTACCGTTACCTCCAGCGAATCTTTACCGAACATGGTACCATACTCCTGGCTGGCCATTTCCATCAGGTTGGTGGTATTGAATATCGGCATGATCCAGTGTTCTTTATCAGTGGTATCCCGGTCGTTATCTCCCGGATAGTACTTCAGTCGTAAACTTACCTTATGTCCTCCTTTATCATAGTTACCCACAAATACACCAATCCATACTTCGCCATTCAGACGTGGTTGTAACTCCGTAATATCCTGACGATATACCGCAGAATCAGCCCACTGGTAGCCTTTGATCTTTACCTTCTGGTTGTAATGGTTCACCCCGAACGGTGTAAAGAAACGCATCAGTTCAAGGGTAGGGAGGTAGTCGTCAGTAGCGGTTACTCCACGGTATTTCTCATGGTACACCGGCAATGCGCTTACCCCATTTTTCAGTCCATCCAGGAAAGACTGCTTCTTATCTTTTGGGATCATAAACACAGATCCGGTACGGTCATAGGCATCTCCATTGGAGAATTGTGCCACTTCTGCAAATACAGTCCCTGCGTTCAGCGCAGGCAGCTTTACCTTTTTCAGGATCACGGTTCCGCCGGCATAGTGGTAAGTCACGTTCTCCTGCTCTCCGGCAGGGTCATGGTGCTCATTCCCCCAGCTGATCTGTTCCTGGTTGAAGATGCTGATCGTGGTGAACCTGTTTTCTATAACCTGGCGCAGGTAAGTGGCGTCATCCACCATCTGTCCCATGGCGACAGGCCATTGCAGTTCTTCGTCCTTCACATCACGCAGGTCTACCTTCGTAGCGATATATTCTGAATTACCGTTGCGGATGGATCTCAGCACCAGACCAAGACCGGGTGCATAGCCCTGTACCGGGGTTCCTTTAAACGGCAATGTATTGGTATACCAGATGTCTATGCTGTTGGAGCGTACGACCAGTTTCGCCTTTTTACAGGGGTATCCCAGTATGGTATCGGTGCCCGGCACCAATTCAGCCTGTTCGTAGTCAGCAAATGCCTTTTTAAATGTCAGCAGGTGTCCATCCTTGTCGCTGATCTGCTGGTAAGTAGCCTTCGCTTTGTTATCCAGCAATTGTAATTCCTTTTTGTTCACTGCATTCAGCGGCTTAAACCGGGCTTTGTCACCTTTGATGATCAGCTGAATACCACCATCCGGCATATCCTTACCATTGTACTTAAAAGCATAGGTAACCTCGGCGCCGGGTTGTACAGACTTGGACTGCGCCAGTGCGGTCCCTGTTGCGAGCAGGGTCATCCACACAAATGAAAATTTCCTCATAAGTATAAGTGTATCCTATTTATCGCTAAAGATACAGGTATAAATAAAAAAGCACAGTCCAAAGACTGCGCTCTTTTTTAACACTATCATTCTCTCAACTATGGCTTATTCTGCTTCTGCCACTACTTCTTTCACTTCCGGAATCATACGCTTCATCATGCCTTCAATACCGGCTTTCAGCGTGATCATAGAAGATGGGCAGCCTGAACAGGAACCCTGCAGCATCAACGTCACAGTACCGTCGTCGTAATCTTTAAACTGAATAGCACCGCCGTCCATTTCAACCGCTGGTTTCACGTAGTTCTCAAGTAATTCCTTGATACGTTTTACCACATCGGTATCATCTGCACTTACTTCGTTGGTTGCGGCAGCCTTTGTAACCACTATCTCTTCTTCGTTAATAACGGGACGGTTATCTTCCAGATATTCCTTCAGGAAGGCTTTTATAGTAGGTATAATATCGTTCCAATCAGTGTCAGGAGTCTTCGTCAGGGTAATGAAATTAGCCATGATGAAAACGCCTCTGATAAACGGAAAACTGAACAGCTCAACAGCCAGTGGTGATGGCTTAGCACTCGCTTCATCAGGAAAATCGATATGCTTACCTGGGTACAACAGTTTGTTCGCTACAAACTTCATTGTTTCCGGGTTGGGCGTCATTTCTGTATATATACTGATTATGGGATTGCCTGTTTTGATCATAGTACACTAAACTTTTATGATGGAACAAAGGTAGCAACTTTCACGCAGAAACTCACCAGAATGAGCCGTAATAGGTATCGAATTTTACAATGCGGATATAGATAAATTTTGATACATAGGTGCTTTTTTCCAATCCGGACGGCTTTCCGGCACCGTTTGTGCTGCATAATGAATTTCACTAACCTCATTCCGTCCCCGGGATTGGTTAAATGATTGGTTTTGTTATTTTCGCAGTTTTCAGGTCTTAACCTACATACTAGTCGAATGTTGAAGTATTTATTGGGTGTTGCGCTGTTGCTAACAGGTATCTTCGGCCGGGCAAAAGCACAATTGCCACCTAAACGGGAATTTCGTGCAGTCTGGATTGCCACGGTGGAAAACATAGACTGGCCCTCAAGAAAAGGGTTACCGGTCGAAACACAGAAACAGGAATTTATCAATCTCCTCGATAAGCATCAACGCAACGGGATGAATGCCGTTATTGTGCAGATCCGCCCTGCCGCCGACGCATTCTATGATTCTCCATTCGAACCCTGGTCCGAATACCTCAGCGGGGTACAGGGACAAGCGCCTAATCCATATTATGATCCCCTCCGCTTTATGCTGGAGGAAACACATAAAAGGGGGATGGAATTCCATGCATGGTTCAATCCTTACCGTGCCGTTATCCGGAATGCCTCTGCCAATCACATTTCCCGTATGCGCCCACAGTGGTTCGTGAACTTTGATGGTAAAAAATACTTCGACCCCGGTATTCCAGAGGTACGTGAATATGTCACCCAGATCATCCGCGACGTCGTACGCCGCTATGATATTGATGCCGTGCACTTTGACGATTATTTCTATCCTTACCCGGTTCCCGGCAGAGAATTCGGCGACAATAATTCCTACCGCCAGTATGGTCGTAACATGATGAAAGACGACTGGCGCCGCTGGAACGTAGACACCATCATCCAGATGGTCAGTAAAATGATCAAGGAAGAAAAGCCCTGGGTAAAATTCGGTATCAGTCCCTTCGGCATCTGGCGTAACAAGAACAAAGACCAGGATGGTTCTTATACTACTGGTCTTTCCAACTACGACGATCTCTATGCAGACGTTCGCAAATGGTTGCAGAATGGCTGGATCGATTATGTAGCCCCACAACTCTACTGGGAGCGTGGTCACCGTGTCGCCAACTACGAACTGCTCCTCAACTGGTGGGCACAACACGGATACGGTCGCAACGTATACATCGGCCATGGGGTATACCGCCTCCGCAGCAATGCTGCCTGGAGCATTCCCAACGAACTGCCGGTACAAATCACGGAAGTCCGTACGCTTAACACTATTCAGGGTAGCGCCTTCTACAGCGCCAAGTCCTTCAATGGCAATCCTTTAGGCATAGAAGACAGTCTCCGTAACCACTTTTACCGCTATCCGGCCCTGCGTCCAGCAATGCCCTGGATAAAAATGCCGACGCCTTTCCCGCCATACTTTACAGATGCCTTTGAACGTGCCGATGGCTTACACCTACACTGGGCAGACGATGATACGTCTGGTCGTACGCAGCAATATGTGATATACCGCTTTAACGCCAGTGAGTCCATCAACCTGAACGATCCGAGCAAAATACTGGCTATCGTACAGCAAATGCCTGATCCTCAGTTCATAGATGCCTCTTATGTAAAAGGCGCCCTGTACACCTATGTAATCACCGCCATGAACAGACTACAAATGGAAAGCTGGGCCAGTGACCCGCTCTACATGCGGCAGTCCGGTAGGAAAACACAATTCATATTTGACCCGGAATAAAGGACAATTAGGAATTAAGAATTAACAATTAAGAATTAGAATGCAGCGGAGAGGTTGTTTGTTTGGTTGATGTTTGTTGGTTTCATAAAAAGAAAAGAGAGCCGTTTCGTTTGAAACGGCTCTCTTTTCTTTTTATGAAGACTAATAGTAGAAAGTAATTATTGTTTAGTATGCCGGATTTAACTCGCCAATTCTTAATTGTTAATTCCTAATTCCTAATTTATTTATACACCGCCTGCACTGGCTTACCTACAGCGCCATTCGGCATCTGTATATGCAGCATCGCCGCTATCGTCGGTGCGATATCCGCCATACTCACCACGTCATTGGTATAGCCATGCTTCACATGCCAGCCCATAAACACCAGCGGGAGATGTGTATCATAAGGATTCCAGTTACCATGTGTCGTTCCTTTCGATGATCCGGAATACCAGCCTGGTTCAGGAATGATAATCACTGATCCACAACGTTTTGGATTGTATCCGTTTACGGCCATGCTCTTGATCGGTTCCGGCAGCGGACTATTACCCAGGTTATCCATATCTGCAGCAAACTCAACCCCTGGCAATTTCTGCAGGTATTGTACAGTCGCTTTTTTGATTGCATCGTAGTCAAGCTTCTTTGCTTCGATGGTCTTCAGGTCATACCCGATATGGTAGTTCTCTGATGTAAGCGCCAGGCGTTCTACTCCAAAACGCTCTTTCAGCATGTTATTAAGTCCCTCCATCATTTTACCCTCAGGCAATCCTGCCGGGAGCTGATTCTCCTGCATAAAGCCAACAGAATGCGCGGCACCATGATCAGCAGAAAGGAACACCAGGTAATTGCCTTTACCTACTTTCTGGTCCAGGTAGCGGAAGAATGCAGAAAGGTCTTTGTCAAGTCGCAGGTAAGTATCTTCAACCTCTATAGAGTTCGGTCCATACTTATGACCTACATAATCCGTTGATGCACAGTTGATCGTCAGAAAGTCAGTCACCGCGCTGGAGCCCAGTTTATAGCCGTCTATCGCTGCTTTCGCAAATTCCAGGGTCAGGGTGTTACCGGAAGGAGTGGAGCGCAGACTTCCTTTATCCTTCGGATAGATATCCTGCATATTGTGTGGGAATGTCGCTGTTGTCTCTCCGGCGAAAGTACCTTCCCAACGCACATCATCTGCCGTACTCTGTACATAGCTGTTGATCGGGTAAAGGGTATTCCATGGTTGAGACATCAGCTGTGCCGGTACCCGACGGGCATTGAATGTTTTTACCCATTCCGGCAGGTCCTTCATATAAAAAGAACTGGTCACGAAGCTGGCATTGCTGTCGTCCAGCCAGAAAGCGCCGTTGGCAATATGGCCTGCCGGCAGGATGGAAGCCCTGTCCTTCAGCGATACACCAACCACCTTTGAGCGGAAGTTGGTCGCCAGTTTCAGTTCGTCGGTAATAGTAGATGCGAGCAGGTTACGGGGCGACATCTTACCTGCATCTGTAGTAGTCCCGATAGGTTGCACTGTTGTGTCTTCTGTACAATACCAGTGGCGGCCGGTGACCTGGTCGGTCCAGTCATTACCGGTAATACCATGGATAGCGGGTACAGAACCTGTATAAATAGTGCTGTGACCAACAGCTGTAAAGGAAGGTAAATGGGTGATAAAGGTATTTTCGCAGGTAAACCCTTCTCCCAGCATTCTTTTGAATCCGCCTGTTTCGTAGCGGTCATAGTAGCGGTACAGGTAATCCCAGCGCATCTGGTCAACAACGATCCCAACTACGAGTTTAGGACGATCTACCGGCTTCTGAGCCCGGAGTACTCCTGCCTGCAGCATGGCGCCGGTAAGCGCCAGCGCAGACAATGATTTGCAAATTCTTCTCATGATAGATAATTTCAACAGTAATAAGACCTGACTATTAACGCCTTTGGTGAATTAAGGTTGTCAAATTATCTATCCTTTGAGAATTTAAATTGTATAAATAGTACCAACGGGGATATAAATTTATAAAGGTCCCCGCCAATGCTTAAAATCCAGCTTCGGCAAAACGTACCGGATAATCGGAGATAATGCCGTCAGCTCCCATTTCTTTCAGCTTTTTCATTTCCGTTGCATCCTGTACAGTCCAGGGTACTACCTGGATCTTTTTGCTGTGGCAGAGTGACAATAACTCCGGCGTTGTAAACTGATAAAACGGATTATAGAACTGCGGCGTAAAGCCAAGCAATTCCAGTTGCTGTGCAGGCTTTACCTCTTTATCATATGTCAGAAAACCCAGTGTCATATCAGGATACCTGCGGTGCAAGACCTGTAAAGGACGTGGGTCGAATGATTGCACGATCAGGCGTTTGCCTAGTGGCAACAGGTTTTTTACCGCCATCAGTTTGTCGATATATTCTTCCGGTACCGGTTGTTCACTACCATCTGTTTTAGCAGATGACTTGATTTCCAGTAAATAAACGACGCCAGGCAGTTTATGCGATTGTGTATACGCTTCTACTGAATCAATCATTTCCGACAGGAGAGGAGCATACGACTTCATACGCTGCTGTTGCGGAAATTCAGGATATGCCTTTTCTCCGATCACAAACTCACGGATGCGGCTATAGTCCATTTTATAAAAAGTATACTCCGAACGGGAAGCACCCGGAATTTCTGCGCCGTCCGGCATTGTTGTATAGGCTGGATTGAAAGAGGCATCATGGTACACGACCACCTGACCGTCTTTCGTAATGTGTACATCAAATTCAATCGTATTCGCGCCCGTCTCTATGGCCTTGATCATGGAAGGAATCGTATTCTCCGGCATCAGCCCGCGGGTTCCTCTGTGTCCTACCTTGTAAAATGTGGGTAACTGCTGCTGTGCTGTCATGGGTTTTGTCGATTTACAGGCATTCATACCTGTTGCCGCTAACAGTACGCCTGCAGCCAGCATTGCTTGTTGTAAAGGTTTCATCGTTTAACGTTTTCCAGCTGTTAAAGTAATATCCTGTGTCTCTTTTTACTAAGCCTTCAATGTTAACTGATTATTAAATCGCCCCAGCCTTCATGCAGAGGAAAAGTCCTGCTGCAAGGGCCGCTCCGGCCAATGGACCAATTATCGGGATCCAGGCATAATCCCACCCGTTGCCGCCTTTTCCTTTCACAGGTAATATGGCGTGCATCAGCCGGGGACCGAAATCTCTGACAGGATTGATCGCATAACCTGTAGTGCCTCCGAGGGACAAGCCAATCGCCAGTACCAGCAGCGAAACAGGCACTGCTCCTAATGATCCCATACCAATCGGCGTCTTGTCAGCACCAAATTCTCCTTTGTCGACGATATAAAAAATAGTAAACAGCAATACAAAGGTGCCGATAATCTCACTGATCAGGTTACGGCCGGTATTACGGATAGCCGGAGCCGTACAGTAACAGGCCTGGATCAGACCCGGATCAGCCGTGTCATCCAGGTGATCTTTATACATCACCCATACAAGGAAAGCGCCTGACATCGCACCCAGCAACTGAGCAATCACAAATAACGGAAACTGTGCCCAGCTGAGTTTACCAGCCAAAGCCAGCGCCAGCGATACTGCCGGATTCAGGTGTGCGCCGCTGCTGGGACCAGCGATGACCACCCCGATGAATACTGCCAGTGCCCAGCCGGTGGTGATCACGATCCAGCCGCCGCCATGGCCTTTTGTTTGGTTGAGGATCACATTGGCCACTACGCCATTACCCAGCAATATCATCAACATCGTCCCCAGAAATTCTGCTAATAAGGGATTCATTGAAAACGTTGTTTATCAGTTAGTTCATTGGTGATGCACGGTATCTGAGGATAACCATGCACCGCTTACGTGAAATTTATTTTGTAACAGGGTCTTCTTCTTGCTGTGCGGAAAACTTCGACCAGGCTCTCACTGCTTTAACGGCATTACCCCAACCGCGCACCCATTTATGCACATCGTCCGCATTACCCTTTGGCGCGAAAGAATGGTCTACCTGCCATTGACGGGCAATTTCTTCCTGGTCTTTCCAGAAACCAGTTGCCAGTCCGGCCAGATACGCTGCCCCCATAGCGGTCGTCTCTGTAATTTTAGGTCGGACAACCTGCGTATCCAGGATATCTGCCTGGAACTGCATCAGCAGATTATTATTGGTAGCACCGCCATCCACACGTAACTCTTTGATACTAATGCCAGCATCTGCTTCCATGGCCCGCAATACCTCCATTGTCTGATAAGCGATACTTTCCAGCGCCGCTCTGGCGATATGAGATGCATTTGTGCCCCTGGTCATACCCACCAGTGTACCCCTCGCATGTTGGTCCCAGTGTGGCGCTCCCAATCCGGCAAATGCAGGTACCAGGTATACGCCATCATTATGCGGCACTTTACTGGCCAGTGCTTCCACTTCTGAAGAGGAGCGGATGATGCCCAGTCCGTCCCGCAACCATTGCACGACCGCGCCGGCAATGAAAATGCTGCCTTCCAGCGCATATTCTACTTTGCCATTTATTTTCCAGGCGATAGTCGTCACCAGGTTGTTCTGCGAAATAATCGGTTGTTCTCCGATATTCATCAGCATAAAACATCCGGTCCCATAAGTGTTCTTCACCATACCCGGCGCTGTACACATCTGTCCGAACAATGCGGCGTGCTGATCTCCGGCTATACCGGCAATCGGGATAGTCGTGGAAAAGATCGCGGAAGTGGTCTGTCCGATCAGCTCACTGGATTGCTTTACCTCCGGCAGCATAGCTGCTGGAATATCAAACAGGGTCAGTAACGCTTCATCCCATTGCTGGGTATGTATATTAAATAACATGGTGCGGGACGCATTGGTAATGTCTGTTGCATGTGTCTTTCCTTCCGTCAGGTTCCATACAAGCCAGGCATCTACAGTACCGAATGCCAGCAGTCCTTTGGCGGCTCTTTCCCTTGCACCTTCCACATTTTCCAGGATCCATCTCACTTTGGTGGCGGAGAAATAAGCATCAATGACCAGTCCCGTTTTCTCTCTGATCAATTGTTCATGACCTGCCGCTTTGAGTTCATCACAATAGGCGGCTGTACGGCGATCCTGCCAGACAATAGCATTATGGATAGGTTTTCCGGTATGCCGGTCCCATACCACGGTCGTTTCCCGCTGATTGGTAATACCGATGGCCGCGATATCCGTGCCTCTGAGTCCGGCTTTAGCAACCGCTTCTGCGGCTACACCCAGCTGACTGGACCAGATTTCATTCGCATCGTGTTCGACCCATCCCGGTGAGGGGAAGATCTGGCGGAATTCTTTTTGGGCAATAGCGACGATGGAGCCCGCTTTATCAAATATGATGGCTCTTGAGCTGGTAGTCCCCTGGTCGAGTGCCAGGATATACCGGGTTATTTCCTTTTCCTTCATATAGTTGAACGTGAAATTTAAGGGCTAATGATGATTGCCGGATGCAGATAGCGGTAACAGGTAATGAGCGGCAATCGCTGTGAAGGCGGTCACCTGCTCCTGTTCCCATGCCTTATCTTTTCCCAGTTCAGTTGCCATAATCGCGGCTACACCAGGCGCCATCTCAATGGCGGCATGTGCATCGAGTAGTAAAGCGCGTAATCGCCTGGACAACACATCATCCACCGTACGGGCCATTTCCTGCTGCACCGCCCAGATTACCTGCGCTTTCATATAAGGCAGTCTGGGATTCAACAACTCCTTCAGATCCGATCTTGTATTGATCAGCGTTTCCAGTTGTGCAGCATCGCTGCCGTATACGTCCAATGGCGCTGTTGCGGTATGTCCGGTCTTGTATCCATGTATGTGCAAGGTTTCTGTTCCACAGGGAACAGCCGCCAGACCGACAGTACTGATGGCCATATCCACCGTGTCTTCCGCCATTTTTCGGAAGGTGGTCCATTTCCCACCGGTGATGGTGATCAATCCGGAGGGGGCGACGATGATTTTATGACTACGGGATATCTCCTTGGTACTATCCGTTTCTTTCTGCGGAGCAGCCAGTGGTCGCAGCCCCGCATACACGCTCAGCACATCTGCACGGGTAGGGGCCTTTAACAGGTAGCCGGCTGCCGTCTGAAGGATAAAGCTGATCTCTGTCTCCAATGCCTGTGGTTCCAGACTATGTTCATTCAATGGTGTATCGGTAGTGCCTACCAGTACCTTCCCATGCCAGGGCAATGCAAATAACACACGCCCATCAGCAGTTTTAGGAATCATCAGTGCGCTGGTGCTGTTGAGAAATGATGCATCCAGTACGAGGTGTACACCCTGACTCGGACGGATGGTCGGTCTGGCGCCCGGTTCGTCCATTTGCAATACTTCATCAGCAAATACGCCGGTCGCATTGATCACCGCTTTTGCCTGCAATTGATAATTTTCCCCGGTTTCCAGGTCTGTTGCGCTCACCCCGTTGATCCTGCCGGATCTATCTTTCTGTAAACCTTTGACTTTAAAATAATTGAGCAGCACAGCGCCTTTTTCAGCGGCTGTTTGTGCAATGTTTATTGCCAGACGGGCATCATCAAACTGTCCGTCGTGATAAATAATACCTCCCTTGAGTTTGTCTCTGCGTATAGCCGGTAACGCCTTGATGACAGCTTCCCGACCTATGACCTTAGAGGGTCCCAGGCTAAGCCGTCCTGACAGGAAGTCGTAAAGTTTAAGGCCGATTCCGTAGAAAGGGCCCTGCCACCATTTATAATATGGAATGATAAATTCCTGGTCATGTGCAAGATGTGGCGCATTCGCCAGCAACAGTCCTCTTTCATGAAGCGCCTCTTTTACAAGGCCGACATCTCCCTGAGCGAGATAACGAACGCCGCCATGTACCAGTTTGGTACTACGGCTGGAAGTGCCTTTTGCGAAATCTGATTGTTCCAGTAACAGGGTGCGAAAGCCTCTTTGTGCGGCATCCATGGCAACCCCGAGTCCGGTTGCACCACCGCCGATTACAATAATATCCCAAACGACTGAAGTCGTATCACCAATCTGTTGTTTAAAGGTTAACCTGTTCATAGTGAGGAAAATACTTTAATTTTCTTTTAATTGGTTTCAGTTTATTTCATCCACACGAGAAAAAAACATACCGGGCGCTGGCAGTCCCGTTAACCGAAAATAGATGTTTTGTTCCCTACTTTTCAGGAAGTTAATGCATAAACGATCATTTATACATGATATTCCTGACTTTTTGCTAAATATTTTTTCTGATATGATGTGTTTAATTCAACAACATGAAAGTAATTTTGTAACGAATTGGAAGAAGGCATAAGCGTATTTATTCCAAATCTGTTTTAAACAAATTTTGCTTTTTTCTACAACTGCTAATTCTTTTACGCATATGTCAATGATCAATATTGCAGAAAGGCACAAATACATTCTTGATCGTTTATCAGAGAAGGGATATGTGAATGTGGTGGACCTCTGCAAGGAACTGGATGTTTCCGGTGTTACCATCCGTAAAGACCTCAAACTGCTTGAAGACAAATCCCTGTTGTTCCGTTCTCATGGAGGAGCAACAGTAAATAATCCGTACATCAATGATAAACCGGTGAACGAGAAGGAAAAGCTTCGCCGGGATGAAAAAAATAATATTGCAATAGCGGCGGCGGCCATGATTGCGCCAAACGACGCTATCATTATATCATCTGGTACGACGGCACTGGCACTGGCAAGAAATGTGCATCCGAAAGGACACCTGACAGTCATCACGCCGGCCCTGAATGTGGCGCAGGAACTGCTGAGACATCCGGAAATTGAGGTGTTACAGCTGGGTGGTATTGTAAGAAACAGTTCTGCCTCAGTAACAGGTACTTATGCAGAGCGTATCCTCGCTGACTTCTCCTGTTCGAAACTGTTTCTCGGACTGGAAGGTATCGATATAGAATTCGGTCTGACCACCACCAACCTGATGGAGGCGCAACTGAATGCACGTATGGTGACAGCAGCGCAGAAAACAATTGTCCTTGCTGACTCTTCTAAATTTGGCCGTCGCGGTTTCGGGAAAATCTGCGATCTGGAAGATGTAGATGAGATCATTACAGACAGCGGTATATCAGGACACGTGGTTAAAGCCCTTGAAGAAATGGGGATTAATGTCACGATCGTTTAAATTTATTTTATAAGGGGAAGGCTTTGGCTTTCCCTTTTTTATGATTGTTCTTCAGCTTCACTTTTGACATTCATTTATTACACCGACATCGCTACTCCATAGATGCGTCGTATATGCGTCGTGTATGAAGTATGTTTACCCTTATTTTTAGCCCGATAAGGGCATTCAGGACAAATAGCCCATAATCTATTCATTATCAGTATAATAATAGCCAAATAGTACTTACGCTACGTCAGCTGGCCGTTTACATCGTAGCACTAACGTAGAGTAAGTACTATCTGACTAATGTATTACTATAGATCAGACAGATTGGTACCTATAGTCTGGCTTTATCTATTGGCAGTCTCACCTGATATTGTCAGGCTAAGCTCCTGACATAACAATTCCTTCTTATATGAAGCCTTCTGTATCTATTCCCTTGAAAGTAAGCTTATTACTTCGCAACTGAACAAGATAAGTCTCCAACCATTAAATAACTATTTTTACACATGTCCACTTATTTATCCCCAACACATTAAACATCTTCTTAATCCAATGACAGCCTACAGGCCCCTAAAAAGGGCACATATCCGGTCGTCCCTTATTTAATTCTAACGAATACCCATACTTTTTTAATCTTTTCTAAATTTTCGGGGTTATACAAAAACTTTCGTAAAAAATACCGGCTTCCTTTAGTATCTTTATACCGTTCCCGAAACAATTACGGTACCTCAACCGCCTGGAGTAAGCGGGGAAGGTGTGCCAAGGTCAAAAAATCTAAACGAATGCAAGAAGTGAAGCAATTGCAAGGACTGTATCACCCGGAATTTGAACATGATGCATGCGGAACAGGCTTTACTGCCCACATCAAGGGCCGTAAATCGCATCAGATCGTCCGGGATGCGTTAACCATGTTGGAAAACATGGAACACCGTGGTGCGTGTGGTTACGAACAAAACACTGGCGACGGAGCTGGTATCCTGATCCAGTTACCTCATGAGTTCCTGTACGATGAATGCCTGAAAATCGGCATCAGCCTCCCTGAATTTGGAAAATATGGTGTAGGTATGATTTTCTTTCCAAAAGAACCTCGCTGGCGCGAAGAGTGCCGCGAAATACTTGACCGTGCGGCCGAGAAACTTGGATTGGAAATACTGGGTTACCGTAAAGTGCCTGTTCGTCCCGATGGCATCGGAGAAGGCGCTCTTTCCGTAGAACCAGAAATTGAACAGGTATTTATCGCCTGTCCTTATCATATTACGGACAACGATATTTTTGAACGCAAACTCTTCGTACTGCGCAACTACGTTTCCAAAACCGTTCGCAATACCGTACCAAAAGAGAAGGCGCTCTTCTACATTCCCTCCCTGTCTACAAAAACAATTGTATATAAAGGTCAGCTGACAACTTACCAGGTACGTCATTATTATGCCGACCTGAGTGATGAGAAAATGGTATCCGCGTTCGCGCTGATCCACTCCCGTTTTGCGACCAATACATTCCCTAGCTGGCGCCTGGCTCACCCTTACCGCTATATCGCGCACAATGGTGAGATCAACACCCTGAAGGGAAACCTGAACTGGTTACGCGCCGGTGAAAAAGACTTCGTATCCAAATTCTTCTCTCAGGAAGAAATGGATATGCTGCTCCCACTGGTAGAAGAAGGTCAGTCTGACTCCGCTAGTCTCGACAACGTTGTCGAACTGCTGATGCTCTCCGGCCGCTCCCTGCCACATGTAATGATGATGCTGATCCCTGAAGCATGGGATGGCAACGACGACATGGATCCGGTGAAGAAATCATTCTACGAATACCACGCCTCTCTCATGGAACCATGGGATGGCCCGGCTTGTATCTCCTTCACAGATGGTAAGATCATCGGTGGTACCCTGGACCGTAACGGTCTGCGTCCTGCCCGTTTCGTTATCACTAAAGACGATCGCGTGATCATGGCTTCTGAAGCTGGTGTACTGCCAATCGATCCTAAAAACGTAAAAGAAAAAGGCCGCCTGCAACCTGGTAAAATGTTCATTGTGGACATGGAACAGGGTCGTATCATCGGTGATGAAGAGCTGAAAAGGAACATCTGCTCTCAGCAACCGTACGGCGAGTGGTTAAATAAATATAAGATCCGCCTGGAAGAACTGCCTGAACCAAGGGTTACTTTCACCCACCTGGAACATGATCAGATCTTCAAATACCAGCGCGCTTTCGGTTACTCCACCGAAGATCTGCACACCATCATCGCTCCAATGGCGCTCGATGGTAAAGAACCGGTAGGCTCCATGGGTACGGATGCTCCCCTGGCTGTACTGAGCGATCAGCCACAGCACCTGACCAGTTACTTCAAACAGCTGTTCGCACAGGTGACCAACCCACCAATCGATCCGATCCGTGAAAAGCTGGTCATGTCCCTCGCTACCTATGTAGGTAACAACGGCAACCTGCTCGACGAAGATCCCCTGCACTGTCACGGTCTGGCGCTTCGTCACCCGATTCTGACCAACTTCGAACTGGAAAAGATCCGTAGTATAGATACAGGGCTGTTCCAGGCTAAAACACTCCATACTTATTTCAGAGCCGACGGTAAACCTGGTTCCCTGGAAAAAGGTCTGCAACGTCTTTGCCGCTACGCGGTAGATGCTGTAGAAGATGGTTTCGAAGTAATCATCCTGTCTGACAGGGCACTCGACTCTGAACACGCAGCGATTCCTTCTATCCTGGCAGCATCCGCAGTACACCACCACCTGATCCGTAAAGGTTATCGTGGCCAGGTTGGTCTGATCGTAGAAGCAGGAGATGTTTGGGAAGTGCATCATTTCGCTTGTCTGCTGGGCTTTGGCGTAACCGCCATCAACCCATACCTCGCGCTGAGCACCATCCGCGATATGAAACTGTTTGACAAACTGGAAACAACCCTGGATGTAGATAAACTGAAAAAGAACTACATCAAGGCAGTATGTGATGGTTTGCTGAAAGTATTCTCTAAAATGGGTATCTCCACCCTGCAATCTTACCAGGGTGCACAGATATTTGAAATATTAGGTATCAACCGTCAGGTAGTAGACAAATACTTCACCGGCGCCGTATCTCGTATTCAGGGTATGGGCCTGGATGAAATTGCCCGCGAAACACTGGCAAAACACTGGATGGGTTACGGCCGTAAGGAAACGCCCGTACAACGCCTGACTACCGGTGGTCTCTATCAGTGGAAAAGAAAAGGTGAATTCCACCTCTTCAACCCGACCACGATCCACCTGCTGCAGTATTCAACACGTATGAATGACTACGGCACCTTCAAAAAATACTCTAAAGCCGTAAACGACCAGAGTGAAAAAGCAGCTACCCTGCGTAGTCTCTTCTCATTCAAACGTACACGTCCTTCTGTTTCTCTTGATGAAGTTGAATCAGCTGAAAGCATTCTGAAGCGTTTTGCGACCGGTGCCATGAGCTTTGGTTCCATCTCTCACGAAGCACACTCCACACTGGCCATCGCAATGAACCGCATCGGTGCAAAAAGCAATACCGGTGAGGGTGGGGAAGATGAACTGCGTTACGAACAACTGCCTAACGGCGACAGCATGCGCTCTGCCATCAAGCAGGTAGCAAGTGCACGTTTCGGTGTAACAAGTAACTATTTAACTAACGCGGACGAGCTCCAGATCAAGATGGCACAGGGTGCCAAACCCGGTGAAGGTGGTCAGCTGCCTGGTCATAAGGTAGACGACTGGATCGCTAAAGTGCGCCACGCCACCCCTGGTGTTGGTCTGATCTCTCCTCCTCCGCACCACGATATTTATTCCATCGAGGACCTCGCTCAGCTGATCTTCGACCTGAAGAATGCCAACCGAGCTGCTCGTATCAGCGTGAAACTGGTATCTAAAGCGGGTGTAGGTACAATCGCTGCCGGTGTTGCGAAAGCAAAAGCGGATGTGGTACTGATCGCCGGTTATGACGGTGGTACAGGTGCTTCTCCGATCAGCTCTATCAAACATGCCGGTCTGCCTTGGGAACTGGGTCTGGCTGAAACACATCAGACGCTGGTTAAGAACAAATTACGTAGCCGCGTGATCGTACAGACTGACGGTCAGCTGAAAACAGGCCGCGACATCGCTATCGCTACTCTCCTGGGTGCCGAAGAATGGGGTGTTGCTACTGGTGCGCTGGTTGTTGAAGGCTGTATCATGATGCGTAAGTGTCACCTGAATACCTGTCCTGTTGGTGTTGCTACCCAAGATCCTGAACTGCGCAAGCGCTTCAATGGTAACGCTGACCACGTAGTGAACTTCTTCAAATTCCTGGTGGAAGAACTCCGTGAAATCATGGCGGACCTTGGCTACCGCACTGTAAATGAAATGGTTGGCCAGGTAGACAGCCTCCAGTTACGTGATAACATCTCTCACTGGAAATACAAATCGCTCGACCTGTCTCCTATATTATATAGAGAACCAGCTGCTGATGAAACAGGGCTGTACAAACAGGAAGAACAGGACCACGGCATCAGCGAAGTGATCGACTGGAGACTGCTGAAAGCAGCTCAGCCGGCACTGGAAAAGAAAGCGCGTGTGTTCCAGCAGTTCCCTGTAAGAAATACGGACAGAGCTATCGGTACCATCCTCAGTAACGAAATATCCAAACGTTACGGCGGACCAGGTCTTCCGGAAGATACTATCCACTACAAATTCGTTGGTTCTGCCGGACAAAGCTTCGGTGCTTTCAACACTAAAGGTGTGACACTGGAACTGGAAGGTGAAGCAAACGACTACTTCGGTAAAGGTCTGTCAGGTGCAAAACTGATTCTGTACCCTTCTCCGGAAGCAGGCTTCAAAGCAGAAGAGAATATCATCGCAGGAAACGTTGCCTTCTATGGCGCCACCTCCGGTGAGGCTTATATCCGTGGTAAAGCCGGTGAACGTTTCTGCGTTCGTAACTCCGGTGCTACTATCGTGACTGAGGGCGTAGGCGATCACGGTTGTGAATATATGACCGGTGGTAAAGCTGTCATCCTCGGCGAAACAGGCCGCAACTTCGGTGCAGGTATGAGTGGTGGTATTGCTTATGTATATGATGTAAATGGTGCATTTGCAGGACGTTGTAACAAGGAGATGATCGACCTCGATCCGCTGGATCAGGATGATGCAGCCGACTTACAGGATCTGATCACCAAACATCATGCTTACACAAACAGTACCGTAGCCAAATTCATCCTGAAAGACTGGGAAAATCAGCTGCGTCACTTCGTGAAAGTATTCCCGAAAGAATACAAGGCTGTACTGAAAGCTGGCAAAGCTGCTGCACAGAAAGTAGAGAAGTAGTAACATTCTAACACCACCTAACGAAAGAGACAAATGGGCAAACCAACAGGATTCCTGGAATTTACCCGGGAGCTGCCGGGCAAATCTCCTGCAAAGGAAAGAGTCCAACACTATAATGAATTCGTAGAGAAGTTTTCAGAATCAAAGCTGAATGAACAGTCTGCGCGCTGCATGAACTGCGGCGTACCCTTCTGCCACAGCGGTTGCCCCCTGGGTAACGTGATCCCTGAATTCAACGATGCGGTGTATCATAAAGACTGGAAAGAAGCATACGATATATTAACCAGTACCAACAACTTCCCGGAATTTACAGGCCGTATCTGTCCTGCTCCGTGTGAAAGTGCCTGTGTACTGGGTATCAATCAGCCGCCGGTGGCGATCGAAGAAATCGAACGTCACATTATCGAGATCGCATTCGACAAAGGCCTGGTACAGGCTAAAACGCCAAGAGTGCGTACCGGTAAGAAAGTGGCTGTTATCGGTTCAGGTCCTGCAGGCCTGGCTGCCGCAGCTCAGCTGAACTATGCGGGTCACAGCGTAACCGTATTCGAAAGAGACGATGCGCCAGGTGGTCTGCTGCGTTACGGTATCCCTGACTTCAAACTGGAAAAATGGGTGATCGACCGTCGTGTAAAACTGATGGAAGAAGAAGGCGTCGTATTCCAGTGTAACGCTAACGTAGGTGTGAATATCGGTGTAAACGATCTGCTGCGTGAATACAACGCGATCGTACTGGCCGGTGGTTCTACTATCCCACGCGACCTGGGTATCCCCGGCCGTCAGCTGAAAGGTGTTCATTATGCAATGGACTTCCTGAAACAGCAGAACAAACGCGTAGGCAACCGTGAAGTAGAAGGAGAGGACATCCTCGCAAGTGGCAAAAACGTGATTGTAATCGGTGGTGGTGATACCGGCTCCGACTGTGTAGGTACTTCTAACCGTCATGGTGCAATAGGTGTTACGCAGCTGGAACTCTTGCCAAAACCGCCAGGTGAACGTACTGCATATATGCCTTGGCCGACTTACCCAATGGTGTTGAAAACCTCTTCCTCACATGAAGAAGGCGCAAACCGTGAATGGGCTATCGGTACAAAAGAATTCGTAGGCGATGAAAACGGAAATCTGAAAGGATTAAAGATAGTGAAGCTTGAATGGGCATTGGGTGCCGATGGCAGACCAGGCAGCTTTAAAGAAGTGCCAGGTTCTGAACAGGAGATCCCTTGCGAGCTGGCATTCCTTGCGATGGGTTTCTTACATCCTCAACATACCGGCTTGCTGGATGAACTGGGTGTAGACAGAGACGAGCGTGGTAATGTAAAAGCAGGTGAGAAAGCCTTCCAGACCTCCATATCCAAGGTATTTGCCGCAGGCGATATGCGTCGTGGTCAATCCCTCGTAGTATGGGCTATCAGCGAAGGCCGTGAATGCGCCAGAAAAGTGGACGAGTTTCTGATGGGTGCATCACAGCTTGAAAGTAAAGATCATTCTCTGCAGGCAATGGCTGTATAAATAGCCATTCCCTCAGATCAAGTTATAATCTAAAGATTCTCATAAGCAGGTTTAGATTTTGTTGTAACCTTCAGCCGGGCCGGGTTTTTACCCGGCCTTTTGTTTTCCCTACCCCTCAGTTAACCATCTGCTGTAAATTTGTATATATATTTGAGCAATAAATTATATATCCCTTTATCCTTTACCCATGAGAGCATTTCTGTTAGCTATAATAGCTGTACTGTTTGTACTTCCGACATTTTCCCAAATCAGACACAACGCCGGCTACCTTCTTGAATCTGTAGAAGATAAACTGGACTCAGCTAAAAATTATCAGAAAATCCTGATCGTTGCAGAAGGAAATATGCAGGTTCGCATGTACTCACAAAACCTCGCAAAGGAACTCGCGAAATACTTCAAAGACCAGAAAATCGAATGTAAATATGAGTTTTTGGGCGATCCTGCCAGAACCGATGTCAACGTCGCGCTGGAACAGGCGAAGGCTTGGAAACCAGACGCGATCATGCGCATGAAACCCACCGTGTCAGAGGAAAAAGCGGTACGCCAGCCGAAAGGATTTACCAATGCCGACAACACCCGTAACCTATTTGGCCAGCGCAACGTGCTTGTCAACGTCTTTGATATCACCCTGACCGACGCGGTGGAACTTGTATGGTCTGCTAAACTGTCCGCAGCCTATGAAGGAGCAGACGAAGGCATCTATTACCGTGTCGCCAGAGGCATTATCGTCGATCTGAAGAAGCAGAATGTAGTCGGTGGAAAGCTTCGCTTCAATATGTTGGATTTAACCACACCAAAAAGTTCAAAAGCGCCAATATTATAATCACTGCCATGCTAAAAACAGTAAATTTGTTGCCTATGAGGCAGTTGGCACTTTTATTCGTGTTATGCACAGCAATCGTGCATTACACTTCCGCCCAGGTAGGCAATACGGTTTACGATACGCACCAGTACAAAAAGGGCATTTATAAAACATTCCAGGAATTCAGGGCCAATACGCCCTCCATTACCGGCAACCTGGTCGTAAAAAATAAAACGCCGGCAGCGCAGGTCTATCTGCTATCCGCACCGAATGAACTCAGAATCGTTGATTCTACCGGCAAAGAACAGAAAGTAAAAAAGTTCTGGGGCTATTCCGACGGAACAACTATCTATATAAAGGATAATGGTCTGAATAAACTGGAAGAGATCGGCTACTATTGCATTTACCGCATCAGCGCGATTACTTCCGTTCCTGTTAACAGGGCTACCGGAGGAATGGTCTTCGAAAATACACCGCCCCCCGCAGCAGATAAAAGAGTACTTAACCTGGTTACCGGCGACGTATATGATCTGACGCTATTTAATCTGCGCCGTTACATCCTCCCGCAGGATACCGCTTTGCTGCGCGAATTCAATGATGACAAACAGAATAAGACCAGACTCGTATATTACGTGCAGAAATTCAACCAGCGGAATACGCCTAATTGGTGATATTCCATCAATGGAATTGATATACAGCTTTTTAAATTTATAGCGTCTTGTGAGTAACAGGACGCTTTTTTTATCCTGTTCCGGCTCAGCAGGTATAGTATTTGTTTGTTTAACCCTGTAAACCAGAATGGCCCTAAAGCGTTTTATTTCAGGAATTTACTGTAAGTAACCTTTTTCATAGTGACAGATCAAGCTACAAACGAAGAAAAACATCATGGTCGTCCCTGGTGGCGATGGTTATTGTGGGCGCTTGTCGTCCTGCTGATACTCCCTGTTATGGCGGTATTACTTTTACAACTGGAACCCGTGCAGGACTTTATCCGCCGGCAGGGAGAACAATACCTGAAAAAGAAACTCCATACAGACGTGCGCATCGGCTATTTACGTATGCGGGGATGGCAATACCTCGAACTCAGAAACGTTTATGTGGCGGATACCAACTCAAAAGCATTACTCTATTCCGGCTCCCTGAAAGTCAGGTACAATCTGTTGGCATTTCTCAACAATGAGTTACAGGTAAACGGACTTGAATGGGACTCTGTATTAGTCAATGTTTACCGTAACCATGGAGACAGTGCCTACAACTACCAGTTCATTGTGGATGCGTTCGTTACAAAAGATACCATCCCCGATACTGTCTCAGCAGAGACAGGTACCACACTGCAGTTCCATATTAAAGACGTAAGCCTCTCTAAAATACGTCTGCACTTCGCAGATGCACAGGAAGGGATGAATGCCGTTATCTATCTACAGTCATTACATGTAGATCCGGATGATCTGCTGCTTGATGAAGGACTATATGCCTTCCGGGGTATAGAGGTAAACGGACTGAAAGGATTATATACACAGGATTACCTCCCCAAAACACTGACATCAGCAGCACCGCCGCCAACACCGGCAGATACGGCCAGCACACCTTTCCATCTGCTGCTCAAGAAATTACAGATAAAAAACAGCTCTTTCCTTTATGCAGACCAGGCCAGCGGTATATCTACCGTATGGCGCATCGGTAATCTGCAACTGCTGAATTCAAATATCGATATGGATTCCACCCTCGTACAGCTGGGTGGACTCAAGATGGGTGATGTTGCAGGGGTATTCACATTGTCCGCTGCAAAAGATACGTCCACACCCGCTCCGGCAGACAGCAGTGCGCCAAATACATGGAAAGTATTGGCAACCAAAGCAGAACTGGAACATGTAGATGTCAAATTCGATAACAATACCGCACCCGCTCCAAGAGGCGCCGGTACTGATCCGGATTACAACCACCTGTTTCTCTATAACTTTAATACCGCCGTTTCCAGTATCGTATACAAGCCAGATACCATCAAAGCTGTACTTAAAAAACTGGAAGTCAAAGAAAAATCAGGCTTTGCTGTGAAAGAAGGCCGCTTCGATGTGCTCTTCACCCCGCAGTCACTGGCCCTCCAGAACCTGTTCTTCCAGACTAACAAAAGTCTGCTGCGGAAACACATAGCTGTAACAGTACCTTCCTGGGAAACCATGTCGGAGAATATGGACCTGATGCAACTCAGAGCGGATATCGACTCGTCTCATATCACATTGGGAGAATGGTTGCCATTTGTACCCGACTCCCGTAAGAACCCATCTATGAAACCATTGTGGGACAAAGAGATAGACGTCACCGCCGATATAAAAGGCAGCATTGGTAAACTCATTATAGAAACCCTGCGGGTTGTTGACAATAAAGGCAATCGTATACGCGCCAACGGAGAAGTAGCTCATGCTACCGATCCGGATCATTTTTCTGCGAATCTGCCATCTGTATACATCGAGTCCGGTAACAAACCATTAAGATCCTGGCTGCCTCCGGGTACTATGCCAGATACCCCCAGACTACCGGAACACCTGATCATCACCGGTAATGTACTGGGTGGTATGCAGGATCTCAAAACACAGTTACAGCTGACCAGTAGCTCCGCAAATGCCCGCCTTGCCGCACACCTTGTTAATATTACCGACAGCATCCGTGCCCGTTATGATGTGAACCTGTCTTCCTTCAGGGTCAATCCTGGTGTACTGATGTACGATACGACAATGGGTTGGATCAGTGGAAGGATGCAGGCCAGCGGACAAGGATATACATTCCCGGGTATGATCGCAAAAGCGGCTGTCAACCTGGATGAAGCAAGGTACAATGGCTATACTTACCATGGCATCAATATCAGTGGCGACATTGACAAACAACAGTTACATGCGGAAGGCCAGACCACCGATACCAGTATCACCATGAACTTCGATGTTAATGCGACCCTCAATGATACCAGTGTCAGTTCTTTACAGGCCAATCTGCAAATGGACAAAGCCGATCTGTATGCGACCAACTGGTATACAGACCCATTAATGCTGAAAGGAAACCTAAGCGCAGACTTCAGCAGCCTGGATCCTAAAAGACTGGAAGGTAATGCCTTCCTCAATGGCTGGCAGATAGCCACCAACGGACAGGTATTCCCCATTGACACCGTCGCACTGACCGCTAAATATACCGATCAGCAATACCTGGCACTGGAAGGTCCGTTCGGATTCATACATGCCAACGGACAGGTAGATTATACCCAGGTAGGAGGCGCATTCGGACAACTGATCAACAAACCTTTACAACCCTACGATAGCGCTAAACTTATACAACTGCCTCCTGGTCAGATACTTCAATGGAATGCCGCTATCTCATGGCCCCGCAGTCTGAAAAACATGCTGCCTGGTCTGCGTATGGAGCAACCATTGTTGATTACCGGCCGTCTGAACACGGACAGTAGCCTGATCGCCATGAATGCTTCTCTGCTGAAACTGACCTACGATTCTGTTCGGATAGACAGCGTGAACATCACAGCCCAGATTGTGGACACATCCCTGAAAGCAGAAGTAGATATGGCCAGCCTCTATCATCCGATTGCGCCACTTAATCATACGCAATTGAAAGCCAGCGCCGTAGCAGGTAAAGTAGACTGGGATCTCTTACTGGATGATATCAAAAGGAACCCCAAATATAAACTGGGTGGCTATGTGACTTTCCTGCCTGCCAACGCCATGGACCTGTCGTTGAAGACAGACCTGTTGCTCAACAAACAACAATGGAAAGTAGACGAGGGCAATCATATCCGGCTGGTAAATGGCGGTCCTGATACGGCACAGATGACCCTATCTTATCAGAATCAGTCCATACAGATACAAACACTGAGAGATAGTAGCCAGGGCGCCTTACCTCCGCTCAAAGCAAGCATCAAAGATTTCAAGTTATCCACAATCACCGCACTGCTCTCCGCCGATACGCTGCTGGCGAACGGTATCCTGAATGCAGAAGCAAATGTGAGCAATCTGGATAAAGCTCCCCTGGTAAAGAGCCAGTTAAAAATAGACTCGCTGGTATTCAGAGGCACCTCTGTTGGAACACTGGATGCAAATGTAGAAACGCCACAGCCAGGACAGTATAAACTGGCGGCTAACCTGACCGGCAATGAAAATGACGTAAAGGTGGACGGTTCTTATGATTCCACGATCAACGCTACTGTCGATATTAACAATCTGAACATGGCTTCTATCGAGGCCTTTACCTTCGGAAATGTAAGCCGTATGCACGGTAGTGCAGATGGTAAATTTACGATCACCGGCACCACTGAAAAACCTAAAGTATTGGGTAACCTGCATTTCAATAATGCCGGTGGTACAATCACTTATGTTGGTTCTCAGCTCACACTGCCGGATGAAAACATCCTGCTGGATGACAGAGGATTGCAATTCAACCAGTTTGTCGTAGCCGACAGTCTTGGTAATGAAATGGTTGTCAATGGTCGTGTCAATACCAGGGATTTTACCAATTACAATTTTAACCTTACGGTGAACTCAGACAACTTCATGGTGCTGGGTGAACAACAGAACCCTGACCAATTATATTATGGTCCTGCGTTTATCGATACCCGTATCTCTGTCAGAGGAAATATGGATCTCCCAAGAGTAGACGCCAATGTAAAACTCAAAGAAAAATCAAAAGTCACAATCACCCTGCCATCCGAAGAACCAGGCGTAGCCAACAGGGAAGGGGTGATGGTCTTTGTTGATAAATCTAATCCGATAGATTCTGCGATGATCAGGGCAGCTGACAGTCTTCGCTTCCAGAATCCACGCCTGAAAGGCATCAACCTCTCCGGCAACGCAGAGATCACACCGGAGTCAATTATCAAGATCATTATTGACCCTGTAAATGGCGATTATGTACAGGCACAGGGTACGGCAAGTATCAATGCCACATTGGACGCCAGTCAGAAAATGAGTCTGACCGGTCGTTATGAGATCTCTGAAGGTAAATATGAAATGTCCCTCAACCAGCTGATCAAACGTTCTTTCAGCATCGAAAAAGGAAGTACGATCACTTTCAGTGGCGATGCGATGGACGCTGATCTGAATATCACAGCTAAATATACAGTTAATGCAACTGCGGCTGACCTTGTGCAGGATCAGCTGTCCAACCCCAATATGACAGAATCGGACAGAAACCGGTACAGACAAAAGCTGCCTTTCTTTGTGTACCTCCGTATCAAAGGTCAGATGATGAAACCTGAAATCTCCTTCGAACTGGATATGCCGGAATCTGAACAGAATGCATTTAGTGGAAGTGTGTATAACCGCCTCAAACAGATCAATCAGATACCTTCTGAACTGAATAAACAGGTAATGGGCTTATTGGTACTCAATAGCTTCATTCCTGAAGATCCGCTGGCCGGTGATGGCGGTGGTAGCGGCGACTTTGGTGTGAGCAATATGGCCCGCCAGAGTGTGAGTAAGATCCTCTCTCAACAGCTGAATAACCTGGCTGGTAACCTGATTAAAGGAGTAGACCTGAACTTTGACCTGGAATCAAGACAGGACTATTCTACAGGCAGCGAACAGGAAACTACCAACCTGAAAGTAGGCGCCTCCAAACAGTTGTTCAATGAACGATTGTCTGTTTCTGTTGGTTCGAACGTGATGCTACAGGGTGAAAATCAGGCTAATCCATCATCCCTGGTAGGTGATATCTCCATTGAATATAAACTCACGAGGGATGGACGCTATCGCGTCAGGGTATATCAGCGTAATGACAACAGCACCGTGATAGAAGGACAGGTCGTAGAAACAGGTGTTGCCTTTGCATTGATCATGGATTATGATGAGTTCCGTGAGATATTCCACAGAGCTAAATCTCAAAAGAAAGCAGAAAGACTCCGCAATAAGAAAACCGTGACCAAAAAATAAAATGATCAAAGGATACAGCCATATATCATCCACTGTTATCGCAGCGCTGGTTGCCCTGTGCATCAGTGCCTGTAGCACGACCAGGACCGTTCCTGAGAATGACCGCCTGTACACCGGCGCATCAGTGAAATGGGAAGGAAAAAAACCCAGGGATTACAGTACGCTGACCGCTGAAATGAGCAGCCGTACAAGGCCAAAACCTAATCGTAAATTTGCCGGAATGCCTATCAGGCTCTGGTTGTATAACTTAGGTAACGAACCTAAAGGCAAAGGGTTGAACTACCTGTTAAGAAAAAAATGGGGAGAACCCCCTGTATTACTGAGCAGCGCAAAGCCCGACTATACTGCCAATGTATTGGAACAGTACCTGGTTGACAATGGTTTTTTTCAGGCGGCAGTAGCCTCTGAAATCAAATATAGCGGTAAGAAAAAGGCTTCTATTACTTACACAACTACGCCCAATCATCGCTATCGTATCAAAAGTGTGACCTTCGAAACCGACAGCAGCGATCTGGGTAAAGCAGTAGCGGCAGCAAAGGAGGGAAGCTCCCTGAAACTAAACCGTCCCTACCGTCTGGATAGTGTCGTTGCAGAACGGAACAGGGTACATAGTATATTAAAGGAACAGGGATACTATTACTTCACACCCGATCACCTGTTGATAGAAGTAGATAGTACCAACAACGGCATGGTGGACCTCTACCTGAAGGTCAAAGATGAAACCCCTGTGGCTGCGCGCAAGCAGTATAAGATGAAGAACATCACATTGTATCCTAACTACTCTCTGGATAATGACTCCCTGAGCCGCAGAGGTACGCCGGTACAATACAATCATATCAGGATCGTTGATTCTACTAAAAAATTCAGACCCAGTGTGTTTGACCGCTCTGTGTTCCTGAAACCAGATAGTTTATACAGATTATCAGACCATAATACCACCCTCCGCCGGCTGACGGACCTGGGTACCTTCAAATTTGTAAAAGGACAGTTCCGTGCTGTAAGAGGAGACAGTTCAAAGCTGAATGCCAGTTTCTTCCTGACGCCTTATCCGCGCAGAAGCTTATCAGCTGAATTAAGAGGTACTTCTAAGTCCAACAACTTCGCCGGTTCTGAGATCAGGATCACAGCACGTAACCGTAACTGGTTACATGCTGCCAACCTGTTAGAAATCACGTTAGCGGGCGGTCTTGAATGGCAGGTAGGCGGGCGGACCACAACCAATAATACAACCCTGAGAGGTGGTAACTCCTATAATATCAAAGCAGAAGCTGCAGTGACCATCCCACGTTTCTGGCAGCCTTTGTTCAATTTTAATGTGAAGACACCTTATGTGCCCCGCACCCGTATCAGCCTGAGTTATGAGCTTTTTAGCCGTAGCCAGCTGTATAACCTGAACGCGTATACATTCCAGTTCCAGTACATCTGGCGGCAAACGCAATACCTGGAACATAAGTGGTCGCCGGTAGCGATTACCTATGTACTGCCAACCAGCACGACAACCGGGTATGACAGTATATTACGGAATGATCCCAGCCAGCGGGCAGCGATTGAAAAGCAATTCATACTGGGAGGCAATTACAGCATTACTTTCAACAATCAGGCAGACAACCGTGTGCATAGTTTCTACCTGAATGGTGACCTGGATTACTCGGGTAATCTGGCGGGATTGATTATACCGAAAAAAGACAGCGCCAGAAAGATCATCGGCGCTCCCTTTGCACAATATGTAAGGCTGACCGCCGACTTGCGTCACTACTGGAAACTAAGCCGGAAACTGACCTGGGTAAACCGCCTGTATGCCGGTTTTGGTATGCCGTACGGTAACTCTACTACATTACCATTTGTAAAACAATACTTTATTGGTGGTAGTAGCAGTCTTCGCGGCTTCCGTGCCAGAACACTGGGCCCAGGTTCTTACAGAGATACCACAAGTCAGTACCTGGCGAATGAGGCAGGGGATATCAGACTGGAATATAACTCTGAATTACGTGCGAAGCTGACGGGCATCTTCAATGCCGCTGTATTCATAGATGCGGGGAACATCTGGCTCAAACAGGATGTACCAAGTAAACCTGGTAGCAAGTTCAAAGCAAGCACCTTTGGTAATCAGATAGCGGTAGATGCAGGCGCCGGTCTTCGTGTAGACGCCTCAATTATCGTCGTGCGACTTGATCTCGCATTCCCCCTGCGTAAACCATGGTTGCCTTCTGATGAAAGATGGGTAATAAAAGATATTAAGTTTGGCGATCCTGACTGGCGAAAAGAAAATCTCATTCTAAATATTGCGATTGGATATCCTTTCTGATTTTTTTACCTTGGGCGGGGAATCCCCGCCCTTTTTTTAAAAATGACCTATGATGACAATGAAATATACACGCAATACAATACTCCTGCTCAGCGCATTATTTTTCTTAGCGTCCTGCAGCAAGAAGATCACAGAAACAGGAAAGGCGTCTTATTATGCTGACAAGTTTGAAGGCCGTAAAACTGCCAGTGGGGAAGTATTCAGACAGGGAGGATTGACAGCAGCACATCGCACATTGCCTTTCGGCACCAAAGTGACTGTTATTAACGTATCAAACGGCCGCTCAGTAAAAGTGCGCATCAATGACCGTGGACCGTTTGCCGAAGGCAGAGTAATTGATCTCTCCAAGAAAGCGGCAAAACGTATTGGTATGCTCACAACAGGTGTCGCGCCTGTAGAGGTAAAATACAAGAAGAAGAAATAAACAAAGACTTTCACATAACAGAAAGGCGATACTGTAAATAGTATCGCCTTTTCTTTTTTATTGGAAACCTCAATGATATCAGGCGTGTATGCCTTCACCTATCTCTTCTACCATCTTTCTGCAGAAGGCGGGTAAGTCATGCGGATTACGGCTGGTCACCAGGCCATTATCCACCACTACTTCCTGGTCGACCCAGTTAGCGCCTGCATTTGTCAGATCTGTTTTCAGGGAAGGGTAAGAAGTAACCGTTCTGCCTTTCAGTTCACCTGTTTCTATCAGTGTCCATGGACCATGACAGATGGCAGCAATTGGTTTACTATCATCAAAAAAGCCGGAAACAAAATTAACTGCGTCCTGATTCTCTCTCAGGTGATCAGGATTCATTACACCACCTGGCAGTACAAGTGCGTCATAATCTTTCGCATCTACCTGATTAACTGTTTTATCAACAGGGTAAGTATTCCCCCAGTCTTTTTCAGCCCAGGCTTTTACCTCTCCGTCATGCAGCGATATCACATCTATCTGTGCACCAGCTTCCTGCAATGCCTCCAGCGGCTGTGTAAATTCTACTTCTTCAAAGCCGTCAGCCACAAGAATGGCGACTTTCTTATTACTGAGTTTGTTTTCCATAATATTTCCGTTTTATGGTTTTTTAGGTAACAATACTTGTTCGGACTACTATCTACAACATCAAAAACGGTTCCTAATGGAAAAGTGCCGCCAGCAGAGAGATCTGTGGGTGTATGTGTATGAACATCAATTTGCCGCTGTGCATTTATTTACTCAGAGTAATGTTCAGATTACTCATTTAACTCACATTTATCGGCTGATTATTCTATTTTTTTTGGAATTATTATACGGCTAATGTTACTTGCATCGCAATCAGTTTTACCTTATTCTCATTAAAAGACGCAACACTTGCTATAACGCATCTGAGAATGCATATTTAGATCAGAGTTTACTGCAATGGTTTTTGTGAATGTAAAGTAATGTGAGAGAAAGCTGAGTTATTGTTATATATCCAATCTCTATTAATTCCCTTATTTGTACAGCATATTTAGCTTCGTGAACACTTGCGGAGTTTATTTTTTGCGCGGTCTGCTATCGCTGACCACAACATTATTACATCGTCTTCCATATCCTAGTCTTAAATAGCCAATCTGCTGCCGGTGAATTCTTCGCCGGCAGTCCTCTTTTATCAATTCCCGGCGGCTACTGTATTCAGTGCACCATTCTGTTGTAATAAGTTGTACATGTAACTCGCCCTGAATTGCTGTCCGTTTATTTCATACAAAGGATCATTACTGCCGGTAGAATCCTGTATAGCATCCACAGTCACATACAATGGATGTACCGCATCTCTTGCGAAAATATTAGATGCCGCAGGATCCAATACATAGGTATCATCATCATAAGGGATAGACAGGGCTTCTCTTGACAGTTTGAGATTGATAGAAAGATGATTCATGTAATCGCTGATAAACAACTGTCTGTTGAAATGATTATGATTTCCCCGAGACAATTGCTGTGAGGCAACCGTCATCAATTCTTCAGTATATTTTACGAGTGTGGGATTATAGATATTCACACGATCTGCATACAGGTTCCACAGCTGTCTGACACCTTCTAACGAAGCAGCTGCTTCTTTCATGCTCTCACACGCTTCCGGAGAATCAAAACCACTGATACCCAATGAAATGATCCTCACCAGTTCCAGGCGCATAGCGTCAAATAATTGCGCATCCGTAGGAGCGGGGCGTTCATTTTCCTGTGCAAGTATATTCACAGCAGCAGCCAGTTTACGTGCTTCCACATAAGCCATCTGCGTATCTGCTGCCTGTAGCGAAGGATATAAAAGACGTTCTATCTGCTGAAAAGCTTTACCCTCTTTATTACCGGTGGTATCATCACCTTTACCATTAATCAGCTGTACTGTAAACGGATTAAAATATTCTGCAAGCACTTCTATCTCCTTATAAGCCAGTCTGGATTCACAAAAAGCCTGTTGTACTGCTGCTGAAGACTGATGTGTAGCAAGCGAATGACATAAGTTATCCACTTTCGTTTTCAGTTTGTTTACACCAGGTACATACCAGGATAGCACATGCTGAGAGGGAGCGCCAGGTTTCTGCCTGCATTCGTAAATACTAAATGCGCAGATGGCAATCAATAAAGTGGCAATCACAAAAATTAATACACGCATACACCTTTTATTTCACCAGTTATTTAAAAGCGTTCTATTTTTATCTATATAAACTGATGTCAGCATAATAGCATGGCATTACCGGCGGGTTTGGCTAACAAGCGGAGCAGTTATCCCTGATAATTATTATTATGTGACAGTTGTAGGTGGTCTTATTATGTTCCCAAGATAAAGACAACTTGTTAAATAAGCGTTACGCCTATTTTAAGTTAACTTTAAAATAGCGCAGCATAAATCAGTACATAAATGCCAAGGTCAAATAGAATAATACCCATTCAGCCGATTCAGGATGTATTGGAAACCTTGAACCCTTTCAAGGCCAGGAAGCAACGGTTAATGAACTATAATCCGGTAACCGGTCCGCTGACCAGGAAACCATCTGTTTGTGAGAAGATTACCATCTTTAATTACAGCAATACATATTTTGAAGAGGTGACCTTAGCCGGAAACCAGGTAGACGAGATTTTTAAACATATTGACAGTAAGAACACCGTGTGGATTAATGTCGATGGCATCAATAAAGAAACCGTACACAGGATCTGTATTGAACTGGGTATTCACATCCTGCTGGAAGATGATATAATGAGCGTAGGACAGCGGGCAAAGATGGACGAAATCGGAGATCACCTGTTCTGCCTGCTCCCTATGATGTATTTCAATGCAGAAAACTGTACGGTGGACCAGGAGCAGGTCAGTATTGTATTAGGAAAGAATTTCGTTATCTCCTTCCAGGAAGAAGTGGAAAAGGACGTCTTCAATCACGTAAGAGAAAAGCTCCGCATCAATAACTCACGTATGCGCTCAGTGGGAGCCGATTATCTCTGTTATTCACTGATAGATACAATTGTGGATAGCTATTATCTCATTATAGAGAAACTGGGAGAAAGGATTGAGTTGATGGAAGATGCGGTACAGCATCAGGCTAATACCCGTGCGCAGGCCAGAATTAATTTCCTGCGCAAGGAATTATTGCTGTTCAAACGGGCAATTGCCCCGGTAAGGGAACTGGTAAACGGATTCCTGAAAAGTGACAGCGATCTGCTGGAGGAGCGGACCACCAAATATTTCAAAGATGTATACGATCATATCATCCAGGCCAATGACCTGGCGGAGAACTACCGCGATATGATATTGAACGTACAGGATCTCTATCACACCCAGATCAATCTCAAAATGAATGAGATTATGAAGGTATTAGCGGTGGTAACTACCATTATGGCCCCGCTGACTTTCATCGCCGGGATCTATGGTATGAACTTCGACAATATGCCGGAGCTGCATACCAGGAATGGGTATTACTACACCATGGGCTTTATGCTGGTGATGTTGATCGGAATGATCCTGTTATTTAAGAAGAAACGCTGGTTTTAAGGGACTTACTTCTTTTTATAGATAGGTACGGTGGAGCAGGGTTCGCCGTACATCAGGCTTTTTACCACCGGTTTCAGTAAACGTGTGATTTCCACATATGCGGCTTCACCGGCACCTTTATCCCCACAACCTTTAATAACGACACGTTTATCCACGTATTCGTTCACATCGATAGCCGCCAGGCTCTTCATGAATTGTGTATGATGCACCTGTTTTTTATCGCCAAAGGCGGCAAAGTGAGCAACAGGCTCTAGGTAAGTCATAACGAGCATATAAGCCCAGAAAGGTATAACTGCATCTGCGGAGCAGAAAATGGCGACATTTTTATTGTTGTACTGTTCCCAGTTATGTTCCTGTAATGCGGTACGGAAGTCTTTCTCTTTCAGGATCATCTCCATGAAGAGGTAGGGTTTCAGATCAAACTCCACTAATTCTTCCTTCGGATAGTAATCTTCCAGATCCAGGGTCAAGATTCCACTCTGTGCTACCTTATTTACAATCTCTTCCATAGTAAATCACTTTTTACAAATTTACTAAAAAATGGAGCTACGATCCGGAACTATATTGATCATTTTCGATGTATAGGGTCAATAAACAAAAAACCCCGGGGTTTGAGACCCAGGGTTTTTGTTATAATCAGTTATTGAAGATTCCTTAAAAGAATTTGCTACGGTTGTCTTCGATTTTGCTCAGTTTTTTCAGTACTGTGAATAACTGACCATCCAATGCAGAAAGCATGCTTTGTTCGTAAGCACGGCTAACGCTTGCAGGATCCTGACCACCTTGACCAGGCTGGTAGCTATCAACTTTCAGTACGTATACACCAGCGTTACCTTCGATTGGAGCGCTAACTTTAGCAGTACCCCATGCTTTGTTGAAGGCAGCACCTACAACGCGAGGTTCGAAGCCCATGCTGGCAACGAATGGTGTACCGAAGCCAATACCATCCGCTTTCTGTTCTGGCTGGTTGGTTGCTTTTGATACATCAGCCAGGGAAGCCGGAGATTTAATTTTTTCGATGATCTGAGCAGCTTTCTTCTGCTTTCTAACTTCAGCTTCAACTGAAGGTCTGACATCTTCCAGCGGAGCAGTACCTTCAGCACGAACGGTAGTCAGTACAGCTACTACATAAGTATTGTCGAAAGTGAATACGTTACTTACGGCACCTTTATCAGAATCATAAGCCCAACGAACGAGTTCACGCGCCTGACCGATACCTGGGATGACGAAATCCATAGGGCGGAGGTTATCAGCGATACGTTTGTTAAGACCTTTCTCCTGGATAGTTTTCTCAAAAGTTTTAGCATCACGGTTTTTAGAAGCGAATTCATTTGCTTCAGCGTAAGCTTTGCTATCGGTTTCACGGCTAGGAGATACTGGTTTAGCGAGATAAGCCAGTTTCACTGCAGAACCGATATTCTTTTGTTCCAGTACCTCGATCAGGTGGTAACCAGCGGCAGTTTTCACAACACCGATAGCACCTTTACCTTTTTCCAGTGCGAAATCTTTGAATTCTTTCAGGAAGTCAGTAGATGGAGTTACATCATATTCACCACCGGTAGGTTTGCTTCTAACGTCGTCAGTATACTGTTCAACCAGGGCTTTGAAGTCAGCGCCACCTTTTACAGCTCTTTCGATACTGTCGATGCGTGCTTTCGCCAGGGAATCAGGTAAGCCACCGCCTTGCTGATTCTGAGTTGCTACTAATATATGACGTACTTTAACGCTATCCGGTAAAGTTTTGCGATCGATCATTTTAGCATAAACGATCAGGTTATTATCATAATAAGGACCGAATACGGCGCCAACTGGTAAAGTTACCAGGGTATCCTTCTGCGGAACCATCAGTGCACTTTTAGAGATATAACTATCATAATAAGGCAAGTCAGAGTTACGGTTGATGAAGGCAGCGATATCATTGTTGCTGATGGTGTCCAGTTCCTGTTTTGCATCCATCAGGACTTTCAGGGTGGCAGCGGTATCAGCGGCAGAAGGGATCACATTGAAAGCGAGGTAATCAACTTTACGGGATTCTTCTACTTTGAACAGTTCTTTGTGACTGTTGATGAAGCTATTCAGTTCGCTGTCAGATACTTTAACAGTAGAGTCAGCGATAGAGGCGTATGGAACAGATACATAAGATATAGATGCTGTCTGTGCGTTATCCTGGATCTGTTTTTCAGCTAACCATTTAGGATAATATACGGCCTGTTTGATCAGGGAAAGGTATTTCTCAGAAACTCTTGACTGAGCGATGTATTCTTCCAGCTGGAGGAGTCCTGCACGCATCTGACCGGTTTTATCCTGGCTGATGCTGGCTAGCACCTGTTGCATACGGGCGCGGTCAAACTTTCCGGTTTTCTCATCAGTAAACTGCTGAGTAATAATAGGACTAGGATTTTTACCGGTGAACTGGTCTTTAATTTCCTCTTCGGTAACAGCCAGACCCAGTTTTTCGTACTGAGCACTCAGTATGTTATCGCTGAGAAATTTAGTCCACGCTGATTCACGTGCCTGCTGAGTGATCTGTTCGTTCACTGCGCCGTTAGACATGCGCATTCTGTCCTCAGCATTTTTAATCATTTGCTGATACTCGGTGAATTCGAGTTCCGTGCCATTTACTTTACCAACAGTTGTGGAACGGCGAATAAGAGAGTTTTTGCCGAAAAAGGCGTCCTGCAACAGGAAACTAACAATAGCCAGGCAGATCACTACTACGATCACCACGGCATATTTATCCCTGATCTTCTGAATAACTGACATATATTATATAGTCTAAATTTTTTAAGGAAAGCAAAAATATAATAAAATAACTGTAACTACAAAAAGGTTTTTATTGACCAAAACCCAATACAGTAAAGGGTTTGCGCCATTTTGCAGTGAAATCTGTTTTAAAGGTCATTCACAGGTTATCCACATTTGTCATGATTTTTGTACCAGGTTGTTTGTTGGACCCAGGGATTTTTTAATACGGCTACAGACCATTATTTCAGGAAAACGGCTGCTCAGAAAACATGTGTTTGGTTATTCACAATTCACAGGCAGGCAAAATCTTCATTCACATAAAATTGTGTAAAAAGATTCATGTAAAGCTAAAAAAGCAAATTCAACCTGTGATAACTTTTTAGTTGTAGTTTATCCACATTGGCTGTTAAAAAACCGGTGAAAGTTGTCCAATATCTTCTTAAAAACCCCACTTCGGGTACCTGAAAACTAATTTTGTTATTTCGGAAGAAAATGGTCCGGTTCGCAAAAGTGGATTTTTGGGGATTGTTTTACCCCGCTATTAACATTTTCTTAATACAGGTACCGCTAAGAAATTATTCACGGAAAACGATATCCACGGGTGTGGATTAAAATAGGGTTTTTCAGGACTATGGCCAATCTCGACTGTTAATTTGCTGTGGATAGCCGTGGCAAAAAGAATAACAACTACATTTGTACACGACGGTCAAAATTTGTTTTCACATATTCACAGCCCTAATAGTAGTGGGTTTTTCTTTTTTTAAAAAATAACTAGATATATAATTATGATGAGGGAGCTGGAAATTGCTAAAAGCGAACTTCAAAAAAAAGGGTACCTCGACTTACCGGTCGATGTACGTCTTGATCTTTTTGCGGAAATCGAAAGATTGAAGAAAGAAAAAAACGCGATCGTCCTGGCGCACTATTACCAGGAACCAGATATTCAGGATGTGGCCGACTACATCGGGGACAGTTTGGGCTTAAGTCAACAGGCTGCAAAAACAGATGCCGACATTATCGTTTTTGCCGGTGTCCACTTTATGGCCGAAACCGCAAAAATTCTGAGTCCGCAGAAAAAGGTATTACTGCCGGACCTCAAAGCAGGTTGTTCACTGGCCGACAGTGCTCCTCCTGAACTTTTCAGAAAATTCAAGGAAAAGCACCCTGACCACCTCGTAATTTCCTACATCAACTGTTCGGCGGGTATCAAGGCACTCAGCGATATCATCTGTACGTCATCTAATGCCGAAAAGATCATCGAGAGCGTTCCCAAGGGCCAACCGATCATTTTTGCCCCCGACAGGAATTTAGGGGCTTATTTGTCCAAAAAAACGGGAAGGGACATGTTGTTGTGGAATGGTGCCTGCATGGTGCATGAGATTTTCTCCCTGGAAAAAATAACCAAATTGAAGATCCGTCACCCGAAAGCTAAGGTGATAGCGCATCCGGAGTGTGAAGCAGCTGTTCTTGAAATTGCGGATTACATCGGATCGACTACGGGCTTACTAAACTTTTCCAAAAAAGACGATGCGAAGGAATATATCGTGGTTACCGAAACAGGTATTCTTCACCAGATGCAAAAAGAAAATCCTTCGAAGACTTTCATTCCTGCTCCGCCAAATAATGCGTGTGCGTGTAATGATTGTCCACACATGAAGTTAAATACATTGGAAAAGTTGTATCTGTGTATGGAATACGAAGAACCTGAGATCACAATGAACGAACAATTGCGTATCGCAGCGAAAAAACCGATTGAGAGGATGTTAGAGATCTCTGCGCACTACGGATTGTAGTTAAATATCTGAAAGACAACAGTTTATAACTTAAATTTGGTCTAATTTATCATATTATGGCCTGGTTAGCATGCTAATCAGGCCTTTTTTATGCCCACAAAGGGCTTATGGACAGCTTGCTCCAGGTCGTTTCAGCCCCTTATACGAGCTATTATGTGCTATAGCATTCGTTTTTCCTACCGTTTATAGGTTGAATATTCGTGAAAATGCTGTACCCCCCTACAGTATTTTACATATTAAACGATTCTCAGAGCCTTCATTTGGGAAGGGCTTATGCCTGCAATAGATCTATCTATCAGGGGAAGAGGCCAGTTTGAGCGGTTCTTAGCGCTTTTTGCGAAGGCTTTGTGGCTTCGATGAAGTTGGGAGTGCTGTAGGGGACTACGGAATTTTCAACTTGAGGGAAATTATGAGGCTTTCGTTTTTGAAGGGCTTATAGCTTCAACGAAATTCACATTATGTGAATTGCTATAAAACAATAAATTCTAAGGGCTTTATTTTGAAGGCGTTGAGCTTCTCATGGATGTGGATATCCTGTGGGTACCTACAGGAATTGCTGTCTTATTAAAATTATAAAGCCTTCATTTTTGAAGGCCCTGTAATTGCGATGAAATGTTTAAAACGGGTGCCTATAAGATCGATTTAATTCAGGGGCCTTTATTTTGAACGCCTCCTGGTTGCGATGAAGCTAAATTCCCGTGGGGTACCACGCAATTTTGCAGTTGACGAAAAATATGGGCCGTTTATTTTTGAACGGCTTATAGTTAGAGTGAAAATTTGAAACCGGGGAGTTATTAGGATCGTTTAATTCTCGGCGCTTTCATGAAGCGCTTATAGCTTGAATGTATTTAGAAACCTGTGGGGATCCACAGGTTTTTATTTTTTGTGCGAAATGAGCGGCTTTCAGAAATGAAGCGCTTATGAGCGAGACGAAATTTTGAAGTCGGGGGATTATTAAGATCGTTTAATTGTCAGCGCTTTCATGAACGCCTTGTGAATCAAATGTACTCTAAATACTGTGGGTATCTACGGGAATAGCTTTTTGAAATGAGCTATAACCGCTTTGAAAATGAGCGGCTTATAAGTTAAATGGATTTTGAACAATCGGGAAGTAGTAATGTGGATTAACTCTCAGCGCTTTCATGAAGGCGTTCTCTTTGCGATGATAAAAAATTGTCGTAGGTGACTACGAGTTATTCAATTTGAGAGAGCATATGCACTGTTTAATTTTGAGTGGCTTCTAGTTACGATGGAAATTGTGTGTGTGGACTATTCCTCAAATGCTTGATTCTCACAAGCTTCACGAACAGGCTGTAGTTTTAATGAAAATTTTTTGCTGTGGGTATCTACATGTGGTTGGTTTTCATGAGAAATATGCCGGCTTCAATTTTTTGATCGCTATAGATTGTGGAAAAGTCGTATCTGAAGCGGAAGAAATAAATTTTTAGAGGTTGGAGAACTTAGTTACTTGCTGAGATTGCGTTAAAATGTGTAAAACTCATAGGTCTACACAGGTTTTGTAGATTTTTTCGAGATATAAGACCTTGGATTTTCAAAAAATGTGGATTTCTTCCAAAATTTTTTTGTTTTTATAAGTAGCGTGCCAATTTTAAGTGGGATAACTACAACGTAAAATTTTAAAATGAAAAATAAAAACCGGCGTAATTCACATTTTATGTTGTTTTTAAAAGAAAATAGCGCTTTAGTCAGTCAGTATGTGGATAAGCGCCTGGACTTTTTTAATTTCTATGAAATTTTCCAATTTTTTTTGTTTTTGACGTTTAGAATCCATCTTATTCACCGAAATCGGACTAAATAATGTGAATAAAGGATCTGATAAGCCTTAAAAAGTTTCAAAATCATTTTTTTTTCAGACAAATGTGGAAAAGTGGCCCAAAATTTTTTGATTTTATTTTTCTTAGGAAATTTTCCTTACGAGATATCCTTCAATCCCACTTTATCCACAAAAATTAGTATTCAACTCATAAAAATTACTAATAAACGCTTGAATTTTTCTGGATTTGCATTTCGAATCGGAAAATGTGGAAAAGGAGAGCTTTTTTCTTTAATTTTTTTTCTGATGAAATCCCATTCCTAGCTACCGTTTTTCCACATAATTTCTTTTGTTTTTAGTTTACTAGTCTGCTGAAAACTATTTTTCAATTTTTCCAGCGCAGTAATCCACATTTTTTCTAAAATTTTCTTTTTTCCTGTGCCTAATCAATCTTCTTCACAGACTTAATTCATCATTATCGAAACTATGCAAATATTGCAGTGAATAAGGTCGTTTAAACGCCTTTTAACTTAATTGTAGCCTATGTATGAAGAGATAACCGGCTTTATAAAAGGAGGGCTAATTAGGGGAGATACAGGGTAAAAGTTGGGTAGCGCTACTACTTGATCATACATGCAAGATTTACCAAAAGTTGAGTCAGTTATGAGTTTGAATGGCTTTATCCTACATTCATCCTACATTCAAAAACGAATCACCAACGAAGGAGAAGTATAGTATAACTATGAATAGATAAAGTAGGAAATAGGTAGAGGCGGGTTATAACTAAAGTAATATAGGCACAAGAAATAAAAAAATCCGAATGATGCATTTAGTTATCAGCTCAGTTGAGTTGCAAATGTATCATTCGGATTTTCTATTAAACCAATTCTTCGACCCATATATAGTCTGCTTCTGTTTTACGGAGGGAAAGATTATAACCGGCTACCATAATTGAAATCGGATCTCCGAGTGGGGCGATCTTTTCTACTTTCACTGTTTCACCGGGTACACAACCCATTTCCATTAACTTAAGGTGCAAATCATCTTTTTCAAAAGATGTGATAACGGCACTTTTTCCAATAGCGAGGGAAGACAATTTAATCACTCCTTTTTTCATCCGTTGTAATTTAATCTTTAATGCCTGAAGTGTTTCGATCTTAGCAGGTGACAAAATTGTATCTCTTACTAAGTGATGCAACAAAGGTACTGGCTGACATTCAATCGAACAAAGACAGGGGAGGTGGAATCCGAAATTTCACCATATTTTTACATTCTCAATCAATTACAAAAACAAGTTCGAGGTATGGCAATCAATTTTACTGCACATGAGGTGAAAGTAAATCTAAAGAATAAGACGAAACTGAAAGCGTTCATAAAAGACTTATTTGTGCAGGAGGGGCAGAGAATGAAAAGTATGCAGTATGTTTTTTGTAGTGATGAATACCTTTTAGAAATCAACCAACAGTTTCTGCAGCATGATACGCTCACTGATATTGTAACCTTTGAAATGGGAGAGGACCCTGATGTGACTGAGGGAGAAATTTACATCAGCGTTGATCGCGTTCGGGAGAATGCGGAGAAATTCAAAGTGACGGAAGAGCAAGAATTGCATCGGGTGATTTTTCATGGAGCTCTTCATCTTTGTGGTTACAAAGACAAAACAAAAGATCAATCTGCTAAGATGAGGCAGATGGAAAACCAGTGTCTTGAACAATACTTCGGCTAAGAAATATTAAAATGTTCCACGTGGAACATTTCATAAAACCGGGTCATTCAGATCCGGTTTTGTGTTTTTAGTAGTAGAGCTTTCTTTCTGTTTCGGCTGATTTTGGGTGAGGTGGTATTAATGAATTGACCTCGGGCTTCTTTATCATACTTTGCCTTCATATCTCTGCTTAGTACTCCATGTTTTTTCTTGTTTATCGGATTATATCTGGTTAACATCAGTTAGCCGATTTTATAGGAAAATTTGTTCTGTATTATTTATGGAGTTCAGGGTTAATTAATGTTAGGGACATCTTGTATGCGGTTTAAGGTGGGACCCGGGCTGATGCCATCTGCAGAATTTGCTATTGGGCATCGTCAATCGTGGTAGGGTTGGAAATATGATTTAGCTACTTGTCAATCGTATGAGCACTGCAAATGGCTAAGGCCCGAGTCTCCCACCTTAAACCTCCTACTGATATTAGTCCCATAACAGACTTTATAGCTGACCTGGACGATGACGTTTGTCTGCTTATGTTATACCTCCATCTTCTTCAACGGTTATTTGTATATTTCATCAGGCATTTGGTTATTAGTCTGAAGCAGGTTTGTTATTCTATAGCTAGAGACATCTTGCATGCGGTTTAAGGTAGGACCCGGGCTGATGCCATCTGCAGAATTTGCTATTGGGCATCGTCAATCGTGGTAGGGTTGGAATTATATTTAACTACTGTCAATCGTATGAGCACTGCAAATGGCTAAGGCCCGAGTCTCCACCTTAAACCTCCTACTGATATAGTCCCATAACAGACTTTATAGCTGACCTGGACAATGACGTTTGTCTTCTTATGTTATACCTCCATCTTCTTAAATGGTTATTTGTGTATTTCATCAGGTATTTGGGTTATGAGTCTGAAGCCAGGTTTGTTATCGCTAGGGACATCTCGTATGCGGTTTAAACTGGGACCCAGGCTGATGCCATCTGCAGAATTTGCTATTGGGCATCGTCAATCATAGTAGAGTTGGAAATATGATTTAGCTACTGTCAATCGTATGAGCACTACAAATGGCTAAGGCCCGAGTCTCTACCTTAAACCGCATACTGACATAATCCTATAACAGATTTTATAGCTGAAATGGGTAATGTCGTTTGCCTAATGTTGGTACAGTTCTTTCTGGGGTTCCTGTTGTGAGTTCACTGCATAGTTAGTTAATGAGGAAATATTCATTTTGTAAGAATTAACTGACGTATTCAACCCATCTAAATCATTCTATACATGGGGCTGAAGTCTGTACTTTTTAGTATGAAATTTACAACACTCTGTTTTAAATATCCTGCTACTGACTGCCCTCTGGTCAACCTTATTGGACGAAGCCTGAACTATCTAATTAGGAAATCCTGGAATCCGTCATCAAAAGATGTTAATAAACGTATTGATCTAAATCTAAATTACAAAACGATAAATCGAATTGGCTGTTAGTAGTTAATCGTTCCGATCCTCCCTCATGATGATAGGATAGAGGAGAGACAATATGCTTTCTGAAGAGGTATTAAATATTCTCTCAGTTAAATTTCACAAAGAGGACAGTCGTGAACTAGATCGTCTTAATTGTAAGTAGTATCTCTTTAACTCCTCTAACATTGCTCAGAGGACAATACAAGGAAGAAAATATGCCAAGTCCATCCCGAATTATCATAACAGACAATTCAAGCGGCGGGTTTGAGAAGGAGCAGTCGGGCCTTAGCCCTTGGCAGAGACTCACACGCTTGATAAACCAATAACACAATTAATGACAATCATACTTTACGACATCGGTTGTTAATTCTCTGCAAGGGCATCAGCCCGATAGCCCTTCTCAAACCCACAGCTGTATGTCTAGGACCAGCATAACAACTAACTCAGAAGGCACAAAACCTCTTTATTTAAGAACAGCCACAAACTCCGGAACTATCACTAAGGCCAGTTCGGGGCGGCGGGTCTGAGAAGGAGCAGTCGAGCCTTAGCCCTTGGCAGAGACTCACACGCTTGATAAACCAATAACGCAATTAATGACAATGACAATTATACTTTACGACATCGGTTGTTAATTCTCCGACAAGGGCATCAGCCCGATAGCCCTTCTCAAACCCACAGCTGCATGTCTGGGACCAGCATAACAACCAACTCAGCAGGCACAAAACTTCTTTATTTAGAACAGCCACAAACCAACACAACTAAGAATATATTCCAAGTACACTCCTGAACTATCACTAAGGCCAGTTCGGGGCGGCGGGTTTGAGAAGGAGCAGTCGGGCCTTAGCCCTGGGCAGAGACTCACACGCTTGATAAACCAATAGCACAATTAATGACAACCATGCTTCACGACATCGGTTGTCAATTCTCTGACAAGGACATCAGCCCGATAGCCCTTCTCAAGCCCACAGCTGCATGTCCTCGCTATAGCATGAAAGATCTGTTATTGTTGAACACCTCTATATGTTCTCAATAAGTTTACCTAGATAAAGAGGCAATTATTTAGGAAAAGAATACCCTCCAAAGAGAAATTCTGAGTCAAGACAAAAACAAGTCTACCTGCTAAACGACATCCTAAGTATAACACTTAGGAACAGATCCTCAGGTTTTGGCTAAAGCTTCTAAAAAAATTGAAACGGCTAATCTTTTTCACTCGAACAATGCATTAACTTAGCCTCACTCAATCACTCATTTCAACACGAACTTTCAGATGTTCCACGTGGAACATTACATATCCCCGCTTCTATGTACCTTTGCATTTCTATTTAAATAAAATTATGTTTCCATCATACGATGTAATTGTGGTAGGCGCCGGACATGCCGGTTGCGAGGCTGCAGCTGCGGCAGCAAACATGGGATCCAAAGTCCTTTTGGTCACCATGAATATGCAAACGATAGCTCAGATGAGCTGCAACCCAGCAATGGGAGGAATCGCTAAAGGACAAATTGTAAGGGAGATTGATGCTCTGGGAGGATACTCAGGAATCATAACCGATCAGTCCATGATTCAGTTCCGTATGCTGAACCGTTCCAAAGGACCTGCCATGTGGAGCCCCCGTACACAGAACGACAGAATGCTGTTTGCTGCTAAGTGGAGAGAGGCATTGGAACAAACACCAAACGTTGACTTCTACCAGGACATGGTAAAAGGACTGCTGGTAAAAGATGGACGTTGCTATGGAGTAGTGACCGGATTAGGACACGAAATAAAAGCAAAATCTGTAGTGCTCACCAACGGTACATTCCTCAATGGTGTCATGCACATCGGAGATAAACAGTTCGGCGGAGGTCGCGTAGCAGAAAAAGCAGCTACCGGAATTACTGAACAATTAGTATCCCTAGGCTTCGAAAGCGACAGATTGAAGACAGGTACACCACCAAGAATCGATGCAAGAAGTCTGGATTATTCGAAAATGGAAGAACAACCAGGTGATGATGTAATCACCGGGTTCTCTTATCTGGATGTTGAAAAGATCAAACCTGAACAACAGAGAAGTTGCCATATCACCTATACAAGTGATAAAGTACACGAAATGCTGAAGACAGGGTTCGACAGATCTCCAATGTTCCAGGGTAGAATTCAGGGTGTCGGACCAAGATACTGTCCAAGTATTGAAGATAAAATTAACCGTTTCGCGGAAAGAGACAGACACCAACTGTTCGTAGAACCCGAAGGTTGGAACACCGTGGAGATCTATGTAAATGGATTTTCAACCTCCCTGCCGGAAGATGTACAGTATAAAGCACTTCAATTAGTGCCCGGATTTGAGAACGTGAAAATGTTCCGTCCGGGTTATGCGATTGAGTACGATTACTTCCCACCAACACAATTGCAGTTCTCCCTGGAGACAAAACATATCCAGAATTTGTTCTTCGCCGGACAAATCAACGGTACCACCGGGTATGAAGAAGCAGCATGTCAGGGTCTGATGGCAGGTATAAATGCACACCTGAAAGCAAGCGGTCAGGCGCCATTTGTACTGAAAAGAAGTGAAGCATATATCGGTGTACTGATCGATGACCTGATTAATAAAGGTACCGACGAACCATATAGAATGTTTACCTCAAGAGCCGAATTCAGAACTTTGCTCAGACAGGATAATGCCGATCTGCGTCTCACAGAACAGAGTTTTGAAATGGGCCTCGCCAGACAAAACAGATTGGATAAAGTGATCGTGAAGAAAGAAGGAGTGGAGAAAATCAAAGCAATTCTGAAAGAACTGCCTGTTGATCCGGAAGAAATTAATCACCTGCTGGCAGAGAAAAATACTTCACCACTGCCTCAGCGTATGCGCGCTTACCAAATCCTGTTACGCCCAACTATGGATATATTCTCTATGAAGAACCATGTTGCGAAAATTGGAAAAGCACTGGCTGAATTCGGAGATGAAACATTGGAACAGGCAGAGATCCAGATCAAATATGAAGTATACATCGAAAAGGAAAATGACCTGGTGAAAAGAATGAGCCAGATGGAAGACCTGCTCATTCCAGATGGATTCGATTATACAAAATTGGTATCATTGAGCGCAGAAGCCAGACAGAAATTTAATAAAATCCGTCCCCGTACACTCGGACAAGCCAGCAGAATCAGCGGCGTAAATCCGAGTGATGTGCAGATCCTGATGGTATACATGGGACGCTGATCATAATTATATTAAAGCCAAAAATAAAAATACATGCTTGTTATGGGCATGTATTTTTTTTGTCTATATTCGTCTAAGACCAGAATCCTGTGGACCCAGACAGATGATGCAAGAGATTGAACCTATGACTCGACCGGACCTATTTTCATCCACACCAAATTTCTAACGAAGCAGGCAGAAATTTATTTATAGTTCATTCCACTGATTTACCTGATTAGTGTATCTATGAATTTATTCACCACCCGATTTCCTGGAAAATTTACCTGAACATTTTTTCAAGCGGAACATTGTGCTTTTTGTTACACGTGTAACAAGACACAGATGTCGTTTATCATACATCGTATTGTAAATAATTTATTCAAAATAAAAGTTAAGGTTAAATTAGAAGTATATACACCCGGACCTTGTCTATGGACTGGGCTTTTTCCTTAATTTTTATTAAAAACTTGATTTTCAATTATTTGACAAATTATTTGCCCTAAAAAGATGACTTTATAAGACCCTTAAATTTTGACGATCGGGTAGTGGGTAATGATAATGTTCCATAGAGAGGGTAATTGGCGAAAACGGGCCTTAAAATGCGTTTTATACTTTATTGCATATTTAGTAATTTGTTTTTACATAAAAAGGCACAGTATATGCTTAATACTTTACTCACCTGCACCGCTTTATTAACTACTACGATGTTGTCAGCACAAACAGATACGACGAAAGAAAAATATCTACTGATTGGCACTTATACAAAGAGTGCAGATGAGGGGATTAATGTATATGCGTTTAATACAACGACCGGAACACTACGTTATGTAAGTACGACGAAAGGTGTGGACAATCCTTCCTATCTCGTGATTGCTCCCGATCAGCAACATGTGTACTCCGTAAATGAGAATAATGAAGGAGGCGTAAGCGCTTTTGAATGGGATACCGTCAGCGGTAATCTGACCTTCCTGAATAAACAGGTTTCCGGTGGAGCTTCACCCTGTTATATCACGACAGACACAGATGGAAAGTATGTGATTGTTGGAAATTACAGTGGTGGTAGTCTATCTGTATTGCCTGTACGTAATGATGGAAGAATAGATGCGCCTGTACAAACAATAGAGCATACCGGTACAGGACCTAACAAAGAAAGACAGGAGAAACCACACGTACACTGTACTGTATTCGGTCCTGATAAAAAGACATTATACGTGTCCGATCTGGGGATAGATCAGATAGTCATTTATAACTATAAACAAGGGGATGTATTGCCATTAGTACCTGCGGATACAGGCTATGCTGCATTGAATCCAGGAGCTGGTCCGCGACACATTACTTTCCATCCCAATGGCAAATGGGCATATGTGATACATGAACTTGATGGAAAAGTAACCGCCTTTAATTATGTAAGAGGAAGGCTCATTCCTTTTCAAACGTTATCTACACTTTCTGCTGCCTACAAAGGTCCTATCTCCGGTGCTGATATTCACATCTCTCCGGATGGCAAATTTTTATATGCTTCTAACAGGCAGAAATTAAATAATATTGTCATCTACAGCATAGATCGTAAAAACGGTCGGCTGGAGAAAAAAGGTGAACAACCTTCAGGAGGCAAAGAACCACGTAATTTTGTTATTGACCCTGATGGAAACTATTTATTGGTCGCTAATCAGAACACAGACAACGTAGTTGTATTTAAAAGAAACAAGCTGACAGGATTACTCAAACCAACCGGTCAGGAGATAAAAGTACCCAAACCGGTTTGCTTAAAAATGATCGGGACGAATTAACATTTGCTGCTGAATAACGATATCTGATTGGCATAACTTTTTCATAAAAAACTAAAACGATAAGATCATGAAAAAGAAAGTCACTAAACCAACAGATAAAAAATCCGAACAAACAGAAGATGAAAAATTCCCGGGTTATCCTGCTTACCCCGCAAGTGAAGATATCACTTACAGAGGCGAACAGGAAGATCTCGATGTGGAAAAAGTAACCAGATCTGCACGTATAAATAATGAACTCGCAAGAGAATCTTCTATTGATGCTGGTGAAATGGATGAAGGACTGGATGTACCAGGTGCAGACCTCGATGACAGTAACGAAATGATAGGAGAGGAAGACGAAGAAAATAACTACTATAGTCTTGGTGGAGACAGGCATGAAGATCTTGAAGAAGATAATGATAATGCCTGATCACATACTATAATAACGGAGTCAATAATCTGCATACGCCATCTATAAACTTCTGCCACAAAGAACGATTTCTCCAGGAACGACGATCAATGTGTTCGGAGTCCTGCAGATCCTGTTCAAATGCTGCATTCAGCTTATGCACAAAGGTCTTGTCATAAACGACGACAGCAATTTCACTATTCAGATAAAAGCTCCGGTAGTCAAGGTTTACAGAACCAACAATTGCAAGATTATCATCTATTGCAATTGACTTCGCATGTATAAAACCTTTCTGATAAAAATACACTTTCACACCTGCATCAAGCAATGACTTGATGTAGGATTGTGCTGCATGTTGTACAAAAAATGAATCACCCCGAAAAGGTAAAATAAGCTGCACTGTCTTACCCGATAATGCGGCCATTTGCAATGCTGTTAATATCTGTTCGTTGGGAATAAAATAAGGATTACTGATGCGGATAGAACGACGTGCATTATTAATCGCCATCAGTATCGTTTGCATCGCCATCGGGAACTCTGAATCTGGTCCGCTGGCTACAATGTCTGCAAAGCAATTTTCATTCAGATCCGAACGGTGAAAATAAGGTGGACTAAACGGAAAGGTTTGTTTACTGCAATAACGATAACTCATCATGAATTGCAATTGCAAAAGATTCACAACATCTCCTTCCAGCTTCAGGTGTGTATCTCTCCAGAATACCGGATGCTTCGCATTGTTCAGATAGCGGTCATCTATATTGATACCTCCGGTAAATCCTACTTCGCCATCGATAATAATGATCTTTCTATGATTACGATAATTCGCATTCAGATAGAAATTGATCAGTACAGGAGAGAAGGCAAAAACCTCTGCACCATTTTCTTCCAGCAGATCTGGTATATCACCGATCTTATCACAGCCCAGGTCATCATAAATAAATCTTACTTCTACGCCCGCCCGCAGTTTCTCCAGCAATATCTCTGCTATCGCATTACCCACATCATCCGCAGCAAAGATGTAATACTCGATATGTATATGATGTTTGGCCGCCCTCAGTGCGTCCATTACTGCCGGAAATTTCTCTTCTCCATTCAACAGTAATTGTACACGGTTATCGCAGGATAATACAGAATGTCTCGTATTGAGCAGCATCGCAGAAATCTCCTGTTTGCTGGCTACCTGTTTGCGGAGCTGGAGTTGCATCTGGTCAATTTCTTTTCGCTGAGATTCCCAGTATCGTAACATCAGGGTTTCATCCTTACTTCCCTTTAACGTAAACCGGCGTTTCTTGCGGAGATCTCTTCCCAGGTAATAGTATACTACTAATCCCAGTATGGGTACGAATACCAGCAACATGATATACGCCATCGCCTTGACCGGATTCCGGTTTTCCAGCAGAATAGTGCCTACCACACCCAAAAAGGAAAGTGAGATCAGCACATACCCTATAATTTTCAATGCAATGTGCCAGTTTGTGCCCCAGAGAAAGTATAATACCTGATACACGGAAATAATTAATAGTTATGTGAATAAAGGTAATAGTAATATTATTAGAATAAATTATCGTCAATAATCGTTCTTAACATAAATTATCATTTTTTTTGTTCTTACAACGAACTGTACATGAAGGAATCAATCCTTATTAAACTGGAGGCCTCCCGCCGGGAATTACTGGATCTGGGACTACGTAACCCCTTATTGAACTACCGTTTACCCGTAAGTCGTGGAGTACATATCGAACAGGAAAGCATCACCAATATCTACGAAGTACTGGTGAAGCAGAGCAAGGCAATGACCTTCCTCCCCAAAACTGATGTAAAAGAAAACAAAGAGGTAGCAGCCGAAGTAACAGAACCGGTAGTATTACCTGAACCCATCACTTTACCTGAACCGGAAGAAGTGGTACACGATACCCGTTTACAGACGACTGAAACAGCTGCTGCTTTACAAAACAGGTTACTGAATACTTATTATGCTGCGCGTACCAGTCTGGAAGAACAGGGTGTCAATATCCTGTTCCTGACATTAGGTATGTTAAAGTGGTATGAAAAGGATAATGGAAAGGAAGCGCGATATGCGCCCCTGATTTTGATACCTGTTTCATTAGAACGTTCCAGCGCAAGGGAACGTTTTCGTTTACGCTATACAGGTAGTGATGTGGAAATGAATCTTAGTCTGCAAACGAAGATCAAAGCTGAATTTGGTATCATATTACCGGACATGCCTGAGTCAGAAGAAATAGCTGTCACAGATTATATACAACAGATAGATGCTGCTATCAATGGAATGGACGGATGGGAAGTGATCACTGATGCAGTTGAATTAGGATTTTTCTCATTCGGAAAACTGATGTTGTATCATGACCTGGATAGTGATGGGTGGCCTGCTGATGAACAACCTGCTAATCATCCGATCTTGCAGAGTTTATTTGGTGATGGATTCTCTGAAGGTGCGCCTGAGGTACCGGAGGATGCATTCATCGACACAGAAACATCTGCACATGAATTACACCAGGTAGTAGATGCAGATGGTTCTCAATTACTCGCGATGTTAGCAGTACAGGAAGGACGCAATCTCGTTATACAAGGCCCTCCGGGTACAGGTAAATCACAAACCATCACCAACCTTATCGCGAATGCAATAGGTGAAGGAAAGAAGGTGTTGTTTGTAGCCGAAAAGATGGCCGCGCTTGAAGTGGTAAAACGCAGACTTGATAGTATACAATTAGGAGATGCTTGTCTTGAATTACATAGCCACAAGGCAAACAAAAAGGAATTACACCAGGAGTTGAGAAAAACACTGGAGTTACGTAAGCCTGCTATCCTGCAATTACAACAGGAAGTCACATTACTGAATGATTATCGTAAAGAACTAAACGATTATAGTATTGCGGTGAATACACCGGTTGGTGAAAGTGGTATAACACCACAACAGCTGATGGGCTACCTGTTACAACTGAAAGAACAATTTGTAGATATTACATTACCGAGGATCGCGATACCTGATATAGATAGCTGGAATGCTTTAAACATGCAACGTGCAGAAGCAATGGCCGTCAGAATTGAACATCGTTTAAAGGAGACAGGTATGCCATCTTCTTTATTGTTCTGGGGTATCGGATTGACAGTACTGGTTCCTGCTGAACAAGACAGACTTATTCCTGTTTTACAAAAAGCACTGGATACAACAACAACGCTGCAACATGAAAGTGCGATCATTGCTGGTCAGGTAGGATTGCCCATGCCATTAAACAGAAAGAATAGTATGGACCTTTCTTTCTTTGTACAACTGGTATCTGTGCGTCCTGATATAACAGGTGTACAGTTAAGACATCCTGCCTGGTTGCAACAGAAAGAAGATATCAAAGAACTGTTGCAAACAGGAAAACGTTTACGTCAGTTGCATCAGGCATATGATGCTATACTTATTCCGGAAGCCTGGGAACAACAGGTATTGGAAATAAGACAGAACCTGCTGGCCTATGGGGATAAGTGGTATAAATTCCTGAAAGGAGATTATAATAAAACCAATCGTCAATTGGCTGCTTTATGTAAAACAGCTCCACCTGATGATCTCCCCGGAAAACTGGCTTGTATAGATGCGATACTGGAAGCAAGAAGATTAGAAAAGCAAATCCAGGAACAGGAAACACTCGCAAAGGAATTATTCCAGCAACGTTGGCAGAAAGGACAATCCAGTTGGGAAGTATTGGAGACCATTACTAATTATGTGACGGAAGTACATAAGCAGATTAGTTACGGTACATGTACTGCTGTCATCCTGGATTATCTCGAAAAGAATGAGCCGGTAGAAGTAGCCAAACGTTATTATGATACGTTGTTGAGAGCATTGCAGCAACAAGGCGCAGCAATTGATGCTGTAATTGCTGCTTTTGCATTCAATGAACAACGTCGCTTCAGAGATGTTACGCCACTGCTGCAACGTCCTTATGAAGAACAGATCGTATTGATGCAATCATGGATAGATGGATTGCCGGATATACATCATGCAATCTCCTGGAATAACCTGGCAGATACTGCGAAGACGGAAGGCTTGCAGGTATTGACAGAAGCAGTCGCTTACTGGCCGGAAGCAGTAATTGCATTAAAAGGAGCATTACGGAAAACATGGTATGAATACCTGTGGGAAAAGGCACTCATGACACATGCTTCCATCAGGAAATTTGAAAGATCAAGTCATGAGGCAGCAGTCAAACAATTCGTAAAATTAGATACGCTTAATCTGCAGTATAACAGAGCACGTGCAGCGTTGAAACATTATGATGGTATTCCGCCACTGGAAGCCGGCGGACAGGTAAACGTACTGCGTACCGAGTTTAATAAGAAGGCCAGACATATGCCTATCCGTAAATTAGTACAGGCTGCAGGATTGGCAATACAGGCGATCAAACCTGTGTTCATGATGAGTCCTCTTTCTATTGCTAATTTCCTTCCACCGGGTTCACTACAATTCGATCTTGTCATCTTTGACGAAGCAAGTCAGGTAAGACCGGTGGATGCATTAGGCGCATTGCTGAGAGGAAAACAATTGGTGGTTGTAGGTGATAGTAAACAGTTACCGCCAAGTAGTTTCTTTGATTCATTGATGAAGGAAGTAGATGATGAAGAAAACGTAACTGCAGATATGCCGAGCATACTGGGTATGTGTGATGCACAGGGTGCTCCGCAGAGAATGTTACGCTGGCATTATCGTAGTCGTCATGAATCGTTGATCACCATGTCCAATCATGAATTCTACGAGAATAAACTGGTGATCTTCCCGAGTCCGGGTGCAGCACATCAGACGGGGTTAGTTTATCATCATCTGAAAGAAGCGACATACGATCGTGGTAAAACAAGAACCAATCAGCAGGAAGCAGACGCGATCACTACAGCGGTAATTGAACATGCAAAACGACATCCTGAAATGAGTTTAGGTGTGGTTGCTTTCAGTACGGCGCAGATGCAGGCGATACAACAATCGCTTGAAACTGCCAGAAAGAAACTGCCTGAGCTGGAATCATTCTTCAAAGCACATGCGCATGAACCATTCTTTGTGAAGAACCTGGAGAATGTGCAGGGGGATGAACGTGATGTAATATTTATTAGCATCGGATATGGTCGTACGCCTGAAGGAACCCTTAGCCTGGCATTCGGACCACTGAATAACGAAGGCGGAGAGAAGCGACTCAACGTATTGATCACACGTGCGAAACAACGATGTGAAGTATTTACAAACCTGACTTCAGATGACATCGATCTGAATAAAACCGAGAGTGAAGGTGTACGTGCATTAAAGAACTTCCTGTATTTCGCACAACATGGTTCTATGCATCGTTCTTATACAGATGGATTACCTGCGAATATTCCTTTTGAATCATTGGTGGCCGAACAACTGACCACCGCCGGTTATAATGTAAAGAAACAGATTGGCAGCAAAGGATTCTATATTGATCTGGCGATTGCTGATCCGGAACATCCGGGTAAATATACTATGGGTATCATGTGCGATGGCGCTGCTTATCATTCTGCCCGTTCTGCGAAAGACAGGGATAGATTACGGCAGCAGGTACTGGAAAATATGGGATGGAATATCTATACCGTATGGAGTACTGACTGGTTCCGTCATCCTGTACGTGAATTGAAAAGACTGATTGCTGCGATTGAAGACGTACGTACAAATCAAGGAGAAAACCAGGAAGCAATAGTGCCTTCAGAAGACTATACAATGCTAAGAGAAGATGAGGAAGAAGGGGCAGATGTACCATTATATGAAATGGCAGTACTACCGGAAGAAATCGCATTGAAAGATCTGCATCAGCATCCGGCAGATAAACTGAGATCCTGGCTGGAGATGATCGTGCGGGTGGAGAGTCCGGTGCATGTAGAAGAAGCAACGCGTAGAATACTGGATGCCGCAGATGTATCACGTGTAGGGGCCAGAATTCGTGAAGTATTGAAACAGGCTATTGCAGATGCGGTGGGGAATGATACGGTTGTGGTAAAAGAGGATTTCCTCTGGGATGCAGAGATGGAAAAACCATTGATACGCAGCAGGGCGAATCTTCCATCTGCCTCACGGAAGATGACTTATATAGCACCGGAAGAATTAGGAGCAGTTGTAGAGAAAACAGTGCAGGATGCGGTAGCAATCACTGTAACGGCGGCGATACCTGTTATAGCAAAAACATTGGGCTTTGCACGGGTAACAGAAGATCTGCGGACTGATTTGCAGGAGGCAGTAGAAAAAGCCCTGGCAGATGGTATCATCTACCAGGACGATGAATGGTTAAAAGTGAAGTAGTTATTTCTTTAGTATAAAATCTTCTCTGGCTGCCCAGTTGTTGATATCCTGTTTACTCAACGCAGCAGCCATCAGATCAGGAAATTTATCGGGCGTACAGGCAAACACCGGAATACCCAGATTGGACAGAAATTGTGCATTACCGTGATCATAAGCCGGAGCACCATCATCGTTCAAAGCAAGTAATACGATGACCTGTACGCCCGCTGCTGTTAATTCAGTTGCACGTTTACGCATCTTGTCGTCACTACCTCCCTCAAACAGATCAGTGATCAGTACCAATACAGTATCTGCCGGACGGGTAATGATCTGCTGACAATAGGAGAGTGCCGCCTGTATATCTGTACCGCCACCTAGTTGTACACCAAATAAAAGATCAACAGGATCTTTCAGTTCTTCTGTTAGATCAGCAACAGCAGTATCAAATACCACCATACGTGTTTTTATCGCAGGTATGGAAGCCATCACAGAACCGAAGATACCGGAATAGACGACAGAAGAACCCATCGATCCACTCTGATCAAGACAAAGTACTACATCTTTCAGTGAAGTAGTCCTACGACCATAACCGATACGCGTTTCAGGAATAATCGTTTTATACTCCGGTTGATAGTGCTGTAGATTTTTAAGGATCGTCGCGTGCCAGTTGATCTCATTATGACGGGGCCTTCTGTTACGGATACTTCTGTGCAAACTACCCGTAATCGCTTGTAATGTAGGTTGTGTCAGCTTTTTCAGCAGTTCATCCACTACCCGTTTTACAACCTGTCTTGCCGTATCACGCGTCTTATCAGGAATGGCATGTTTCAGTGTCAATAATGTAGCCACCAGATGTACATCCGGTTCTACATTTTCCAGCATTTCCTTTTCAAACAACATCTGTGTAATGTTCAGACGTTGTAAGGCATCACGTTGCATAATCTGTACAACAGATGCCGGAAAGAAGGTACGGATATCGCCCAGCCAGCGGCTGACATTAGGAGAAGATGCACCAAGGCCTCCTTTCTTTTCGCTGTCATACAGTGCTTCCAGTGTTTTATCCATCTGTAGCTCTGTGCCGCTGAGTGAATAGCCGGTACCGTCCGATTCATTACCACCGAGTACCAGCCGCCATTTATTTAAATCATCCATATCAATATTATTTAACGCCTAACATTTGCAGCACGACAGGAATACCTTTCATTGCTCTTGTGGCATCGATGTTTTCCATCGTGTGCTGGGATACACCGGTAGTACCACTGACACCACCTTTTGCTTTTTCTCCCAGCTTTCTTCTTTCTGCTTTTGTAAAACCGGAGAAGGTTCTGCGTAACAATGGAAGCAGTTGTTTGAACGCATCTTCTTCCAGTTGATGCATCCAGTTATATACTACTGTCCAGAGATCATTGTCTACCAGCAATAATGTGCCGCTGCCTTTCAGAAAACCTTCCAGCCAGGCAGCCGCAATAGCAGGTGCCGTAGCTGCCGACATCGCATAACTGAATACTTTTACCAGGTCATTACCTGAAAGCTGTCTGTGATCGGCCAGTAATCTTGTAGCATAACCACCGATAACAGGAGCGGAGCTGTCATTGCGTGCGATGTAAGAGATGGTCTGTTGCCATTGCGTAGTCAGTTCAGGATCCTGTAATATGAGCAGGGCATCATTCATATTATAGATCAACTCCAGTAATTCTGCAGCTGCATCATCAGCAATACCGATACAGGCAGCAGGTAAACTGACGCAGATACGTGTGATCATACCCGCTACAATACCGTCAACCAGTGTCGCATCTGTTTTCCGCACGTTACCATAACGGCTGATCTGTACCAGGCCCGGAATAACCGTCATCAGTTGCATCACATCACCGGTAGCAGCAGCCAGGTTATTCACCTGTTGTACGAGAGCTTCTATTGCATCATGCAGTTCCGCGGGAATAGCTGTTTCCAGCAGCGTACAGACTTCTTTTAAAGAGGTCGCTGTTTTTGCCTGATGTTGTACATATTTAGAGGCGGCTTCTTCTACCGTATTCCCCCAGCTTCCCTTCTCAATGATATCAATTGAGAATCCGGGATCCCATTGTAAACGCCATTGCTCTTTAAAGGTACCTTTACCCGAAGGTCCGTAACGATGTCCCCAGCGGATGTCCAGCATCTCCATACGATGCAGCAGGATACTACGTTCAAGATCAGTATCCTTACGGAGATCGAGTACATAGTCTTTATAATCAGCTGTTTGTGGCAGCCTTAATTTCTTTTGCAGTTTTTCGATATCCGTCTGTAATGGCGGACGAGGAATATCCGTAGGAACTTCTCCTATCTTATCACTAACAATCAGTTCTTCATTGATCAGTTGTAAGAGAATATCTTCTCCGTTACAGAGTACGCTGAGTGTTGCTTCATTCAGTTCTTCCAGACCAGCTTTAGGTAATCCTCTCAATGCAGTAAGCGCATTGGCCAGTCGCACCGCTTCCATTACGTGCGCTACAGAAATATCTTTCTGCTGTTCACGGAAAAGGCGGGCTACTCTTGACATCCAACGGGTACCGTCGTCATCATGATAACGCCAGTTATGTTCGTACCATCCGGGAGAATTGATACCGGCGCCATATCCGCTGTTATAACTGAGACGGTTGTATGTCCAGGGTATCCAGGTTGTAGCTACTTTGACTTTCGGCAAGCCTTTAAGCAGTTCATTATCATCTTTAGCCTTACCCATATTCAGCAGGGCAGGCGTATGCCAGGCGCCGCATACGACGGCGATTTCTGTATACATTTCCCTTTCCGCCTGACGGATAGTTTTACGCATATGCGCTTCACGCAGTTGTTCTTCACGGTCGTAAGGCAGATGCAGATCCTGCCGGAGCGCCTGCATACCTTCAGCAACAGCAGTAAATACAGCTTCCGGATCCTGCCTGTATTCGAACATATGTTCCCACCATTTCTCTTCATCTGCAAAACCAGCTGCACCTGCGAGATAGGCAACAGGGTTTCTTCGTACGATATTCGTATCAGGAATATAAGGCGCCAGACTATTGTTAAGCGAAGGGGCTTCCGCTTCTGGTTTTGGCGCTTTCTCTGCTTTCAGTTCAAACTGATGTGCCATAGGCAGATCCATGAACCGAACAGGAATATTATTCCTGCGGGCATAAAGAATAGCTTGCCATTCAGGAGAGAATTCAGCAAACGGATAGAATACTGCTTTCTGCGGTGCATCAGGCTGATAAGCCAGGATAGCCACAGGTGGTTTCAGCAGATCATTACTAACCCATTCCAGAATGCTGTCAGCTTCCGGTGGCCCTTCCACCAGTACGATATCAGGTTTAACTTTTTCAAGATATTCCTTCACATGTCTGGCAGAGCCGGGTCCGTGATGTCGAATGCCCAGTATGTGTGTTGACATATGAATTGTTTATAGGTCGCGGCAGGCGCGGTAAATATCTTTCCAGTCTTCTCTTGTTTTTACGACAGTCTCCAGGTATTCCTGCCATACCAGTTTATCCTGTACAGGATCTTTCAGTACAGCACCGATAATGCCCGCAGCCAGATCAGCTGCTTTCAGCTGACCATCGCCGAAGTAAGCAGCCATAGCCAGACCATTATTCACTACAGAAATTGCCTCTGCTGTACTCAATGTACCGGAAGGCGCTTTGATCTTTGTTTTGCCATCCACGGTCACACCATTTCTCAGTTCACGGAAAATGGTCACAATACGACGGATCTCTTCCAGTGCAGGTTTCTCTGCCGGCAGGTCCATCACTTTCTCATAGCTTTCCACACGACGACGTACGATATCTATTTCTTCTTCCATGGAGTCAGGTACAGGTAGAATAACCGTATTAAAACGGCGTTTCAGGGCACTGGAAAGATCGTTTACACCCTTATCCCTGTTATTGGCTGTCGCGATGATATTAAACCCTTTCTGTGCCATTACAGCGGTATTCAGTTCTGGTACCGGCAATGTCTTTTCGGATAAAATAGTGATCAGCGTATCCTGTACATCCGCACTGATACGGGTCAGCTCTTCAATTCTGACAATCTTACCAGTCTGCATACCACGCATCACCGGTGTTTCCACCAATGCTTTTTCAGAAGGTCCTTCTGCCAGTAAGCGGGCGTAGTTCCAGCCATAACGGATGGCTTCTTCACCGGTACCTGCGGTACCCTGTACGATCATAGTAGAATCTCCGCTGATAGCAGCCGCCAGGTGTTCGCTTACCCAGCTTTTTGCAGTACCTGGCAGACCGTATAATAACAGCGCTCTGTCTGTAGTCAATGTAGCTACCGCAATCTCTATCAGTCTGCGGTTACCGATATATTTAGGCTGTATTTCAAATCCGTTTTTCAGGGTACCGCCCATCAGGTAAGTCACAACAGACTGCGGCGACAGTATCCAGTTGTAAGGACGTTTTTCATTGTCCTGTTTTTTCAGCTCTTCCAGTTCTTCAAGGAACAATTGTTCTGCATGTTGACGTAATACGTTGGACATCTTTATATGCTTGAAAAGGTGATTGTTTTGTGTTGAATGCGTTTATTTGAATGCGTTGGCGATCTGTACTTTGCAGGAGATCAGTTTGCGTATATGATCGCTGGTATTGCGCCATGTACCGTGATAAGCGGGTTCCTCCGGTGTCAGTTTATCCAGTTCATCTGTAATAGCCGGAGGGAGTTGTAACACGTGCTTATCAAAGAAATTGCGGGTGTACTGATAAGGGTTACGCGCCATCCATTTGAGTACTTCGCCGGTAAGGTTAAGTCCCCATTCTTCCGTGCGGTTACTGAGATAATTAATCACATCCTGCGGATAGGCAGGAAACAGGCGCAAGGCATATTCCTCCTGTTCGGCAGCAGGTAATAAAGGAATGACGTCGGGATAAAAAGTGGTACTGGTGGCTAATAATAAACGGAGCCAGGCAGCATCTTTAAAACGACCCGCAGCAAGTATCAATGCAGGAATAAACCGTTTACCGAGATCATCATTCTGAAAGAGCGTAATGACTTCTTCCTTATCCGCACTGAAGTGTGATTCCCACCAGGAGGGAGGAACACTTCCTACCAGCTGAAAAAGGATATAGGCTTCTTCACTGAGATGTTTTTCATTACTCAATGTTGCGATACCAGAATCAATAATGATCTTATCCAGGGGTAATTGCAGTGAGATTTGCAGTGATTGCTTAGCACCACGTGAAACGGCCTGTTGCAATATCTGCCAGTAGGTCTGCACGATAAATGAAGCAGGGATCTGTTTCAGCAATGCCCATATTTCATCCTTTACTTTCTGGTTTTTCTCCTGTAAAGATTCTAACCAGCGCAAATCATCCTCGCCGATGTTGGTACGCATGATCTTCAGGAATTCTGTTCTGGCAGAAGTATTTTCCTGTGTCCATGTCTGCATCAGCCATTCCCGTCCTGTACCCGGATAGGATTGACGCATTTCCTGTAATACTTGTCTGCGGTCTTCTGCACTGCCTGTTTGCCAGCGATCTTCGTTGCTGAGCGCAAAAGGAAATTGCCAGTCCGCATTCATATTACTTAACCACTGACCACGTTTTCCACATACTGCCATTGTCAGGTGACGAATGCGTTTCTGAGAAACAGCGGTTTCCAGTAATACCGGTATATATTCCGGTACTACGATCCGGCCTTTATCATAACATGCTTCCAGCCAGTAATTGACCAGTGGCAGGAGATCCATATCAAGCGCATCCTGTAATGCGTAGATAGCCGCTTTGTTGCAATAGGGTTTCTCTTCAGGCGGTGCTGCGGACAAAGGAACGCCGCTGTTCTGTTCCGCACTGACGCCACTCTGACGATAATTCAGTACGACCGCTGCGATGTGCAGAAACTGTGTTTCCGCATCGAGTGATCGGTCCTCCATGATAGTAGCGGCAACAGTCGCTAGGTCTGTCGGGAGTTCCGCAGGAGACAACTGTTTTTTGCCTGTACCCAGGAGGGCTGTATTAATGATATTATTCCACATGTCCCTTATAACAATTTATAGACGCCGTCGTGCCAGACGCCCAGGGGTTCATATTCCTGTTCCTTACCCAGCAATGCCATATCCAATGGTTGACCACCACTGAGGGAGAGCAGTTTCCAGATATTACGGAAACCGTCTATCACAGGCATGATCTGATCGTTGCTGTCTTTCAGCCACCATTTCATATTGTGCTGAACAGGCGTTAGCTGTTGTACAATATAAGGGCGTTCGCTGCGGACAGGCATCTTCTCTACCAGTAAAGTTTCTGCGGCTGTTAGTTCCTGCCAGCCGGGAAGACCATAGGTATCCTGGAGATTGTTGTTGGTAACAGGTTCTTTGATCAGCGCCCTCAACGGAATCTCGGAAGGATAGAACACCAGTTCTGCTTCGATAGACATACCTGCCGTTAACAGCAGTTGTGGTCTGGACATACCTCTTGCATAGAACTGGAGTACCAGTGCCGGCTGATAGGAATGAAGGCCATAAAGCCAGTATTTCTCGGTGGTAAGATTATCTTCTTCGGTGACTTGTTTGTTGAGAATCAGCCAGGTATCTTTTGTGCCCTTCTCTTGTCGCAAAGCTTCCTGACTTTGCGTGAATCCGACAAGGGTGCGAAGCTCCTGTTGTAACAGGGTAGGAAGTGTTTCTCCCTGTCTGAAACCCTGGATAACGAGATAAATACGGAGCAATTGTTCCATGAAGGTATGTTGCCAGCCTTCACTATAGAAATTGATCTCTGAGAGGCCACGTACCATCGCCGCCAATCCGGGCGCCTGTGCATCCACCATACGGCGGGCCATGGTTTCCCAGTAGGAGGCGCCTTTTTCCGGTAATTGCAGCAGGCCGTTACGGATGATATCTTTCATCCAGAGCAGCAGTTCGTGGATACCATCTTCCACTTTCTGCTGACGGGCCAGTTGCCGTTTATCGCGGGCAGCTTCGTCTACCGGTTTTTCTTCTTTTTCCTGTTTCTTGATTTCTTTGCCGGCTCTTTTTTCCAGCCATTCACTGACCCAGGAAGGAGGCGTGTTGTCAGTGAAGGTAGCGGACTCACGGGCATACAGCAACATGAGGCCAATACCATGTTTGCACGGAAATTTGCGGCTCGGACAACTACATTTGAAAGCGGTTCCGGCGAGGTCTATCTGGGTTTGATACGGTTTGCTGCCACTCCCCTGGCATTCTCCCCACAAGGCATGTTCATTCGCCCCTTTACTCACCCATTTTGCTGCACCAGCCAGGGCCTTTCCGGCTTTCCTGGAAGCTTCGTCCGGTGCTAAGGAAAGCACCTGTTCTTCTGTTAGGAGCAATGGATATAAGATTTAAAAAGTATTGTATTACAAACAATGTTACGCCAGCAATACCTTGTATATTCTGGAATATAACATCACGAGATAGGTGATCAGGATAACTGAATTTAATACGAGTAACCAGTTGACGTCAACCTGCTGGTATTTGTTCTTTTTACAGAGAATCGCCAGCCAGAGAAAACCGATTAAAAGAACTACCGGGAATACCAGCGTCCATTTATTTGTAATGATCAGGTGTGCATTAGCGATACGGTCATTCCATCCCTGGTCATTTCCTGCTACCAGCGGAAGGATACCCATGAACAGCACGATAACAAATATTCTCACAGCTGTTTTAGCAGCCGTTTTACTGATTTTCTGACTCTTACTTTCCTGTTGCATTGTTTCTTTAAGTTTTAAGTAGCGACTTGATTGCTAAGTTCGGGATTAAACTATTACGATCCTATTGCAGCTTTACGAACGGGAAGTAAATGTATCCACCAATGTATTGTGATGCCAGTCAATAGATTGAGTACACAGAAAAAGGTCATCCGGGCATTCTCTGCCGCAAAGCCACCAATAAACAACCAGGCAAAAAAGTAAAGATGAAACCAGGCAGGTACCAGCCAGGTCAAATAGGGTAATGCCGGAGCATGTAATGTTGTTCGCTTTCTGAATCCCCATATGGTCAATACAGGTAATAAGGCCAGGAGGAAGATCAGCTTTTCTTTACTTCTGATGTGAAACTGGTCGTTCAGCCAGGTCGCCATTGGAAACAGTGTGATCCAGAGTGCGACCTGTGAAATAAGGATCGATAATAACGGCGTAAGTGCCTGCCAGATCTTCCGGACTATATTATTGCGGAAACGGACCTTTTCAAGTGTACGTGCAAAACTGGAATAGAAAAACACCACACACAGCCATCCGAAGAAATTGCCATAAGGCACACCAAACCATTGGGCGGTCAGCGGATCCGGGAATTCCGGTCTGTTAGCCCAATCCCAGTGCCACATATGCAGCCGGTAGGCAACAACATCCATACTGAGGTCTATACTGAGCGCCAGCAAGGCGTCAAATGCGGCTGCCGCTATTAAGGGAAGTCCCCGGCTGTCGGAGATAAGTCTGGAGGTATAAATGATAATACCCCATCCCATACCGATACAAACAGGGATATTATCAGGCGCATGTCCCAGCATGAGCCAGAACTGCCCGTATTTATAACCGGCATTGGATACGACGTTTACATATTCCAGTAACAAACCGAAACCAAAGCCGCCCAGCATATAGGCCACATGTCCTGTCCCTCGTTTCCAGGCATATAAAAGGGTCAGAATGAACAGTATTACCATACAGGATTCTGACAGGGGGTAACAGATTGCAGGAGGAATGCCATAAGGCATATTGGCGTAAGGGAACATAACAATTATTTATCGTTGTTCTTTGTCCATAAACGAAGTGTGCTTCGTGTCTCTCACAACAGCATAAACGATCAGGGAAATAAAGATACAACCGGTAATATACCAGTAGTACAGGGATTCATGTCCTACGTTTTTGAAATATAAAGCAATGTACTCAGCCGTACCACCAAACAAGGCGACAGTCAGCGCATAAGGAAGACCTACTCCCAATGCCCGGATCTCGGCAGGGAACATTTCCGCTTTTACTACCGCATTGATAGAAGTATAGCCACTTACAATGATCAGCGCGGAAAGAATGAGGAAGAAGGCCGCCCATTCGGAGGTCGCATGACTGATAGCGGTAAGGATGGGTACTGTTAATAGGGAACCCAGTATACCAAAGCCAAGTAATAAAGGTTTACGGCCGATTTTGTCACTCAGCATACCAAAGAGCGGTTGCAGACAGGCATATATCAGCATGAGGAAAAAGGTAAGCAGGGTAGATCTTTCCTTGGTAAGATGTACGGTATTTACCAGGAATTTCTGCATATAGGTGGTGTAGGTGTAAAAGGCCAGTGTACCACCCATGGTGAGTCCGACTACCGTCAGTACTGCCCTGGGATGCTCTTTCAGGAGAATCATTACCGAGCCTCGTTTTTTATCCTGTTTTTCAGCGCTGACAGTCTCCTGCATATGCTGACGGATGACAAGGGCAAAGAGGGAGAGAACGGCGCCAATTACAAAAGGAATACGCCAGCCCCATTCATGCAGTTGCTCCGGACTCAGAAACACTTTTTGTAGCAGCAGCTGAATGCCAAGCGCAATGAGTTGTCCGCCGATAAGCGTCACATATTGAAAGCTGGAATAAAAGCCTCTTTTATCGGGTGTGGATATTTCGCTTAAATAGGTAGCAGAAGTACCGTATTCTCCGCCTACACTCAAGCCTTGCAATAACCTGGCCGTCAGGAGGATGACCGGAGATAAGATGCCGGCTGTGGCGTAGGTAGGGGCCAGGGCGATCATCATACTACCGAGTGACATGAGCAGTACGGAAAGTGTCATGGAGACTTTCCTGCCTTTCCGGTCGGCAATACTGCCAAAGAGCCATCCACCGATAGGGCGCATCAGAAAGCCTACGGCAAAAATTGCGGCAGTATCGAGTAACTGGGCGGTAGGGTTGCTCTTGGGGAAAAAGACAGGAGCAAAGTACAGGGCGAATGCGGCATAGGCATACCAGTCGTACCATTCAACGAGATTACCGATGGAGCCTGTAAAGATCGCTTTGATGCGGTGAGCGGTATCGCTTTTTTGATATGTATTCATTATTGATAGGAGCGTGGCTTCCAAAAATAATACAATCGGGGCAATAGTCTTATATTGCTAAACAATTAAAGGATAATCATGGACACGATCACAAAAGCAAAGAAAGCAGCCGGAGAGAAGGCTGCATCGTTGGTACAGCCCGGTATGTTAGTAGGATTGGGAACCGGGTCAACTGCTTACTGGGCGATAGAAAAGATTGGTCAGATGGTAAAGGAAGGATTGAATATCCGTGCGGTAGCTACCTCCGTTGCCTCAGAACAACAGGCAATCGCCTTGGGTATACCCATTACCTCTTTCAGCGAAATTCAGCAGCTGGACATTGATATTGATGGTGCAGACGAGATCAGTGAAGATTTACAGATCATCAAAGGTGGCGGTGGCGCCCTGTTGCGCGAAAAGATCGTCGCACACGCCAGCAGAAGGAAAGTGATAGTGGCCGATGAAAGAAAATATGTAAAGACACTGGGTAAATTCCCGCTGCCGGTAGAAATTATTCCGTTTGGCTGGGAACTGGTGTTCAAAAGCATACAAGCCCTGCAAGGCGCTCCTACTTTAAGGACCAGAGAAGATAAACCTTATATTACAGACAACGGTAACTATATCCTCGATTGTATGTTCGGCGCTATAGAACACCCGGAACAACTGCATCATCAGCTGAAAGCGATGACAGGTGTTGTGGAAACCGGTCTGTTTATCAACCTGAAACCAACCGTGATTATTGCATATGAAAACGGTGAAGTAAAAACCCTCTAATACCTGATATTTCTTCCTATGTATGAAACCCTTCATCAGATTATCGCTGCTATCTGGATATTGTCGGAAGTGCTGCTGAACCGGCTTGTCAGGTCGTCTCAGTCAGATAAGACACGGGCAGATAAACAATCGCTGCGTTTTATATGGATCACGATCATGATCGCATTACCCCTGGCGCATATATTGTCGCGACAATTTCATGTCCTGCCGATCAGCAGTTCTCCCGTGATTGTACAGGCGGGCCTGATAATGATCGTAGTGGGTATGATCTACCGGTTTATTGCCATCTATACATTGGGACGGTTCTTTACGGTGGACGTAGCAATCCGTAGTGATCACAGAATAGTCAGAAAGGGAATGTACAGATTCATGCGTCATCCTTCTTACCTGGGATCGCTGTTGTCTTTCCTTGGGAATGGCTTTGCGCTGAATAGCTGGGTTGGGCTGGTAATCGGTTTTGTACCGGTACTGCTTACTTTTCTGTACAGGATGAAGGTGGAAGAAGAGTTGCTGGTCAACAATTTCGGACAGGAATATATAGACTATAAAAAGGATACCTGGAAATTAATACCGTTCGTGTACTGATACCGGTGACATGGACGTATCTGTTAACACATAAAGGGACACAGTATGAGCTATACTAACTTTGTAAAACCTGCAGAGGCGCATGCGCTCCTGAATAAGCCTGATGTAGTTTTCATTGATTGCAGCTTTGCATTGAATGATAAAGAATGGGGTCGTAAAGAATATGAAAAAGCACATATACCTGGTGCACTGTATGCTGACCTGGACAAAGATCTTTCCGGACCAATCATCGCTGGTAAGACCGGCCGGCATCCTTTACCGGAAAAGCAAGCACTGGAAGCTACCATAGCCTCATGGGGTATCACGTCTGATACACAGGTCATTGCATATGATGCAGGCGCTGGCTTTATGGCGGCTGCAAGATTGTGGTGGCTGCTGAGATGGGCGGGTCACGAACAGGCAGCTGTGCTGGACGGCGGTAAAAAAGTATGGGCCGAAAACGGATATACTTTGGATGCAGGGGTGGTAACACCTGTGGCCAAAGCATTTACTGCCCGCTATGACGATACCTTACTGGCAGATGCAGCCGCTGTGCTGAAAGCGACAGCGGAACATGGCAGTTGTGTGATTGATTCAAGAACAGCTGACAGATATGCCGGTCAGAATGAGACCATTGACCCGGTTGCCGGACATATCCCTGAAGCGATTTCCAGACCGTTTAACGCCAATATTACACCTGAAGGACTGGTAGCAGGACAGGATGTGGTAAGGGGCTATTTTGCGGCTGATTTTGCGAAAGATGATGTGATTTTCTACTGTGGATCAGGCGTAACTGCAGCATTCAATGTATTATTGGCGAATTATGCCGGTTATGCGATGCCGAAGTTATACGCAGGCTCCTGGAGTGAGTGGATCACAGATGATAGCAGACCAGTGGCAGTCGGAGCATAATATAAGCATACATGCAATAAAAAGGCGTCAACAGTGATCAGCTGTTGACGCCTTTCGTTTTAATATAAAAGACTTATTGTTTGCTCAGATAGATAATGAATATCACAACAGCAATGATCGCCATTACCAACAGTGCAATCTTGGTACCGCTGTATGGCCTTTCACCTACAACCTCACCGGTAGATGCATTCACCGTAAAATGATAGAGCTTGTTATTGTACTTATATGCACTGATCCATACCGGCAGGAGCAGGTACTTTAAAGCGATATTACGATAGGTATCATAATACTCTTCAATGCGCTGTTCATCTCCGCCGATATCACGACGAATAGTCTGCTCAATAATGCCACGCATGATCAGTTTCGCCTGCTCCAGTCCGTCTTCAGGCGTGACCTGGTAAAGCTCGGAACGGAAACCGCTGACATACTGCTCATTATAGTGAACGAGCGCCTGCATGTGCCAGGGCTCTAAACGTTCCGCCACTTTACGGGGGAGCGAGGTGCTGGCAATCACAAAAATATCGTTGAACTCATTAAACACAGTACCGCTGACACTATGCCATCTTGTATGGCGTACCTGTCTGGAACGTCTTTCTTCTCTGCCGTTAACAGTCTCCGTGTAATACTCCGTTTCGTAGTAATAATCACCTCGACGGCCGTCATACTCCGTCCTTGCATCCGCATCATAAGTCCAGTGAGGGAGGTACATCCCTTTCAGCTGACTGGCATGTCCTGAAACCAGCTGAGGCAGATCAGAAGGTGCAAACCAGAGCTTTTTCATCCAGGTCTGGAAGTTGGCAGCGGCCTTTTGCTGTGTAATGGCAAAAGGGAGGATATAATGTGGCCGGACGATCTGTTTGCTTTCAGCATCGCTGATGACCAGCGGACTGGCACAGAAGGTACAGTTCTCTGAGTTGATTTCCGCCAGCAGGGTAGTAGAGGCGCCACAGTTTTTGCAGGACACTACTTTTGCCGTGCGTTGCGCACTCAGACTGTTTGTACTATGAATAAATGAATCATAATCTACCGATACGACAGGACCGGTATTTTCCTGTACGATCTCGTTAGTAGCGCCGCAATAAGTACATTTCAGCTGATGGGTACCTGGCGCGAAATGCAGGGTAGCTCCACAGCTGTTACACTGTAACGACGAATTCAAAGCGGCGGATTGCTCCGCCTGGGAATATGGATCCATGAACGATTATGGAATAGGTAAAGGAGGAGGTGTATTGTTAAATAAACCGGCCAGTTCAGGCATGGTGTTGGCCACAGCCCAGTTGGCCATGCCTTTTTTCCACATATGACTCTGCTGGTTGATAGTACCGGCAGCAACCAGTTGTGTCAGCTGGTCCATCGTGTATGGGCCTGCCTGCTGACCGTTGATCGCGGCATAGTATTGCACCGCCGCAGGTAATGGCGGTGGCGCTTCATTGCTGCCCTGTACGGTATTCGGCTGGAACACATTGCCCATCTGACTACCCATTGCCATACCTAAACCTGCTCCCATACCAGCGCCAGCCAGACCACCATTAGGGTTCTGTGCTGCCTGCTCCATGGCATTGGCTGCCTGGAATTGTGCATAAGCACCCAGGTTACCAACGATGCCCATGCTGGTACGTTTGTCCAGAGCGGCTTCCACTTCAGGAGGAAGGGAGATATTTTCGATCAGGAACTTTGTCAGTTCCAGACCCATTGCATTGAATTCAGGTTGTATTTTATTGGTAATCAGTGCGGATACCTCATCATAATTGGCTGCCAGATCCAGTACAGGAATCTTCGCCTGTGCAATGGCATCCATACCACGGGTAATGGCAAGATTACGCAGCTGCTCATTCACACCTTCTACTGTGAATTCAGGATTCGTAGCGGCGATCTCTTTGATGAACAGTCCTGCATCCTGTACACGGAATGCGAAGCTGCCGAACGCACGAAGACGTACCGGACCAAACTCTGCATCACGCAGCATAACAGGATTGCGGGTTCCCCATTTCTGATTGATGAACTGACGGGTGCTTACGAAGTAAACGTCTGCCTTGAATGGACTGTTAAATCCATATACCCAGCCTTTCAGCGTGGTGAGAATAGGCATGTTCTGCGTCGAGAGGGTGTACATGCCGGGTTTGAAAATGTCGGCGACAACGCCTTCATTCAGAAATACTGCCAGCTGTGATTCACGCACAGTCAGCTTTGCATTCATCTTTATTTCATTCTGATAGCGGGGAAACTTCCATACTATGATTTCATTAGAGGTATCGACCCAATCGATGATGTCGATAAATTCGTTGCGGAGTTTGTCAAATAGTCCCATATAAGACGGATTTACGGTAGTATGAAAATAGAATAAAGGTGTAATATATTGTATAGGAGACGGTAAAAAATATCACAGTACTATAATTTTTTCATGGACCAGGTGCCATGAAATAGATATTGCCTGATGCTTCCGTCAGGAAATACCTCCGTATGTGACACAAATTCCCATTCGCCTTCGAAAATTTCATCTTTGTAATAACCGGTGTAGATCACTTCATGTGAAGGGAGCTCCGGCATTTCAAAAAAGGTATTGTATTTGTCCTGTGCGATGGCATGAGCATACGTTTTTACAAAGTTAATGAAGCCACCTCTTACGAAACCTTCAATAACGGCAGGAGTACTCATGGGCACTTTACGCTTGTCATCCCGGCAGGTGCCTTTCAGGGCGCCGTCAGTAACTTCCATGGTGATGTCAAAGCTGGTGGTGTCTCCTATCATTTCTTTGGGGTACCCATCTCCAAGGGTGTATTGTCCTTCCCATTTTCCGGAATAAAGATCGCTCATAGGCTAAAAAGGGGTTTAATACAATTAAAAAAGCAGTCACTAATGTAACTGCTTTTTCTATAAATCGGATAAAAATGATCATTGTTTTGAAGCCCATTCCTGCAGATAGTGCTCCAGTACATTCAGGGGCATATCTCCCTGTTGAAGCAGGGCATCATTGAACCTGACCAGATTAAATCGGCTACCTAGTTTTTTCCTGCATTCTTCACGTAAGCGAATGATTTCCAGTTCTCCCGTTTTATAGGTAAGCGCCTGTCCAGGCCATGCCATATACCGTTCTACAGAAGTAACAGCATCTTCTTCGCTGATAGATTCATGTGTTAACATGTAAGTGATTGCTTCCTCTCTTGTCATTTTGCCGGTATGGATACCCACGTCTGTTACCAGTCTTATTGCACGGTGAATTTCATTATTCAATGCACCGATCTGCTGGTCAATGGTAGTATAACATCCCAGTTGTTTGCCAAATGCTTCGCAGTACAATGCCCATCCTTCGGTAAATGCACTGAAGCTGATGGATCTTCTGAAGGTAGGCAGTGTTTTGTTTTCCTGCTGTAAGGAGATCTGGTAATGATGACCCGGAATGGCCTCATGGAGGAAAGTGGCTTCCATACCGAGGAATGTTACATTGATTTTCTTCGGATCAGGAACCGGTACATAAAATACACCCGGACGATCACCATCCATCGCGCCGATCGAATAAGAAGGTCCATTCTGTGATGCTTCCCGGAAAGCTTCCACCCGTCTGATTTCAAACGTTGCTTTTGGCACAACGCTCAGCATGGTATGAAGCTGTGGTTTTACTTTATCATAGATATCCCGGTAAGCCTGTAAAACTTCGTCTGCTGTTTTAAATGGCATAAACTGTGGCGCTGTTCTGACAAAGACAAAGAACTCTTGTAAAGTGCCTTTAAACCCGATCTGTTTTTTCAGTTCTTCCATAGCGGCATTGATCCTGGCCACTTCTTTTATACCGGTTTCATACAGCTGTTCCGGCGTCAGATCTGTCGTTGTGAAATAGCGTACATAGTAATTGTACAGTGCTCTTCCACCTGGAATACCAGACAATCCTGCGCTGTCAGTTGCATGTGGAAGATATTCCTGCTGCAGGTAGTCTGCAAGTCGCTGATATGCGGGTAATAATTCGGCGTTTATACTTTGCAGAAAGGACTGTTTTAATCGCTCACGAGTTGCGCCGGTAATGGTAGTGGGCATGTTATTAAGTGGTTGAAAGAAGACGCTTTTGGCGGAGTCTTTTTCCGCCAGTGATACCAGCTGCGGGATCATCTTTATGACCAATGCTTTGGGTAATACCATACCTATTGCTACACCTTTTCTCATGTTACTGATAGCGGTATCGGTCCAGCTGGAAAAAGCGGTGATACGTTGCTGCCAGTTTTCATAATCTTTGATGCCTGCAAATGGTTGTGCTGATTCGCCTGAGCCCAGTTGACCGATTAACAATGGGATAGAAGAAAACTGATTCATGGGAAGATATTCCGTATGATGTTTCAATCGCGCCAGGTCCATATGCAGGATCTCCTGTAGTACATCAAATGAAATACGGTCTGCTGTATTCAGTGATTGTCTTGAGAAAGCAGTTAATAACTGCAGATATTTTTTATCAAACTGTTCTTTTTCCGCTAGATAAACAACCGCGCCGTCATTGACCAGTTGGTTATCATACTGATGCGCACCGGTGAATGTGGCACTGATCGGATCAAGTTGTAATGATGCCTGGTAATAGTTTTCGAATAAGCGGTGTAATTGGATATTCCTTTGCTGACTATGCGCTGTATGTGCATACAGTGTGCAATATAAAATGAGGAAGCTGGCGGTTTTGAGCAGAAGCTGTTTCATTGTGCATACGCAGACAGTTTATGTACACTGTCTGTTTGTTGAAGCAAAATTAGCCGCTTGTTTTGCCGTAAAATTGTATTGCGTTAGCGTAGGAGAGAGGCTTAGATCTTTCTATATGATTTAGGCAACATACCGGTGATCTGTTGAAATGTTTTTGTAAAATGTGCCTGGTCGGTGAATCCGCTCATGTAAGCAATTTCTGTCAGCGAATATTTTTGTGAACGGATCAGTGATAAAGCACGGTCTACTTTAATCTTCCTGAAATATTCTCCCAAAGTACAGGAGAAGTATTTTGTAAAATACTTGGATAAGGTAACCGGGTGAATATTCACTTGTGCTGCCAGTTCTTTTAATGATAAAGGCTCATTCCAGACGTCATTCATGACATTGATTATCTGTCTGGTCCATTCAGGATAATGCTTCTCTATAACCGGATTAGCGTCCATTAAACTGATGCTCAGTTGTTCTATGGAAAGAATGCTGCAATCGTCATTATAATAATGTTCTTTCAGAATGCGGAGCAGGCCTCCGGTATTGAGCACCGTATTGCTTTCATACATCAGGGATTCAGGTGGAATCTTGATGTTATAGGTGGAAAAGAAGCTGTCGGCGATCTCTAAATTGAATATCCTGGTGCCGGGACGATAATGTACATTCTGATGTACGATACCAGGGTAGTAGTATAAACCTGCGCCTGCAATCTGCTGGTCGGCTTTTCTTCCTCTTATTTCCTGGCTACCGCCGGAGAGAATATGAGAAAAGTGTGGATTCACGTGATAATGCCAGTCGGAGGTAAAGTTTTCAGGAAAGACCGTCTCGCTGGTCGTGATATGACCTATGGTATATTCCTTCACTTTTGAGCCGACATAGCAGCCTCTGGAAAATGCGACAGGATTATTCATGGCCATCAGGTTTAGATGGAATAAAGCTAAGGATAATGGTGTAAAAACAAAAGAGTATATCTATATCTCATATACTTAGAAAACTCAGCATCTGAGTTACCAGATATAGGAGACCAGATAACCCATTTGAAAGCTTAAAATAACGATGTTTGGATATTATTCTTGGGAGAGGCCTTTTGGGGAACTTCTTTCTTTGGGTAAAAGACACCAATAATCACGAATGGGTTTGTAGCACGACGCATATGCCATTGCTTAGTTGTACCCATAAAAAGATAAAGGTCTTTCTCCTTAAACTCATCCTCATATTTTGCCTTTACTTTTTGAAGTGCTTCTTCTTCATTCCCATTGGTTGATCTCAGACAATTCCAATATAACGCACCAATTTCCCAATCCTCAATCATTAATTTTCGTTCTTTTCCAGTTTCATCAGTAAAAGCGTAGCTGAATTTATAAGGAAGCTTAGGAATTAGTATTTCAGGATCTTTGTCAGGAAGGAACAAATCGCCCTGCTTGCGCAGCTCTTTCCATTCATTTTTCCATTCTCTTTCGGTTTCTTCCCAGTGAAGTTTAACAATATTTGCAGGTTTGAATACAGCGAGAGATACATTTTTAGGGTCTCTGGAATCTGCAATAAGTGTATCCATATTTGTATAGACGTTTCGGAGACAAATCTCTTTACGGGCCTGCCAATTATTTTTAGTGTCCAGACGTTCGCCGATTATTTTCAGATCGTGGAAATCATAATTTACAGGAGAATGGCTCTCTGGTCTGAAATCGTCAGTTCTTTTTTGAAGAGCCAGTTCTATCCAGGTATATTTAACACTTTTAACTCGTCCACTTCCTTTAAGATCGCCTAAAAAGCTAAGTGGAACAGGATAGATTCTAATCATTTCCCCAGTTTCAAGCATACCTGCAGTACAGACCAATTCATCGTGGCTTCTTGACGGAAGGGGATATGGATTTGCAACAAAAAAATAGACACCAGGTTAAGCCGCTTGTTTGATTAAAGAATTTCCAAATTGTTCAGGTGTCATATATCCCAGTCGGGAGTGTATTCTCCTTCGATTATACCAGATTTCTATGAACTCAAATATTTCTCTTCTGGCAACCTCAAAGGAATCGTAAATGATGTTAATCCCTGTTTCTGACTTGAGAATTTTGAAAAAGTTTTCACATACACTATTATCCCAGCAATTTCCTTTACGGCTCATGCTTTGCCTTATTTGACCTGATTTGAGCAATATCCGAAATTCATGACTGGCATATTGTACGCCTCTGTCTGAATGGATGATCATATGCTCTTTTACAGACCTGTTCCTGATAGCCATTTTCCACGCTGCTACTACTGTTTCTGCTGCTGTCATGCCTTTACTCATCGCCCATCCCAGTATCTTCCTGTCAAACAGATCCATAATGACAGTGAGATAGAGCCACCCGGATTTTGTACGGATATATGTAATGTCTGAGACCCATTTTTCTGATGGTGACGTTGCAGTGAATTCTCTGTTTAATATGTTAGAAGATACCTCTTTGTCATGATTAGAATCCGTAGTACAGACTTTAAACTTACCTACAATTACACTACGGAGCCCTTTTGACCTCATGATCCGGGCTACTCTCCGTTGTGATACATGTATTCCATCTGATTTGAGTACTCTGGTTACTTTAGGACTTCCATACCGGCCTTTGCCAGAACGGTATATTGCTTCAATTCTATCGCTTAGAGCGTGATTCTCAATCGCCTGTTTTGAAGGTTTTCTAATTAACCAGGCATAATAGCCACTGCGGCTTACTTTAAACACTTTACACATCTTCCCGACATCAAATTTGCCACTATGATTCTTTATGAACCTGAATATTTGTTGCCTTCCTTGGAGAAGATGGTTACCGCCTTTTTTAGGATTTGATTTTCCATTTCCGCCTCCTTGAGTGCTTTCTTCAAAGCCTGGATCTCCTTTTGCTCCGGTGTCAGATCCTGCTTCCCATTGCCAGGAAAACTGCGTGCGCCACTCTCATTATGCTCTCTGGTCCAACGACGAACCATATCGACTCCTATACCAAGGTCTTTAGCAACATCTGAAGCCGCTTTGCCCTTCAGATAAAGTTCTACTGCCATCTGCTTGAAGGCCTTATCGTAGCTACGTCTTTGTTGTTTACTCATTACTTCAAAGTTAAGAAAACGAGCTTAACTCTGTGTCCTCACAAATGTAGCAGTTCCAATACGTGGTGACTGTTATAAGGACTTTTTTTCGGGACATATAAGCGCTATATGTGTTTTACTTCGTACTCGAAGCCCGGTAGCGTTTTTATTGCATTTGCTAAATGGCTTCTGTGACATTGGCAATAATTTGCCTCAAAGCAAGTTAAAGCAATTCGCTTATATTTCCGTAAAATATTTAAAATATCTAATTGAATATCAATCGTTTTTGGAATATCATTCTCGCAATAATCCGCAAATAATCTATCATAGTCAGCTTGAGTATTCAATGCCTGTCTTTTATCTGATACAATCCCAACTTCGGGAAAATGCATATAGATAATATCGAGACTTTCACAATAGCGTTTAAGTAGACTCTTGCTAAATCCAAATTTCATACTTAGAGGATTATTGCGGACATCTATTAAGACTTTGACATCATTTCTCAGCAGTCGATTTAAATAATCTTCTAAACTTCCTCCCTCATAACCAATTGTATATAGAATCGTTTGATTAGAGGATGCCTTATGTTTTTCTACTTTATCCAACTCTTCTTTTGATAAAATAGAGGGAGCTTTTATACTATTGATGGCCCAATACGGGAAATTTCTATATGTATGTTTCATCAGCGCAGTACTGTCCATCTCTCCATAAAGCGTCTTTATACTTTTGAGCTTAGAAAGGTCATGAGGCTTCAGGAGCTTTAAATAGCTAACGTTATCAGTTTTTTTAAAACTCGTGGCTGTTTCGGCTAATAACCCCTTTGTTACCATTGTTGTCATATCAGCATTTGCAGAGTATGAATAGCAACCATATTTATACGGGATAAAATCATAGTCAGCCTTCTCTTGTTTCTGACAAAACAAGAACAAAAGCTTTTGCAGGCGTATTTTTTCAAGTTCGTCTTCGAAAAGCTCTAATAAAGCAAGAATGATTTTACGTCTATAAAACATAATATAAAGATAGAACAACCATTTAAGTAAACAGTAATATTGCTCTTGAAGTTACAACCATGTTGTTTATGTGTTTATCGATGGAGTTAGCATCTTATAGAGATCGTTTTAGAATGCGCGGGTTAAACTCAACCGTAGTCTTATCACTCAATTTCTGTAGCGCTTCTTCTGCTTGGTATTTTAGACAGGCGTATAGTTAAGAAGTAGAGGTAATTTATTACTTAGTAATAAAAATATGAGAAACTCAGAATCAATGTTCGAGGAAAACAGATTGTGTTAAAACAAAAAAGGTTCGACGTTATAACATCAAACCTTTTTTCTTCGTGGTGTGAGGCGGGATCGAACCGCCGACACAAGGATTTTCAGTCCTTTGCTCTACCGACTGAGCTACCGCACCAACTCTTTTTTGTTGTCCTTCTCTCGTGAAGGGATTGCAAAGATAAGCAAATTAAAAATTAACTTCCAAATTTTATTCAACAAAACTTTTGATTTCCTCCAGGATCCCATTCCACAGAGCGTTTCGCTGTTCTAAAGCAGCTCTTGAAGCCTGTGCTGCTTCCTCCCATTTCTGCGGATCATTGCCACAAAGTTCCTGTACCATCTCCATGCCGAGGTGACTATGATGATCACCATCCACTTCAATATGTCTTTCAAGATAATATTTAAACAGACTGATTTGTCCGGGGAATTGTTTGTCCAGATCGTTCACGAGTGCCAGGAACATATCAGGGATCAGATCTTCACGACCGAAAGTGAAAACAGCTGCCTGTACATGTACAGGTTCGTTTGCAATCAGGTCGAAAGTGTGTTTTACAAAGCCACGTACTGCTGGCGGCAGACCGTTAATCACAGCCGTAAGAGATTTACCTCTTTCCAGCTGTTGCAGGCATTCTTTGATACCGGAAGTATCAGCGCCTACCTGTTCCATGGCCTGAAGATATAATTCAAAATGACTGAGGCGGGTACCATCAGGCGCTACATCGCTTTCTTCACCAGTGACGATTTCATTGATCAGAAAACGGGTCGCCGCACTGCCTTTCGGTATCCAGGGAATATCTGTGCAGGTAAGATTTCTCTGCAGCGATTTCAGGAGGGACATAAAATCCCATACTGCAAATACATGATACTGCATAAATGCACGGATATCGTCCATGCGCTGCATCTCCGGATATAAAGGATGTTGTATGATGCGCTCTCTTACAGGAGCAATAGTGCTCTTAATGTGTGGTATGCCAGTCATTACGTGTTAAATATTGTCCGTTAGTTACCATATACCACCAGGAACTTGATACGCATCAGTTTCAGCTGTTCAATGGTATAATCGCTTTCAATCAGTTCTTCTCTTGCAAGGGCCAGGCTGGATGTTTCACAGCCTTTGAAGTATTCCATGATCTCGTCCTGTGCGTAATCGTCCAGTTCTTCATCCAGACAGTAATCCAGATTCAGTTTGGTACCGCTTGCGACAATGGTTTCCATTTCATCCAACAATTGCGGAATCGTGAGTTCCTTGTTGCGGGCAATGGTTTCCAGCGGCATCTTTTTATCGATGTTCTGGATGATAAATACTTTCAGACCGCTCTTGTTGACAACGCTCTTCATGACGAAATCGTCAGGTTTCACGATATCATTTTCTTCCACATATTTAGCGATCACGTCTACGAATTGTTTTCCGTAGCGGATAGCCTTTCCTTTACTCACACCCTGGATCTTTTCGAGCTCCTGGACAGTAGTAGGATATTGTGTAGCCATGTCTTCCAGGGATGTTTCCAGGAAGATCACGAAAGGAGGGAGGTTCTTTTCTTTTGCAACTTTCTTACGCAGGTCTTTCAGCATTTCAAACAGCGCGGTATCAGCAGATGCCTGTGATTCCGCAGCTACTTCATCTTCATCGCCGCCGTCTTCTTCAAACTGGTGGTTGAGCGACACCATGATAGAATAAGGTTCCTGCAGGAAAGCGTGTCCTTTATCCGTGATTTTCAGCAGGCCGTACTCTTCGATATCTTTTTCGATGAGATCTTCCAGCATCATCTGACGGATGAGGGAGTTCCAGAAATGGGCATCATGTTCTTTACCTTCTCCGAATACTTCCAGCTGGTTGTGCTGATAGGTAGTTATCTGAGGGTTGACCTTTCCGGTAATGATATTTACGACGTATTCGGTACCAAAGCGTTCTTCCAGTGATTTGATCGCTTTGAGTACGATGACTACGCGGTTTTTAACTTCAATTTTCTCTTTCGGATTGCGACAGTTATCACAGGCATTATTACACTGTGACTCTTCGTATTTCTCTCCGAAGTAGTGCAGGATCACTTTTCTGCGGCAGGCAGAGCTTTCTGCATATGCCACCGTTTCATTGATCAGCTGAGCCCCCATTTCTCTCTCACTCAATGGTTTATCACGCATGAGGTGCTCCAGCTTCTGTACATCTTTATAAGAGTAGAAGCAGACACAGATCCCTTCGAGTCCGTCACGACCGGCGCGACCTGTCTCCTGGTAATAGTTTTCCAGGCTCTTCGGAATGTTGTAGTGTATAACAAAGCGTACGTCCGGTTTATCGATACCCATACCAAAGGCGATAGTCGCAACGATCACGTCCACATCTTCGTGCAGGAACATATCCTGACGTTGCGCACGGGTACCAGCGTCCAGTCCGGCGTGGTAGGCGACAGCCTTGATATTGTTAGCAACCAGCATATCTGCCAGTTCTTCAGTGGTTTTACGATTAAGCGTATAAATGATACCGCTCTTTCCCTTATGCTGGTGAATAAACTTGACAATTTCGCGGATGGTCTGGTCTTTCTTACGCTTAGGACGGATCTCATAATAGAGGTTTGACCTGTTAAAGGAAGAAAGGAATACCTGCGGATCACGCAGTTCCAGGTTTTTTACAATGTCGCTCTGTACTTTCGGCGTTGCAGTAGCGGTCAGGGCAATAATAGGCAGACTGTCATTGATCTGTTCTATCATTTCCTTGAGACGGCGATATTCCGGACGGAAATCATGTCCCCATTCGGAAATACAGTGTGCTTCATCGACAGCTATAAAGGAGATCTCTAATTCACGGAAGAAATCCAGATTTTCCTGCTTGGTCAGCGTTTCCGGTGCTACATAGAGCATTTTGGTCTTGCCGGACAGCAGGTCTGTTCTTACTTTTTTTATCTGTGCCTTAGACAGGGTAGAATTTAAGAAATGCGCCACATTGTCTTTACTGCTATATGAACGTACCAGGTCTACCTGGTTTTTCATTAAAGCAATAAGTGGTGAAACTATCAGTGCGCAACCCGAGCTCATCAGAGCCGGTAATTGATAACATAAAGATTTGCCTCCGCCGGTCGGCATTATTACAAAAGTATCTTTACCGGCAAGAATGCTCTTGATGATGATTTCCTGGTTCCCTTTAAAGGAATCAAACCCAAAGTGTTCCCGTAATGCATCTATCAAACTTACCTTTACAACAGCCATTGCATTCAAAATTTAAAACAAATAAACTCTAAAGAAAGTAACAAATTATGGATATTGTTTATGTGTTTTTTAGGGGACACGAAGTTAATTAAAAATGCGCTGACCGGCAATTAATTTATGTGTTATAGGGAGTTATGACTCGTCAGAATCCCCGCTCAGCTTGCCTTTCCAACTGTCCCTACCCGGAAGCCATCACAGAATGCCCGTTTTTCCCCAAAGAGCAGTGTAAGCACGCATTATTATAAATTTACAGAATATCATGGGCTTAATCTGCTGAATCCTAGTTAACTTTGTGGCTGCCCATGAAAAATAGAACGGTTATTAATATTGCTGAAGTGGCGAAAAGGACGCTGTCCCTCGAGGCAACAGCGATCTCCGACCTGAAGCAATACATCAATGGTGATTTTGAAAAGGCGGTAGAGTGGATCGCGGAATGTGCCGGACGACTGGTAATTTCCGGGATAGGGAAAAGCGCTATCATCGGTCAGAAAATTGTTGCCACGCTGAATTCCACGGGAACCCCCGCTATTTTTATGCACGCAGCAGATGCTATCCACGGAGATTTGGGTATGATCCAGCATGACGATATCATATTGTGTATTTCTAAGAGCGGTAATTCTCCTGAAATAAAAGTACTGGTTCCGCTTGTGAAGAACTTTGGCAACAGATTGATTGCCATGGTCGGCAATACGGAGTCTTTTCTGGCACGTGAAGCCCATCTTATCCTGAATACTTCAGTAGACCAGGAAGCCTGTCCAAATAATCTGGCGCCTACGACCAGCACGACTGCCCAATTGGCAATGGGGGATGCTTTGGCCGTATGTTTGATAGAATGGCATGGATTTTCTGCTGCTGATTTTGCAAAAGTTCATCCGGGAGGTACACTGGGTAAAAAGCTGTATCTCAAGGTCGGAGACCTGAGTCGCCTCCACCAGGCGCCACAGGTGACAAAACAAAGTGCACTGAAAGAAGTGATCGTAGCCATCTCTTCCGGTATGCTGGGCGTTACCGCTGTACTGGACGCAGAAGGCTCACTGAGTGGAATCATCACTGACGGAGACCTTCGCCGTATGCTTGAAAAAGGCATTCCGGGCGAAAGTGTCACAGCAGAAGTTATCATGTCAACGCATCCGAAGACGATCCAGGAAGACGAACTTGCGGTCAATGCACTCGAAATGATGCGTCAACATGACATAACACAACTATTGGTTTTGAAAGATAAACGCTATATAGGTATCATTCATTTACATGATTTAATCAGGGAAGGAATTATATAAGATGACATCTGTGAACAGGCATTTTTATGTGGCCATTATGGCCGGGGGAATAGGTAGCCGTTTCTGGCCCTATAGCCGCACTGATTACCCCAAACAATTCCTGGATATCCTAAACACCGGGAAAACGTTACTGCAATGGACCTATGAACGGTTCGCCCAGTTTATTCCAGAGGAAAACATTTTTGTCGTTACACATCATCATTATGTAAGCAAGGTAAAGGAACAACTGCCGGACCTGCTGACTGATAATATCGTCAGTGAGCCCTCCCGTAAGAACACCGCTCCCTGCATTGCCTATATTTCTCATAAGATCAATAAACAGGACCCCAAGGCAAACATTATCTGTGCGCCCGCCGATCACCTGATTATGGACGCTATCGCGTTTGCCAGCACCTGTCTGAACGCACTCATGTTCGTACAGAAACACAGCGCGCTGGTAACCCTGGGTATAAAACCTACCCGTCCTGACACCGGATATGGATATATCCAGTTTGAAACACAACAGGTGTCTGATAACGTATACCCGGTTAAAACATTCACAGAGAAACCAAACCTGGAATTGGCCAGAACCTTCCTGCAAAGCGGGGACTTCCTCTGGAACGCAGGTATCTTTGTGTGGAACGTGAAAACGATCCTGACCGCCTTCAGTAAATATCTTCCGGAAATAGATGAGCTCTTCGTACAGAATGATGCCTTACTGAATACCCCGGACGAAAAGAAAGCGATCGAGAGCATCTATCCGCAGTGTACTAATATCTCCATCGATTATGCGATCATGGAGAAAGCAGATAACGTATATGTCATTCCCTCCAATTTCGGATGGAGCGATCTGGGTACCTGGGCGTCTGCCTATGAAAACCTGGACAGAGACGATTCCGGTAATGCAGTACAAGGCAAAAACATCATGCTGGTAGATGCTAAAAACTGTATGATCAAAGCACCACAGGAAAAACTGCTGGTAATACAGGGACTGGACGAGTTTATCGTCGTAGACACATCCGACGTACTGCTGATCTGCAAAAAAGAGAACGAACAGCAGATCAAAGAGTACGTTGCTGAAGTAAAAAGAAATAAAGGCGATAAGTTCCTTTAAGAATAAAAGCACCGATCAGATGATCAATTACGGATTACATGTTTTAATTTCAGACATCTATTCGTAATTGATCATTTGTATTTTATGTCAAAACTACCCAACGTAGGCACCACTATATTCTCAGTGATGTCCGCCCTGGCGGCGCAGCATAAAGCCATTAACCTCTCCCAGGGATTTCCCGATTTTGATTGTGATGAACAGCTGAAAAGAATGGTCAGCGAAGCGATGCAGGAAGGGCATAACCAATATGCACCCATGCCTGGTATTATGCCTTTGCGTGAAGTGATTGCTAAAAAAATACAAAATCTGTATGGCCAGCAGGTAAATCCGGATACGGAAATCACCATCACACCTGGTGGTACATATGCCATCTTTACAGCGATCGCCACCTGTATCAGCCCCGGTGATGAAGTTATTATCTTCGAACCGGCATATGACAGTTATATTCCGAATGTACTGGTCAATGGCGGTGTACCCGTACTGATTCCGCTTTCTTATCCTGATTATACAATAGACTGGTCGCTGGTACGCAGTAAGATTACACCGCGTACTAAAATGATCATGATCAATACGCCGCATAATCCCACCGCCAGTATTATGACGGCCGCTGATATCGCGCAACTACAGGAAATAGTAAAGGAGCATAACTTACTCGTATTATCCGATGAAGTATATGAGCACCTGGTTTTCGATGGTGCACAACATCTCAGCATACTCCGTTATCCGGAGTTATTGAAAAACAGTTTTGTCACCTTTTCTTTTGGTAAGGTGTTTCACAACACCGGTTGGAAAATGGGCTATTGCGTAGCGCCGGCTCACCTGATGGCAGAATACCGTAAAGTGCATCAGTATCTCTGTTTTTCGGTGAATACCCCGATGCAGTATGGCCTGTCCCGCTATTTACAGACGCCGGAACATTATCTGAGTCTGCCGGTATTTTATCAGCAGAAGAGAGATTATTTCCTGGAACTGACAAAAGATACCCGTTTCACGCCGCTGTCTTCAAAAGGCAGTTATTTTCAGCTAATGCGTTACGATCGTATTTCAGATGAAGGGGATAAGGAGTTTGCCACCCGTATTACCAAAGAATTTGGGGTCGCCTGCATTCCTGTTTCAGCTTTTTACGAAAACGGAAAAGATGATCATGTGGTAAGGTTCTGTTTCGCGAAAAAAACGGAAACACTGGAACAGGCAGCGGAAAGACTCCGAAAAATCTGATGTACCGGGTCTCTCTTTCGGTTTATACTTTACTAGATAATGCTTATCCTACGTTCATCCTACGTTCATGAACGTAAGATGAACGTAGGATAAGCATTATCTAAGCACTATCAGACCGATAACAAGGAAACAGAAAGTAATAAAAACAGATAAGCCGCTCCTGGAGAAGAGCGGCTTTTCCTTTGTATATGACTACAAGCATGGCTTGTCAAAAGTTGTACATCCTTAGACTGTTGCAGCCTCAGGAGTAGTATTGAACTTCTCACTACCGATTACCAGGGTTTCTTCCTGGAATGTCACCACACCTGTTTCTACATCATACATAGCGCCGATAATACCAACCTCGCCATTCAGGATCATTTCACGCAGAATATGACTCTGCTCCAGGATCGCCTGTACGGAACGCTCAGTATGAAGATGTGTCACTGCATCTACGAATGCAGGGTTAGAAGAAGTTCTGTTTTCTGTGATGGTTTTCTCTGCGAAAACTGCCGGCGTGATTTTATTCAGCAAACCGGTCAGGTTACCCATCTGTACCATATCGCATGCACCTTTGATCGCACCACATTTGGAGTGACCCAGTACAACGATGAATTTAGATCCTGCTACTTTACAGGCATATTCCAGGCTACCCAGTACGTTGTCAGAGATCACAGCACCCGCCAGACGGATACTGAAGATGTCGCCCAGACCCTGATCAAAGATCAGTTCTGCAGAAGTACGGGAGTCCATACAGCTCACAATCGCCGCCATTGGCCACTGACCGTCACGGGTGTCATTTACCTGCTCCAGCAGGTTACGGTGCAGTCTCAGGTTATCTACGAAACGCTCATTACCATGTCTTAATAATTCATAAGCCTGTGCCGGAGTGATATTGGATTGTGCTGCCTTATTTAATGTTTTCATTTTTTGCAAGTTTTTTACTGGTTTTAAATTTAATGCACAGAGCTGCAGTGATTAGTTCAGCTGAAGCTCCTTCAACAATTGTTCATGGTTACCGGTGATGGTATGTACATGGCCACTGGCTATTTTCTCCTGCTGCTCGGGGGAAATATTTTCAGTGTTAGCCAGTTTATACTGTTCCTTGAAACCAGTGATAATTACTGTGATGTTTTTTTGCACAGCTTTTACCTCTTTGAACTCTCGTATAGTTTCTAATACGTCAAAATCTATGTATGTGGTTTTACTTCCGTCAATAACCACAGTAGAATTTTCCGGCATATGGTCGAGCGTCAGCAAAATACTGGCTTTATTCAGGAAGGAAACTTCCTGTGCAAGTTCCAGAATAATGCTTTCGCCGGCTTTATATTTCTCCTTACGGAAAAAGTAAGAACTACGGATGTTACCACGGAGAATGGCAATTACGCTGACAGCCATACCCAGGGAAATACCGATCAGCAGATCGGTAAATACGATCGCAACAACTGTTACAACGAATGGAATCCATTGATACTTACCGTTTTTGAACATTTCCTTGAAAATGGAAATCTTACACAGTTTGTATCCGGTTACCAGCAGTACAGCGGCGAGGGTGGCCAGTGGTATTTTGTTCAGCAGGGTAGGAATGAAGGCTGCACAAACTAACAGCAAAGCCCCGTGCGAGATAGCAGACAGTTTGGTACGGGCGCCTGAGTTGATATTTGCAGAGGAACGTACGATTACGGATGTAACCGGCAGACCGCCCAGCATACCACTGATGATGTTACCGATACCTTGTGCCTGTAATTCACGGTTAGGGGGAGAATGACGTTTCAGGGGATCCAGCTTGTCTGTCGCTTCCAGGTTCAGGAGGGTTTCAATAGACGCTACTATTGCGATAGTGGCGCCAACGATCCAAACCTCTTTATTGGTAATAGCACTGAAGTCAGGAAGTGTGAACTGACCAATGAATGAATTAAAATCGCTTGCAACGGGCAGATTTACCAGGTGAGACGGTGCAACAGCCAGTACACTACCGGTGGCAATGAAAAGTGTGTTGAGTCCGACACCTGTCAGTACAGCCACCAGGGGAGCCGGTACCACGTTCACTTTAGGGATCTTGCTCCAGTAAAGGATGATCAGTACAGATACGATGGTAATCAGGGTAGCACCCAGGTGAATGTGATTCAGGGTAGAGAGTAAAGCAGTGATACTGTTGTCTCCATCTACCTGTATAAAAGCGAAGTCGCCTTCCGAATCAGCATCATAACCAAAGGCATGTGGCAGCTGTTTCAGTATAATAATAATACCAATTGCTGTCAGCATACCCTTGATAACGTTGGATGGGAAATAGTTAGCAACGATACCCGCCTTTAAAAGGCCGAGCGCCAATTGTATAACACCACCGATCACAACGGCTAACAGGAAAACTTCAAATACGCCAAATTTTGTAATTGCTGTCAATACTACAGCGGTAAGGCCTGCAGCGGGACCACTTACACTTAGTTGAGATCCGCTCAGGGAACCAATTACCAACCCACCTACGATGCCGGCGATCATACCAGAAAACAAGGGTGCGCCAGATGCCAGGGCTATACCCAGACACAGCGGAACCGCAATCAGAAATACAACAAGGCCGGCAGAAAGGTCACCTTTAACATTGGAAAATATGGATTGCCTGCTCATAGTCAGAAGGATTTAAAAGAAACGCGAATAACGTTATAACAGGGGATAGGAATGCCCTTATTAACTGGCATAGCTACTCCGGTTAAGTGAAAAAAATGGATAATAGTAAGTATGCGCGTATGCGCCAAATATGGAGGAAATGAAATAAGAACAGTATAAAGCCGGCAAAGCCCCTGCAGGGCAGCATGGCTGTACTGATTCAATAGTTTAAATCTGTTAGCAGTTGGGTGGAGGACAGTGTATTTCGCGGGTAGGACCCTGTGGGATTTCCGCAAAGAAGTTATAGTGCAGACTTTTTACCAGTAATGAAGGCTCAAACTGGATTGTAGAACTGTTGTTGAGGAATTTGAGATCCTTGGCAATTTTAACGAGGTCGCCATGGCAACCATCTTCCACAGGATGCTCTTCGACGATCTGATTATTGAACAATATCTTCCCCACCTCCTTAATCGGAAGGAGCTGCGTGCACATCAGTGCCAGGAGGAATATGCCAATAATTCTTTTCATCTGTACAGTACAAAAATAAGTTAGTGTTAACCTACTTTGTAAAGATAGACGATAAAAAAATGTTAAATCCCTTTTATTTATGAGTGGCTTTGCAGGGAAACCCTTATACCTGCCGGCAAGACTTTCATCCCTTATTTAAGACCGTTCGTCACAATAGCAAAAAAATTTTCTAACCCGCTATGTTTTTTCAAATAATTGAATAACAATTACTTATTGGCAAATTCCGGTAATATCCTAAACAAGTTATTTTGTTTTCTATGGTATTGTGTATTGCATAGTAGTATAAAATGCCTATCTTTACATTGTAATTATCAGAAACCACCATTTACCATGTTTAAGTATCGTTTTATTCATAAAGCTCACTTGCCATGAATATAGATAACACACAATCACAGATGAGAAAGGGGGTGCTTGAGTTCTGCATCCTGTCGATCATCAAGCAAGGAGAAGCTTATCCTTCAGACATTATCGAAAAAATGAAAGAAGCAAAGCTGGACATCCTGGAGGGCACCCTTTACCCACTGCTTACCCGACTTAAAAACGCAGAATTACTGACTTACCGATGGGTTGAAAGTAATTCAGGTCCTCCAAGGAAATATTTTTCCATGACCGACAAGGGAGAACTCTTCTACAAGGAACTGGAAACGACCTGGAACGAGCTGGCCAATGCAGTAACACAGCTCACAAGTCAATAACATTAACACTACCATCCGATAACCAAAACCTAAAATAGAGCATCGAAATGAAAAAGATCATTAACATAAACCTGGCCGGCCGCCTTATCGCTATCGAGGATAGTGCATATGAGATATTGCGGCAGTACCTGGAAAGCTTATCGCGCTATTTCGCTCGCGAAGAGGGTGGGGATGAGATTGTGAGTGATATTGAGAGCCGCATTGCAGAGCTTTTCCTAAATAAATTAAAAACAACACACTGTATCACGGACGAAGACGTACAGGCCGTAAAAGCCTCTATGGGTACGCCGGAACAGTTTGATCAGGTGGAAGAAGGTAGCGGCAAGCAACAGCAGCCAGCCAACGACCCTGCATATGAATCAATCCGCCCGCGTAAAAGGCTGTACCGTGATCCGGACGCAAAAGTACTGGGTGGTGTATGTGGTGGCCTTGGTGCTTACCTGAACGTAGACCCGGTAGTATTCCGTATCATCTTTGCCCTGCTGGCAATTGGTGGTTTCGGTTCCGGTATCCTGGTATATTTCATCCTGTGGATTGTAACCCCTGAGGCAAACACTGCCGCTGAAAAATTGCAGATGAGAGGAGAAAAGGTAGACGTTAATAATATACGTGCTACCGTGCAGGACGAGATCAACGCTGCCAAAAGCCATTTCAAGAACTTTGGGAACGATGTTAAAAATTTTTCCCAGGGCCGCGGAAGGCAAGTTGGTAGCGACATCGAAAGAGCTTTTCGCAGCATCTTCGAAGCGTTGGGAAAAGTACTCCTGTTACTGACCAAGGGATTCTTCTATTTTCTTGCGGTTGTGATCCTTATCTCGCTGATCAGCGTAGGAATTGGCATCACCGCATCTTCCGCGGCCCTTTACCCTCTGAAAAACCTGATCCTGGCAGGTACTGTTCAAAATCTGTTACTCTGGTGCTCCATCCTGTTCCTGGTAGGTATCCCTATCGTGGCGCTGATCATGTTCTTCGTCCGCAAGGCGACCGGGATCAAGGAAGCTAACCGTTATGTCGGATATACACTGAGCCTGTTATGGTTTGCCGGTCTGATCTGTGCAGTTGCACTGGTCGCCTCTGTGATCAGAGACTTCAGGACCGGTCCTGGCAGAATTTTAAAAGAAAATTACGCCCTCGTGCAACCTTCCAATGGAAAGTTAGTCATTAAACAGGCGGAGGATTATACCAACATCGACGATATCGACTTTTTCGGAGATGCACTGCGTGTGACAGAAGACACCGTTATCATCAATTCTGCCAGGATCAGACTGGAAAAAAGTGATAGCGACAGTTTCGAGGTGTATATAGAACGCTATTCCCGCGGACGTACCGTTGCCCAGGCCAGAGCCCTCGCAAAACAAATTCAGTATCAGCTGGAACAGAAAGATTCAATTCTCTATGTACCATCAGGTATCTCAATTCCGGCGAATTCTAAATTCAGAGGACAGCATATCAGGGTGATCGTGAAAGTACCTGCCAACAAGAAGGTACAGATGGACAGAAACCTGGAATACTCTCACGGATGGGATTTCAATGACGATTGGGACGATTTTGGCCGTAACCGCGACAGAGGTCACGTTGAAATCAAAATGAATGAAGACGGATCTTCTGTAGATATGGACCATAACAATGACTCCAATCGTGAGGATAATGACGATGACGATCAAAACGGGGACAACAGAGAGAATAAGGCTGATTCCCTGGAAAGAAACTACCGCTATAAAGGCGGAAAACAGGAAAATAAGACGCCTGTAGACAATAGTGGCTCCGGCAGCACACCCGCTGCAAAGACAAGCGAAGCAGCCCTGGATGTAGTGAGCACTATCGGATACAGTTTATATAAACTCGTTAAGTGATGAGAAACGTGTGTTAAAGATTAAACTTTGTCATCACAATAAGTTCAATAGTTACAGAAACACTGACCACGGTTTTTACCGTGGTTTTTTTTTAACGGATCTTTTTCCCGATCCGATTCCCCGCCTCCTGTATTTAATCATAACTTTGCGTTTTAAACCGTTTATCAGGATAAGGCTAAGGAATGCAGGCAACAAAAAAAGCTACGATCAATATCGCGTTGGTAGGGAATCCGAATAGTGGGAAAAGTTCGCTCTTTAATGCGCTGACAGGTCTGAACCAGAAAGTCAGCAACTTTCCAGGGGTAACTGTTGATAAAAAAACAGGGGCCGCTACTATCTCGTCCTCCCTCCAGGCCAATATTATCGATCTGCCAGGAACCTACAGCCTGTATCCTAAAAGCGCTGACGAGTTTGTTACCTACGATGTACTCGTTCATCCTGCCGCTGATGAACAACCGGACATGATCCTGATCATAGCCGATGCCTCCAACCTGAAACGTAACCTGCTCTTCTGCTCCCAGATCATGGACCTGAAAATTCCGGTGATCATCGGTCTTACCATGATGGACATTGCCCGCAAAAAAGGCGTCGAAATAGACGAAGCCGGTCTCGAAAGAGAACTGGGGGTGCCTATTGTGAGCATCAACCCCCGTAAAAACAAAGGGGTAACGGAGCTGAAAAAGATGATAGACCTCGTCGCTAAGGAGAAACAATCCGTAGCACCGAGAGATTTCATTGATAGTCAGGCTTTAGCACCGGAGGTAATCCAGGAGATCAGGAAATATGTACAGGTAAAAAGCGATTATGCCGCTATGCATATCGCCGTGAACCATCATGAACTGGCATTTCTGAACGGCGGACAAAAACTCGCCATCACCAATATCCTGCAAACGCACCAGTTCAATAAGACCAAGGTGCAGGCAGAAGAGATCATGCAGCGCTATGCCAGGATCAAACACATCATGAAGAATACCGTGGTGGAAGCCGATCCTTTGCAGAAACAGTTACAAACCGAGAAACTCGATAACATATTACTCCACCGCTTCTGGGGATACATGATCCTGTTGGGTATCATGTTCTTTATGTTCCAGAGTATTTTCTGGCTGGCATCCTTTCCGATGGACTGGATTGAGGCTGGTTTTGGCTGGTTAAGTGGCTGGCTTACAGGGGCTTTACCTGCCAATCAGCTGACAGACATCCTGGTGAACGGGGTGATTGCCGGTCTGGGAGGTATCGCCGTATTCGTGCCGCAGATCATGATCCTCTTCGCCTTTATCACCGTGCTGGAAGATACAGGGTATATGGCCAGGATCAGTTTCCTGACGGACAGACTGATGCGACAGGTAGGACTGAACGGTAAATCTGTGATGCCCCTGATCAGCGGGGTTGCCTGTGCCGTGCCGGCAATCATGGCGACCAGGAATATTGAAAACAGGAAAGAGCGCCTGATCACGATTCTCATTACCCCTTTAATGAGCTGTTCCGCGCGTTTGCCTATTTATACGGTGATGATTGCCCTGGTGGTTCCGGACAGACCTGTATTTGGCTTCCTGAGTCTGCAGGGACTGGTGATGATGGGATTGTATCTGCTGGGTTTTGTGATGGCACTGTTCATCGCTGCAATACTGAAGTTATTCATCAAGATAAAAGAAAAGAGCTATTTCATCATGGAACTGCCGGTATACCGTGCGCCCCGTTGGGCAAACGTAGGTACCACCATGGTGCAGAAAGCAAAAATCTTCATTACAGATGCCGGTAAGGTGATCATGGTGATCTCTATCGTACTCTGGTTCCTGGCATCTTTCGGTCCTAAAGACAGGATGGAAAAGGTGACTGCGCATTATGAACAACTGAAAACAGCACATCCGGAACAAAGCGAAGCACTGGATATGGAAATGCAATCTGAAAAGCTGGGTAATTCCTATGCAGGCGTACTGGGACATGCGATTGAACCAGTGATTCGTCCGCTGGGTTATGACTGGAAAATTGGTATTGCATTAATTACTTCCTTTGCCGCACGTGAGGTATTTGTGGGTACAATGGCTACGCTGTATAGTGTAGGAGAATCCCCGGAAGATAACGATGCAACCCTGAGAGAGAAAATGACCAACGCCACCTGGAAGGACGGACGTCCGGTATATACACTTGCAAGCGGTATTTCCCTGATGTTGTTCTACGCCTTTGCCATGCAGTGTATGAGTACACTGGCGATTGTAAAGAGAGAAACCAAATCATGGAAAATGCCAGCCATACAATTTGTGTACATGACAGCGCTGGCATATATCTCTGCATTGATTGCTTTCCAGCTGCTGAATTAATCGTACTGATAAGCGCTGCGCACTGAAATAACTTATATTGCGGTATAACAGATAAGGTATGAAAATATTCATCCAGAGTTTGCTGCTCTTCATCACTGTTGCCACACAGGCACAAACCCCGATAGATCCTACGCAGCTTGTCAATGATATCAGGACGCTTTCATCTGATAAATATGAAGGCAGAATGGCGGGTACCAGAGGTAGCCGGCAGGCACAGTTTTACCTGATTTCCCGTTTCCGCGAGATCGGTCTCCAATCTTTTCATAATACATTCGAATACCCTTTTTACTTCCCGCAAGGCGATAAGCAGATTATGGGTACCAACCTGTTTGGATACATCAAAGGCACCTCAGATGCTGCCATTGTGGTAACAGCCCATTATGACCATCTTGGTATCAAACGGGATGCACAAGGGAAGGATAGTATTTTCAATGGTGCAGATGATAATGCCTCCGGTGTTGGCGGACTGCTGGCATTGATGGCTTATTATAAAAAGCACCAGCCCCGTCATACCATCATCTTTGCTGCACTGGATGGAGAAGAAGAGGGATTACAGGGAGCGAAGGCATTTGTGAAACAGCCACCAGTTCCGGTTTCGCAGATCGTATTGAATATCAATATGGATATGATCGGCCGGAATGACAAACAGGAGCTGTACGTCTGCGGACTGGCCCAGTTTCCTGAACTGAAACCTTATGTAGACGCCGGTGTGGCAGCAGGTAACGTGATCAAATTATTGTCAGGGCATGACAGGAAAGAAGAAGGTGCCGGCAACTGGCTGAATCAGAGCGACCATTATGAATTTTATAAACTAAAGATCCCATTCCTTTATTTCGGTGTGGAAGATCACCCCGATTACCATCAGTTATCAGATGAATTTTCTGGTATCCAACCCGCTTTTTATTACCAGGCGGTATTGAAAGTACTGAGTGTACTGGAATCGGCAGATAAAGGATTGCAATAACGGGTCAGGGCACCATCCAGTGTGAGGGTGGCCAGGGCTTCTCCCACCAGGCTTTTCCATCTCTTTTGTGCCACAGGGTCTTGTCCGTGATTGGTTTCCCGGTCATAGGCTTCCTGTAACTTATTCATTTCCCGGAAAGACTCAATGTATTGATACTGAATGATGCTGTCGAAATCTTCGGCCGTCAGTTCCATGGATTTTATGCGCTGCTGGAAACGGAGAGCTACCAGCCAGGTAATATCGAAATGCAATTGCTCATGTGATAATGAGTAATTGTCACGCGCGATAGATTTTACCCAGGAAGAACTTTTGATAAAAAAGACCTGGAGGGTCAGGTTGATCTGTAAGGTGTCTTTCTTATGGAGGCTGCTGCCTTCGTATGCGAAACTGGTATATGAAACAGCTGCACTGGGACCGCGCAGGGGAGGAGTAGCTTTGAAATCAGACCATTGCAGTTTACGGTGTGGCTGATAAAACAGGCTGTCTGAATCAGGATTTTCCGGTCTGCGGTCAGGCGTAAAGACGATCTTAATGACCGTAACAGGTTTTGTTTCCTTTGGCTGAGCGGCAGGAAACAGCAAAGTACACCATATGAGTTGCAGGAATAAAAACATAGCACCCGTTCAGAATTAAAGGTACATTTTTTCGTAACTTACAATCTACCAAAACAATCGCACTATGTACGGTGGCGGATATATTTATGATGATTCCGGAAGGTCCCGGCAGCAGGAAGAACAGCTGCAGGACGATCCTGTTAAACTGGCCGCATTTGAAGCGCGTATTGCCGGTGGGGAAAAGATTGAGCCGGGCGACTGGATGCCGGCAGAATATCGCAGACAGCTGATCAGGTTAATTGAGCAGCATGCTCATTCAGAGATAATAGGCGCTCTGCCGGAAGGCACCTGGATCACCCGGGCCCCCGGATTTAAGCGGAAACTGGCGCTGATAGCAAAAGTGCAGGATGAGATCGGACACGGACAATTACTGTATAATGCGGCGGAGACCCTGGGTAAATCGCGGGAGGCCATGATCAATGACCTGCTGAGCGGAAAATCCAAATACTCCAATGTGTTTAATTATCCGGCCGAAACCTGGGCAGATGTGACCGTGATCGGGTTTCTGATAGATGCGGCAGCCATTGTCAATCAGGTGGCTAATGCAAAGGGCTCTTACGGACCTTACTGCCGTGCGCTGGAAAGGATCTGTTATGAAGAGAGCTTCCATCTGAAACAGGGACACGACGCCTTTATTGAACTGGCTACCGGTACTGCTGCGCAGAAAGCCATGTTACAGGATGCGCTGAACCGCTGGTGGCAACCGATCATGCATTTCTTTGGTCCGCCGGATAAAGTATCTGCTCATAGCGAAAAGCTCATGCAGTGGAAGGTGAAAATGGCCAGTAACGATGATATGCGTAATCAGTTCCTGGAAGCCTATGTACCCAAGATATGGGAGTTAGGACTGACCTTGCCGGATCCCTTGCTGAAAAAGAATGCGGAAACCGGTAAATGGGAGTATTCAGATCCGGACTGGGACCTGTTTTTTGAAGTAATCAAAGGCAATGGGCCTTGTAATAAAGAAAGACTGGACGTACGCAAATGGGCAGAAGAACATGGCCGCTGGATCAGGAAGGCGCTCATGCGGGAGGAAGAAAGAGCGCGTACGGCATTGCCGGTCGCATAAGTATAGCATAGTAAATCAGATAGTTCCCCCAGGATTAACAGACAAGTACCACGTTTTATGAATGAATCACTGGATCCACGTGTTAACCGGCTACGGTTAAATAATAGTGACGGCTCCTTCAGCATCGAAGAGGGCGAAAACTGGAATGTATTCGAAGTATTTCACCAGGAAAAAAGAGGTGCGCATCATGAGCATGTCGGTTGTGTACATGCCCCTGACGCAAATCTTGCATTGATTTTTGCCAAAGAACAATTTGGCCGCAGGAAAAAATGTGTGAACCTATGGGTCGTACGTAGTGCAGATATTCTTGCATTCGACCTGGAAGATGAAGACATGTTTGCCAACAATCCGGATAAAACTTACCGGGATGCCAGCGGATTTAAAGTCATGGAAAAGATCAACAAATTTAAAGCACAGTCAAAATAGCTCCCCATATCCCAATGCAATTAGAACAAGCATTACCCGAACTGCTTATCAAAATAGCGGATGATGAACTGATAATTGGCCATCGCAATTCAGAATGGACCGGCTTAGGTCCGGTTATGGAAGAAGATATTGCATTTTCCTCCATGGCACAGGACAAGATCGGTCATGCCTGGGCACTCTATCGTATACTACAGGAACATTTTAATGGCAGCGATCCTGATCAGTTTGCGTTTATGCGAGAAGCGGCAGATTTCAAATGTAGTCACCTCGCAGAAATGCCGATCGGTTCCTACGATTTCAGCCTGATGCGGCACTTCCTGTTTGATCATGCAGAGACGGTACGTTACCAGTCTTTTTCACAGAGCAGTTTCACACCGTTACGGCAACTGGCAGCTAAGATAAAGGGCGAGTTGAAGTATCATACACTCCATGCAGATGCATGGATATTGCAACTGTGCACAGCAGGAGCAGAGAGTAAAAAGCGGATGCAGCAGGCTCTGGATAATTGTTTCCAGCTGGCTGGCGGCATTTTTGAACCAGGAGAAGCAGAGGAATTACTGATTGCGGAAATGGTGTATCCTGGCGAAGCGGCTTTATACCAACAATGGCTGAACAATATATCACCCGTTATAGAAAAAGCCGGACTTACCATCCCGACCATGACCGCACCGGTTTATGGCGGACGGAAGGGACAGCATACAGAACATCTGCAACAATTATTAAACGAAATGGGAGAAGTATTCCGGTTGGATCCGGAAGCTACCTGGTAGAAAAAACGGATATGCAAACAATTACCACATTACAGGCTGTTTACAATGCCCTGGACCACGTTATGGACCCTGAGATCCCTGTACTGAGCGTACTAGAGCTGGGTATGATCACCGATGTAAAGGTTGATCTGGAAGGAGTACACGTTAAAATGATCCCTACTTTTTCTGCGTGTCCGGCGATCGATGTGATCAAAGAAAACATCACGAATGCAGTAGAAAGAGAATTGCAGATGCCCGCCTTTGTTACCGTTGACAAAGAGATGAACTGGAACAGCAACCGGCTGACGGAAACCGCGAAAGAGAAGTTACGCAACTATGGTATTGCACCTCCGGGAAAACATGAAGGCGAGGTCAACCTCGATATGCTGATCAAAGTAAGCTGTCCGCATTGTGGCAGTGAAAATACCTATCTGCGTTCTCCCTTTGGATCTGCGCTTTGCAGAGCGCTGCATTTTTGCAAGGAATGCGGGATGATGTTTGAACAGTTCAAACCGCTCTCATAAGGATACATATATATATGTCCTTATTATTCACTACTTTCACGCTCAAAAAACCGGGGCATGAAGATAGGCTTGTATTTTGGATCATTTAATCCTGTACATACCGGACACCTGATAATAGCGAATTATATAGCATACAATTCAGACCTTGATAAAGTATGGTTAGTGGTTTCACCACAAAACCCACTAAAACCAGCTGGATCATTATTGAATGAGCATACCCGTTTTCATCTGGTGGAACTGGCCATTAAGGACGAACCCAAATTAAGAGCAAGCAATATCGAATTTTCGCTGCCCAGGCCTTCTTTTACCATAGATACACTGACTTATCTGTCAGAGAAATTCCCCACGCAGGAGTTCGTCATTATCATGGGAAGCGACAGCTTCAAGAACATAACCCGCTGGAAAAACTATCAACACATCATTCAGCATTATCCTATCTGTGTTTACCTGCGTCCCGGTCATGAAGTGACAGAAACGCATGGCGCACAGGTGGAGATATTAAAGGCACCGATGCTGGATATTTCCTCTACTGATATCCGTAAATGGATACAGGAGGGAAAGCCCATCCGTTACATGGTGCCGGACAATGTAGCGGCCTATATTGCAGAGAATAATTATTATAAATAACTCACTGTTTGATACGCACTTCGCGCTTCTTTGTGAAGAATTCATTTGAGTAGATCTCCAGTAGCAGGATAAACATTGAGATCAGTAAAGGACCAAAGATCAGTCCGATAAAACCGAAGAGATTCACACCTATCAGCACTCCAAATACCGTGATCAGCGGATGTACATCTCCGATTCGCTTGGCTAATACAAAACGGAATATATTATCCGAAGTACCTACGACCGCAAAGCCATATACCAGCACGCCGATGCCCTGCCAGGTCATACCGGTACCAAGCAGATAAAGTCCCATAGGAACATATACAGCAGCCGCGCCTACTACAGGTAGCATAGCCGTAAAACAGGTTACGGCAAACCAGAAAACAGGCTGTGGTACCTGGAATATAAAATATCCTATCAGAGACACGACGCCCTGGATGAGCGCAATAGCGGGGATCCCGACAGCATTGGCAATCACCAGTTTATGGAATTCTGTCCCCAGGCGGAGCACGTTCTCATCTTTCAATGGAATGTACTCATACAACCATGCTTCCATTTCCCTGGCGTTCACAAGCATGAAGTACAGAATAAAATAGAGTATAGCGATGGCAGTTAGTGTATTGAAAGTGGCGCCCAGCAAGGTTGGCAGTACGGATGTAAGGTAACCTTGCAGACGTTCCAGTTTTACCTGTGACAACACATCAAAGTTGGTAGATTCCTTTATGCGAACATTCAGCTTTTCAATACCAGCGACCATTTCCTGCGAATGAGATACGGCGTATCCGATCTTATCCGTAAGCATATTGATCAGCATACCAAAGGGCAGTAGAACGATGATAAAGGAGAGCACCATGAGTAACGCGGCAGCGGCACTCTTTTTCCAGTTACGTTTTTCTACCAGCCGGAACATAAATTTCCTGCTTAGTATATACATGGTAACAGCGCCGAGGAATCCGGGGAAAAATGTATACAATTCTTTGAACAGTACATATGCCAGTAGCAGAATGATAAGCAGGAAGCTGACTTGTTTTATACGCTCGTTGTCTATTACGCTCATGAGGTTAAAGGTTATTCTGTCAAGAGATATAGCTATCGTGCAAAAAGAATACCGTTCACGGCAATATTTTCAGGTACTATAAAACTAAACTATTAATGGCTGTAAAGTGTTTAAACATTGCAGATTATTGAACATGTATCAGTAATGAATAAAATTTCTTTAACAGTTATTCTAATCAGATCGGAATTATTGGAATAATGTTTGTTCCCTGTACAGTACGATTGTTAAATCATTGTTTCACTCTTAAAACTTTATTTTATGGCAAGCAACAGTTCAAAAGCAGTTGTATCATTCATTGTTGGCGCAGCAGTAGGGGTAGCAGTTGGTTACTTCCTGAATTCTGACAAGAAAGATGAATTGGTCGATAAGCTGAAATACCAGGCAGACAAGCTGAAAGACAAGTTCAAGAAGAAGAAGGAACAATATGAGGATGCATTGGAAAATGAGTTAGCATAACCCCTGCTTGTACAAAAAAATTTTGCATGGAAGATAATTTCAGCAATTACTTCAATCAGACCGGCAAGGTTGCAAAGGAGTACCTTGAAACCCGATTGGACCTGATTAAGCTTCAGGCAGCAGGAAAGCTATCGAAAGCCTTAGGGCTTTTCTTCTCACTGATACTGGCTTTCCTGCTGTTCTTTTTTGTGATCGTATTCCTGGGCATGGTGCTGGGATTCTGGATCGGTGAAATGACCAACAGTTTTACATTAGGATTTTCCTGCTCTGCAGGTCTGTTTGTAATACTGCTGGGCATCATACTGGTATTCAGAAAACCGCTCATTCAGATTCCTTTATCCAATATGCTGGTGAAGGAATTGCTGAATGAAATGGAAATGGAGGAGAAGGACGACGAAGACAAAGAAAAAGAAGCAGGTGCCATAAAGCGGTCTGAAGACGAAGAAGAGGAAGAATTATACGAACAACTATAACAACGTTGAAAGCATTCATGATAAACTTTTACACATGCCCAAGGTGAAAGTAACGAGCCAAGACCTGTTACAAAAGGAAATTATCCGCCTGAAAAAGCGTTCCAAGGCACTTGAAAATGAATTGGGAAACAGGGTGGATCATCTAAAAGGTAACTATGGAAAAATGGCATTGAATTCCGTTATCCCGGGAAGCGCGAAACATTCGGGCGTACTGGGCATAGTAGGACGTGTCGCAAAAGTTGCCTGGCAGAGCGGCAGTTTTAAATCATTTACAACCAGCGCATTAATGACAGCGCTGGAGTTTGCAGGTGTCCGTATGGGCATTAACCTGTTTGACAAATTCCGGAAAAGCCGCAGCAAGAAGAAAAAGGCAAAAGCTGCGGCAGAGCGGGAAGAAGAAGATTAAAAGGTTGAAGGTTTGTTACCCCCAAACCTTTGTTCCTTCACTACAGTTAGCGCAAATATCGATATTGGCGCGTCCTTTCTGGATCTGTGTTCTGAATTGAATATACTTATCATTGTGCCACAACTCTTTCAGGGACTCCTTCTTGAGATCTCCCAGTTTATGCTGTGCATCTTTATCAAAACAGCAAGGTACTACAAGCCCATCCCAGGTAATTACCGGAGAGTGCCATAAGCGCCAGCAATGGTTACCCATCTTATTTTTGATAGCATAAGTGCCATCTTCTTTGCGATGGTAACGGCTGTATTTATCAATGGTAGGAATCAGGCGGTTGCCTTCTTCATAATCGTATACCTGTGCGGTCTTGAATCGTACTTCATCTACACCGATCTCTTTCGCCAGTTGTTTGATATCCTCAATCTGGTGTTCATTGGGTTTCACGACGAGGAACTGGAAGAACACAAATGGCGTCTTGGAGTTCAGTTCTTTTTTCCACTTCACGATATTCTTTGCACCCTGGATCACTTTCTCAAGATTACCCCCTACACGGTATTGCGTATACACATCCTGGGTGGTACCGTCAATAGAGATGATCAATCTGTCCAGACCACTTTCCACTGTTTTACGGGCATTTTCATCTGTCATGTAATGCGCGTTGGTAGAGGTAGCGGTATAGATCCCTTTGTCATGTGCATACTTTACCATTTCCAGGAAGCCTGGATTCAGGTAAGGTTCACCCTGAAAATAGAAGATCAGGTATAATAATTCTTTATAGATCTCGTCGATTGTCTTCCTGAAAAAGTCCTGCTGCAGCATACCTGTAGGGCGGGTAAAAGCGCGGAGACCACTGGGACACTCGGGGCATCTCAGGTTACAGGATGTTGTCGGTTCAAAAGATACGGATATAGGATAACCCCATTGTACAGGCTTACCGGTCCACTTGCTTACAAAATAACTACTCAGTACCTTACCGGCGTTCCAGATACGGCGAGGCGTGAACTTGGAAAGCAGATTGAGGCTATCGTTAAGATTAAATTCTGGCATAACAACATCACTTATTATTGTAAAAATAAGATAACTACGCGGGTTATGTATAATAATAATTATACTTGCTGTGAAATTTGGAAAACCTTCCTATTTAATGCGAAAGCTGAATCAGTTTAAAAGTGTCAAAACTCCGAATTAAGAAGTCCAGGCGTCTGGTTTTCGTCTTTTTATTCCTCCTATGTCTGGCTGCTGGTGGCTGGCTATGGTGGCTGGACAAAGAAGATGCCATCAATTTTGTACGATACGAAGAATTTGGTATTGATATGCCGGTGAATTATTCCATTCATGGAATTGATGTATCGAAGTTCCAGAAGAATATCAACTGGTCTGCTGTAGAGCAGATGCAGGTGGACAGGATCCATATATCATTTGCGTTCATAAAGGCGACTGAGGGGATTACCCGTCAGGATGCCTCATTTAAAACAAACTGGCAGAAGGCCAGGAAGGCCGGTATTGTACGGGGCGCTTATCACTTCTTTTATTCTACGAGAGATCCGCTGAAGCAGGTGATTAATTTTCAGAATGTGGTACAGCTCGAATCGGGCGATTTACCGCCTGTGCTGGATATAGAAGTACATAATAACCAGCCGGCGGCGGTGATCCGCTCTACTGCCAGGATCTGGCTGGAGGAAATGGAAAAGGCCTACGGTGTGAAACCGATCATTTATACCAACATACACTTTTACGAGACTTATCTCGGAGAGGAGTTTGACAAGTATCCATTATGGCTGGCGCATTATTATCAGAAAGAACGACCTTCGACAAAGAGACAGTGGTTATTCTGGCAGCATAGCGATATCGGCAGGGTGAATGGTATCCGTACAACCGTTGACTTTAACGTATTCAGAGGAGATAGCCTGGCATTGCGGAAATTATGTCTTCCTTAATTTATCAAAAAAGATCAGATATGGAGTCACAGGAGCCACAACAGGACAGGAAGGAACCATTTGATATGAGGATTGTGCAATATTTCGTCAGAATAATGAGGACAGTATTCCTCGGTTTTTTCTGGATGATGGTGAATGTGTTCCTGGGGTTATATTTAGGTTTTGCCATTCCGGAAGAATCAACTCCCGGGAGAATGATTTTCTTTTACAGCTGGCTGGTGCTTTCCCTTGCTGGTTATCTGGCTATTGTAATAAAGATGTGGCGGAAGAATGGCCATGTCCAGGACAATTATTAACAAAAAAAAGAAGTGATCAATCATGAAGATTTACACATCGAACTTCCGTTCTCAGTAAAGTCACAATTGATCACTACAATCCTTACAGCAATGTTGTCTGCTGCAAATATGCTTGTTGCATACCTTTTATGATGCGGGCAACATCTTCCTCAGACTTTCCTGTTTTACGTTCAAGTCTGACATACAGCTCCCTTTCTTTACCTCTTTCAAACACTAGATCTTCGTCTGAAAGTTCTGTAAACCGCTGTTTCAGCAGTTTTTTCAGTACCGACCACTGGTATCCCCGGATGTTCATAGTAGCATTTTTATAATTGTTATTGAATTTATATGTAGTAGTAATATCCAAGTTGCCAATTTTCGATTCCTGTTCCGTGTCAATGCTTCAGGGTAACTGTCATGAATTGCTGAGGTATAACTATCATGGTATCAACACGGGCGGATTATATAATATTCAAAGTCTATGCCATCTGCAGGTAAGCAAAATGTTAAAAAAAGATACCCCCTTACACCGCACTTCCTCTGCAGTGGCCATTTTGTACTTAAATAAGTAGATTTTGACGGGTGTTTTAAGCTGCTAAAAATTCTGCTAAAACGTATAGGCATTAGGTCTTGCAATCTATTGCACCAAACGCGGCTACTATTATGATGTGGAGGATGCTGTACATCGCTCACAACGGTTTGGGGCGCGTTTTGTGGAATGCATTACTCAGAACTGTAAGGGAATGCCTATTTATCAAGGATTTCATAGCTGGAACAGACTTTGCAAAGTATAAAGTGTAATCGACAAGCAAACATTCTAAAACGGAACATATGCTAAGTGAAAAAGAAAAAGACGAAAAGAACTCTTCTGAAGAGTATAACCAGCCGGAACAGCATCCCGTTGAAGTGTTAAAGACAAGTAAAGCAGATAATAGCCGCAATCCGCTACACGGAGATCTCTCCGAAGAACCTGAAAAGGAAAATGCAGTGGTGCGCGATCAAGATAATAAAGACTAAATCGTTACCATAGATTTATTAGATTAACCTTAATATCCAACTGAGGAAAAACGAATTAGTAGAACTTCTTCTTTAATGTTGTGGTGTATAGCAGGCCGTCCCATTCATGGGATGGTTTTCTTTTTTTAGCTACTATGGTCGGCAATGATCTTCCAGTTACCCTTGATTTTCTTTATCAGCAGGGAAAAGTGTCCCTCCAGATCCCCAATTGTCCTTGTGAGGTGCCATTTACCCACCACAAACCAGGTATCAGCGGCTAATGCTTTCATTTCCAGTAAATTGAAATTCAGCTTGCCCATGGCAGCTGTGTCCGGATAAGAGCGTTTATAATTATCCAGTGTGGCCTGCCAGCCATAGGTCGGGCCTCGTTTACCGATAAATATCAGGGAGTCTGATTTCCAGTAGGTACTCATAAAGGCGTCCAGGTCGCCCTGGTTCCAGGAATCTGTTTGTTTCTGTAATAAGGCCTTGATCGCAGACTGCGGCTGCTGGGCATGGAGGCCGGCAAACGGAGCCGTCAACAGAATAAGGAACAGCACTAAACGCATGGTAATTTTTAGTAAAAGATAAACAGTTTTTGCGAGGACGGGCAATATGATTGTACTACATTTGCAAAAATCAACAACTTATGCCCGGATATGAATTTTTTGGCCCGGAAGAACGCAAGGAAATAAATGATGTATTAGATACAGGCATTTTTATGCGTTACGGCTTTGATGGTCCCCGTAAAGGCATCTGGAAAGCTAAGGAACTTGAACAGGCCATTTCTGAAAAACTGAACGTAAGCCATACACACCTGGTATCCAGCGGTACTGCTGCGCTGACCACTGTAATGGCGGCTCTGGGTATTGGCGCCGGAGATGAAGTGATCATGCCTACTTTCACGTTTGTAGCCAGCTTTGAATGTATTTTCTCTGTTGGAGCAACACCTGTACTGGTGGATGTGGATGATACGCTGACACTTGATCCCAAGGCGGTGGAAGCGGCTATCACACCGCGTACAAAGGCCGTAATGCCGGTGCATATGTGCGGCTCAATGGCTGACCTCGACGCACTGAAAGCGATCTGCGACAAACACAACCTGATATTATTGGAAGATGCCTGCCAGTCATTTGGCGGTACTTATAAAGGAAAAGCACTGGGTACTATTGGTCACGCAGGTGCTTTTTCATTTGACTTTGTAAAAACCATCACCTGCGCAGAAGGTGGCGCCGTTGTTACAAACGATAAAGACGTTTACCTGAAATGCGACGCGTATGCTGACCATGGTCACGACCACCTGGGCGTAGATCGTGGCGCTGACCTGCATCCATATGTAGGATACAACTACCGCATCTCCGAACTGCACGCAGCAGTTGGGCTGGCGCAGGTACGTAAACTGGATACCTTCCTCAGCATCCAGCGTAAAACAAAGAAAATACTCAAGGATGCACTGGCTACCGTACCAGGTGTCACCTTCCGCCGTCTGCCTGATGCAGAAGGAGACAGTGCTACTTTCCTGGCGTTCTTCTTACCGGAAGAATCACAGGCAAGAGCGGCTGCCGCTGCTATGAAAGCTGCCGGTCTGCCTGCCTTTTACTGGTTTGACAATAACTGGCACTACATCCGTAACTGGGAGCACTTCAAACAGAGCGTTGTATTGTCCCGTTTTGCACCAGGACTGCAACAGGCAATGGAACTGTATAAAGTAAAACAGTTCCCGGTGTCTGACGCGATCATGAGCCGTTGTATCTGTACGCCTATCAACCTCGGTTGGAGCGAAGAAGAAATACAGCAACGTGCAGAGAAATTGGTGAACGCAGTAAAGAGCGCTTTATAAGATATCACCATGAAGAAAGTAGCCTTAATTCCTGCCCGCTATGGCGCTACCCGGTTTCCGGGTAAGCTGATGGCAAAACTGGGGGGCAAATCTGTGATCCTGCGTACCTATGAAAGCACCGTTAACACCGGTGTGTTTGACGAGGTAATGGTGGTTTGCGACAACGACATTATTTACAATGAAATTGTAAGTAACGGTGGTAAAGCAATCATGAGCAAAAAGGAACACGAATGCGGTACCGATCGTATTGCAGAAGCCATTGAAGATCGTGCTGATGTGGATATCGTGGTGAATGTACAGGGTGACGAACCTTTTACCCAGAAAGAACCGTTGGAGAAATTATTGCAGGTTTTTGAAGGAGAAGAGGGTAAGAACGTGCAGGTGGCTTCATTGATGCAGGTGCTGAAGGATTGGAAATCTATCGAAGATCCTAACTATGTAAAAGTGGCCGTTGATAAGAAATCCAACGCCCTTTTCTTCTCCCGCTCGGTGATCCCGTATCCCCGTGATAAAAACGTGGCGACCACTTATTACGAACATATCGGCATCTACGCTTTCCGCAGGCAAACGCTGATGGATTTTACCAAAATGCCGGTAAGTCCGCTGGAAGCTGCTGAAAAGATCGAATGTCTGCGTTACCTGGAGAATGGCATTTCCATGAAAATGGTGGTGACTGAATACATGGGCGTGGAGATCGATACGCCGGAAGACCTGGTGAAGGCAGAAAAATTACTGTAATACTAAAACATTAAACCACCGAGATGAAATTCAGGAATTTTAAAATGGTTGATTATGTGGTGTTTGGCCGTGGTGCGTTTGACCAGCTTGACGAAATACTGGCGCCCCGCCGTCTGGGCGATGCGCCGATGATATTTTTCGTAGACCACTTCTTTCAGGGAAATGAAGCGTTTGCAAAACGTGTTCCCCTGAGAGGCAAAGATAAAATCGTATACATCGACGTTACCGACGAACCAAAGACTAAATACGTAGACAAGGTAAGAGACGACCTGAAAGCGGAATTCGGTGAAGTAAGCGGTATCATTGGTATCGGTGGCGGATCCGTAATGGATATGGCCAAAGCCGTAGCCCTGATGATGAAGAACCCTGGTTCTTCTGCGGACTATCAGGGATGGGACCTGGTAAAAGTAGCGGGTGTGTACAAAGTAGGTATCCCTACCATTTCCGGCACCGGCGCTGAAGTAAGCCGTACCTGTGTATTGACTGGTCCTACCCGTAAACTGGGTATGAACTCTGACTTTACACCATTTGACCAGATCGTACTCGATCCGGAATTAATCAAAGGCGTACCGGTAAACCAGCAATTCTACACTGCGATGGATTGCTATATTCACTGTATCGAATCCCTGCAGGGTACTTATCTGAATGCATTCAGCCGTTCTTATGGTGAAGAAGCGCTTCGCCTCTGCCAGGAGATTTTCCTGCACAAAGAGCAGTGGGATGATGATGCAGATGAGAAGCTGATGATGGCTTCTTATGCCGGCGGTATGAGTATCGCTTATTCCCAGGTAGGTGTGGCACATGCGGTAAGCTATGGCCTGGCATACCTGCTGGGAACCAAACACGGTATCGGTAACTGTATCGTATTTGACAAGCTGGAAGAATTCTATCCGGAAGGCGTGAAAGAGTTCAAAGAAATGGTGAAAAAACATAACATCGACATTCCGCAGGGTATTACCAAAGGACTGACCGATGAACAGTTTAACATCATGATTGACGTATCGTTGGGTATGGCGCCGCTGTGGGAAAATGCCCTGGGCAAAGACTGGAAAGAGCAGATGACACGTGAGCGTTTACGCGCACTGTACGAGCAGCTGTAATATTGATCAGTAATGCTTTTAATAGAGAAAGCCGTACACACTGAGGTGTACGGCTTTCTTATTATGGTAAGTTATAAGCTGATTTAGCGAAGAAAGCGCCTGATTGGCGCCCGCATATGCACAAAACGCAACATCACCTGCAGCCTGCGGTTGTGATAAATGAACAGCAGATATACGGAGGCCAATAATGTTACCACCGCTGTACAATAGAAGGTGAGGGCGAAAAAGCGGGTATCATTGTGATAGATAAACGCGGACAGGTATGCGCCCAGACCGATACCGGCCTCCATTGCAATATACATGCTGGCTAACGCCCGTCCTTTAAACTGCGGATGTCCCAGATCGATCGTCCAGGCAGTGATCGCCGGGGAGTTCAATCCTACAGATACGCCGTAGATAATGGCGGCTGTCAGCATCATGGCCGGCGTATGTGCTACCGCCAGTACAAAGACCGCGATTGCCATCGTAAAAGAAGAGATCTTGAGAATGGGAACACGCCCGTATTTATCAGAGACCTTTCCTGCCAGCAAACGGATGCCGATAGAGGCGGCCGTAAAAAAGGTGAAGAAGAGTCCTTTATTCTGAATGCCCAAATGGCTGCTGAAGTCGGGAATAATGGTAAACAGGGCGCCATAACTCAGGTAAGTCAGGAAGGTGACGATCACCGGCGCGAGTACCAATGGTTCGAAGATCTCACTTTTTGAGATCCGGAGTGTAGACAATCTGAAGCCCTGCTTGTCTGCCAGGGTTTCCCGCATACCACCCACCAATATTACTACTGATAACAGTGCAAAAACGGCTGATATCTGAAACATTACCTGGATGTTCCATTGTGTGGAAATGTACCCTCCGATGGCTGGTCCGAGTGCCAGACCTATCGTACTGAACAAGCCAACCATTCCCATGGCTTCCGCCCTGCGGGTAGCAGGTACAATGTCAGAAACATAAGCGGCAGTACCTGTTGGTTTAAAACCGGTAGAAAATCCATGGAAAAAGCGCAATAATAGGAATGCGCCTACAGAGCTGACGAGGGGATAAAGCAGGCTACATACCACACATACCAATGAGCCAAAGATCATAACCGGTACCCGACCGATCGTATCTGTCAGTTTACCGCTGAAAGGACGGGACAAACCTGCCATCAGGGTAAAAAGGGCAAGAATATATCCTTTGTAATCCTCACCGCCCATCCGGGTCAGATAAGCGGGTAATTCCGGAAGCAACATGTTAAAGCTGGCGGAAAACAGTGCATTGCTGAGGCATAGCATAATGAAGTGGAAGGTGTAAACTCTCCCGGGCGACTGATCCATAGTACAAAGTTACAGATAATGGATTTATACACAGGAGCTTACCAGAAAAATTACAACTAATGTTATTTTATCAGCAGGCTGGTGTTAAATTTGTTTATCAACCCCAATAAAGGCATGTATGGAAAACAAAGATCTCCGTTTGGCTGTCCTTATCGACGCTGATAATATTCCTTACAACAAGGTGAAAGAGATGATGGAAGAGGTGGCCAAGTATGGAATTCCCACATTTAAGCGCATCTATGGGGACTGGACAAAACCCACGCTGGCTGGCTGGAAAACAGTGTTGCTCGACAATGCGATTACCCCGATACAACAATACAGTTATACGTCCGGCAAAAATGCCACCGACTCTGCGATGATCATCGATGCGATGGATATTCTGTATACCGGCAGGGTAGATGGTTTTTGTCTGATTACGAGCGACAGTGATTTTACCCGTCTGGCTACGCGTTTGCGGGAGGCCGGGATGCGGGTATTCGGACTGGGAGAGAAGAAGACGCCCAGTGCCTTCAGGGCCGCTTGTGATAAGTTCATTTATCTTGAAATCCTGGTAAGCGAGGTAAAGGATGCGTCCGTGAAACCGAAAACCGTAAAGGAGAAGAGTAAGGCTATCAGTAAGGCCGACAAGGAACTGGTGAATATGCTGGGATCGAGTATCAATGATATTGCAGATGAAGATGGCTGGGCTTACCTGGGAGAACTGGGGAATCTGTTATTGAAGAAACAACCGGATTTTGACGCCCGAAACTATGGGTACAGCAAACTTTTACAGCTGATCAAAAGCTTTGATGATTTTGAAATAGACATCAGGGAGAGCGGCCGCAAGATGGGGAAACTGGTATATGTAAGGGTAAAATAAGACATAAAAAAAGCCATTTTACAATGGAGTAAAACAGCTTTTGAATATCTTAAGTTGTTGAATACTAGCGTTTAGCGTACTTGATCGCTGCGTACAGGAACATTGCAGCAAACACGATGATAACAACATAGGTCAAAGAGTGAGCGATCTTATCTCCAGCTCTGTAAAAATCTGTAGTCTCTACGTTATTGATTACTTCAAGCAACATAAAAAAAATGTTTATTGGTCCGGGCTGCAAGTTAGCGCATTATCCTGGAAAATCCCAACATACGTACCTGCCTAATAATTCATGAGTTGCTGTATGCATTGATGCATACGCGTTTTCGCGAGGAAATTTTTCTCCAGCTCAGCTGCAAAAGGCACCGGTGTATCGAGTCCTGCGCAACGCATTACCGGAGCATCCAGCAGGGAAAAACAGTGTTCCGCTATCCAGGCACTGATTTCTGACCCGACTCCACCCGTTAGTGTATCTTCATGCAGGACGAGTACTTTTCCCGTGGCTTCCACAGCGGCCCTGATCGCTTCATAGTCCAGCGGGAGTAAGGAGCGGAGGTCCAGGATGTGCATAGAGATATCCGGGTATTGCTGTGCATATTCCAGCGCCCAGTGTACACCGCTACCATAGGTAATGATGCTGATATCTTCTCCGCTTCGTATAAGTTTTGCTTTCCCGATTTCTATTGTGTACCAGTCCAGTGATACCGGTCCGCTGATACTGCGGTAGAGCGCTTTATGTTCAAAGAACAATACCGGGTTAGGATCGGCAAAAGCCGCCAGCAGCAGTCCTTTTGCGTCAGCCGGAGTAGAGGGATAGACCACTTTCAGACCAGGTACATGTGTGAACCATGCCTCATTGCTCTGAGAGTGGAAGGGTCCGGCGCCAACGCCGGCACCTGCCGGGAGCCGGATCACCACATCTGCCGTCTGGCCCCAGCGGTAATGTATCTTCGCCAGGTTATTGACGATCTGGTTAAAGCCGCAGCTGACGAAGTCGGCAAACTGCATTTCTATCATGCTCTTAAAGCCCATGATAGACAATCCCAGTCCGGCGCCAATGATGGCACTTTCGCAAAGAGGGGTATTTCTCACCCGTTCTCTCCCAAATATGGTGGAGAAGCCTTCTGTAATTTTAAAAGCACCACCGTATTCTGCGATGTCCTGTCCCATAAGGACGAGGTTCGGATAGCGGTCCATTGCCTGGTGCAATCCTTCTGAGATCGCATCTATAAACCGTTTTTGCGGGGAAGGTGTATCTTCAGGAGGAGGTATGGCCGGAAGGGCCGGCGCATAGATATCGTTCAGTTCATCCGTAATACTGACGGCAGGAGACGTGGCAGAGAGTGCCTCATGGATATCGTTATCTATTTCCTGCTTCAGTTGTTCCCTGATGTTTTTGATCTTATGATCGTCCAGGAGGCGGAGGTATTGGAGGAAGCCTTCAAAATGAAGGATAGGATCCTGTTTGGCCCATTCTTCCAATAGGGCAGGGGGAACATACTTTGTCCCGCTGGCCTCTTCATGACCGCGCATACGGAAGGTCATGGCCTCGATCAGGACGGGTTGCTGTTCCTGCAGCGCATGTCTTTTGGCCTCTTTGATAGCGTGGTAGACCTCCAGCAGGTTATTACCGTTGATACGCATACCACGCATACCATAACCTGCGGCGCGTTGTACGAGTTGCTCACAGCGGTATTGTTCTTCTACCGGTGTGCTCAGGCCATAGCCATTATTTTCTATAAGAAAGATAACAGGGAGGTCCCATACAGCGGCCACATTAAGCGCTTCATGGAACTCGCCTTCACTGGTACCGCCTTCACCAGTGAAAGCGAGGGCCACTTTATTTTCCTTTTTAAGTTTATGTGCGAGAGCAATACCGTCCGCAATGGAGAGTTGAGGACCCAGGTGTGAGATCATGCCACATATGTGATGCTGGCGGCTGCCGAAATGAAATGAGCGTTCGCGTCCCTTGCTGAAGCCCAGCGGACTACCCTGCCATTGATGAAACAACTGCTGGAGGGACATCTGCCGGGTGGTGAATACGCCCAGGTTGCGATGCAGGGGAAGTATCCATTCATCCATATCCAACGCTAATGTAGCGCCGACGGCAATCGCTTCCTGGCCTATGCCGGAAAACCATTTTGTCACCTTACCCTGCCGCAGGAGTAGAAGCATTTTTTCTTCTACCAGGCGGGGGTACAGTAGTTGCCTGTAAAAACTCAGCAGCTCCTCATCACTGATGTGTGCACGTTCAAAGTACATGGTGTAAAAACTCAATCGTTATTGCCTCCTGCTATACTGTGCATAATGCTACTGACTACGGTCAGTACCACACTGAATATCAGTGCCCAGAAGAAGCCATCCACGGAAAAGCCTTTTACCAGTCTTGCAGCCAGCAGAATGATCACGGCGTTGATCACCAGCAGGAAAAGTCCAAGCGTCAGTATAGTGGCAGGTAAGGTCAGTAACACCAGGATCGGTTTTACCAACAGGTTCAAGATAGCTAATACTAATGCAAGGATGAGCGCACTGGTAAAGTCTTTGATATTAACACCGGGCAATATATAGGCAGTCACCATTGCTGCCAGCGCCGTTACTAATAACCGGATCAGAAAGTTCATAGGGAGTTGAATTTTCCGGGAAGGTAATAAAATTGATGTTATACCCGATTACAGAAAATCGTCACTTTCGCGGTATGCCTTTATGAGCGCCTGTTCGCCTTCTTTTCCCGGATTGGCATTACCATGTTCCATGCCCAGGATACCTTTGAAACCTTTCTTGTGCAGGTGTTTGAAAATATTTTTGTAGTTGATCTCACCGCTGGTCGGTTCCTTACGGCCAGGATTATCACCGATCTGGATATAGGCAATTTCATCCCAGCACATGTCCATTACAGGGATCAGGTTGCCGGTATTGCGCTGCATATGGTAGATATCGTAGAGTATTTTACAGCTTGGGCTGTTGACCGCTTTACAGATGCCATAACTTTGTTCTGCGGTACGCAGAAACAGGTCAGGATTGTCGCTCAGGGGCTCCATCACCATTACCAGTCCTTCTTTTTCCAGTACGCCTGCTCCTGCGCGGAAGGCTTCGATTACATGTGCCGTTTGTACGCCGATCGGCAGGTTACGTTCAAAATAGCCCGGCACTACGGTCGCCCATTTGGCATTGACACGTTTGGCGGTTTCAAGTGCCCGTTTACATTCTTTTACAAAGGCGTCTTTAAACTCCTGTTTGCCGCTGGTCAGAGAAACCTTCCAGTTGTCGCCCGCATCGATCACAAATACCCCCATCTGCATACCGAGTTTGCTGAGCAGTTTACCGATCTTCTCCTGTTCTGCCGTATCTCTTTTCATCATGCCGTTGTCTTCAATGGAACGGAAGCCCTGATCATACATGAACTGTATCTGATCGAGGAAGCTGTCGCCGCCACTGTTTTTAAACATACCGTCATGAGGGGCATAGTTGAGATTGAAGGTTTTGCCTGCCTGTTCTTTCTCCTTCTCATTGAAGGAATGATGGGTTGCTGCTGCGGCACTGCCTGCTGCCAGCGTAGAGAGACCTGCCAATGTGCTCTGCTGAAGGAATTTTCTTCTTTCCATAACGTTAAAGGGTTGATTGCATGAATGCTAAATGTAATCGCTTTTTGATTCTGGTGCAAGGGGTCCCGGAGGGAAAAGCGTATTTCTTACCCTCATTCATGGAAAAAACGTTGCATCCCAAATTTTGATTTAATAAATTCACAGGTATTATCTTTCAAACGAGTTATGAAAAACAGACTATTGGCGTTGTCGCTGGGATCAATGCTTGCTGGTCCGGTGTTCGGACAGGAGACCGCCTCTCAGCCATTTGCTGCTTACGAAGAAAAACTGCCAGGAACTACATTCTCTTTTAAAATGGTGCCTATTCCCGCAGGAGAAGTAATGCTCGGAAGTCCCACGGGCGAAAAGGGCAGAACTGCCGACGAAGGACCACAAAAAAAGGTGAAAGTCAATGCATTCTGGATGAGTGCATTTGAGGTTACCTTTGAGCAGTATGACGTTTATTCCGATCCGGAAAAAGACAAAACACCTATTCCGGATGGGATGACCAGACCGAGTCCTCCATACATCGACCTGACCCTTGGGATGGGTAAAGTAGGCGGCTTTCCTGCTAACAGTATGAGCCAGTATGGCGCATTAATGTACTGTAAATGGCTCTATGCAAAAACCGGCGTATTTTACCGGCTGCCGACAGAAGCAGAATGGGAGTATGCCTGCAGGGCAGGTGCAACAACCGCTTATCCTTTTGGCAATGATGCTGCGAAACTGAAAGAGTATGCCTGGTATGCCGGTAACAGCGATAACAAGTATCATAAAGTGGGAGAACTAAAACCTAACGCCTGGGGCTTGTATGATATGCTGGGTAACGTGGCAGAATGGACCCTGGATCAGTATGATGAGCAGTATCTGCAACATGCAGAAGAGAACAATCCCTGGATCAGGCCAACATCCAAAACACCCCGGACGATCAAAGGCGGTAACTATCGCGATGAACCGGTGGCTTTACGCAGTGCCAGCAGATTGAAATCAGATCCGGCCTGGAACCGCAGAGACCCACAGATACCGAAAAGTTTCTGGTGGAATGCAGATGCGCCGTTTATCGGATTCCGCGTAGTGCGTCCGGCGCAGCAACCGACAAAGGAAGAAGCAGCGCGTTTTTTTGAAGAGGTCGTAGATCAGTACAAAGGATCAAGATAAGTTACAGACAGCGATAAGCTGTATATACAGGTCAACACAACAGCAAAAATTTCCCCGATTAACACATAAAAAAACCTTCTATCATGCAACAGGAAGAACTGAATCAATTCCACGGAAAGTCCCGCAGGGACTTTGTAAAAGAGTCTTCATTACTGGCTGGCGGTTTACTGACCATGCCGATGCTGTCTCAGGCCAATTTCTTTTCAGGAGCAGACAATGTTATTAAAATAGCGCTGATCGGATGCGGTGGGCGTGGTACCGGCGCCGCTGTACAGGCGTTGAGTACTAAACAGAACGTTCAGCTGGTAGCAATGGCCGATGCTTTTGCTGAGCGACTGAATAACAGCTACAATGACATTAAAGGAGAAGTAGGCGATACGCCAGGAAAACTGAATGTAAAAGAGGAGAACAAGTTTATCGGTTTTGATGCCTATAAGAAAGCGATCGCACTGGCAGATGTAGTTATCCTTGCTACACCTCCGGGTTTCCGTCCGATCCATTTTGAAGAGGCGGTAAAACAGGGTAAGCACATTTTCATGGAAAAACCTGTAGCGACCGATCCTGCTGGTATTAAAAGAGTGCTGGAAGCTGCCGAAGTAGCAAAAAGCAAGAAACTGAATGTTGTAGTGGGCTTACAACGCCGTTACCAGACCTCTTATCGTGAATTGTACAAACGTTTCCAGGATGGTATCATCGGTGATATTTTGTCTATGCAGGTATGGTGGAATCAGGGTGCTTTATGGGTAAGACCCCGCAAACCTGAGTATACCGAAATGGAGTACCAGATGCGTAACTGGTATTACTTCAACTGGTTATGTGGTGATCATATCGTAGAACAGCATATTCACAATATTGACGTCGGTAACTGGTTCATGAACGATTATCCGGTAACTGCCGTAGGTATGGGCGGACGCTCTGTACGTACCGGTAAAGAATTCGGAGAGATCTATGATCACCATTACGTAGAATACCGTTATGGTAATGGCGTGGTGATGAACAGCCAATGCCGTCACTGGAAAGATGCAGACAGCCGGGTAGATGAGGAAATCGTCGGTACAAAAGGGCGTATGCTGATGGATAAAGCCGTGATCAAAGATCATAAAGGCAAAGTGCTGTACCAGTTTGATAAGAAGCAGGAAAATCAGCCTTATCAGGCAGAACATGATGAGCTGTTTGCTGCTATCGCAAAAGGGGAGTATAAATTCCATGACGCAGAAAGAGCGGCTAAAACAACCCTTACGGCTATTATCGGGCGACTGGCCACTTATTCCGGACAGACCATCGCTTTTGATAAAGCACTGAATTCAGGGCTGAATCTGCAACCTGCTACCTATGCGTTTGATGCTGCGCCACCGATCGTACCAGATGCAGATGGCAATTACGCTTATGCACATCCAGGTATCACTAGATATTTCAGCTGACACGCTGTATATTAGAGAGATTTTGTAATATAATAAGATGTTGAAGGCTCCATTATGGAGCCTTCACTTTATAAGGAGGTTTATGAGATCATTCAGGATTGTTTTATCAGCTTGTCTGTTACTATCATTTATTAAGCCGGTTGCCGCCCAGTACGGTCCGATTAGAAAATGGGCGGAAGAAGAGTTGCTGACAAGTGCGCCGCTGAAACAGGCGCATACTGGTATCAGCATTTACGAACCTGCTACTGGTAAATACTGGTATAACTATCAGGAAGATCATTATTTCACACCAGCATCCAATACTAAGATCTTTACCCTGTATACCGGCTTACGCCTGCTGGGTGATTCATTACCAGCCTTGCGCTATTTCCGTACTGATTCTGCTTTGTATGTGAAGGGAATGGCAGATCCTGCGTTTCTGCATCCGGATTATAATGTGCAACCCGCCTGGCAGTTATTACAGCAGGCCAGTCAGCCGATTGTACTGGTACCGGCGGCGATAGAAAATAAACGTTTTGGGAGTGGCTGGGCATGGAGTGATTATGCCGACTACTATCAACCTGAATTAAACGAATGGCCGGTATATGGTAACGTCGCCCGGGTGCGTCATCATGGTGATAGTACCCTTATATGGCCCCGGATGTTCAACGATACGGTACATTTTTCCGTTCATCGGAATGATAAACTGGAGGAGTTGCTGACGGAAAGAGACGAGCGTATTAACCGGTTCTCCGTAACATACAATGGTAATGATAAAAGTGTGCAGGAAGGAGAGATCCCGTTTATTACGGGGGGAAGTGATGATCTGGTATACCGGTTACAGGACACTTTACATAAACCAATCACGATTGCTGCAGCAGGCAACCGACCTGCGCCTGCCTCATTCTCTTTGCTGAGAGGTATTCCGGTGGATACCCTGTTTCAACCAATGATGCATCGTAGTGATAACTTTTTTGCAGAACAGACGCTCATGATGTGTTCCGCTTTATTGTGGGATACGATCAGTACCGCACGTACGATTGCATTTATGCAAAAGAGTTACCTGGCAAATCTGCCGGATACGCCGAAGTGGGTAGATGGCTCCGGCTTATCCCGTTATAACCTTTTTACACCAAGAGATTTTGTCAGTGTGTTGTCTGACATGTATAAGAGCTATCCTTCACAACGATTATACGCCCTGTTTCCGACAGGCGGAAAAGGCACACTGAAGAACTATTATAAACAGCAGTTTGTGCATGCTAAGACAGGTACCTTGTCCGGATGCGTCGCATTGAGCGGCTACCTGGTTACTAAAAAGAATAAGACCTTGGTATTCAGTGTATTGGTGAATAACCATAACAACAGTGCTACCGCTGTAAGACGAACGGTAGAGCGTTTCCTCACCCAGATATGGGAACAGTACTAACGGATCCTGTAGTCCACCAGCCGCACTGTATCAGTTGCGGAGGCGGTTTCTATATAACCAACGCCCGGCGCATAGTAGTAAGTTGCTATAGTGCCGGCAGGGTAGGTGGTTTCTCCCACAATGATCGCTGCATCTTGTCTGATAGCAATCACGTCATTGTAAGTTCTGCCCATTACTTTTTTGGAAACATCCCTCTCAATTACATGGTATTGCAGCAGACCAAACTGCTTAACGCCTGCAACAGTTGCCAGCACGGTATCACTCCAGGTGGAACCGGTAGGATAGCTGTCACGTAGAAATAGCCTGTCACCTGGTGTCAGTTCATAGTCAGGTAGTGACAGGGCCGGTTCATACAGGAAGTAGTTGCCATTATCACAGCGGATAAACTGGTCGTTATACCCGTCGTTGAGAATGGAATACGAACGTCCTTCGATGCTGGTATCTTTCCTGACTCTAAGGGTGTACTGAGAGGCGTCTCCCAGACTATTAACATACTGATAGGTGAACGATGACCCGATTGTATACGGGGCATAACTACAGGGAGTGGCAATATTGAGTGCTTCCAGGCTTTTTTCTTTACGACATGCGCATATAGCAATAACACTCAAGGCTCCCAATAAGGATAGCAGTTTAGATGGCATAGGTTCTTACTCTAATTAGCATTGGCATAGGACGACACGGTATAGTAGGCCCATAAAAGTAATAAAAAACTTTCGGGCGACTTAGTATAAATTATTGAATATCATAATTAGTTAATCACAGACCACAATATTGGGGGTGATAGTGCCATTGCTGGCGTTGGTCGTCATGGCGGAGGTTTTTCCTGAACCATTGTCTGTTGCGGTCAGTGTGATGTTGACCGGATCATTTTGACATCTGACAATCGTTGTATTGAAACTACCTTGTGAAATGGTGGAGGCGTAATTCAGCCCATCGATATTGATGATCACTTTTCCGGCCGCTACATTGGCATTATCACAGTCTTTAGCCGTTCCCTTGATAACCAGGGAATTACTTGCCGGCAGGGTGATGGTGATGTTACTAACTGTGGCAGCTGTGCTGAAAGGGCCTATTTCCTGCTGACGCAGTACATTGTCGCAGTTATCAGTAACTGTCAGGATCAACACATTATTCGCGGGGATTTTACCATAGAATATACCATCTTCAGCAGAGAAGGCGAAGGAGGGTATGAAATCTACTTTAGTCATCACCGTTACCCTGAGATTGGGCACCGGATCACCATTCTGATCTTTAATATCAGCAGTGAGAACGATCTGAGGAAGGGTGGTGGCACATAGCCAATAGCCGGGTTTTGTGATATTACCGACATAATCATTGCCTTCACGTGTAGCAGTCCCTTCCTGGACCCAGAAACCGGTATCTCCGTTAAAATACCAGAGAGGTATTTCCGTAGGCGCATTGCTGGCCAGGGTATTAGGTATCATAATGCGGAAAATGGCCGGGTTGGTAGAGTCCGGATGCAGGGCATTACCGGCGCCATCTTCCATCGTGGTGGAGATCATACTGAAGGCCCGCAGGAACACCTGTCTGTTCTGGTCATTGATGCCTCTCAGGTCGCCAGGCATCTGATCGGCGATAGTACTGTTCTCCGGATTGATATAAATAGAACGGACAGTTACAGGACCGCCATATGGCTGGTCACCAGCGGTCAGAATGCTGCCGGCCGGAAAGGTGAGGGTTCCTTCTGGAAAGGGGATCACGCCGCCGGTAGTTCCACTTATTGGATTCTGATTTTCAAGCAGCAGTTCGATTTGTATATATTGTATGATCCCTTCCCGTACCATCAGTGTGCGGTAGCCTTTGAAATAGCCAGCTTTATCCACACTTACAACAGTCGCATCATCGGGGCCATTAATTTTTTCCAGCAGAAAATAACCGTTTGCATCAGTCGTGGCTGTTACACCGCCACCGCTTACAGTTGCGCCCTGTACCGGCTGACGTTGTTCGTTCAGTACACGTCCCTGGATACCGGTAGTGACAATTTGAGCAGGGGGAGGTTCTGTCTCCGGAGGAATTCCTTCAAGCGAAACTTCTTTCCTACAGGAGCTTATTGTTAATAACAACAGGCAATACACCAGCACCGGGGACAATCTTAACAAATGCATATGGAATTTGGGAGGGGATTAATGAACGTTGTAGTAAATATAGCGCTTAACTGGCTGACCAGCAAAGAAAAAGGGAAGAACATTGCTGTCCTTCCCTTTGAATATTGTTATTCGTGGCTGAGTTATACGCCCAGGCTCCAGCCCTGACGGTATGTTCTCTTAACGAATTGATTGGCATCATCAAAGTTGGTAATTTTCATTTCCTTACTATCCCAGAGCAGTTTGATATAACGGCCGGGGAAGCTGGTTTTACCTTCTTTTTCTTTCTTGATGTCGAAGCTTCTGATAGCGAGGTTGGCCATCAGCAGTGTTTCTGTCAGCGGACCGGCAATAGAGAACGGAGAGCTGATCAGTTTGTCTTTCGGACTATTGAAACCAGCGATTGCTGCATTTACCCACTGTACATAGTGTCCTTCCGGTACACGTGCAATGGTCTGCGGAGTGTTCGTCTGTTTGGTTTTGCTGGTTGGCAATAACTGCGGATCTCTACCGTAGGTACCACACATCATTTTACCTTTGTCGCCGATCAGGATCGCGCCGTTACCACCGTCACCCATTATTTCGTTAGGTCCCAGTTCTTCAGGGCGTTCTGGCTGGATACCGCCATCCATCCAGTGGAGGGTGATTTCTTTACCATTTTTGCCGTCGAATTTCAGGATTACGTGAGAAGATGGAGGACAGCTTTCAGGGAAGTAGCCGCGTTTGAATTCGTCTACATAAACGCTACCTACGCTACATTCTACTGATTTCGGATAACCAAGTCCGAGAATGCGGAATGGAGGTTCAATGATATGACAACCCATGTCACCCAATGCGCCGGTACCATAATCCCACCAGCCACGCCAGTTGAACGGTACCAGTTTATCGATATAATCTTTGTAAGGAGCAGTACCTAACCAGAGATCCCAATCCAGTTCTTTAGGCACTTCAGCCTTCATGCTGGACCATGGAATACCTTGCGGCCATACCGGACGGTCTGTCCAGCAATAAACAGTATGTACATCACCGATCAGACCGGCATTGTACCATTCCATCATCTGACGTACGCCATCGCCGGAAGCACCCTGGTTACCCATCTGGGTAACTACTTTATTTTTCTGGGCGGCGGCAGTCAGTGCACGCGCTTCGAAAATATCGTGGGTCAACGGTTTCTGCACATATACGTGTTTACCCAGCTGCATAGCCGCCATAGCCGCTACTGCGTGCTGGTGGTCAGGTGTGGAAACCGTCACTGCATCAATATGTTTATGCTCTTTGTCAAGCATTTCCCTGAAGTCTTTGTAGAATTTCGCTTTGGGGAAACGCGCAACGGAAGCTGCCGCCCTGCGGGTGTCTACATCGCACAGGTAAGTGATATCTGCAGGACCTTTTGCAATCTCAGACAGATCGCTTTCGCCTTTACCGCCAACACCAATACCGGCAACACGTAAACGATCGCTGGGAGCGATAAAACCTTTACCACCTAAGACGTGACGTGGAACGATCATAAAACCAGCTGCAGCAAGCGCACCTTGTTTTAGGAATGATCTACGGGATTCATGACTTCCCTTGTTATTTTTTTCGACCATATGTAACAAAATTTACCGATCAATATAAAAGAAAATGAGAGAAATTACCTGTTATTAATGATGTGTGGATTAGTCCCAGGTCATGATCGTGCCCCTGTCTTCCATTTTTACGTATAGTGGAAGCAGTTTTTCATCGTAGGCAAGACCATATTGTTGTAAGACATCTGCCGGGACACCATTCCATTCGTTGGGAACATTGCCTTTATAGTCAAGGTCTTTGATGCCGGCTTCGCTGGTGAAGAAGCCATTGGCCGTGAGGTCGCGCATCAATGAGAAAAAGGCTACGCCCTGACTCATTTCTGGTTTGGCCTGCTCCGGATAGGCGATCTGGTCCACCAGTTCCAGCTGTTGTTGTTGTGTACAGTCCGTAAACGCATTGTTGTAACGTTTCATGCACTGTACATCCAGCCAGCGTAATCCGCCGCGCAGGGGCAGTTTGAACTGCGGTTGATCTTTTGCCATGAACTCAATGAATTCAGGCACTTTTGCTGCTGATGCACTGATAGAGTGATCATCTGCGGGGATAATAATATCTGAGAGTACGGTGATTGTTTTCAGCTCTGTAGCGGTAAAAAATGTCTCCGCCATCAATGATGCATCTCTTGCAGCTTCTGGTTCTGTACGACCGTAGCCGCCTAGTTTACCTGCTGTTTCCTTGTCTTTGGCCGGAGACTTTTTATCATCGCAGCCGGTCAGTATGGCGCCAACGGATAAGGAGCCTATTGTCAGCGCTTTGAGCGATTCCCTTCTGTCCATAATAGGATGAATTAAGGTGTATTAAAGGTTTTGCTTTTTCAGTTCACTCATCATGTATTCAGAAGCACGGAGTGATAATGCCAGAATGGTCCAGGTTGGATTTTTATCAGCCTGAGACACAAACGGACCACCATCTACAACAAACAGGTTTTTCACATCGTGCGCCTGGTTATACTTATTAAGTACGGAGCGTTTCGGATCATCGCCCATACGGGTAGTACCTACTTCGTGAATGATCCTGCCAGGGGTTTCCAGTCCGTAGTTTGTTTCAGGACCAGGTTTGGTCCCCAGTGGTACGCCACCCATTTCATGGATCAGCTGATCAAAGGTATCCTGCATGTGTTTGGCCTGTTTGATCTCATGATCACTCCAGGTATAATTGAAACGCAGTACGGGAATCCCCCATTTATCCACAACCTTCGGATCTATTTCACAATAGTTGTCCTCACGGGCAATACATTCACCTCTGCCGGCCATACCGACGGTTGCACCGTAAAAGTGACGATAATCGTCTTTCAGCGCAACACCATATCCACCAGCAGGTTTAATTTTGCCATCACTGCCCGGATATTTGCCATTCAGCCGATCTATGCCGGTAAACCCGCCGTAAGATGGCATACGCATGCCACCGCCGAATTCTATATGATATCCACGGGCGAAGTCCAGTTTTTTATTGTCTTCCCACCAGGGAATGTACACGTGCATGCCACCTACGCCGTCTTCATTGTAGCGCTTACGGCCTACAAGTTGCGGCATAAAGGCTGCGCGGGAGGAACCGGTAGAGTCGTGCAGGTATTTACCAACAACATTGCTGGAGTTGGCTAATCCGTTAGGGAATCTGGATGATTTTGAGTTCAGCAGCAGACGGGCAGATTCACAGGCGCTGGCTGCGAGTACGATGACCCGGGCATTCACCACATATTCCTGGAGATCTGTTTTATCGACATATGCCACACCTGTTGCCTTTCCTTCTTTATCAGTGAGCACTTCCCTGGCCATGGCGTTGTCGTAAAGATCGACATGTCCGCTTTTCATAGCTGGTTTGACAAGTACGGAAGAAGAGGAGAAGTCAGCGTATACCTGGCAGCCACGGTTACATTGTCCGCAGAAGAAACAGGCGCTACGCTCTTTATTTACAGGTCTTGTCAGCATAGACATACGCGAGGTGATCACCGGAATCTTCAGTTTATCTCCCGCTTTCTTCAGCATCAGTTCATGCAGTCTCGGTTTGGGAGGAGGCAGAAAGAACCCGTCCGGCTCATTGGCCATCCCTTCCCGGGTGCCAAATACGCCGATCATTTTATCAACACGGTCATAGTACGGAGCGACATCCTCATAGCTGAGAGGCCAGTCATCACCCAGACCGTCATAACTTTTATGTTTAAAATCCCTTGGACCGAAGCGCAGGGAAATACGTCCCCAGTGATTGGTACGTCCACCTACCATGCGGGAGCGGAACCAGTCAAACTTTGTCCCATCTTTGGCTGTGTAAGGTTCTCCTTCGATCTCCCATCCACCGTAAGCAGCATCAAAATCGCCAAATGGGCGGGTCGTGGTAGCGCCTCTGCGGGGAGATGCGTAGGGCCATTTCAACTGGGTAATTTGTTGCGGATCAGCCGGATCGTATTTCGGCCCTGCTTCCAGGAGGGCTATTTTAAGTCCGGCTTCAGAGAGTATTTTAGCAGCCATACCGCCACCTGCACCTGAACCAACAATGCAGATATCATACACAGGTCCCTTCTGTTTTATCTGAAATGCCATAATCGTGGATAATTTATTTGACCTAAAGTGATTTTAAATCTATAAATTATTTTCTAAGGATTATAGCAAAAAAAGTATAAAAGGAAATTTCTAAAAACATAGTAATGGAATATATAATAGGTGTGGATCTGGGTACAAGCAGTGCCAAAGTGATTGCTGTAAGACAGGATGGAAAGGTGATGGCCCACTCGCAGCAGGAATATACTATTACACAACCAGCGCCTGGTCATAGTGAGCAGGATCCTGATGTGATATTACAGGCTGTGAAGAACGGTATCAGAAGCGTGGCCACTATTATGAAAGATCCGCCGGCAGCGGTGTCATTCAGCACAGCAATGCATAGTGTAATGGCCATGGATGGAGACGGAAAGGCCCTGACTCCACTGATCATATGGGCGGACAATCGTAGTCAGCCAGTGGCGGACAGGTTACGGCATACTTCCCTGGCCGCCAGCTTACATCAACAGAGCGGTACGCCGGTACATGCTATGTCTCCGCTATGTAAAATCATCTGGTGGAAAGAACAGGCGCAGGAAGTATTTGGTGCTGCTGCCTGCTTTATCGGGATCAAGGAATATATTTTCTATCATTTCTTTGGTCGCTATATCACAGATCATTCTACCGCCTCTGCGACGGGTTTATTCAATATACACGAACTAACATGGAACACTGCTTCCCTGGAAACTGCCGGTATAACAGCTGCTCAGTTACCTGAACTGGTCAGCAGTGATAGTATCATTAACGGCTTACTGGAAACAGCGGCACAAGAACTGGGTATTCCTGCCAATACCCGCTTTATTGCCGGCGCGAGCGATGGCTGTCTGGCACAACTGGGCAGTAATGCACTCGATAAAGGACATGCCACACTGACAATCGGTACAAGTGGGGCGGTACGTATGGCGATTGACCAGCCATTGACAGATGAGGAGGGAAGGCTGTTCACGTATGTGCTGACACCCGGTCATTTTGTAACAGGTGGAGCGATCAATAACGGTGGCGTAGTGCTGCAATGGTACCTGGATGCTTTCCTGCAATCGGCTACAGAAAAGCCATTGCATGTAGATGCCGGTTTGCAACAGGCCATGAGTACACCGGCAGGAGCGGAGGGCTTGTTATGTCTTCCTTATCTACACGGAGAACGTGCGCCGGTATGGGATGGTCATGCAAAAGGCGCTTTTATCGGTGTACAGCCACAACACACCACCTGGCATTTTATGCGGGCTTTACTGGAAGGAATGGCGATGGGCTTGCTTAGTATCACGGAGGCGCTGGAGGAGACAGCGGGAAAGGTGGAGAAGATTTCTGTGAGCGGTGGGTTTACGCATTCGCCGGAATGGGTACAATTGATGGCCGATGTATTCCAGCGTCCTATGCATCTGCGGCAGGAGAGTGATGCTTCTGCCATGGGAGCGGTATTACTGGGTTTTCAGGCCCTGAAAATAGAAACCGGTTTTGGAGCAGTGTCAGAAAAGGTATTTGAACCACGTACAGAACACGCAGCTGTATATCGTAAGGCATATGCGATACACGGTAAGTTGTATGGTGCTTTGAAAGATATTTTTCCCTTGTTATGAGGCAGGGAACATGAAAAAAGCCTGATCGGAGACGATCAGGCTTTTTCTATTATAATTAGCTTATTGTCAGTTGCTTATCCGAACATCTTGGCGAGGTCCGTCAGTTTAAAGGAGATATAGGTGTATTTACCTCCTGGTGAGGAGTTGGGCATGGTGCAGGCAAACAGTTCGTCGATGATATTCTGCATCTCGCGGGTAGACAATGATTTTCCAGCCTGGATGGAGTTGTTACGCGCCATGGAGCGGATCAGTTGTTCTCTGCGGGGCAGTTTGAGTTCGTGACTAAAATGTTTGAACTGTTCGAGCAGTCCTTCAATGCTGGCCTGTTCGTTACCACTCTGGATATCTGCCGGCGTGCCTCTCACTACAAACGTATTGTTGCCGAACGGCTCCAGGTCATATCCGAGGATTTGCAGATCAGGGATCATTTCCATGATCAGTGCAGCATCCGCAGGTAATAACTGTAATGTTTGCGGGAACAGGCTTTGCTGGGTAGGAATAGCGGTTTCCTGAACGGCGCGCTGGTAGCGTTCATACAGGATGCGTTCATGCGCTGCCTGCTGATCTATCAGGATAAAGCCGGATTTGATCTGAGACAGGATGTATTGCTGGTGTACCTGAACAGGGACCTTCTGATCGATGCTGGTGTCCTGCCAGCCTTCATCGATCATCGATGTGGCGGAAGAACGGCTTTCGATGGTCGTGGAGTGGGTCGTGTAAGACTCCTCCTGCGGACTGTCCATTGTTTCAGTCTCCGTTTCTGTATACGTTACATTAGACTCGCCGGAGCCATACAGGTCTTTCCAGTGTTTCAGGTTACTGGATTTATCGATTGTATGGGCCTGATTAGCCTGTGTAAAGCTTTTATAGAGGGAGGTATTGACAGATTTAGCCTGTTGCTGTTCAGTAAATGGTTTGCTGACAGCATCCAGCTGCTGGATACCAGGATCCAGGCCGAAGTCCAGGGTAGGTGTGATGTTGAATTGTGCCAGTGCGTGTTTTACAGCGGACTGTACAAAGGCATACATCAGCTTTTCGTCATCAAACTTGATTTCCTGTTTGGTTGGATGAACGTTGATATCCACATGACCAGGATCCAGGTCGATAAATAATACATACAGCGGGAAGCTGTCAGCCGGGATCATCTCCGCAAAAGCATTCATGATGGCATGGTGCAGATACGGGCTTTTGATAAAACGGTTATTGACGAAAAAGAACTGATCTCCCCTGGTTTTCTTGGCTGTTTCCGGTTTTCCTACGAATCCGTGTACGTTCATATAATCAGTCGTTTCTTTTACAGAAACGATCCTGGCATTATAATGCTGTCCAAGGATGGCGATAATACGCTGTTTCAGGGAACCCTTTTCCAGGTAGAAAAGCTGTTGTGTATTGTTGGTAAGTGTGAACTGGATCTGGGGGAATGCCATGGCTACGCGGATGAATTCATCCACGATATGCCTCATTTCTGCGGCATTGCTTTTCAGGAAGTTACGACGGGCCGGTACGTTGAAGAAAAGGTTCTTCATAGCGATACTGGTACCTTCGGCTGTCTGACACATTTCCTGTTTCTTCACAGCACTGTTGTCGATTTCTATGTAGGTACCTATTTCCGAACCGCGGAGACGGGTTTTGAGTTCTACCTGGGAAACGGCGGCAATAGATGCCAGCGCTTCACCACGGAAGCCCATCGTACGTATGGAGAAAAGATCGTTTATCGTCTGTATTTTGGAAGTAGCATGTCGCTCAAAGCACATCCGTGCATCCGTCTCACTCATGCCTTTTCCGTTATCAATCACCTGCACCAGCTCCTTTCCGGCATCCCGGATAATGAGTTGAATTTCTGTCGCACCTGCATCTACGGCGTTTTCCAGCAGCTCTTTTACTGCTGAAGCGGGCCGTTGGATCACTTCCCCTGCTGCAATCTGATTCGCTATATTGTCTGGTAATAGATTTATAATATCCGCCACTTATTATGTGCCTTTTGCCGTAAAGTTAGCAAAGTTTAGTCTTTGATGGGGGAACTGAGGCAAAGAAGTGCGCCGGAGAATGTGTATATAAGGTGGACTTGTCAGGAGGCTGATAAACGAATGTGCGTACAGACGGGCATCTGGCGCTGTGGGAATTATGTTAGTTACTTTATCCGGGATGTGGAAATATAATTTATTCACATCATTGTGTTGTTAACAAGACGTTAATCAATAATATTTTAGGCTTTGAACAGGTGGAATCTGATAAATTTGAGCCTTTCCATCTTAGTTAGCAACCGCACCTATTCTCAGGAGCCAAAAAATAAGTATATGGAAGACCAGAAAAAGAGTGATGTATACTCAAGAACGGATACCAGCAAAGTGAACCTCACCAACGAAGAATGGAAAGAGCGCTTATCTCCGGAGGTATATAATATTGCCAGGGAAAAAGGCACCGAATGGGCTTTTACAGGAAAATACTGGAACAGCAAGGATGATGGTACCTATTACTGTGCAGCATGTGGTAACCCGCTGTTTGTATCAGATGCAAAATTTGAAAGCAGTTGTGGCTGGCCCAGCTTTTTTGAGCCGGTGACCAAGGGGAGTCTGATCTATGCGCCCGATAATACGCATGGCATGCATCGCACAGAAGTGATGTGCGGACGCTGCAAGGCACATCTCGGACATGTATTCGACGACGGTCCTCCTCCGACTGGATTGCGCTATTGTATCAATTCCGTTATACTGGATTTTGAAAGAGCGAAAGAGGCCGAAAATAAATTTAATGGGAAATAGTAAGTCTGCGGATGCCTGATTACAGATATGGTTATTATACGTAATCAGGCATTTCGTTAGGAAAGATAAGACTGTAACTCGTTGACGTAGGATGTTGGCTCAAACTCGATAATCTCATACAATGCCAGCTGGTACTTGTCCAGTGGATCTTCAGTGATAATTTGCTCTACTTCTTTACGGCTTGACGCTTTACAAATGATTAATCCTCCGGATTTCGGCTTACGGCGTCCCGCCAGTATAAATTGTCCGCTTTTATAGAACTTCTCCAGGAATGCTCTATGTTGCTCCATATAATGCTCTACGGCAGCTACCGGACGGATGTATTGTAAAAGAATTAAGAACATAACAGCGCTTCAATAATAGGATTTAGAATCATTTAGAGACCTCTTTATAGTGCAAAGGTATAAAACTATTGCAGCTTTTATTTTTATAATAATAGCGTAGAAATGAATGTTTTATCGCAATATTTCCTGACAACCCCCGATTGGATGCCCAAATGCTAATATATGAATAAAATCGCTAATTTATATCAGGCCCCTATAAGGTAGTAAACGAAAAAGAGAGTATTTTAGCGTCCAATTCACTCATTTTTAATTTTATCCCCCGATTATGACAAAAATGTTTTCCAAAGCTTTGTTAGCCGCATCGGCCGTCGCGATCCTGCTATCCTCCTGTTCCAAGGTACCGGAGCAGAGCAAATATATTCCTAAGACAGCCAGCGTTGTAGTAAGCGTAAACAGCAAGGAAATCAGTAAAAAGCTGATTACCAATGGCATCACCATGGACAAACTTTTCGCTGCAGTACAGGAAAAGGATTCGCTCAGCGAAGCGCAGAAGTTCTGGAAGGATATTGAGAATTCAGGACTGGACCTGCAGGCTAATTCCTTCGTATCAGTTGTATATGGCAAGGAAGCGTCTTATGTGGCACTGACCGGCGGTCTGAAAGACGCAGGCAAATTTGAAGATTACCTGAAAAAAAATGTCAGCAATTTCTCCCTGCAAACGAAATCTGACTATAAATACATCCTGGAAGAAAAACAGGAAGCGGTAATCGCATGGAATAAAAGCACTGTTATCTATCTGAAGGGAACAGAAGGTGACGCTATGCAGAAAGCGTTACCTCCGGGTGCTATGCCTCCGGTTCCAGGTGCAGATTCAGACAGCGAAGAAGCTACAGATACCAATACGGCTCAGCCGGCAGCGCTCGTTACTACAGAAGGCGCTCAGCAATGGGTAACTGAAGTAGATCACCTGTTCCACCTGAAAAAAGAGGAAACCGCTGGTTCTATCGAAGCATTCAATGATCTGCTGAAAAATAATGCAGACGTTAGCCTGTATGTGAATCCGGAACCAATCTACAGCGCACAGGCGGCTATGATGCCGGCTAACCTGAAAACACTGCTGGCTGATTGTTATTACACAGGTGCCGTAAACTTTGATAAAGGTAAGATCGTAGTTGAAGGTACTTCCTACGTAGGAAAAGACCTGGCTGCTATCTATAAGAAATATGGCAACATGGAAGCTGACCTGGATATGCTGGAGAAATATCCTTCCCAGAATATCACCGGTTTCCTCGTTTATGGTTTTGACTTCCGTATGATCGGTGACATCGTAAAAAGCACCGGCCTGGATGGTATCGCTAATATGGGCCTGCAAAGTTCAGGGCTGACACTGGACGATATCCTGAATGCATTCAAAGGTCAACTGGTATTCGTTGCTTCTGACTTCGAAATGAAGAAAAAAGCAAGTCTGTATGACGGCGATTCTACCACTTCTCCTGAATCTAAATGGGTATTTGCGATGAAAGTAGGCGACAAGGCTGCTTTTGACAAAGTAATGAACTCTCCGATGCTGAAAGGCTTCTTTACCAAACAGGGTGATGGTTATGCATTGACGCAGAACTTCCCGGGTATGCCAGCGATCTCTATTACCGATAAACTGGTAACAAGTGCTTCTGACTCAGCATTACTGCAGGAGTACCTGGGCGGTAAAGGCAAAGCTGGTGGTCTGGATAATAGTTTCGTAAGCAAGATCAAAGGTAATCCAATGGGCGCTTATGTAAACTTTGAGAAGATCGTGAATAACATCCCTGATAGCGAAATTCCTGCAGAAGGCAGGCCGCTGGCTGGTAAATTCAAGAACCTGCTGAAAGATATGACTGCTGTCAGCAACTCTTTTGATGGTAAAACACAGCACTCTCAAATCGTACTGAACTTCAAAAATGAGAACGAAAACAGTCTTGTGCAACTGGTTAACCTGGGCACTGAAACTGCTAAATTCATAGAAGACTCAAAGAAAGCAGAAGCTGCTTCGGTGGATAGCGTTGTCGCTGCAGTAGATAGCGCAGCTCAGGCTGCAGAAGCTGTTGAAGCAGGCAAAAAATAGGCTTGTTACAGCAGATAACGGAAATGTCCATGGCGGTACGACCACCATGGACATTTTCATTTGGAAAAAGCTCTATATTGAGTCATCATTTCAAGAATACCAGTTACATGCAGATACAGTTAGATAACCTGGTGCCTGTTCCGCTGCGGGACAAGATCCTGCAACGATCCTCAGATATCTGGAACAGGCAGATAACATTTACCCCGGGTAGTTTCATCAAAATAAAAGCACCTTCCGGCACCGGTAAAACGACACTGGTGCATTACCTGTATCATATCAGAACGGATTATACCGGTCAGGTACTGGTGAATGGTCAGCCATGGGGCTCCTATGACAAAGCAGCTATTGCGGCGATGCGACAGGAACAGGTGAGCGTCATATTCCAGGACCTGCGTGTATTCGAACAGCTAAGCGCCGGAGAGAATATTGAATTGAAAAGGGTGATGAACGGTCAACCATACTGTACCGCTGAAAAGGTAACAGCAATGGCGGCAAAACTGAATATCACGCATATACTGAATCAGAGCGGAAGAACCCTGTCTTATGGCGAACGCCAGCGTGTGGCAATCATCAGGGCACTGGTGCAACCCTTTCAATGGCTGGTGATGGATGAGCCATTCAGTCACCTGGACGAAGAAAATACACAGCGTGCAGCACAGCTGATAGCAGAAGAATGTAAAGCGCGTAAAGCAGGATTTATTTTAACAGATCTGGATAACGATTCCAGGTTTGCATATGATATACATTATAACTTATGATGCCATCCTTTTACCAGTTACTCAAAAAAATCATTCAGACCGGTATTGGCAGGGCCCGCCTTATAATGGCCACCGCCGGATTAGGCATTGCCATGATATTGCTCCTGATCGCGATACAGGCGCATTCCGATTTTGACCAGTTGTTGTATAATCAGCAGAATGCTAATGAAAGTGCTGACTTTCTGGTGATCAATAAAAAGATCACGAATGCGATGATGGGACAACGCGGGCAAAGCATGTTCACTGCTGCTGAAATTGCAGATATCCGCCAACAACCTTTTGTAGAGGCATTCGGGTTTATCACTTCCAATCAGTATAAAGTAACAGCCGCTGCACCAGGTGATCTGCATTTCTATACGGATATGTTTTTTGAATCAGTACCCGATTCTTTTATTGATGTGAAAAATGAAGAATGGAAGTGGACGCCTGCTGATAATACGATCCCGATTATCCTGCCTAATGATTTTCTCAACCTTTATAACTTTGGTTTTGCACTGAGCCAGGATCTTCCACAGATCTCACAGGAAACCGTGAAAGCGATCCCAATGAAAATAACCATTTCACAGGGTTTGCTGACACAGGAATTTACCGGACGAATTGTTGGATTCTCTGACCGTATATCCAGTTTCCTCGTGCCAGGCAGCTTTATGGAATGGGCGAATGGTAAGTTTGGTAATGGTGTAGTGGCATCTCCTTCACGTGTGATCATCAAAACTAAAGATCCATCCAATCCGGCACTTGTAAAATACCTGGACGATAAAGGGTATAATACCAACCAGGATAAGATCAAATACAGCAAGACAAAAATGATCGTACAGACCATTGTATCTGTTATCGGCTTTTTCGGTTTAACACTTTTGTTATTTGCATTACTGGTGTTCAGCATGTTTATCCAACTGGTAGTTGCCAGCTGTAAAAAAGAAATACAGTTACTGGTTACATTGGGCACCGCACCCCGTCAGTTACAACGATACCTGATGCGTCAGTTTGTACCTTTGTATATTGCTATCGGGATTGTCGCGTTATTGCTGGTGGCTGTTTTGCAATGGTGGGCCTCCAAAGAGCTGGCTATACATGATATGATCATCTCGCCATGGATCGCAGCAGGTACCGGTATCGCCACTGTAATAATGATTGTATTGGTCTATGTAGTAAACAGGATCAATGTGCGGGAATCCATTAATGAGATCAGCTGATAAATTGTTTCACATACTTAAACTATAAAGAAGATGTTTGTACACGTTGTAAATTTCTGGCTGAAGCCAGGTCTTTCAGAAGAAGATATCAAGAAATTCGAAGAAGGCGTACAGTCTCTGAAAGCGATTGAATCACTGGTGATGTTCAACGTAGGTAAGCCTGCAGCAACTGATCGTCCTGTAATAGACAAGAGCTATAGCTATTGCGAACTGACGGTATTCAACGATGAAGCAGGCCATGATATCTATCAGCAACATCCTGTACACCTGGCATTTGTAGAGAACTGCAAACACCTGTGGGAAAAGGTACTGATCTATGATTCTGAAACGATCTGATTAAATATCAGTCCGACGAATATTTAAATAAAAAAGCAGGCAGCTCCACGAGCTGCCTGCTTTTTTATTTAAACTAACTTTTAGTGACGTTCATAAGGCATGATAAATGTCTCTTTCACCTGTCTTGATGTCAGCATATATGGGATCAATATAGCGGCCGCTATACACGCCTGCATAATGATCTGTATAGATGCATCTGCCCAGTCTTTTTTTTCATAGACATAATTGAACGCCAGTATATCTGCGAGATTGAATACCAGGTAGAAAATGATAAATGCCACCAGTGCTTTCGGAAATGTATCACGCTTTTTCAGGAATAGCGATACCAGTAACAGATTGAAAACAAGAATACATATTACGCCTGCCAGTTCAGTTACCAGCAGCAATTGAAGCAATGAAGTACTATGTGTGGCATTCGTGAGTTTATCCAATTGTAACCAGATATTATTGCTGAAAATATCCATATTGATCAACTCATAAAATGTCTTCACCGGCATGATGAAAATACATACCGCAACCACTACCAGGAAACCATTAATAGCAGAAGGAGAGTAGGCTGCTTGTGCCGGCTGGAATGATATTTTATAGAAGCGAAGTGCATGATGTGTAAACACGCCTGCAAAGAAAATAGTCAGTCCGATAATAAACCAGTTAATGCCCTGGGAAGGTGCTTCGCTCTGCGCTTTTCCTTCCATATCCCAGTAAAAGACGAAGCCAAGGAAATCATCTATCTTCTTTCTGTCTTTGATATAAGTATCCAGGAAGTTGACAGGAATATGATCCTGGTATGTTTCAAAAGTATAGTGTAGTGTGACAATATTATCCCTTACTGAAGGGACGAAGTGAAGTGCGTAATACGGATTCTTAATGTGCAGTTCTTCTTCATTAATGCTCCAGGCAGAGGGCATTTCTATGGTAATAGTATAATCCTGTGAGAATGGATATCTCATTTCCAGCGGGGCTGTCTTCTTATCTTCTTCCTCTGCGTAGGCGGGTAAGACATCGCGTAATAGATTTGCTTTTACATTGAAGTCGATCCGGTTTATCCTGGCACTGTCTGTTTTCCAGGGAGTATGTAGCAGATAGTTCTCCCTTATTTCTATACGATCGTCATCTTCATTGTCAATCACGCGAAGCGAAGAGTCAATGCTGACACTACCGTAAATATTCTTGTAGTAGTTCAGGAATGTATTCTCATTATCCTTCCGGCTGCTGTTAGCCAGCAAATCACGTTGATCATCTGCATATTGCATGGTGAAGATAGACGTGACGGAAAGTCTACCGGCGTTGGATTGATCAGACGGTAGCTGAAAATGTTCATATACGATGGTTTTGCCATTGGCAATATTCTTTACCGGCGTAAATCCGTTTTTACCTGCCGGATCAATGATCAATCCCTGCTGAAAATCGGAAACGGTCAGCGCCGCAAGGTTCCCTCGCTGGAAGCTGGTGGTAGCATCGATCCAGTAATCTTTTTCATTCAGTTTAGCATACACAATGGCGTGATCAAATATATCCGGCGCCGGCAGGAAATCGACTACACGCCCCTTATTGTAGGAGTCTACATAAGCCATGCTGGCGTAAATACCATTTGCCTTCAGAATAGTGGCCAGTAACAGCGATTTGTCTTTACAATCACCGAAACGTTGCATGAGTATTTTGTCCGGTGTATTGGGACGATGGGAGTATTCACCCATTTCAATACCCATATAACGGATGTCATCCTGTACAAAACGGATCGCTTTCAGCATATACGTTTCCTTATTCTTGTGCGACTCTCTTTTAAGCTCTGCGATCTTTGCTTTCAGCGCTGCACCAGGTGGAGGTATTTTATTTACGCGGTCACCCCATTTGATGACTTCCATCCAGTCCTTGTATTCTGTAGCCTGTACTGTCGGATAGTTATCGTACCAGCTGGGGGCATCCTCCTCGGATTCCGGCGACTGTATGTTGGTCATTTCCCATTTGTAGACCTGCATGTTGTTGACCATCTGCCGGTCAGGCATAGGTGCGCCGTTAAATGTTTTGAAGAAGATCTCTCTGGAAGGATCTGTGATGATGCTTCTGTGAAAGTTGACAATAGGACTGGGAGAGGCGAGATAAAACAGACTGGTGAACTTATGTTCGAATATGGGATTGTTTCCCTCGATGGTATAAGCCAATTCTATCTGGTCGCCCTTACGTACATCTTCCAGGATATAGTAGGCGGTATAAAGGCCACTGTAAATGAACCGGGAGAGGTCATCTTCCTGTTGCAATATTTTAAATTTGGAAGCCTGCAGCTGATTGATCAGTTTCCCTTTTCTGCGGATAAGAATTTTATGAAAGAGCAGCTTTTCGTAAACGGGGTCATAATCTACCTTGATTTCTGCGGCATTCTGAATACCAGCTTCGGAGACTATCTGTTTGATTTCATGGCGGTATATAGCAGATTGTTCAACATGTTGTTGTTCTTCAAACAGCAACATATAATAACCGTTACTGACATCCCGGGCATCGGGTTCCTGCTTCAGGTCCGGTTTATAGGGAACCCGCCAGGAGGGTTCCGGTGTAATGGAAAAGTTTTTTTGTTGTGCACCGGACCTGGCAGCAACACAACACATGAATAAGATAAGGATCGGAAGTATCCGGTACATAGGGATAAGATAGGCATTAATTGTTCTCTGTGGTCAGCGCATATACTGCGAAGGAAGCCAGCCAGTGTTCTCCGGCATAATCGCCGCTGGCTACATGCGGGATGGCGGCTTCAAGATGCAGATTCGCCAGACGGAGAATTGCTTCCCTGTTTTCTGTTGTATGACGGGCAATGCCGTACAGACACCAGGCCCTGCTCAGGTTTAATCCGTACAGATGTACGAGTTTACCATCCGTGACATCTTTTACCTGCGCTACCTTGAAAGCTGTGATATCTTTGGCAAATAAGTCAGGTAGGAATGATTTGATCCATTGCTGGTATTCTGCTGCGGGCAGTATACGCCACATCAGGTCAGCTTCTTCCAGACAGGGAGAAAGAAAGTCGTAGCCACCGGGTTCCCAGGCGACAGGACAATTCTTATCAGCCAGATAGAAGCGGATAGCTGCCTGACGGATCGCGTTCTGCAAATCTGTGTCTTTGGCGGCAACAGCGTAATCCCATGCGAGCGAAAGACCGAAAGCCAGGTTGGTGTGTTCTCCTACACGAATAGGATACATCAGCTTACCAAGGAATTCAACATATGATCTGGCGAACTGGGAGGCCAGTGGTTGCACATTGGCAGCCAGTTGATTGCCCAGTGGTGTATTCCAGGTCAGTAGTTCCCGTTGCAGCTGTAATAACCAGCTCCAGCCGTAAATACGTTCAAACCCTTTATTTTCCTTGTTTTTAAACAGCTCCTGCTCCTGTCTGATATTGGCCGCTGTCAGGTTCTGTGTCAGTTTGGTAATGATCTCTTTTTCTTTGGCCATACCAGGGAATGACTTGAGCAGGCGTACCAGCATCCAGTGACCGTGGACGCTGCTATGCCAGTCATAACAGCCATAAAATGCCGGATGGTAGTTCCTCGGATTGATCACCAGGGAACTGTCGGAAAATACGACGCCGGTCTTATAAGGAAACTCCTGCTGCATACAGCGGAGTGGTAATTCGGCCAGGTGTGCAGCGCCCTGGGCGGTGAGGTCCAGTAAGCCATTGCTTTTGCGCGTATAATATGCCTGTTGTGCAAATGATGCTGGCATGAGAAAGCCGGTTATAAGAGAAAGGAGAATCAGTTTTTTCTTCACTGTCTAGCGATTGAATAACAATTTTACGTAGAAGGATGGTTTAGCCAGTTTCTTACGCAGGTCTACTTCATAGAACATACAGGACAATAATTCCTGTAGCTGTTTGTTACGGCTACTGATCTTCATCAGGGTGTTGAACAGCCATGGATATTTTACCAGTTTCTGAAGACGATGACTCAGTTTCAGTTCTGGTCCGAGTATACGGTAGATTTCCGAATCATATTTCGCCAGCTGTGCAGCAGAGGTGTCATTTGCCTTCAGGGCTTCTGCCGCCTGTAAGGCAGCGATCCGGCCTGAATACAGTCCGTTGCCGATACCTTCTCCTGTAAAAGGATCAATCAGGTAAGCTGCGTCACCCACGAGCATATAACGTTCGCCGGAAATGACACGTTGTTTACTTCCCAGCGGAAGACCATAACCGTCTATGCTGCTGACCAGTTCCGCGTCTTTGAAACGCTCTTTGAACACAGGGTCGTTTGCAATGATATCGAGCATAGACTTCTTCAGGTTCATCTTCTTTTTCCTTACAGCTTCACTGAGTACGCCTACTCCTACATTTGCCTCGCCGTTAGGCAGCGGGAAAATCCAGAAATAACCTGGTAACAGGTCTTTCAGGAAATGCAGTTCGATGAAATTGTCAGCATTATTGCCACTGACATTTTTATAGTAGGCGCGGATACCTGCTACATAGTGTTCAGGTTCCATTGTAATATTCGCGACTTCTTTAGTGAAAGAGGAATGCGCCCCATTGGCGATGATCAGCAGGTCGGCTTTAACTTTAAAATCATTGCTACCGGTTACATAATAACCGTCTTCTTTCAGCTCATATTTATCAACAGTTACTCCTTCAAGCAGGGTGATTTCAGACCGGCGTCTGACTTCATCCACGAGGAAGTTATCAAAGTCCATACGCTTGCACACATAACCTATCGGCGTCTCTTTGTGTTGCTGGTTGCTGCTGTTGTAATCCGGACGATAACCCACGTCCAGGCTATGTCTTCCGGGGGACACAAAGGTCACGCCCCAGCTGTTCACTTTGAAGTTGGCTTCTTTGAGCCGCGTTGCAATAGCAGGATCTATTTTGTTCAATGCAGTGATCACCTTTCCACTGAGGCCGTCTCCGCATACTTTATCGCGGGGGAAAACAGCTTTATCCACCACGACACAGTGAATACCGAGTTGTGCCAGTTGAAGGGCGGCTGCCGTTCCCGCAGGACCTGCGCCTACAATACATACTTTAGTTTCCAACATCCTGTACATTTAAACTGTTAAGATAAAGAAAAGAGGAATATCTTCGCGGCCTAAAATCAACTGACCATGTTCGGAGACTTATTTGGAAAACTGCAGGAAGCGCAGTCTAAAATGAAAGAAAGCAAAGAGCGCCTCTCTCATATTACTGTGGATGGAGAAGCCGGCGACGGCGCTGTGAAGGTAGTTGTAACCGGTAACCGCGAAGTAAAAAGTATTGATGTAGCAGAACATCTGCTGGAAAAAGATAATAAAGAAGAACTGGAAGATCTGCTGATCACTGCATTGAACCGCGCGCTGAAAAACGCAGAGAATGCATGGGAGTCGGAGATGAAAGGTATTGCCGGCGGTATGCTGGGTCCTCTGGGCGGCTTATTCTAAGCCAGACCGCTGTGCGTCTTCTGGTCAACGGACCTATATTGCGATAACTGTACGCCAATCTAGCTCAGCTGGCAGAGCAACAGTTTCGTAAATTGTAGGTCGTGGGTTCGAATCCCATGGTTGGCTCCGTAGCAATGAAATTGAACCACCGGGAGACCACCGGTGGTTTTTGTGTTTAGCCCCGATTATATTAATACTAGTTGTTATCTTTATCGGATAAAGTATATTCCTATGCGATATGTTTTGCTGCTGGCTGTGGGCATCTCTCTGTTCGCCTGCACCTCCCCAACAAATAAGACAAAGACAAATACGGAGGAACAACCCGGAAAATCTGCAGGTCTCACTGAGGCCCAGATCTTTGAGAAAGACATTGTTTTAAAAGCTGCACAAAACAGCAAAGGAAAGAACAAAGTCTCCGATAAATATTTCCTGGACGGGGTAGATATGTACCGTAACCAGAAGAACCCTGCAAAAGCAATCGAATTGTTTAAACAGGCCATCTTCGAACAGCCACAGGCAAGAGCCTATTTTGAACTGGGGAATGCCCTGGCAGACGAGGAAAGCCTTTCGGATGCAGCAAGCGCCTATCAGCTTGCGGAAGCACTGGACTACAAACCGACTTCCAAAGTGCTGTATAACCTGGCTTGTGTGTATTCCAGGGCAAAAGACCGTAAGTCTGCTGAATACTATCTCGTATCTGCCATTGAATTCGGCTACAGCAACGTCAAAAATATCTTTGCAGATAAGGACCTGGAATTTCTCCGCAGTACCGAGGGCTTTAATATGACCGTAACTACTGCCATCAGCGGGGCTACAGATCCTTCAAAGCTGCAATGGAACCTTTTCTGGCATGAATTCAAACCAGTAGCTTATCCACTGGTGCTGGACGAGCGCTATGGTGATAAGCTCGGTGAAGATTACATCTCTTATGAGTACGAGCGTTTCGTGGCTGAAATGAGGGATAATGAGAAGTTCTCCCGCGAGGTAGGTTTTGAATTCTATCATGTAGGACTGGCAAAAAACAGCGACAGTATCAAGACACTGATCTATGCTGTACGTAATGTGATCATGGGTGGTACGCCTCCTCCGGAATACTACATCGTTAGCTATGACGGTCATGGAAAACTGATCGATAAGCTGCTGATCGGCGGACATAAAAAACTGTCTGAACCATTCCGCGTGGCGAAACTTTCAGAGAACGGAAATATTGAAGTGGGGCTGTTTACACAGGTATATAAGAAGAATCCGGAAGAAGAGGGATATGAGGATAATGAGCTGGTGGAAAACAAATTCCTCAATAAAGAATTCTATGCTATCGCAGGGGATGGTCACTTTGTTAAGAAGGACGCACTGCTGGGAATGCGGTTTTAAGATAGCCCGGTCCCCGGCGGATAATCGCTTCTGCAATCAGCAGATTGAGTGTCCAGCTTAGCCAGGAGATAAGAATATATGCCTGAACAGGATGAATGGGCAGGTTAAAATAACCAATGAGAAAAGCGTAAAAACGGAGTGAAATGGCAGACAGTGTAAGCGCATAACTACGGATCATCATATCGGTATGCCGTTTCCAGTGACGTTGCATCGCATAACGCCAGCCAAGAAAAGTGAAGAGGAACCATAAGGAAGCCAGTATGACAAAGCTGGTCCTTGCCGGCAGACCGCCATTGGCATAAAAGCCCATAATCAGTCCGGAAGGACCACTGAAAGCGAGTATAACCAACGCATATATTTTCCCGGACCAGCGATGCAGGCCGGGAAATTTTTTTAGTATATAGATGCTGAATTGAATGAGTCCGGTAAGCAGTACAATTACGCTCGTAAAGACATGCACATAGAAACTGATGCGCCAGTGCCGGATATGATACACCAGCTGTTTGGTGATCAGAAAATCCACATAGCGGTCAAATGACGTGTAGGGCAGGCTTAATAGCAGCATCAGCCAGCAGGTGTAAAGAATCACAGCTGCGAACAGATAGAAGAGAATACGTCTGCTTACCGGCATCGATCAATAGTTGCTATACAAAACAAAGTTATCTCCCCTGATCTCTGTCATATCCGCATTCCCTGTAGTTGTATCTCCTTCTGCTACAAACGTAGTGGTGCGGTTAGGATAATTACTGGTAGATGCCCAGTTGACAAACAGCTGATATTCTCCTCTTTTCTCCCAGGTACCTTTCACAGTATTCATCTGTCCGGAGAAGGTAGAATCGGTGATTTTATCATAGTAGTTCAGTTCACAGTTACCGTCATTGCTAAAATCTATGTCGCAGTGATTCCCCGCATAAAAGCCGGGATAGCTGGTAAAGTCTTTTGACAGTTTTTCGAGTACAAAAGTCTTTGTCGTCAGACTTTTGGTATTGGTTGGCTTCCATGAACCGGAGGCTTTCGCCAGGGAGGTATCCATTTTTATCGTAAACACGCCATCAAATTCATGATCACCAGGTTCTGACAGGTTGATAGCGTAAGAACTGCCATTGTCTGTAATAGTGCCACTCAGGTTTCTTCTGAGTCCTTTATGCGTATTGTAGCCAGCTATTTTGAAACCGCTGCAATAGTTGATAGTAATGTAAATAGGACTGCCGCCAAAGTCGCCTTTATAAGTGCCCATAATGCGTGCCTCCATAGGCGTTTTCAGTTCTACAACCGGGACATCAGCGGCGGCTGCTGAACTATCTGTAGAAGCGGCGTCAGTAGCCGTGGGGTGGGAGCCGCATGCGCTAAGTAAGCATGCGCCAAGGAATGCTGTAATAACGTATTTCACAGGGTGTTTTTTTGTAAAGTAAATAATAAAAGGAGACTTTATGCTCCTCCATGCTGAAGAAATTGTTCCAGGCGTTCACGCGTAATCACCTGATTGCCCCAATAGAAGGCGTCTTTCAGGTGAATGTTGGATAAAGAAGCATTGGATTGCTGACTCAGCCATTGTACAAATGATACCTGATTGTCAAAGGATTGCCTGGAAAGATGCATGCCGCCATCCCATAGCTCTCCGTAATGATACTGCCCTTCACGGTATTCCAGGCCCATACCGCAATAATCCCTATGGCTATATCCGATGCTGCTATGCCGGAGTGCAGCGGCTACTTTTTCGGCAAGGGGCTTTCCTATGGGTTGTGTATCCGCTGCCAGATGTTGCTTCAGCTCTACCTGACGTTGCTGCATTTCTTTCGCTGCATCCCTGGCGACCGCCTGCTTTTGTTGCTCATGCTGTGCTTTGGAGAGATGTGTATAAAGAAAGGTTTCCCTGGTCAGGTCGATGTCCACCTGGAGGATAGCCGTCTGGGGACTACAGATCTCCAGATAATCCCGGATAGCTTTCTGTAACGGATAATCGAAATCCCATATCAGCATGGACTTATTATCGCGGGTTCGTATACAGCTGAGAGAGAGAAGAAGGGCTGAGGTGAATTCTGCCTTGAGCCGGCCTTTCGTACAGCCGGTTCTTTCCAGTTTCTCCTGTAAGTGGGCATTCAGGGCGGCTGTAACCTGTTCAGGACTTTTCATGGCGCCTTCATTCATGACAATAATTTCTGTTATAGCAAGATATTCAAAACTCCCGGTTTGTTTTGTATATTTAGCCCCGGGAAATCATTTCTATTACAACTATTAATCTGCGAACCCGTTATAGTTTAGTTTAGTGTAGTCTACCCAGATTAACTTAATTAATTGAGCTTTAGTCAACACCCGAAATTTCTATAACAACCAAAACTTAAATTCATGAAACGAATGTCCTTCAACATTATCGCTTGCCTTGCGCTGGCATTTGCTATGCTTACCGTTTCCTGTGGTAAAGACGGGGATACCGGTCCACAGGGCGAACAAGGTGCTCCAGGTCCCGCTGGTCCTGCCGGTCCTGCTGGTCCTCAAGGCCCCGAGGGTTCCGCTAATGTGATCTATTCAGATTGGCTGGACGTAGCTTATGAAGCAGATACAATTCATACTTCAGGTGGCGGTATTGATACCGTTGGTTATATTGCACAGATAGATGTAGCAAAACTTGATCTGAATATGTTGACTAACGGGGAGATCAAAGTATATCTCAATGGTTTCAGTGCAGCTGATCCGACTGTTATACCACTGCCTTACTTCAACATTTACACTAGTCTGAGCATCAACCCGATCTTCTACCTGAATACGATCGAATTGTATTCCAATGGCGATATCAGTACTGTGCAGGATAATGCGGGTACAAAATATCAGCAATACCGTTATGTGCTGATCCCTGGTGGAGAAGAAGCGCGTAAAGCGAAAATTGACTGGAATAATTATGAAGAGGTGAAGAAATACCTGAACCTGAAGAACTAATTATTGCATAGCTTATAAAAGGAAGAGGCGTCCACCATTGATGGACGCCTCTTCCTTTTATAAAAAGACCGGTCTGGTCAGACCTGCGATTAATGTTCTTCTTCCTCTTCGAAGTCTTCGTCATCTTCCTCCTGTTCTTCTTCTTCCTCGATCAGACGGCTGCGGCTTGGTTGTACATCACTGTTCAGCGCCTGCCATAACATATCTTTCAGTTCTGAAAGTCCCTGTTGGGTAACAGAAGATATGAATACCACTGGTATGCCTTCCGGCAGTTCTGCGGCGATTGCTTCTTTCAGTTCATCGTCCAGCATATCGCTTTTACTGATAGCCAGCAGGAATTGTTTATCCAGCAGTTCGGGGTTGTATTGTTCCAGCTCATTGACCAGGATATCATAATCCTTTCTGTGATCAGCACTATCGGCAGGGATCAGGAAGAGCAGCACAGAGTTTCTTTCGATATGACGAAGGAAGCGGTGTCCGAGTCCCTTGCCTTCATGCGCGCCTTCGATAATACCCGGCAGATCGGCAATAGCAAAGGAACGGTCATTACGATAAGGTACCATCCCCAGGTTAGGCGTAAGGGTGGTGAACGCGTAATCGGCAATTTTAGGTCTTGCCGCTGTGATAGTAGAGAGCAGGGTGGACTTACCCGCATTCGGGAAGCCTACCAGACCCACATCCGCCAATATTTTCAGTTCGAGTACTTTCCAGCCTTCGATACTCGGCATGCCTGGTTGTGCATAATCAGGCGCCTGGTTGGTTGCTGATCTGAAGAAGTTGTTACCACGACCGCCTTGTCCACCGGAAATCCATACTACTTCTTCTCCATCCTGGAGAATTTCTGCTTCCAGGTCGCCGGTTTCTTCATCAAATGCCTGGGTACCCAGTGGTACTTCAATAATAACATCCTCACCATTACGGCCTGTACTGTTATTGTCTCTACCGTTGCCACCATCTTCCGCTACCACATTTTTATACCAGCGCAGGTGCAGCAGGGTCCATAACTGGGAGTTACCTCTCAGAATGATGTGGCCGCCACGGCCACCGTCTCCACCATCGGGGCCCGCTTCCGGGTTATATTTAGTACGCATGAAGTGTGCACTACCTGCGCCACCCTTTCCGGATTTAGCGAAGATCCTTATGTAATCAACAAAGTTGCCTCTTTCCAAAATATTCGATTTATGCTTAATGTAACGTGGTCTGAAACAGGACGACGTTAAATACGAAAACGCAAAGATCGTTAAGTTCAGCCACTTTAACTACGCTTTTGCGTGCTAAAATGCTTACTTACAATCTTTGCGTTTGAAAATATGTGAACCGGGAGATTAAACTTTTTCCTCTACCAGGCTTTCTATTTCTTTGCTCAGGCGGTCAAAGATCTCGTCAACCGAGCCTTCACCCTTGATTTTCTTGAACTTACCATATTTGGCATAGTGGTCTGCAACAGGTGCGGTCTTATTATGGTATTCCACAATACGAGCTCTGATTACATCTTCGTTGGCATCGTCGCTGCGACCGGAGGTAATACCTCTGTTCAACAGACGCGCAATTAATTCATCTTCAGGAACTTCCAGTGCAAGTACATTGGAAATAGCCGTCTTTTTCAGGGACAGCAGTTTATCCAGCGCTTCTGCCTGGGCAGTAGTGCGGGGAAATCCGTCGAAAATAAAGCCTCTTGCTTCCGGGTTGGCATCCAGTTTGGAGCTGATCATGCCTATTACAACTTCGTCAGGTACCAGGATACCCTGGTCCATCACTTTTTTTGCTTCCAGGCCAAGTGGTGTTTTCGCTTCAATCTCACTACGCAGCAAATCGCCGGTAGACAGGTGAATAAGCCCGAATTTTGAAATCAGGTTAGCACTCTGAGTGCCCTTACCGCTTCCGGGAGGGCCAAATAAAATGATATTGACCATGTTTTAAGAATACTTTAGCAAGACTGCAAATATAGCAAACAATTGAATGTATTGGTAACTAAAATTGCGATTGCTTGAATAATGTGAAATATTTAAGAAATTTCCTAGATATGTTTTAATGATTTGCTGTAAATAATGGATTATTTTTAAGAAGTTCACTGTTGATGCAAAGTGGTCAACGGAAGTGGTTTACAAGCTTTCATACCATATCACAGGTTAACGTAAATATAAACATTTCTACTGCCGGATAATTGCCGCAGGCGAAATTATCTAGTAAAAAAATATTACCTGTTCAAACATAAAATGTGCTAATCATAGTGATAGATGTCATGCGCTATGGAGTAATAATTCGTAAGTTTAGTTGATGATGATGAAGCAATTAACGATTTTAGGTCTCTCTTTTTTATGCCTGGGTGGGAGTGTGCTGATGGCCATTCCGGGGAAAGGTCCCGGGCCACGTTTAGTGAAACAAAACGCGCCAAAGGAAGTAAACGACAACAAATCTGTCAGGAAAGTAAAAGTCAGACAGGAAGACCCCGCTACTCACTGGGTAGACAGTGTCTTCGAATCCCTGAACGATGATGAACGTATTGCCCAGCTGATTATGATCCGGGCCCATTCGAATCTGGGGGCCGATCACATTAAAAAAGTAACAAAAGACATTCAGAACAATAAGGTCGGCGGACTTATCTTCTTCCAGGGTGGTCCTGTACGCCAGGCCAATCTTACCAATTACTACCAGTCCATTTCCAAAACCCCGCTCATGATCGCTATCGACGGCGAATGGGGATTAGGAATGCGCCTTGACAGTGTGACTTCTCTGCCACGCAACCTGATGCTGGGTGCGATGCAGGATAGCACTCTGGCTTATGAATATGGTAAGCAGCTGGCTATGCAATGCCGCCGCCTGGGCATCCATGTGGATTATGCCCCGGATATGGATGTGAATAACAATCCTAACAATCCTGTCATCAATGACCGCTCATTCGGTCAGGACAAGTTCCAGGTAGCCCGCATGGGGGTACAGGTCATCAAAGGAATGCAGGACCAGAACGTTATGGCTGTTGCCAAACATTTTCCTGGTCATGGCGATACCGATGTAGACTCCCACCTGGATATGCCGGTTATCCGTAAATCCAGGGCGCAACTCGACTCGCTGGAGCTGTATCCTTTCCGCAAGGCGATCGAAGCAGGTGTGCAGAGCATCATGATGGCGCATTTGTATATTCCGGCTCTTGACAGCACACCTAATACGCCCACTTCCATTTCCCATAAAGCCATTACGGACTACCTGAAGGGGGAGCTGGGTTATAAAGGCATCGTAATCACAGATGCCCTTGAAATGAAAGGGATCGCGAAATTTTATACAGGTGGAGAAGAAGCTGCCCGTTCGCTGCTGGCCGGCAATGATATGATGATGCTGCCTTCTACTGCTGCAGGTAGTGTGGATGCCATCAAACGCGCCATCAGAAGAGGTGATATCACCTGGGAGGAAGTAAACGCCAGGGTGAAAAAAGTGCTGATGGCTAAGTATAAACTCGGTCTGAATAAACCACAGGTGATCGATGTCAGTAACCTGACTGCCGATCTGAATGCAGGTACCGATTCGCTGACCAAACGCATCGCAGAACAGGCGATCACGCTGGTGAAAAATGACAATAACCTCCTGCCATTTAACCAGCATACACCTGGTAAACTGGCCGTCATCGCTGTAGGCGCGGATGTCAATAACGCATTCCTGCAAACCGTAAAAACGCTGCGACCTGATGTTAATTCCTTCATCTTCACCGCCCGTCAGGCGGAAACACAGGTGCCGCAGGTGGTAGAGCGTCTCAAGAAAGACTATCAGGCTGTCATCATCAGTTTACACAACTATGGTCGCCGGCCGGCCAATAATTTCAATATCAGTTCAGCAGAACGTTTACTGATTCAGCAATTACAGCGGGAAATGCCTTCGGCAACTGTTGTATTTGGCAATCCATACGCGATCCAATACTTCTGCGATGGACCGACTATCATTGCCGCATATGAAGACGACGAGGCCACACAGCGTACGGCCGCCTCTATTCTTTTTGGTCAGCTGTCAGCAAAAGGAAAGCTGCCGGTTACGGTATGCGCCAATTTCCCTTATGGATCAGGTATTATCGCTGCTCCGCCACCGGCTCCGGTTGTGAAAGAAAAAGAAGAGCTGCAGCGTGTGAAACCGGAAACAGTAGGCATGAGCAGCCAGACCTTACAGAAAATAGATGTCCTGGCAAATGATATGATTGCCAAAGGAGCAGCACCAGGTTGTCAGATCCTGGCGATGAAGGATGGTAAAGTGGTATATGATAAGACCTTTGGTTTCTTTGATTATAGCAAACGTGAGCCGGTTACATCCAGTGCCTTGTATGACCTGGCATCTGTTACAAAGATCTGTGCGACGACCATTTCCGTGATGCGTCTCTATGATGAAGGCAAACTGAGTCTTGACGCAAAACTGGGGGATTATCTGCCATGGGTAAATGGTACTGACAAAGCAGGACTCCGTATCCGTGATATCCTTCTGCATCAGGCCGGACTGGTATCATTCATTCCTTTCTACAAAGATGTTGTAGATGCCAAAGGCTTTCCTGATACCGCATTGTTTCACGCGTATGCGGATTCGGTATATTCCGTACGGGTGGCAGAACACCTGTATATGAAATCGGACTATGTGGATTCCATGTACAAACGCATACTGACAAGCCCACTGAAACCACAGCAGGGTTACGTGTACAGTGATAATGATTTCATCTTCCTCGGAAAGATCATAGAACAGATTACGGGCAAAAAACTGAACCGTTATGTAAGAGAAACTTTCTATGAGCCATTAGGACTGACTACAACCGGTTTCCGTCCGAGAGAACATTTTCAGTTATCACAGCTGGCGCCTACCGAAAACGAACCGATTTTCCGTCGCCAGTGGATAAGGGGAGATGTGCACGATCCCGGCGCAGCCATGTTTGGTGGTGTGGCAGGACATGCAGGATTATTCTCCAATGCAGAAGATCTCGCCATCCTGATGCAGATGTTGCTGAATGGTGGTAAATACGGCGGCAAACAATACATCAAATCAGAGACGTTGCAGTTATTCACTGCATACGGCAGTAATATCAGCCGTCGCGGATTAGGATTTGATAAACCGGAAAAAACCAATGGTAAAAAAGGAGAAGCATACCCTGCAAAGAGCGCATCTCCGCTTACTTTTGGTCATACCGGCTTCACCGGCACCTGTATCTGGGTAGATCCTCAATCGCAGCTTGTTTTCATCTTCCTGAGTAACAGGGTATGCCCTGCAGGAGGAGATAATAAAAAGCTTATCACACAGCATGTGCGCGAGAATATTATGGAAGTGCTGTACGAGGCGATGGAAGATAAAAAATAGGTATAGGGAGACGGGATAAATAGGCAATAGTGCCCGATGAAGTATGCCATTGGTGGCCATTCATCCGGCACTATTTTTTTATAAAAACCAATATCTATTGTACGGATACTGTTCTGCTGATGCTTGTTTCTGTTCTGATGTCTACTGTTTTTTCCGCCAGTTTGTTACGACCTCTTCTGATTTCGAAGGTGTAAGTACCGTCTTGCAGTTCCTGCATATTGAACTTGGCAACGTATAGCATCGTTATTGGTAGAGACTCCTGGTGCAGGGTGTAATTGTTGGCATCTCTGATGCTCAGTGTTACTCTCTCAGTACCCGGATTTTCAACAGTAATTTTGAAAATCAGTTCCTCTGGCTTTACCTGAGCAACTTTGAGTCTGAAGCTTGTTACAGGGGTCGGGGTCTCGTCGTTATTAACAATGCTGATCTTGCTTTCGTTATATGCATAGGCATTTGCCTGGGCTTTCGCAAAAGATAAGTTAATGAGGATAGCGGCTAATATGAACGGTGTACGTTTCATGACAATACTTGTTTGTTATTGTTAGGTGATTTGTCTGTACGTATTAGCTAATACATGGTTCCTTAAATCGCCGCAAAGATCGAACGGTTAAGTTAAGGGAAGGTTACGGGTAAGTTAACATAGGATTATGAATCTGAAACCGGATGATGACGAATGTCATTCTTAATTGTCATTTGATACCTAACTTTGCTGGCGTTTATGGAAAAATCGAGATTACAAAAGCAGCGGCCGGTAGCTATCTGGCTTTATATAGGGGTAGGGATGCTGATCGTGCAGGTCTTATTGGGAGGGATTACCCGTCTTACAGGTTCAGGCTTGTCTATTACGGAATGGCAACCGCTCCTTGGGGCATTACCCCCTATGAGCGAGGCTGCCTGGCAGGCAGCCTTTGACAAATACAAGGAGATTGCCCAGTTCCAGTATGTGAATAACCACTTCACATTGTCCGATTTTAAGTCCATATATTTCTGGGAATGGTTCCACCGTGACTGGGCCCGCCTGATGGGGGTCGTGTTCATGATTCCGTTTATTTATTTCGTTGCAAAGAAGAAAATAGACCGGTCTATGATTCAACCCATGATTATCCTCTTCATACTGGGAGGATTACAGGGGGCTATCGGCTGGATCATGGTGCAAAGTGGTCTTAACCAGGAAGATCTCTATGTAAGCCATATCCGTCTGGCAGTTCACTTTATATCTGCACTGGTTCTGTTATGCTATGTATTCTGGTTTGCATTGAAGCTCAGCACAGCCAATCGTCAGCTGCTGGCGGTACCGCGTTTGCGCAGGTTCAACCTGGTCTTGCTGGGACTGCTCGCTTTACAGCTGATTTACGGTGCTTTTATGGCCGGTCTTCATGCTGCACTCAATGCGAATACCTGGCCGGACATCAACGGTATGTGGTGGCCAGTAGGGATGTTCACCGGCAGTTTCCTGACAGATATTACTCATAATCCGATCACAATTCAGTTTATACATCGCGGACTGGCCTATCTGATCACTATCCTGGTAATTGTATGGTGGTGGAAAGCGGCTGAAGCCCGTGAAAATAGTCTCTTACGCAGCGTACGCTATCTGCCTTTATTGCTGGTGTTCCTGCAGGTGGTACTGGGTGTGCTGACCCTGCTGGGTAGCCGCGTTAAAATCCCTATTACACAGGCAATACTGCACCAGGGCGTAGGGATGCTGCTGTTACTCTCACTTATATGGACATTGTTCCTCAGCAGAAATAAAGCAGTCAGAGAATAAGGTGAAATCTGGCCAATAACATGTTAAAGTTTTTCGTAAGTTTATTTGTAATAAGCTTATCGGATGAAAGTGAAATCATTGTTGGTCAGGTTTTTTTATTCTTTTCCTATACAACTGTTCTTGCTTCACTTCCGCAAGTATCAGGTGTTGCTGCTGTTCTGGGCTATACTTTTTAGTACGATCAACGGTGAATTTGCCAAAGTTTTTGGTGGTGATGCCTTGTATCTGGCGCCTGAATACCTGGGTAAGGTAAATTTCTACAGCACTTCCATCCTGGGAGTTGCCACCGGTTTGTTTGTCATGAGCTGGAACATCACCACTTTCATCCTGCATACCGGCAGGTTTAAGTTTCTCGCTACCACGGCACAGCCATTTTTCAAGTATTGCCTTAATAACTCCATCTTTCCCATCGCATTTCTGCTGAACCTGTTGTTACGTAGCTGGGAATACCAGCGTTATCAGCAACTGAGTTCGGTACCCGAAATATTACTGTTGACAGAAGGGTTTATCTGTGGTTATCTGCTGATCATTTTCTTCTGTTTTTTCTACTTTTTTAATGCAGATAAAAACATTGGCCGCCGCCTGGAAAAGAAGTTCGGCAATCCCCGTAACTTTTTGCGTTTAGTGTTAAAACCCACACAGGAAAAGGATGAAAATGCCCTGCCTGTACACAACTATTTCAGTTCTTTCTGGCAGATCCGCAGGGCCAGAAATGTAGATCACTACAACAAGCATTACCTGGACAGTATTCTCAAACAGCATCACTTCGCGGCGATGATCACTGTCGGATGTGCATTGATATTTCTGATGATACTGGCATTTCTGATGGATTATCCCATCTTCAGGATTCCCGCAGGGGCCAGTGTGATGATCTTTTTTGCATTCCTGATCGGTGTTGCAGGCGCTTACGCCTATCTGTTGCAAAGCTGGGCTATTCCTATGGTGCTGGTGATGTTGTTTGCGCTGAACTGGATGGTAGAGCATGACCTGTTGGATAACCGTAACAAAGCCTACGGATTGAACTACAAACTGCGTAAGCAACGACCTGAATATAGCGTAACAGCACTACAACAGTTTTTCACGAAAGAGCGTGCTGATAATGATAAAAAACAGACCCTTCAAATACTGGAGAAATGGAAGGAAAAACACAATGGCCGTAAACCCAAACTAATCGTTATCAACTTTAGCGGTGGCGGTTTGCGTGCTGCAACCTGGAGTATGAATGTATTGCAAAGACTGGATACGCTGATGAACGGGCAGTTGATGAATAACACCGTGCTGATGACCGGCGCATCGGGGGGAATGATGGGCGCTTCCTATTATCGCGCATTATACCTGGAGAAACAGCTGGGTCGCCGCATTGATATGCAGGATAGCAGCTATACAGAGCGTATTTCCCGTGACCTGCTGAATAGTGTATTTACATCGATGACGGTGAATGATTTTATCACGCCTTTTCGTTCATTCAAAATAGGAAATAAGCGTTATGCAAAGGACAGGGGTTATGCCTTTGAAATGCAGCTGAATAGTAATACCAACAATTCGCTCGCCGGTACAATCCGGGATTACCAGGAGCCGGAAAGAAAGGCACAGGTGCCGATGCTGGTATGGAGTGCTACGATCAATGCAGATGGTCGCCGTCTGATCATTTCGCCTCAGCCGGTAAGTTATCTGTGTGCGCCTGAATATGCATCACATGGCAGGCAGGTACGTGACATTGACGGTGTTGATTTCACGCAGTATTTTGCTGCACAGGATGCCCTCGATCTGCGTGTAACCAGTGCGATAAGAATGTGTGCTACCTTCCCGTATGTATTGCCCAACGTATTTCTGCCCAGTGTGCCAATCGTAGATGTAATGGATGCAGGTATCAGAGATAATTTCGGACAGGAACCTTCTATGCGTTTTCTGTATACTTTCCGGCAATGGATCAATGAGAATACAGACGGTGTCGTATTTATACAGGTAAGAGATACCCGAAAGAATGATATCAAGTCGATCAAACAGTCGATGAAACTGAATGATATGATGTTTGATCCTTTATTCACCATGCAGCAGCACTGGAGTGCGATGCAGGATTTTGTGCAGGATAATGAACTGAACTACCTGGAAGGGTATTTCCCGGGGAAATTTCATCGTATCATATTCCAGTATGTGCCACAGAAAGAGGATAAAGCAGCGGCGCTGAGCTGGCACCTTACTTCGCGGGAGAAAATAGATATTGCGGGGGCATTGGATAATCCGACCAACCAGGCTTCATTTGACAGTGTAATGCATATGGTCCGCAAGCCAATGCTCACGGACCATCAAGAGTAATTTTTTATTGCAGGAATTCCAGCAATGACTGAATAAATTGCGGGTAAGCTTCTATATGCGGAAGATGCCCGACGCCTTCAATGGGCGCCAGTTTGGCATTCGGAATACGTTTGCTGATCTCCTGTCCCAATACAGGATAATTTCCCATCGTTTTTTTCACTTCTTCTGATACATTGGCTTTACCCAGCGCTGTGCGGTCCCGTTGACCGATGATCAGCAGGGTAGGCACCTTAATGTTTTCAAATTCATAGAAAACCGGCTGTGTAAATATCATATCATATGTCAGTGCTGCATTCCATGCTACACGTGGATAATCCGCGCCGGCAGTCCATCCGGCCTGTAGTACCGCCCATTTTTCATAGGCAGGTTTCCATTGTCCGGCATAGTAGTTATCCAGCTGATATTGTTTAATCTTTTCGTAGTTCTGTTTCAGTTCACCTTCATACCATTTATCTACAGATTGATAAGGCACTTTCACTTTCCAGTCTTCCAGACCAATCGGATTTTCCAGGATCAGTTTTTCTGCCACATCCGGATACATCAGTGTAAATCTTGTCGCCAGCATACCACCCATAGAATGTCCGAGTACGGCTGTTTTGCTGATTTTTAAGGTATCCAGCAGCGACTTTGTATTCTGTGCAAGCAGCTGAAAACTGTATTGGAGGTGAGTCGGTTTGCTGGATTTACCAAAACCTATCTGATCGGGCATGATCACGCGATAACCTTTATTGCTGAGATCTAATGCTGTACTGTCCCAATAGGCGCCACAGAAGTTCTTTCCGTGCAGCAGCATGACCACTTTTCCATTGGGTTTTAAGGGCTGAACATCCATGTATGCCATACGTAAGTCCTGACCTTGTATTTTCAGGGTGATGTAGTGAACAGGGAATGGATATGCATAACCGGCCAGATCGGCGTCATACGGTATAATTGTCTGTGCATTTGTGCGATTGAACAGGAGAGAGAAAGCTATTAAACAGGTAACAAAAATTAATCTTCGTGTCATTATTCACAAATTGATGAGTAAATATGGGTTACTGAACAAAAGTAGTGCCTGCAAGACCGGATTGCTAAGAATTGTGATGTACGGAAGCCCAGAAGCCATAAATATCAAAAAGTTACATCTGTCGTCCTTTCGTTGTATTTTTGTAGTATTGAAAGGAGAGTGGGCAATGGAATTTTGGGGCATAACAGATTGTTAGTTAGCAGATTACCAACCGGGAGTTTATATTTTTAACGAATTCTTTGGAGAAATGATCACAATTATTTAAAAGCCTATCCCCACTTTTTCCACATTTTGTTATAACTTTGCGCCTTCTTTTGGCCCGACCTGTGTCAGGCAGCCAGAACAAATTGAACAAGATTTATGAATATCCGTAACATAGCAATCATTGCGCACGTAGACCACGGTAAAACTACCCTGGTTGATAAAATCCTTCATCACACCAACGTTTTCAGGGCTAACCAGGAAACAGGTGAGTTGATCATGGACAACAACGACCTGGAAAAGGAACGTGGTATCACCATCCTCAGTAAGAACGTATCTGTTGAGTACAAAGGGGTGAAAATCAACGTAATTGATACTCCGGGCCACGCCGACTTCGGTGGTGAAGTTGAAAGGGTATTGAAAATGGCAGATGGTGTAATCCTGTTGGTGGATGCCTTCGAGGGACCAATGCCTCAGACCCGTTTCGTACTGCAGAAAGCACTGCAGCTGAAACTGAAGCCGATTGTGGTAATTAATAAAGTTGACAAGGCGAACTGCCGTCCTGACGAAGTGCATGACGCAGTATTCGAACTGTTCTTTAACCTGGATGCAACGGAAGAACAGCTGAACTTCCCGACCTTCTACGGTTCCGGTAAGAATGGCTGGTTCAACGATTCATTAACACAGTGTGAAGATATCACTCCATTGCTGGATGGTATCCTGGCGCACGTTCCAGAACCACAGATCCCAGAAGGTAACCTGCAGCTGCAGATCACTTCCCTGGATTACTCTACCTTCCTTGGCCGTATCGCTGTAGGACGTGTAGCGCGTGGTACTATTAAGGAAAACCAGCAGATCTCCCTGGTACAGACCGACGGTTCTATCAAAAAGTCCCGTGTACGTGAACTGTATACCTTCGAGGCACTGGGTAAAAAGAAAGTAACTGAAGTTCAACCTGGCGATATCTGTGCGGTAGTAGGTCTGGAAGACTTCAACATCGGTGATACCATCGCAGACTTCGAAGCTCCTGAAGCATTACCGGTTATCAGCGTGGATGAACCAACCATGAACATGCTGTTCAGTATCAACAACTCTCCGTTCTTTGGTAAAGACGGTAAGTTCGTTACCTCCCGTCACCTGCGTGACCGTCTGGTAAAAGAAACTGAAAAGAACCTGGCGCTGCGCGTAGTTGATACAGACAGTGCGGATAGCTTCCTGGTATATGGTCGTGGTATCCTGCACTTAGGTGTATTGATCGAGACTATGCGTCGTGAAGGATTTGAGTTGACTGTAGGTCAGCCACAGGTAATCCTGAAAACTGTAGACGGTAAGAAATCTGAACCATATGAAACACTGGTAGTAGACGTTCCTCAGGAATTCGCCAGTAAAGTAATTGACCTGGTAACTCGTCGTAAAGGTGAGATGCTGATCATGGAAACTAAAGGTGACATGCAGCACCTGGAATTCGAAATTCCTTCCCGTGGTCTGATCGGTATGCGTACCCAGATGCTGACCAACACTGCTGGTGAAGCTGTAATGGCGCACCGTTTTATGGATTACAAACCATGGAAAGGACCAATCCCTGGTCGTAGCAATGGTGTACTGATCGCTAAAGAAGCGGGTACTACTACCGGTTACTCCCTGGATAAATTGCAGGATAGAGGATTCTTCTTCGTAGATCCAGGAGAAGAGGTGTACAAAGGCATGATCATCGGTGAAAACAACAAACCTGGTGACCTGGTAGTGAACCCGAACGAGGGTAAAAAACTGACCAACATGCGTGCAAGTGGTAGTGACGCTGCAACCAGCATCGCTCCTAAGACCCTGATGACACTGGAAGAGTGTATGGAGTACATCCAGCACGACGAGTGTATCGAGGTAACGCCTAACCACATCCGTATGCGTAAAACATACCTGGATGAGGAAGACAGGAAGAAATTCCAGAAAGTAATGAAAGCAGACGGTATCGCGTAAGCCTATCTGTCTCAAAGATATAAGCCGCTTCGTATTACACGGAGCGGCTTTCTTTTTGTCCGGACTGACTATATTCATTGCGTAGCCGGATTGTATCTTTGTAATGCAATGGAGCCGCAAATACCATTATTTAGTGATCCCGCCTGTCAGTACATATCGCTGAAAGACGGAGACCTGGTTTACTGTCCGCAGTTTTTCCCCCTGCCGGAAGCCAATCATTATCTGCATACTTTACTAACTTCCATCGACTGGCAACAGGAAAGCATGGTCATGTATGGTAAACCGGTGCTGTTTCCCCGCCTGATGGCCTGGTATGGAGATGCCGGTAGCAGTTATTCCTTTTCCGGAAAGACTTATCACCCCTCACAGTGGACGAAAGAACTTTTACAGATAAAAGAAGCAATAGCCCCTCTTTCCGGTGTGGATTTTAACAGCGTATTACTCAACCGCTACCGCAATGGAAAAGACTCTATGGGCTGGCATGCCGATGATGAACCGGAATTAGGGCGTAATCCTGTAATAGCCTCTGTGAATCTCGGCGCTACCCGGCGTTTTATGTTGCGTCATGTGAAAGAAGGAGACAAATTTGAACTGGAATTACAGCATGGCTCACTGCTGATTATGAAAGGAGCATTACAACATCACTGGCAACATCAGTTACCGAAAACAACCAAAGTTTCAGCAGAAAGAATTAATCTCACATTCCGGGTCATTCAGTGAATGTGATCAATAACCTTAAAAGGCATCGTCATGAAAAACCCCATCTTACTCATCGGCAATGATATCAACAACATATCAAAAGGCCAGAGCTGGAAAGACCTGCTGACGGATATTGTCAGTTTTTGTCTGCCAGATGGTTGTGTGCAGCTCGATGAAAGAAAGCCATTTCCATTATTGTATGAGGAAATATTCCTCACCGCCATCCGGCAGCAACATATCCGGGAAGCGGAATTGAAAGCATTTATTGCAGAGAAAACACTCAGAATTGAGCAAAATGAGATCCATGCCGCTATCCGGGCGATCGCACCTGCACATATTCTGACTACCAATTACGAGTTTACCCTGGAGGGAGAAATTCCGGATAGCAATAACAGTCTTATCCAGGAGAGAGCCTTCAGTATCTTCAGAAAATATACAGTCGGCAGTACTGATTACTGGCATATTCACGGAGACTGCCTGAATCCGCTGAGTATTAACCTGGGTTTTGAACATTACGGTGGGCAACTGCAACAGATGCGTAACTATGTTGTGTCTGGTACCACCTATACAAGTCCGCAGGCACCACGTCAGTCGCTCATACAACGTATCCAGCAACACCTTCCTGTGAAGGATGATTCCTGGCTGGACCTGTTTTTCACCCGGGATATTCACATTTTCGGGTTATCGCTTGATTTTGTGGAAACGGACCTCTGGTGGCTGCTGACTTACAGGGCCCGGCAGAAGTTTCAGAAAAACACGATTCCGGTCCGTAATGCGCTGTATTATTATATTCCCACAGAATTTGTACAGGGCGCCAAATTTAAACTGGACATGCTGGCTGCCAATGACGTTAAAGTTATTGATATAGCAGCGCCGGATAAGCGGACCTATTACGACGAAGTGCTGAAGCAGATTAAACGTTTGTGAACCTTATGGAGTGATTTTTGTTCTTTTGCGGATATAGACCACTTAAAAAGTACATTATGTTTATCAGATTAACAGCACTGGCAATGGTTCTTCTTGCCAACACATGTAACCAGAAAGCTGTAAAACAGGATATTGCCAGTATCCAGAGTAAAAGGTGGGCACTGACGACGATGAATGGCGCAAAACAGGAGAAATCTCCTATCTGGATGGAATTTGACCCGGCTACCCATCGTTTTAATGGTAATGGCGGCTGTAATAAAGTAAGCGGCGAATATCAGCTGGAGGGTAGTGAAATCACCTTCGGAAAAGTGATCAGTACACGAATGGCTTGTATCGATCCGCAGGGGAATGAAAGAGAAAGCGCTTTTCTTCGTATGCTTAGTGACCGCACCTATACTGTAAAGTTTGAAGACCAGCTCTTACAGTTCCGTGATAGCGGGAGAGTAGCGATGTCTTTCACCGGATTCAAAAAAGTAGCAAGCGCTAAATAAATACTGCTTTGCAGCATATATGAATGCAGCGTACACACAGACAATACAGTCTATGTGCACGCTGCATTTTTTGTTATCTGCCAGCGAGCATGATGATCCGATTGTCCACCAGGACTGTATCAGATACTTCGTTGCCAACCTTCACGGTGATGGCTATTTTAGCCGTTTTTCTGGCAGGAATTTGTACGATTAATTCATTGTCTGAAGCGCTGATGATCTTTGCTTCCACATCATCAACGAGCACTTTATTGTCAGTTGTTACATGACTGAATCCTTTACCGTGTATGGTCAGTAAAATTTCCGTTGTACCAGCAGAAAGGGTATCCTGCATGTGAAACGCCGCTTTTTCGGCAGTGGGGGTAACCTGACAACTGTATAGACAACACATTACCATGGCTATAATAGCCAGACTCATTTTCTTAATAAACATAAAATTTATTCTTTTGGGGTTCAGGGTTAAAACAGTGCGGTGTAGTGTATGGAGCTAACGGCGACTGTTGGTATTCAATTAAATCGGACGCAAAGGTAAGGACTTTTCTGTTATGAGCAATGCGTATTAATACTTGTAAATCAGAATTGAGTATTAATACTTGATTTAGGCAAGTAAGTTGCGGTCAATAAAAGGCGAGAGAAAAACAGGGGAATAAAACGAGGGTGTTCACCTTCCGGGCGAACACCCTCGTTGCAAATTACTTCGTGTATTTATTGTTACCTGATCAGCTTCAGCTCATTGATAATGTTGCTGGCGCCGCCCAGTTTATCGATACACCACAGCACATAGCGTACATCCACACAGATGGTACGATTGTACACGGCATCAAACTGTATTTTATGGCTCAGTGCCTCGTAGTTACCGTCAAATGCAAGACCGATCAGTTCACCGTTTGCATTCAGTACAGGAGAACCTGAGTTACCACCTGTAATATCGTTGGTGGTAATGAAGCAGGTAACGATATCATTTTTTCTGAGGTCTTTGTATTGACCAAAGTCTTTCTTGTTGTAGAGGGAAACATAATTTTCCGGAAGATCGAATTCGTAATCGCCTGGTTTATATTTTTCCATCACACCTTTCATCGTACATACGTAATCATATGCTACTGCATCACGTGGCGCATATGGTTTTACCTGACCATAGGTCAGACGCATAGAGAAATTCGCATCAGGATACCATTTTTTGTTAGGTTCCATCTCCAGTTTACCCTTCATATAAGTACGTCCCAGGTCGTTGTTTTTAGTTACAAACTGGTTGTATATCGACAGATATTTGGTGCTGAAATTTTTAACGAAAGCACTGGAGTATGCGAATGCAGGATCGGTTTGCAGGGTTACTGCATCCGGATTGGCCACGAAAGCTTTCCAGCGTGCATCATTCATGATCATAGATCCCGACATGATAGCGGAAGCCCAGAGGCGGTAGGTATTGTTATCATCCAGACTACCAAATTTTGCCTTGATGGCATCGTAGAATCCGATAGGATGCTGTGCGACAGGAATATCAGTGTAGAACAGGTGACAGGTAGCTGCCAGTATTTTCTGATCGCTGGTTTTGTCTTCTTCTTCCAGGAATACGGTACGTGCTTTATCAGCCGCCTGAATGCTCTGCTTAATCGCCTCAGCAGAACCGCCTGACTGTACCATCGCTTTTTCCACTGCCTGAAGGCTGGCTGCAAAAGCTGCCAGTGGAGAGCCCATAATGCCTTCATTGATGTAAATACGATGTTTTGCATATGGCGCCCACGCTTTATAGTTAGTGGCATAGTCAGCGAAGATATTCGCGTATTCGGTTTTACCGTTTGCCCATTTACCAAATGCCGCTTCCTCTTTTTGTTTCTCATCTACCACATGGTATTTAACCAGCTGTTTAGCTTCACCATCAAAGAATTTCCAGTAATTAGCGATACCGGCATAAGAAGACGCCAGTTTCAGCTTGATAGCCGGATCTTTTTTCATCTGCTCAAACATGTAGGAGAGACGTACTGCACGCAGTGCTACAATAGAAGGGTTTTCTACGTCTATTTTCAGTTTTACGCCTTCGGAGCTTTCGTAACGGTTGGTACCGCCCGGATAACCGAAGATCATTGCGTAATCATTCTCTTTAATTCCTTTGATAGAAACAGGGAGGAAATGTTTTGGTTTCAAAGGTAAATTCGCTGCGGAATAATCAGCAGGTTTACCATCTTTATCAGCGTACACACGGAATACGGAGAAATCGCCGGTGTGACGGGGCCATTCCCAGTTATCCGTATCGCCGCCGAATTTGCCGATGCTTTCCGGAGGGGCGCCTACCAGACGGATGTCTTTATAGCGCTCATACACGAAAAGCAGGTACTGGTTGCCTTTGAAGATAGGAAGTACTTTCGCTTCGTAGTTGGTGCCATTGATGGCCTGGCTAACGATGTCTCCGATGATTTTTTGCTGTTGCTGCATTCTTTCCGGACCGGAGAGGTCTTTCAGACCGTCCATTACCTGTTTGGTAACATCATCTACTTTTACGAGAAATTGAACGGACAGCCCTTTTGCAGGAATTTCCTGGCTTTTATCCAGGGCGTAGAAACCATTTTTCAGGTAATTGTGCTCAACGGAGCTGGCGGTAGCGATGGCGTCGTAACCGCAGTGGTGGTTGGTGAAAATCAGCCCCTGGTTGCTCACTATTTCCCCGGTGCATCCGCCACCGAAGATGATAATGGCGTCTTTCAGGGACGCTTTGTTGATACTGTACAATTGTTCTTTCGTCAACTTGAGACCTTTCTTCACCATATCATTGTACACTTGCTGTCCCAATAAATAGGGCAGCCACATTCCTTCATCTGCTTTGGCGAATTGAGCCGCCAGCAGGAACAGAAGGATCAGCAGATTCTTCTTCATAATTGATTATCGTTTTAAAAAAGCAGGCTCAAACCTAGGTATTTTTTCAATAAGCGCCATATTGTCTGTGGTAAACGGTTGTAGCGGTCACAATAATTCTGGAATGGCATTTGCAAAAAGACGTATTTACCAGGTACGTAACACAATAAGCTCACATTAAAAACCTACTTATGAAAAAGGCATTGCTTCTATTGACTGTAACGGCTTTCATGGCTTGCCAGGAGACTTCCAGACAGGAAGAAAAAAAGGAAGAAATGAAGGAAGGTGTAGAAAAAATTGGACAGGATGTAAAAGAGACCGCTACTGATACGAAGGAATATATGGAAGCCCAACGCAATGAACTGCGCAAAGACCTGGAAGAACGTAAACGGGAAATTGACCTGAAAATGGAGGAGTTGAAAAAAGACGGCTCCGCCAAAAGTAAAAAAGCAAAGGCAAAACTGGCTGACCTGAGAGATCAGATCGATGTAAAACTGGGAGAACTGAAAAATACGAGTGCCGACAAGTGGGACAGTACCCGGAATGATGTTGATACACTGTTGAAAAGGACGGACGAGGAGTGGCAGGAGTTCAAAGCGGACTTCAAAGAATTATTCCGATAGGGATAAGAAATGAAATTCCCTACCTTTACCACAATAATCATACTAAAAAGCCTTGTTACGTTCATATCACCAAAAAGATATCGCTTTTGAAGCCGGCTGCGACGAAGCCGGACGGGGTTGCCTTGCGGGGCCGGTATTCGCAGCAGCTGTGATTTTACCGCCTAAATTCAGGAATAAACTCCTGAATGATTCAAAGCAGTTAAAGGCTTCCGACCGCGATAAGTTGCGTGAAGTAGTGGAAAAAGAGGCGATAGCTTATGCGGTGGCCAGCGTGGATAACCTGGAGATAGACAGGATCAACATCCTGAAAGCATCTTTCAGAGCCATGCACCTGGCATTGGACCAGCTAAAACAGCAACCGGGTTATATATTGGTAGATGGAAACAGGTTCGTTCCCTACGGAAAGACTCCCCATGCCTGCATTGTCAAAGGGGATGGCATATATGCCTCCATAGCGGCAGCCTCCATTCTGGCCAAAACCTACAGGGACGAGTACATGCACAAGCTGCATCAGGAATATCCGCATTTCGGGTGGTTGGAAAATAAGGGATACCCTACATTGTTCCACCGGGATGCCATCCGCGCACATGGCGAAACGCCTTATCACCGGAAGACATTCAGATTATTACCTGACCAGCCGGAGCTGGATTTCGATGCCCCTGTAGCGGAATATACAGTTGTGAAAGTGGTTTCCCCGGAGGAAACCCAGGATTAGGTAAAAACTATTGTTTATTTATTTTGCCCTTGGATAGGATCAGACTATGTTAAAGCAGACACAACAGCAGAAGCTATTACAGAAATTGTCGCCGCAGCAGATTCAGCTGATGAAACTGCTCCAGGTACCTACGGCTGTTCTTGAAGAGCGTATCAAGGAAGAGCTGGAGGAAAACCCTGCCCTGGAATACGGGGAAGACGCGCATGAAGACGAGTATAAAGACCCGCAGGAAGAGTATAATAATAACGAGGAAGGCGATGACGACGAGTTTGAACCTGATGGGAGTGAAAACGAATACGATAATATTGACATTTCCGAATATGTAAGTGAAGGAGATGATGACATCGCTGACTATAAACTCAGGGATGACAACTATCCTGACCAGGATGAAAATAAAACTATCCCGGTAAGGGTGGAAACCTCTTTTCATGAACACCTGCTTGAGCAGTTAGGTATGCTCGAACTGGATGAACGGCAGAACGCTATCGCAGAACAGATCATTGGTAGTATCGACGACGACGGTTATCTGCGTCGTGAAGTGAGCGCTATCGTGGATGACCTTTCTTTTTCCCAGAATGTCGCTACCGATGAAGAAGAAATAAGAGAACTGATCCGGATGATACAGGAGTTTGATCCGCCGGGAATCTGTGCTACTGATCTGAAGGAATGCCTGTTATTACAACTGAGACGTAAGCCACAGGATGATTTCGGAGTAGTAGGCGCTTATCTGATCCTGGAGAATTATTTCGATGAGTTCACTAAAAAGCACTACGAAAAGATTCAGAAGGGGTTGAATATGAGTGATGATGCGTTGAAAGAGGCGATCGGACAGATCATCAAACTGACCCCTAAACCAGGCGGCAATTTTGCGACCCTGAATAAGGCGGAAAGTTATGTGGTGCCTGACTTCTTTATCCTGAACAATAACGGTAAACTGGAGCTGACGCTGAACTCCAAGAATGCGCCTGACCTGCGTATTTCAGAAGGGTACAGGGATATGCTGAAGGAATATGACCGTGGGGATAAAAAAGACAAACGTCAGAAAGAAGCGGTGTTATTCATCAAACAAAAGATCGATGCCGCAAAATGGTTCATTGATGCCATTAAACAGCGTCAACATACCCTTTTGTCTACCATGGAATCCATTATGGGGTATCAGCGCGAATTCTTCCTTACGGGAGATGAAACGACGATGCGTCCGATGATCCTGAAAGATATTGCCGATATCACCCAGCTGGATATCTCTACTGTAAGCCGTGTGGCCAATAGTAAGTATGTACAGACGGAGTTCGGTACCTTTAAGCTGAAATTCTTTTTCAGCGAATCATTATCCACTGATAGTGGGGAAGAGGTATCTACCCGCGAGGTAAAAAAGATACTGTCTGACCTGATTGAAGGAGAAAATAAGCGTAAACCATTAAGCGACGAAAACCTGACCAAGATGTTGCAGGACAAAGGGTATAATATTGCCCGCCGTACTGTGGCAAAATACCGCGAACAGTTAAATATTCCGGTAGCAAGGTTAAGGAAGGAGTTGTAAAGAAGGAGGCGTCCGTACCGCCCGGAATGAGACGGAAATCTGTGAATGGAACAAGTAATTATACCCACAACTGATAATTCCCGGCCGAATAAGCCGGCATTTTCACCAGCATTACGCGCAGCAGCGGAGGTTATTTCATATGCATCCCATCCGCTTTTCCTGCCAACGCTGGTAACGGCATTCGTTGTCAATGCCTTACCGGAATATTTTGTTCAGTTCAAAGAAGGCAGCGTTCGCTTTGCCTTTGATGCATTGTATTTCAGAGTGGTATTTACCACGCTTTTCCTGCCCATTTTTGTGGTAATGCTGTGTAAAGCGCTGGGTTTTGTCGAGTCTTTCCAGTTACGGGGACAAAAGGACCGTATCATTCCATATATAGCCTGTACTATTTTTTACTTCTGGATCTATTTTGCCTTCAAACGTGAAGGAGCAGCACCACCTTTCTTCAATGCATTCTTCCTGGGAATCTTTATTGCCATTGTAATGGGCATGGTCGCCAATACCTACGTGAAGATCAGTATGCATACGATCGGCTGGGGCGGTGTGATCGGTTTTCTGCTGATGCTGATGATCGGTATGAACATGAATATCAGTCTGGTACTGATGGTGGCATTCCTGCTCGCCGGTATTGTAGCAACTGCCCGCCTGATCCTTGGAGCACACACGCCTGCAGAGATCTATACCGGTTTCGGGATGGGTGTCCTGGCACAGCTGATCGCCTATGCTATCGTAGGATAATTTCCTTTTTTTAAAACTTTCCGGGCTACGCACATCCAGTGCGTAAGGACGTATCATCTTTGTAGTGTTATTTGAACATTGACATTGACATATGCGTCTGTTGTGCGTTAGCCCCCTTAAATTTTTATAAAACAAGCATAACAATAATAAACGTGCGAGGTTAGATCTTTTTACTATAACATTTAGCATTACGCAGCCAAAATGCTAAAAAATTTAGGATAATAGAAAATTAGGTCATAACTTAGCACACACCATTAAATTTGTAAAAAACACTTACTAATATGTCTACAGCCAATACTGACAAACTCAAGGCGCTCCGCCTTACGATGGACAAGATCGAGAAGGATTTCGGAAAGGGATCTGTGATGATGATGGGTGAAAAGGGCACTGATCCAATGGAAGTAATTTCAACTGGTTCACTGGGTCTGGATATAGCGCTGGGTATCGGTGGTTTTCCTAAAGGAAGGATCATCGAGATATATGGACCAGAATCTTCCGGTAAAACTACCGTTGCTATTCATACAATTGCAGAAGCACAGAAAAAAGGTGGTATCTGCGCAATCATAGATGCTGAACACGCATTCGACAGTTCTTACGCTCAACGACTGGGTGTGGATGTAGATGCGCTGTTAATCTCCCAGCCTGACCATGGTGAGCAGGCGCTGGAAATTGCCGATCGTCTGATCCTCTCCGGAGCAGTAGATGTGGTGGTAATTGACTCCGTAGCTGCCCTGGTACCAAAAGGTGAACTGGAAGGTGAAATGGGTGAAAGCAAAATGGGTTTACAGGCACGTCTGATGTCACAGGCACTGCGTAAACTAACCGCGACAATTTCAAAAACAAACTGCTGCTGCATATTCATTAACCAGCTGCGTGAAAAAATAGGAGTGATGTTTGGTAATCCGGAGACTACAACCGGTGGTAACGCGCTCAAATTCTACGCTTCCGTGCGTTTGGATATTCGTCGTATGACACAGATTAAAGATGGTGATGAAGCCGTTGGTAACCGCGTTAAAGTAAAAGTAGTTAAAAACAAAGTTGCACCTCCCTTCCGCCAGGCTGAATTCGATATCATCTTCGGACAAGGTATTTCCAAGATGGGTGAAATTATCGATATGGGTGTTGAATACGGCATTATCCAGAAAAGCGGCAGCTGGTTCAGTTATGATACCAACAAGCTGGGCCAGGGCCGTGATGCCGTGAAAACATTATTGCTGGATAATCCGGAAGTAGCAGCTGAGATCGAAAGAAAGATCAAAGCAAAATTAGCAGAGCAACAGGCTTCTGCATAATGATGATAATCACGACTGCTGAAAGTCGTTAACAATGAGTGCCGCCATCACCTCGTGATAAACGGAAAAGATATATGTAAAATGTATGCTTAAACGTTGCGGCACTTGTTATAAAGACTGATGGTTACCGTTTGACGATGCGGTGCCGGAAATGAAGTGATAGATACGTCAAACCAGAAACAATCAGCGGGCAGCAGTGCTGTATATGTACTGCCGCTTTATTAAGAGTTGTTTTAGTTTTAGATATAAGCATTGGGTTAGTTAGTATTAACGTAAATCCCTGCCTTCTCCTGGGCGGGGATTATTTTTTATAACAACTTGTGTGTGCAACGCATTTTTGCAATGAAAGCGTTTCTCCCCCAGGCCTTTATACCAGCGGATTTTACAGGTATGTATTTCGTTGTAGATTAAAGTATAAAACCTCATTTCTGTGAAGCAAATTCTTTGCTTGTTAAGTAATTTTATAGCTGTTTATTTATTGCATATATAGGTAAGTGTATTTAGGATGATGTTGTACCTATTTGTTAACCGAGTAATTTCTAATTATTGCATGTAAATAGTTGTCTTATTCTTATCACAATGTGACATTTTCTCTGCACTTAGTTGCGCATTGCATATCTATCGAATATATGGATGGATGTTTTATGCTGTAGAAGCAGCGCTTTTTGCCTGTTTGTTAAAATGAATCACAGCACTTCCACTGCACATAAAAATGCTAAATTTGATTGCTTCCAGACTGTGTTTCTTATCTCTCTGGTATTAGTTATACTATAGTTATCTTTCATTGATCTTTCGATGCAAACGAAGCATCAACGAAAGATAACTATAGTATGAATTAGAGATGAACATAAGCGCTTGATTGAACGTATATTGTTAAATACCTATTTCCTGTTGTGTAATCACTGATTAATTCGTTGGTTTCATATCCTTCCATGCCCATAAATACCTGCTTGCATAAGTCCTGTAAGGCGACCATTTTTTCGATATCTTCAGCAACTTTTCCCGGAATGCTTTTTTATCTGTATTATCCAGTTTGTATAGCTTGATCATGGCCTGTTGTAAACCCAGATCATCTATCGCAAAAACATCTTCTCTGCACAGGTAAAACATCAACAACATTTCTACTGTCCAGCGACCTACACCTTTGATTTGTGTGAGATATTTAATCACTTCTTCATCATCCATCTGCAACAGTTTTTTATCCGTTAATTTCTCTTCTACAGTGAAGCGCGCCACATTGTGTACATAACTCACTTTTGCGTTGGATAATCCGATACTGCGGAGTGTTTCCGGTGGTGTATCCAGTATCTGTTGTGCGTTGGGTTCTTTGCCATCATACAAGGCGAGAAAGCGGGTATAAATAACGGTTGCTACTTTTACACTTAACTGCTGACTCATAATAGAACCAATCAGCTTCAAGGCAATATTCTTCTGGACATTCAGTGCCGGCAGCGGCTCCGTCATAATACCCGCCAGCTTTTTATCCTTACTGAGATGCACCAGATGTACTTCGGGGGATTGTCTCATAAAATTGGTTTAAAGAAAAATGCTCCTGATAAAGCAATGTATTAAATTTTGCTTCATCAGGAGCATGCTCCTCAGGTTCTTTCAGAACTATTTAGTACTCGAAAGGTTGCCTGTATAAAACTTCTAAGATCGTCTGACCAACTACCTGTAATGTACGTTTGTCGATTACTGTCATGTTATCATTTGCCGTGTGCCAGTGCGGAACGAAGTTACCGTTCTGTTGCAGCGCGATGATATCAAAAGTTGGAATATTCGCCATCGTATTTACATATACGTGATCGTCTGTAATGCTGGTACCGATATTTTCATAACGGAAGTAATCAGAATAACCCAGCCGGTTGGCTACATCCCAGAACATTTTCATCGGACCGTAAGCATACTGTTGGGAACCGCCTTCCATAAAGAACTGAGAAGCGCGGCCACCCACCATATCCAGGAGGATACCGTAGTTCGCTTTATAGCCTCTTACGTGCGGGTTTTTAGCCCAGTATTGCGTACCCAGGCAATAGCTGTTCTCCTCTTCACTGATACCATAATCTTCCACGTCAGTCAACAGTATATCAACACCTGCTTTTGGTTTATCCGCATGTAGCTGACGGGCTACTTCAATCAGCACACCCACACCGCTGGCGCCATCGTCAGCACCATCCAGTTGTTTGTTCCTGTCAAAAGCATCCTGGTCGGCATGTGGACGGGTATCCCAGTGGGAGAGCAGTAATACACGCTGCGTCGCTGCCGGATTGAAACTGGCGATGATATTGATACAAGGTAATGGTACTTTTTTAGGGCCTTTTACCGTAGTGCGCTGTATGTATACAGTATCTGCAAGGGGCTTCAGTTGCGCGATCAGCCAGTCAGCACACTTCTGCTGTGCCGGTGTGTTGGGAATACGCGGACCGAAACTTACCTGTTTTGCCGTATAGGCATAAGCACTGTCTGTCTGAAATACGGGTACATTCACATTCTGAACGGTCGCCGTTGGCTTGCCGGATTCTTCCGGCTGATTGGTTTTTGTCGGCTGCTTACAGGCGCTCATGCACAAGGCCACACCTGCTGCAAAACTTAGTATTTTGTACATATTAACAAATGGCTGTTTGATCATGACGGCTTATTGTATGCTGTAGGTCATACTACCATCCTTCTCGTCTTTCAATTGTATACCTACCGCTAACAACTGGTTGCGGATCTTGTCAGATGCTGCATAGTCTTTACGGCCTTTCGCTTCCTTACGCATTTCCATCAGCAGCTGAATAACGCCATCCAGTTTGCTGTTGTCGGTGGCAAGTGTTTCCGGCTGCAGACCAAGAATATCGATCAGAAAGTTCTGCCAGGTCTTTTTCAGCAGCTGGAAGGTTTCTTCGCTGAGTTCATGCATTTTCACCTGTCCACCCTTGATAGAGTTGATCACAGGAGAAAGTTCGAACAGGTTGGCCAGTACTTTAGCTGTGTTGAAGTCATCGCTGATGAATTCCTCACACTCCAGACACCATTGACGTACCTGTTTGTCCAGTTCTTCATTGATCGGCTGTGCATCGGCTGTATAACTCAGTTTCTGTAATACTTCGAATGCAGCCCATAAACGCTGTAAACCTTTCTCTGCGGCCTGTAATGCCTCGTTGGAGAAATCCAGCGTACTACGGTAATGCGTCTGAAGAATGAAGAAACGGATCGTCATCGGACTGTAGGCTTTTTCCAGCAGGTGATGATTACCTGTGAAGAGTTCCGTCAGCTTGATGGTATTGTTATAGGCTTTACCCATTTTACGGCCGTTAATGGTGATCATGTTATTGTGCATCCAGTAACGGGCCATCAGTTCACCATGGGCAATTTCACTCTGTGCAATTTCACACTCGTGGTGTGGAAACTGCAGGTCCATACCTCCACCGTGGATGTCGAACTGTTTACCCAGGTATTTACTGCTCATGGCAGAACATTCGATGTGCCATCCAGGGAAACCTTCTCCCCACGGACTTGGCCAACGCATGATGTGCTCAGGTGGCGCGTTTTTCCAGAGGGCAAAGTCAACGTTATTGATCTTTTCCTCCTGGCCATCCAGCTCACGATTGGAGCTTTCCAGCATATCTTCCAGTACACGGCCGCTCAGAATGCCGTAATCATGCGATTCAGCGTATTTCTTTACGTCAAAGTATACGGAACCATTGCTTTCATAAGCATAGCCTTTTTCCATGATCGTTTTGATCATTTCGATCTGCTCGACGATGTGGCCGGTGGCAGTTGGTTCAATGCTTGGCTCCAGACAGTTAAACCGCAGGAAAGCCCAGTGAAAGAGGTTTGTATATTTTTGTACCAGTTCCATTGGCTCCAGCTTTTCCAGCTGAGCGCGTTTGGCAATTTTGTCTTCAGCTTCACGGCCCTCTTCTTCGAAGTGACCTGCGTCTGTGATGTTCCTTACATAACGGACCTTGTATCCCAGAAACTGTAGGTATCTGTATACAACGTCAAACGTGATATAAGGGCGGGCATGGCCCAGGTGCGACTCTCCTGAAACGGTAGGGCCGCATACATACATACCAACATGTCCGGGATAGAGAGATGTGAATACTTCCTTTTGCCGATGTAGCGAATTGTATATTTTAAGCTCAGACATATCAGATATTTTCAGCGAGTGTAAGCTACACTTAGTTTTGTTAGGATTGCAAAGATAGTTATTGTTTTGTGAGTGACATTACCGTCTGGCACTTACATTGGCTATCACCGGATAGTGATCGGACAGGGTAGAATTGATTTTCCGGAATGAATTGACTTTGAATGATTTATCCGTAAAGATGTAATCGATCCGGAGGGTAGGGGCCAGTCCGGCGTAAGTCCGGCCGATACCGCTGCCCTTTCTGAGAAAAGCATCCTGCAGGTCGCCCCGGATGGTAAAATAAGTATACGATGCCGGCGTATCATTAAAGTCTCCGCATAGGATCACGGGATATGGACAGGTACTGATAAATGCTGACACAATATCTGCCTGTTTACTGCGATCCACATACGCGTCGCGCATTTTCTGCACAATATTGCGTGTAGCCACCAGACCGGTATCTTCCTGCTTTTTTATCTTTTCGATAGAACGATAGTCCCTTTCATTGAAACGGTAAGATGCCAGGTGCATATTGATGATACGGATCGTGTCGCCGTTCTTCACAATGTCGGCATAGATAAGACTTTCACTACGCGGACCATATGACATTTTCAGTTTGTCAGACTTGATAATCGGGTAACGGGAATAGATAATAGATCCCCAGTGCTGCATACCATCCCGGTTAAAATCACTGGAAAAGAAACGGTAGGGTAGTTTCATCTCCCGGGAGATATCTTCCCGGTTATTGAAATCATTTTTCTTTTCTGAAGTATAAAAGTCCTGCAGACAAACAATATCCAGTTCCTGCTTTTTTATCAGCGCAAACATCGCTTCCCTGTTGTATTTGCTGTCTTTCTCACGGTAAAGCCCGAACTGAGCAACGTTGTAGCTCATGATGGTCAGACTGCCCGCAGGATTGGCAAACTGTTTTCCGGAAGTCGGGTAATTGAATGCGACAAAAGCGGAAATAGATTTCCAGCCTATTACGACCGGCAACATTGGCAGCAGGCAATATTTAAAATCGAACAGCAGCCAGCAGATAAAGAATAACACCAATACCAGCAGCAGTAACGGGAAGAGCAATGTAATGAAACTGATAGGCCACCAACGTTCCGGTGAAACATACGGCGCCAGGCAGGCCACTATGAACAGAAGCACTACAATGGTGTTCGCCGTTAAAAAGAATCCTTTTGTGAATAACCTCAGAAATCTCAACGCCTATCGCTTTTACGTTAAAGATAGGAGAAATGATTAATTCATGCATTATAATGATAAGCCCGCCATGATAGGAAAATGTTGGAATCCTTTCCTGTGAAAGGTCTTATAGCTTTTAACGCGTATAGGTTTTTGTGCAAGAATATAATCTATCCGCAGTGTAGGCGCCAGAAAGGACAAAGTACGGCCTACACCGAAGCCGTCTTTGAGAAAAGCATCCTGCATATTTGCACTGATCGTATTGTAAGTGTAGGATACAGGGGGATCATTAAAATCTCCGCACACGACTACTTTATAGGGACTGGCAGCGATCAGTTCCGCCATCTTTCTCGACTGCGCGGCTCTTTTATGAATCGTATGCTTCATTTTAGAAGCCAGGTTACGTATTCCTGAAAAGGTACCTTTTCCTTTCTCCAGCAGGTCATAATCATTGCCCCGGAACATGTAGGATTGCAACTGTGCCGTCAGCACACGGATCGTGTCTCCCTGCACCAATATGTCTGACTGAAGAAAGCTGCTGCCACTACCGGCGGAGCTATAGCCACAGGGTATTTTGCTGCTTCTGACGATAGGAAAGCGGGAGAACAGTACAATACCATAATGCCAATAGTCCCAATGGCTCATGTCGCAGGTAAAAAAGTGATAAGGATACCCGAGTGTACGCGAAATTGAGTCAATATGATTGGTGAAGTTGGGGCCTTCGTTGGTATAGAATTCCTGCATACACAGAATATCCGGAGATGCCTCGCGCAGCATATCGTAGATGGAGCCCTGTAGTACTGAGTCTTCCCGGTAGTCGTTCAGTCCCATATTACTGGTATTGAAGGTCATGATGGTAAACTGCCTGTCTGACCTCACCCAGGTATCTTTTGAGGAGATCAGGTTCGTACCGATACTGGAGAGCAGGGCATGAAGGGAAAAGAGGATACCCACAAGAGAGATCCAGATATATCTTCTTTTCCAGCACAACCAAAGTATGATAAATGCGCAATTAATACCCCAACAAATGAGGAATGTAAGACCTGCGAACCCGCTGAGCCAGAATTGTTGTGGATTCAGGTAAGGCAACCAGGCGGAAAGAAGGAGACTAATGGCGATCAACACATTGCATAGCAATAGGAATCGGGGTAAAAATTTAGCTACAAACAGCACGACATAGGGGTTTTACTAAAAATAGGGATAAAAAAGGGAAATCAAAAGAAAAGCCCTCCATGTGGAGGGCTTAATATATTCAGGATCGTTCATCGTTATTTCACCACGTGCAGGTGAGACTTTGGATGAAACAGGTGAGTGATCTTAAAGATAAATTTATTGAATCCGAGTCCGAGGTCATTTCCTTTCTTCCATTGCTGCATATAGAGGAAGCCAGTCAGTCCGCCGCCGATCAGTGCCGGCAAGTTAGTGATGCCCTGGTTGTTCATCACATGGCTACCAATATTTACGATCAGGAAGATCAGGGTAATGATCCAGAACGGAATGGGCAGATTAGGCAGCAATCTGTAGTTGGGAGCCACTACGGTTGCACCGATTGCAAGCGCCATGATAGAAGCGGAAGCGCCTGTCATGGTTGCGGCAGGTTGTAATGCATGGAAAGCCGGGATGAACTGCATACCCAGGAGATAGCATACTGCGCCGACCAGGCCACTCAGCAGGTATAGCGGCAGGATGCGCTGGCGACCTGCATGATTCTGTAACATGGTGCCGAAGCAGGCCAGCCAGATCATGTTACTGGTAATCATCCAGAAACTGTCGTGTGTGAACATTGTTGTGAACAGGGTCCATGGATTTTTCAGCAGTCCGTCGATAGTAGATGGTAGCAGTACATGAGAAAGTACATCTACTTTAAACCGTGCGGGAGGATTACCTTCAATACCATAGACGATTTCTGTAAAAAACAACAGCATGAATATGGTGATGTTGACGAGCAACAGCTGTGTGACCATATTCTTTTCTTCTCCAAGGGATAATGGAGTTTCGGATCTTTCCTCAACGTACATCATGTCACAATATCTTTAATGTTAATAAAAATGACTACGGTTCTTTTTGTTCCAGATCTTCAGGAGGATATAACTGAATATTACCCCTCCAAGGTGGGCAAAGTGTGCAACGTTATCACCAGCCGAGTTTTGTATGCCCGAAAACAGTTCCATCAGGATGATAATACCGATGAAATATTTCGCTTTCAGCGGGAACAGGAAGTAAAGGTAAATGAGATTATTCGGAAACAGGTAGCCAAATGCGAACAGCAGTCCGAATACGGCGCCTGAAGCACCCAATGTAGCGCCATTAGGGTAAATCTGCGCAAACTGGCTGACGAAAGCCCTGGCATCGGCGATAACCCCGGGGTTATCAGGTGCGGCATAGAATGCCGTTCTGATACCTTCGGCGGCAAAGTTGCCGGCATCCAGGTCAAAGCGGTCGTCCAGTATTCTGAAGTTGGTCAGGGTCGGATTGTTGATGAATTCACGGGCATCGTGGGCGAGCCGTACGTTTTCATAAGTTAATACACCCATGTGACAGAGCGCTGCTCCGAGGCCACATACCATATAAAATATCAGGAAGCGTTTTGGTCCCCAGATATTTTCCAGGGTGGCGCCAAACATCCACAGGGTAAACATGTTTGTGAACAGGTGACCGAAGGAGCCATGCATAAAAAGGTGCGTCACCAGCTGATGTGGCTTAAAAAGACGGGATCCCCAGTAATGCAGTGCGAAAGTATCTTCAATATATCTCGGATTTCCTAAAAATTCTCCCATTGTGCTCTGTGCCAGGAACACTAATGCGTTGATGATCAAAAGATTTTTGATCACCGTAGGGAGTATTTCAAATCTACCGGGCCTGAACTCGCTCATTTCTACCTATTCTTTAATGATTAATTCTTTTCTCTAATAATACCACATTCTCGATATGGTGCGTGTGGGGGAACATATCCACCGGTTGTATCTTTTTCACGCTATACATCACGTCCAGCAGCGCCAGGTCTCTCGCCTGGGTAGCAGGGTTACAGCTCACATAAACTATGCGGGGAGCAGCGATTTCGAGCAGCTTGTTTACCAGTTTCTCGTGCATACCGGCCCTTGGAGGGTCGGTGATAACTACGTCAGGTTGTCCGTGCTGTGCAAAGAAAGCATCATTGCAGATGTCCACTACGTCTCCGGCATAGAATTGCGCGTTGTTTACATTGTTGCGGGCGGCGTTTTCGATTGCATCGTCAATCGCCTCTTTGATCAGTTCAATGCCCACAACTTTGCCTGCCTGCCGGGATACAAAAATACCAATACTGCCAGTACCACAATATAGGTCATAAACAATTTCTGTTCCTGTTAATCCGGCAAAATCCCGGGTTACCTGGTAGAGGGCCTCTCCCTGGTAGGTATTCGTCTGGAAAAAGGACTTCGGACCGATCTTGAAGGTGAAATCTTCCAGTTTTTCTTCCACATATCCTTTACCGAAATAGGTTTTCGGCTCCAGGTCGAAAATGGTATCGTTCAGTTTCGGGTTGATGGTGTACAGTACGGATGTAATGCCGGGGACGGTAGCCAGGAGGTGATCCAGCAGGGCTTCCCTGTCTTTTTTGTTTTCGTGATGGATCACGAGATTGACCATTACCTCGCCGGTGGTACAGATCCTGATCACCAGGTTACGTAGCCAGCCCTCTTTTGCACGGATGTCATAAAAAGACAGGTTGTGCTCCAGGGCGTAGGCGCGGATGGTGTTGCGGATGGCATTTACCGGTTCTGCCTGCAGGTAACAGGTGTTAATGTCCAGTACCTTGTCAAAGAGCTTCGGAACGTGGAAGCCGAGGGCATTTTTCCGGGGAATATTGCCGTCTTCATCCAGTTCCAGTTCATCTGCGGGGAGATAAGCCTTATTACTGAAAGTAAATTCAAGTTTATTACGGTAGTGGGTGATATGCCTGGAACCCATAATAGGTTGCATGGGTGGCAATTCCAGTTTACCGATACGCTGCAGGTTGTCAGCCACCTGTTGTTGTTTATATTCCAGCTGCTGATCATATGGCAGCATCTGCCATTTACAGCCTCCACAGTTACCAAAATGCTCACAGAAAGGAGTTACGCGGTTGGATGCGTAAGAATGGAAATGGATGGCTTTGCCTTCTGCCCAGTCCTTTTTGTTTTTACCGAGGCGAACGTCTACGACATCTCCGGGTACGACACCCCCTTCAATAAATACCACTTTCCCATCAATCCGGGCCAGTGCTTTTCCCTCAGCGGCGTATGCGCTTACAGGGACTTTTTCAAGAATAACATTTTTTTTCCTCACGGGTGCAAAGGTAGGATTTTAGCCGATCACTGATTTTTGAAATTCCCTTTTCCTTGCTACTTTTACAGGAACCGATATCCTATGCGTAAACTTATGATATTACTGGTCTGCATTTTATGCCATTGGCAGCTGCAGGCCCAGGGCTACCAGCTCACTTTTCAGTTAAAACAGTATAAAGGGGGACAGCTTGCGCTGGCCCATTATATGGGAAAAAGCTTCTACATGGCTGATTCCGCCCAGATCAATGAGCAGGGTATCGCAATTATGAAGAATAAGGAGGCTTTACCCGGCGGTATTTACATCGTATTACTGCCTGGCCGGCAACGTTATTTCGAAATGCTGCTGGATAACAAAGATCAGCAGTTCTCCATCTCCGTTGATACTTCAGACCTGATCAACAAGACCGTTTTCAAGACATCCCGGGAAAACGAAATTTTCCAGTCATATAACAAATTTCTCCAAAAGGAAGTATCCACCCAGGATAAGCAGATCAATGCCCTGCTGGCCAAGCATACGGCCGCTGACAGCGCTGCAGCAAGACCTTTACAGGTGGCATTGGGCAAAAGACTGCAGGATTTCCGTAACGGTGTGATCGGAAAGTATCCTCAAAGTCTGCTGACCAGCATTTTCAGGGCAATGAAGGAACCGGAAGTACCAGCTACGCCCGCAGGAGAGGATTCCACCTTTGGTTACCGTTATTACAAAACACATTACTGGGACAGCGTTAACCTGAATGACGGCCGACTGGTAAGAACAGATATTATCGAGCGAAAACTGAACAGGTATTTCACACAGCTGGTTGCCATGGATCCTGATTCCATCATTGTGGAGGCAGATAAGGTGGTAGATAAGACCAGGAAGGATAAAGAGATGTTTAAGTTTGTCGTATGGTGGCTGACCTATACGTACGAAACTTCCAAGTATATGGGCATGGATGCTGTGTTTGTGCACATGGTAGAGAAATACTACGTATCCGGTGAAGCATACTGGCTGAAAGATGATCAGCTGAACAAGATCATTTCCCGGGCCTATTCTATGGCGCCAAACCTGATAGGACAGCAGGCGCCCCCACTGGAAGTAAAAGATACTGCGCTGCAGGCCATATCCCTTTATACCACAAAAGCCAAATACACAGTACTCGTTTTCTGGGATCCTACCTGTGGTCACTGTAAGATTGAACTACCCCGCCTTGACTCGGCATATAATGCCAACTGGAAGAACAAGGGTGTAGCGATGATTGGTTTTAAGACAGAAGGTACCAAAGACGAGTGGCAGGGTTTTATCAAAGAACACCACCTCACAGGATGGATCCACGCATGGGATCCTGATGCACAAAGTAACTACCGCCGTCTCTACGACGTATATAGTACACCGGTAGTATATCTGCTGGATGAAAAGAAGAAAATCCTGGCCAAAAGACTGGGTGTAGAACAGCTCAATGATTTTCTTGAAAAATTGGAATCAAAAGGTGGGACTGTTCACAAATAACGAGATATAGTTTTTATTTAATGTTGTAACTCACTTACTTGCAGTCAGATAAGTTTGCTGTATCTGGCTTTGGCATAGTCTTTGGAATTCCGTAGACAGAATCAAAACTCTAACGGTTATGACAAAGAAGATTATCCTTTCGTTTGCGGCCCTTGCAATTTCTTTCGGAGCTATGTCTCAGGTGCGGGTAGGTGTAAAAGGTGGTTGGAACCTTTCCTCAATTTCAGTTGACAATGACGGATCTGTAGATAAAGACCGTTCATTATCAGGTTACCACATTGGTGCTATCGTGGATTTCCCACTGATAAAAAATGTGTTGTCCTTCCAGCCTGGCGTTTTCTATACCACTAAAGGTGCGAAACTGACCTCAGGTGATAAAGACAATGACGCGACAGTTCCTTATGTTAAGTACACAACCAGGCCCCAATACATTGAAGTTCCGGTAAACTTTATTGGTAAAATTCCGGTAGGTGAAAACGCCAGATTATTCGCAGGTGTTGGTCCTTACTTTGCATTCGGCGTAGCCGGTAAAAACAAAGTGAGTAGCACACTCGCCGGTGTAACTACTTCTTCTGAATCCGACATCAAGTGGGATGATGATACCCCATTCAATGATGGCGATCCTGATCGTGGTCTGAACAAGTACAAAAGATTCGACTGGGGTGGTAATGTGCAGGTAGGTGCTGAGATCCATAACGTCCTGCTTTCTGCACAGTATGGCCTTGGTTTCGGTAAGATCAACTCTGGTGGAGACGACAGCAGAAATGACAAAAACAAGAACCGTGTATTTTCAGTTTCTGTAGGTTATCTGTTCTAGTAGTACAACAAGTTTAAACCCGGGTGTAAACAGGCAACACCTAACTAATAACACAATAGCTATGAAAATGGTATAACATCCACAGCGCCTGTCGGATGTTATACCGAAAATTTAAAACACCTATATGAAAAATGTATTATTATCTGCTGCTGCACTGATGATTGCAGGCATTACTTTCGGCCAGACAAAATTCGGTATCGTGGCAGGACCAAACTTCTCTAGTGCAACCGTTAAAAGCGCAACCGGCGACAAAGAAACCGGCGACCTCCTGGTAGGCGTAAGAGCTGGTGTAACTGCCGATCTGCAGCTGGCTGACGAGTTCTATATCGGTACAGGACTGCTGTATGCCGGTAAGGGAAGTAAAAACAAAGACAACAGCGATTTTAAAACTACATTGTCTTACCTCCAGTTGCCCATCAACTTCCTGTTCAAACCAGAAGTTGGTTCCGGTAAACTGAACCTGGGAGCAGGTCCTTACGTTGCATACGGCTTAGGTGGTAAACACAAAGGTACCGTTGGTAACGTTACCGGCGAACTGAAAGCATTTGATGACGAAGCGGGTCTGGCCAAACTTAAACGTTTTGATGCAGGTCTGGGCGTTGTTGCTGGATATGAACTGAAGCAAGGTCTGTACCTGGGTCTGAATGCTGACCTGGGCCTGGTAAATGCATATGACAATACTGACAATGACCGCAGCTGGAAAAACACCTCTTTTGGTGTGTCTGTAGGTTATAAGTTCTAAGGCAAGCAAATATTTATCGGAAAAGTCCTCTTCGCCACCCGGCGGAGGGGACTTTTTCTATTTTAGCTACGTTGCCGAGATTTTTTATGCTCTACACAAAAAATTAAAGTAAGAAAGTGGACAATTAGCTTAATTTTATGCCCGTATTTTTATTTACGGGAGCGTATCCCGTGTTGTTTCCCTGAAAATACCCAAGTTTTTAAAGAAGAGGACAATACCGCACATTACAACACAACATGTAACGCATGAGTAAAATTTTTACACTTATCTTTTTAGTGTTTCTTGCATTCCTATTTCCTGTACACGCTCAGGTTAGTCTGGGGTTAAGAGGAGGCTATACTTTATCCGCCACGCAGATCAAAAATTCGCAAGGCTATAAGAGTAACAGTATCGGCACCAGCAGCCAGCTAAAAAATTTGCATGCAGACCTGATTATCAATGTACCTGTGTACAAAAATCTTCATTTTCAGCCACTGGTAAGATACATTACCAAGGGCGCTTACCTCCGTCCGCTACCTGATAAGTCAGGCTTACTGGTAGAATCAGCCAACCAGCTGAAACTGCACTACCTGGAAGTTCCAATGAATGTGGTATTTAAAATCCCCGTATCGATCGGCAAGATCGTTCTGGGAGCAGGCCCTTATGTAGCGTATGGCCTGGGCGGATCTTATGACCTGGATCTGCTGTACAACGGAACTGTACTGAGTACCGAATCACATGATGTAAAATTCAATTATAAAGACCGGGGCATTGCACCAGGCGTTGAACTGAGCAGGTTTGATGCCGGCGCGAATGTGGCCCTTGGATTTGAATTTAACAATCTGATGGTATTGGGTGCTAGTCTCAGCAGGGGGTATACTAATCTTGACCGGACTTCTTCCGCCAAGATTACCAACAGCTATTTTTCTTTGAGTTTAGGTATTCTGCTCAACAGAGAAGATTATTAAGAGAAATACACCAGTGCGTTATTGTCTGGGGAGTTCGCCATATAGGCGGACTCCCCAGTTTTTTTTTTAAAGGGATAGGGGGATGCTTATCGACAGCCGTCTTAGAAGTGGTAATCCCAGAAAGTATTATCTCAAAAAAAACAAAAAGTGTGACAGTTATTCGGACATGCCACGACGTTTCCACGTGTTGGCATTTTTTTTAAGAAAAAACGGTTACCATTCAATAAAAAAGCGGTCCGCCTCAGGCGGACCGCTTTAATTTTATCATGTAGGGCGTGGATTATTACACTACCTGTGCCACTGCTTTATGAATAACGTGTGGTTTACCCAGGGTATAATAGTGGAGTACCGGCACACCAAACTGTTTCAGTTCTTTCGACTGTTTGATCAGCCATTCTGTACCGACTTCCTCTACTTCCTTGTCTGTTTTGCATTTGAGGATCTCTGTGGAAAGTTCGGTAGGAATATCCACATGGAAGGTGCGGGGAAGGATGGTCAGCTGTTTGCGGGTGGTGATCGGTTTCAGTCCCGGAATGATCGGAACGGTGATACCTGCTTCCCGGCATTTACCCACGAAATCGATGAATTTCTGGTTATCGAAGAACATCTGGGTAACAATATAATCAGCTCCATTTTCCACCTTCTTTTTCAGATAGCTCATATCTGTCTGCATGTTGGGCGCTTCGAAGTGTTTCTCGGGGTAGCCAGCCACACCGATACAGAACTTCGTTTTCACCCCGCTTTGCAGGTCTTCTTCCAGGTAGATACCATTATTCATGTGTACTACCTGCTGGAGCAGCTGGTCCGCATAACGGTGTCCGTTTGGCTCCGGTTCAAAGAAAGTCTCATTTTTGGGTGCATCACCACGTAAAACGAGTACATTATCCACACCCAGGTAGTTGAGGTCGATCAGTGCATTTTCTGTTTCCTCCCTGCTAAAGCCTCCACAGATCAGGTGTGGCACAGCATCTACATTGTAGTGCCCCATTAGTGCTGCACAGATGGCTACTGTGCCTGGTCTTTTACGGATTTCTACTTTTTCAAAAGAACCATCGGCTCTTTTTTTGAACATGTGTTCACTTCTATGGTAGGTAACGTTAACAAAAGCGGGTTTGAATTCCATTAATGGATCGAGGTGATCATATATAGAGTCAATACTTTTACCTTTAAGGGGCGGCAGGATCTCAAATGAGATCAGGGTATCTTTAGCCTGTGCAATGTGTTCTGTTACTTTCATAGCAAAATAGAAGTGGACTTGAGTTAATGCCGCTCAAAAATAAGACATATGTCAGTATTATCATCTAATTTTTGGCGAAAAGGGCGAATATTTTTTTAGATTGTACGCTATTCATAGATAAAAATTAAGCGGTAGGTGATAAAGTGTGTGAGTGCCAACAGTTAACCGTTGAAAGCTAAACTAAAAGTGTATTTTTGCTAAGTTTGAACATATGGCATTAAAAATACATACAGATCAGCTGGTAAAGCGTTACGGTCACAGAACCGTAGCGAACCATGTATCTGTAGAAGTGACACAAGGAGAGATCGTGGGTTTACTCGGACCTAACGGCGCCGGTAAAACAACCACATTCTACATGGTAGTGGGGCTTATCAAGCCCGATGAGGGACAGGTGTACCTGGATGAGGTGAATATCACTAAGCTGCCAATGTATAAAAGGGCGAAGATGGGTATCGGCTATCTGCCACAGGAGGCTTCGGTATTCCGTAAGCTGAGTGTGGAGGATAACATATCCGCCGTACTGGAAATGACCGGACTGAAAAAAGCAGAACAGAAGGAAAAACTGGAAAGTCTGCTGGAAGAGTTCCGTCTGACCCACGTACGTAAGAGTCCCGGCGATGTATTGAGCGGTGGTGAGCGCAGGCGTACCGAAATCGCCCGTGCACTCGCGGTGGACCCTAAGTTCATCCTGTTGGACGAGCCGTTTGCGGGTATCGATCCTATTGCCGTGGAAGATATTCAGTCAATAGTTGCCCGTCTTAAATACAAGAACATCGGGATCCTCATAACAGACCATAACGTACAGGAGACACTTTCCATCACAGACCGGGCATACCTTCTTTTTGAAGGAAAGATCCTGAAAGCCGGTACCGCGGAAGAGTTGGCCGAAGACGAACAGGTTAGAAAAGTGTATCTTGGCCAGAATTTCATTTTACGTCGTAAAAATTACCTGGACGAAGCAGCTAAGAAACAATAAACTACTACGTTCCTGATCCTATTATGAGAATATTAAGTCCTGCAATATCACAGTTGGCGCGTTTGCGCATGGGGCGTATAGAATACTTTATGCAATACCCCGTGCAGGTGCAGCAACAGGTATTCCAGAACCTTATCAGCGCAGCTCAGTATACTGAGTTTGGCAAGCAGTACGGCTTTTCACAGATATATAAGATAGAAGAGTTCAAACAACGGGTACCTATTCACAATTATGATACCCTCAAGCCTTACATCCAGCGATTGATGGAAGGACAACAGAATATTCTGTGGAACACGCCTATCAAATGGTTCGCTAAATCCAGCGGTACCACTGCCGACAAAAGTAAATTCATACCTGTTTCCGTAGAAAGCCTGGACGATTGTCATTATAGGGCCGGCCGGGACGTGTTATCACTGTACTATAATAATTTCCCTGATTCCCGTCTGCTGACCGGCAAGTCCCTTGTCATCGGCGGTAGTCACCAGGTAAATAAACTGGATGCTGAAAGTGATTCTTACTTTGGCGACCTGAGTGCGGTGATGCTGCAAAACATGCCATTCTATGGTAACATGATCCGTACGCCGGACCTTTCCATCGCCCTGATGGACGAATGGGAGGAAAAGATAGAGCGTATGGCAAATGCTGTCATTCACGAAAACGTCACCTCTATTGCTGGTGTGCCTACCTGGACACTGGTATTGATCAAACGTATATTCCAGATCACCGGGAAAGATAACCTGGCGGATGTATGGCCTAACCTGGAACTGTATATGCACGGTGGTGTGAGCTTCACGCCGTACCGGGAGCAGTTTAAACAGCTGATCCGCAAGCCGGATATGTTTTACCAGGAGACCTACAATGCTTCTGAAGGTTTCTTCGCGGCACAGGATGTCATCGGCCAGGAAGGGTTGTTGTTATTCCTGAACCATGGTATCTTCTATGAGTTTATGCCAATGGAGGAATATGGGAAGGAATGTCCGCAGACATTACAGCTGCAGGATGTGGAAATGGGTAAGAACTACGCGCTGATCATCAGTACAAACGGTGGTCTGTGGCGTTACCTGGTGGGAGATACGGTGCAGTTTACCTCTCTGGCGCCTTACCGCGTGAAAGTAAGCGGTCGTACCAAGTCTTTCATCAATGCATTCGGTGAAGAACTGATCGTTGAAAACTCTGATACAGCCATCGCAAAAGCCTGCGAGGTAACAGGCGCTGTGATGAACGATTATACTGCCGCTCCGATCTATTTCAGTGGCAATGATGCCGGCGGACATGAATGGCTGCTGGACTTTGATAAAGCACCGGCTGATATTAACCAGTTCATCGATGTACTGGATAATACCCTGAAAGCCATCAACTCTGACTACGAAGCTAAAAGACATAAGGACATGGCGCTGCGCCGTCCCTTAGTACACGTACTGCCAAAAGGTACTTTTACCGAATGGCTGAAGAGCAAAGGCAAACTGGGAGGACAACACAAGGTGCCCCGTCTCAATAATGAGCGTCAGCACGTGGAAGAAATTCTTAAATTCACCAATATTTCCGGCAAAATCTAACCTGAATAAATCATTTAACTAACAACTATTACGTCTATATGAAATTACTGGAGAACAAAGTAGCTATTGTAACAGGCGCCAGCAGAGGTATAGGTGAAGCTATCGCAATCAAATTTGCAGAGGAAGGTGCACACGTTGCATTCACATATCTCAGCTCTGACGAGAAAGCCAAAGCACTGGAACAAAAGTTACAGGCAATGGGCGTAAAGGCTAAAGCCTATAAATCCAACGCCGGTGTGTACGAAGAAACTGAGACGCTGGTAAATGACGTACTGAAAGAATTCGGTAGCATCGATATCTGCGTGAACAATGCAGGTATCTCCAAAGATAACCTGTTACTGCGTATGAGCCCTGATCAGTGGGACGACGTAATGGATATCAACCTGAAGAGCGTGTATAACATGACTAAACAGGTGATCCGTCCGATGATGAAAGCAAAGAGTGGTTCTATCATCAATATGAGCTCTATCATCGGTATGAAAGGTAACGCGGGTCAGAGTAGCTATGCTGCTTCTAAAGCGGGTATCATCGGTTTCACAAAATCTATCGCTGCTGAACTGGGTAGCCGTAACATCCGTGTGAATGCGGTTGCTCCTGGTTTCGTAGAAACAGATATGACGCATTATCTGAAAGATGGTGATGGCGCTAAGACTTACATGGAGAAAATTCCGCTGGGTCGTTTTGGCAGTCCTGAGGATATCGCAAATGTATGTGTGTTCCTGGCTTCGGGTTTGAGTAATTATGTGACCGGACAGGTGATCAGTGCCTGTGGAGGACTGAACATGTAGTTCAATTAGGAATTAGGAATTAAGAATTAAGAATTGAGTGGGTTAATGTATCCCATTGAGTTTTCTGACAGACTAGTTCTAAAGACATAAGAAGAAAGGGTGCTTCATTAATTGAAGCACCCTTTCTTCTTATGTATAATCTATGGAAAATTCGAATTCAGTCTTCTCTATAATCTTCGCTGCATTTCAATTCTTAATTCTTAATTCTTAATTCTTAATTCTTAATTCCTAATTCCTAATTCCTAATTGAACTAATATCTCTTGCCTGGTATTTCCACATTAAACTGCTCCATACACTTCCTGTCCTGTAAGGTTACATACACTGTTTTTCCATCCTTACCACCGAAGGTCAGGTTGCTGCAATGTTTGCCTTTCAGCGGGATTTCCCGGATCTCTGTCCCTTCGGGAGACAGTACGACGATGGTACCTTTTCCCCAGCGGGCGATGTACAGGTTACCGGCTTTGTCGCATTTCATGCCATCGAAGCCGAAATCAGGGAAGGAGGCGAATAAGGTCTTGTTGCTGATGTTGCCATTATTGTCTACATCATACTTCCATACTTTACGCTGTACGCTTTCATTGACATACAGGGTCTTTTCGTCGGGGCTCAGTTCAATACCATTGGTAGTACCCATATTGGCTTCCAGCAGTACGGCTTTGCCGCCTTTATCGATACGCCATATCTGACCACCGGAGTTTTTCCAGTCAGGATCGGATGCGAATAACTGATCTTTTTTATTGATACAGAGGTCGTTAGGTTGAGACATCTTATCGGAATGTACATACACGCTTACTTTCCGGGTCTTTGGATTTACCTCAAGTACATTATGCCCTTTGAAGTCGGGCAGGTACATATTGCCTTTGCTGTTGAACTGGATGCTGTTGGCAATACTGCTGTCGGGTAGTGTTACAAACAATTCGCCGCTACCGTCTTTCGTGCTGATCTTACCGATGGTGCCATCTTTCAGATAGTTGACTACATAGAGGTTGCCTGCTTTGTCAAAGTTGGGGCCTTCAATATTGACAGAGAACATGTTTTCTTTTGTCAGATCCTGTGCCTGGTATAATGCCGTGGATTTATCCTGTGCCATCGCTGCACAGCCTGCGGTCATCACCAGCAATAAACAGATATGCTGTTTCATGATGAGAAATTAACGTGAACCATTAAGTTAAGAAAAGATATGTGGTAATCAAGGCTTATTAAGATGAGCGGCAGATATTCTCCTTGTTTGTGTAATTGGTTTTTATGATAAAAATGAGTACATTATTTGTTATTCAAAAATTTGGTTATCAAACTATTAATATATTAGAGAAGTACTTATATATTTGTAGTGTTATTAGTCCTGTGTAAACGTCATCATATGTTCAGAGCTATACCTATTGTCTGCTTTATCTGGCTGGTCTTTAACTCATCCTGCAATAACCGCCCGAAACCCGCTGTTATCATAGAGCATAAGAGTATCAATATAGCCCCGGTTGTTCCGGACAGCATGACGAAATACTATGATTTTGTCAATGGTCTTACGCAGCTAAAGCTGCCGTATCCGAATGCGTATGAACTGAAGGAGATAAAGGACTATGCACATTACCTGGGACTCGACAGCATTACCTATCAGCAGGTAAAGGCAGGACGTTTTGCTACCACAAACGGTTTAACCCCGGTTATTTTTGATTGTGAGATCAACGATTATGAACGCCGTACCTGGTTGCTGATCTTTAATGATAATGGGGTGGAGCAATCAAGGTTGCAGATAGCGGCAGATGTACGTCCTTCATCGGAAGAGGAAGCGGCTGACGAGCCCACAGCTGTCAAGGATACGACGACGACAAGATTTACGAGTGAGTGGTTTTATATCGGACTGGATTCTGTGATAGAAGTGAGGGCGCGTCAGTCGGCCTATGTGCAGGGTAGTCAGAAAGTGAGTACCAGTCTGCGGTTTTATCGTATAGGAGCTAAAGGAACGATTAAAGAAGTGTCACGTGATAAGGAATCGTTTGAAAAGTATGCGGCGCGTTTCCCTGAACGAAAGTTGCCCGCTGTTGTAGATACGGTAAATACAGCTGCATTGAAAACTGTTTCCCGTCTGACGCCTTACTTTGATTTCCGGGAGGAGAGCCAGGATCCATTGTATGCGATGGCTAAACTGGAGATAGGAAACAGGGCTACAGCCTTGTTGTATGCGAGAGATACGATCTACCTGGACGAGGGATTGAATTATCCGGCAGTAAAGCTGATCACTTATAAGAAAGGGAAGGAGATCGATAAGATCGTTGTTTATGGTGGTACGCTGGGAGAGCATAGTGAAACGATATACCGGAAATGTACAGTGGATAAGGATGCCAGTATCAATCTGCAGGAAGAAGACAGCAGGGTAGTGGACAGCAGCTTCCGTTTCAAAACGGTGTATAATATGCAGTATGAGGTCCTGCCGGGGGGTAAGATCATTGGCAGACAGGCGACTTCGATCGTGCACAGTTCAAAGCTGTATAACGAGAAGGCGTTAATGAAGTATTTCAAGGGCAGGTATAGTACACATAATTATATATCGCTGTTCAACATCAGGGCGAAGGATAATATCCTGGTAGGGCTGCACGCTTATCATAAGGGCGAGGAGCAGTACCTGGAGCTGTTGACTGTGAACAAAGACAATAAGATCATTGACCGATACACCGTATATGATCATCTGAAGAAGCAGAAGGCGGCGGATGTGAAGGCGAAGAAGATGGAAGATATTGAAGATGATTATAATGACAGGCGTGGCAGGCTGACGTGTGATGCCATTATCAGATTGGCGGGCAAGGACCTGCACATTACGCCGGGTGGTAAGTTTGTGAAATAGTTTTCACTATTTTCGCCTGACCATGATACATGTTTCAGAATTTAAAGATTTAGCGTGTCTGTCCATTCACAAAGTGGGCAATGCCTCGCAGGAAGAAGCACTGATATGCTCTCAGGAGCCGTTGGAACTGAAGGATGAAGCGATCAGTCAGCTGTTGTTAACGTACTTCATACAGCCGTTTACAAACAGCGCGGAGTATTTTCGTTTTTATCATGAAGCGGATCTGCAATTAAATGAGATTTTTCAATATTGCCGCCGTATCTTTGAAAACAGGGACAATTTTCACGAGCAGTCAGTTAATATTGCCAAACATCTGTATAAGCATTCCACTCATCCGAAGATCAAGGGAGGAGAATTATATATAGCCTACTTTAGTAAATGTCTTGTGGATGGAGAGGATGTCGAAGCAATAGGTATTTTTAAATCAGAGAGCAGAGACACCTATCTGAAAGTATTCCTCGCCAACGATAATTATCAGGTGGATTATGAAGACGGGATCAATATCAACAAGCTTGATAAGGGATGCCTGATCTTTAACACCGAAGAGGAGAACGGGTACAAAGTCAGCGTAGTAGATAGCATTAGCAAACAGAATGAAGCAGTTTACTGGAAAGACGCTTTCCTTCAGGTACAACGCCGTGAGGACAGCTATCACCAGACAGAACTTGCCGTGAACATGTGTAAGAAGTTTATCAATGATAAACTCCCTGATCAGTATGAGATCAGCAGAGTAGATCAGGTAGATCTTCTTAACAAGTCAGCAACCTATTTTAAAGAGAAAGAGCAGTTTGATCTGGACGATTTTGCACAAGAGGTACTGGGCAACCCCGAAGCTATTCAATCCTTTAAGGAGTATAAACAGACGTTTCAGCAGGAATTCCAGCAGGAGTTCCCCGACGAATTTGACATATCATCGCCTGCAGTAAAGAAGCAGCAGAAGGTGTTTAAGAGTGTAGTGAAGCTGGACCGGAATTTTCATATTTATATACATGGTGACAGAGAGATGATTGAGCGTGGTTTTGACGAAGCGACGAATCTCTATTACTATAAGCTCATGTTTGAGAACGAAACCTGATTCATCTTTTTTTTCATAAGCAAAAACCAATTGTTAAACAAAGGCTGTTCTTCCGGGCGGCCTTTTATTATTAATAGTGGTGTCTACTTTTTCCGCAAATAAAAAGGGCGCATTCTGTAATGAATGCACCCTCTTAATGGTATTTAACTGATCGTTATTTCTGTTTCTCACGAGGTTTGGGGGGTTTGTTTTGTCCACCGCCGCCTTGTGGTTTCTGCGCGTTAGGATTGTTTTTATCCTGTGGCTGTTGTGGCTTAGGCCCGTTATTAGGATTGCGTTGTTCCTGCTTTTGCTTTGGAGGATGTTGTTGTTGCGGGCGCTGTTCCTGTTTAGGCTTCTGCTGTTGTTGTTGCTGTGGACGACCTTCCTGCGGCTTCTGTTGCTGCTGACGGTTTTCCGGCTGCTTCTGCTGCTGTTGCGGGCGGTTTTCCTGTTTGGTTTCCGCTTTTTTACCAGCTGGCTGTTGCGGCTGTTGGTCCTTCTGCTGTTTGTGTTTTTGCTTTTCCTTGTCTTTGTGTTTGCGTTTCTGGGAAGTTTTTTCCAGTGAGCGGAGGCTGATCTGGCCTACCACATCTGCAAATCCAAGGTCTTCCGCTTTAGGTTTAGCTACGACTACTTCAACTGCTTTCAGGTCATCAGGTCTGATGTTCTGTTTGTTGAGCTGGCGTATTTCCTTTACACGAGTGATCGTGAGCGGATATTGTTTGTTACTGTCACCATAGGAGTACCACATCAGGTTTTTGAAGATATCTCTCTTCTGAAGGGTAGCTACGCCATTGACAGTTTCGATGGTGTCGGCGTCTTCAGGGAATTCCCTTAAAGCATCCAGGTAAGTATCCAGTTCATAGTTCAGGCAACATTTCAGACGGCCGCACTGACCGGAAAGTTTTGCCTGGTTAATGGACAGGTTCTGATAACGGGCAGCGGTGGTATTTACGCTCTTGAAGTCAGTCAACCAGGTCGAGCAGCAAAGTTCTCTTCCGCAGCTACCGATACCGCCTACTTTTCCGGCTTCCTGGCGGGCGCCTATCTGGCGCATTTCCACCTTCACCCGGAACTCACCGGCGTATAATTTGATCAGTTCGCGGAAATCCACCCTGTCATCAGCTGTGTAGAAGAAGGTAGCTTTACGACCGTCAGCCTGGATCTCCACTTCTGCGAGTTTCATTTCCAGACCTATACTACGGGCGATTGCTCTTGCTTTGATGAGGGCGTCCTTTTCACGGGCTTTGTTGTCCTGCATCCTTGCAAGGTCTTCGTTTGTGGAGCGGCGGAGTACCTTTTTTACTTCGGGGGTATCTTCCACGCGTCTTTTCTTCATCTGTAATTTAACCAGTTCGCCTGTGAGGCTGATCTGTCCGATGTCGAAACCACTTACGCCTTCTACGGTAACCATTTCTCCTTTATCGAGAATCTGTTTGGTGGTGTTACGGAAAAAATCCTTCCTGCTACCGTTGTTGAAACTTACTTCTATTATATCAAATGGTGCTAAGCTATCACTTAGGGGAATATTGGCCAGCCAGTCAAATACATTCAGCCTGTTGCAGCCTCCAGTACTGCATCCTCCATTACTCTTACATCCTGACGGCTTCCCCTCTGCACCTGTACCACATCCGGCACAAGCCATATTAATCGATTTAAATTATTAAATGAAACACATCCGGGCATTGGACCGGATGCCTAAATATATGTAAAAGCCCTTATTCGATAAGGGCCGGAATAAACAAAGATAACGGAAAATGCCCTTAACTAAGTCATACAGCCGGAATCGGCCGCTTTTTAAAGATATACTGCAGCTTTATGGAAAGTGCGTGGAACAACAGTTTAGCGTTTGCGTTGCGTTCTATGTAATAGCAGGCATTGTCGAGTTCCTGCATGATCTGCTCCATCTGGTGAAGGTCGGCCAGCTTTTGCAGTTTGAATGCAAAGTCGGTCTCTTCTTCCGCGAAAGCCAGCTGGCTCCTGTCTATATACTTGAGTCTCAGCGTATGTTCCAGCAGGTTGATAAAATAGCGGAGGAACTGTTTCTGATTTTCGCGTCCCATTTTGGCGCTGGCAATTCCTTCCACCCAGCCTTGCAGGGCTACACGGTTGCCGGTAAATATATAGTTGAGCCAGTTGCGTAACAGTTCGTGATAGTCATCATCCGAGTGTTGCAGCATATACAGGGCTTCCCTGTAATTGCCTGATGCAATGGTTGCCGCCTGTCTTGCTTTGGCTGCCGGGATGTTGGCGCGTTTAATCAGTGCGTCAACGACCACTTCTTTTGGCAGCGGGTTCACTTTAATAAGATGTGTACGGGAGAGGATGGTCGCCAGGATCTGTTCCTGGTTTTCGGCCACCAGCAGAAAAATGGTATTGTCTGGTGGTTCCTCTATCAGTTTCAGCAGTCTGTTACCTTCGTTACCGAGGTACTCAGGCATCCACATCAGTAATATCTTGTAAGTGCTCTCGAAGCTTTTCAGGCTCAGCTTGCGGATGATGTCCTGGCACTCCATGGCCGTGATATTCCCCTGTTTATTTTCTGCTCCGATGAACTGTAACCAGTCATATGCATTCCCATAGGGATGCGTATCTATAAACTCTCGCCATTCGGCTGCGTAGTCGGAGCTGATCGGTTTATCGCCCGGTTTACGGGGGATGACCGGATAAGAGAAGTGTATATCAGGATGGATGTATCTACCCGCTTTCGTACATGCCTGACATTGCCCGCAGGCGCCATCAGGTTGTTTGTTTTCGCAGACCAGGTATTGCGCAAATGCCAGTCCCAGCGGAAGGCCACCTGCTCCCTCAGGCGCTAATATAATATTAGCGTGACCGAGCCGGTTGTTTTCTGTGGACCTGATCAATTGTTGTTGTATATCTTCCTGACCTATGACATTCGAAAAAAGCATAGGCGCAAATTAGTATTTCTTTTCTATCGCGGCCGTTACTTCAGGAGAAAGTGGTTGTGTTTTAGGAGAGAATACGGCTACCAGGTTACCTTTTTCGTCGAGCAGGTATTTCTGGAAGTTCCATTGTACTTCAGCAGGTTCGAAATGTTTTGTTTTACTTTCTTCTGCCAGCCATTTGTAGAGGGGGTGAATGTCAGTTCCTTTTACGGAGATCTTGGCAGCCATCGGGAAGCTAACAGCGTATTTTTTTGTGCAGAATTCTTTGATCTCCGCGTTGGAGCCTGGTTCCTGCTGGCCGAAATTGTTAGCCGGGAAACCGATGATCACGAGATTCTTTTCGTATTTCTTGTAGAGTTTTTCCAGTTCAGCGTACTGAGGTGTGTTACCGCACATAGAAGCTGTGTTTACGATCAGGATCTTTTTGCCTTTATAATCAGCGAAATTGATCTTACCACCGTCCACAGATTCAACCTTGTAGTCATATATAGCGCCTCCTTTCATAAACAAGAGCATTGAAATTAAGAGTGTCTTCAGCATCGTCATATAATTAAATTTATTGTAGAGTGATTGTAAATGTGTGAGCAAATAAAATTAAGTAAAATATTGTATATAAGGTGTTAATGATAGACGGCTGTCCGGCTCTTTCAATGGCGGGCAAATGCCAGTGCACAGATGCTTACGGCAGCGCCGGCGCTGATCAGTAAACGGCTGCAGGCTTCCAAGGTGGCGCCGGTGGTGATCACATCGTCTATCAGTAACAGGTGTTTGCCTTTCAGATCAGTGTTCAGTTGTAGCGAGAAACTATCCGATACATTCTGCCAGCGGGAGAGCCGTCCTTTGTTGGTTTGTGAAGCGGTTTGCAGATGACGGACTAGGATACCGTCCGACAGTGTTTTTTCAGTAGCCACAGCTACGCCGCTGGCCAGTACCATTGCCTGATTATAACCCCGTTGCCGTATTTTGGAAGGATGCATGGGAACAGGCAGGATGGCGTCTATTTCGTATAGCCAGGAACTTTGCCGGAGTGTGTGTCCCATGAGGCGTCCGAAGTAGCTGGCGATATCTTCCCGCTGCTTGTATTTGAACTGATAAATCAGTTGCTGGAGGAAGGCATTTTTTCTGTAGTAACAGGTAGCCATAGCATGACGGACATTAACCCGTCCCCAGAAGATTTTTTCTACAGGATTGTCTTGCAGTAACTGATAACCCGTAAAGGGCAGTCGCTTGTGACAGCGGAGACATAGAATGTGCTCTGTGTTTGTCAGTTCTATTCCGCATCCATCACAGGTATGCGGATAGAACAGGTGTAGGAGGGAGGATAACAGGCTTTTCATTATAAGCATATGGATGGTTAGTTCCCTGAATGTAATGAAAAGCCTGAAGGCGGCGGATTAAAATAGTCCGCGGTATACTTCATCCACTCTGCCTACCGGTATCACTTCAATGTTAAACTTGCTGATATCTGTTCCTTTTTTATTGTAGCGACTGATGAAGATCTTTTCGAAACCCAGTTTTTCTGCTTCTGCAACACGTTGTTCTATACGGTTTACGGCACGGATCTCACCACTTAATCCGACTTCACCGGCGAAGCAGATTTTACTGCTGATGGGGATGTCTTCATAAGAGGATAATAATGCGCACAATACGGCGAGATCAATAGAAGGATCTTCTACGCGGATACCACCGGCGATATTGAGAAATACGTCTTTGACACCGAAGTGGAAGCCGCCGCGTTTTTCGAGTACGGCGAGCAGCAGTTGTAAACGGCGTAAGTCAAATCCGGTAGCGGTACGTTGCGGTGTACCATAGACGGATTGGGTAACGAGTGCCTGTACTTCTACGAGCATAGGACGCATACCTTCTATTGTCGCAGCGATAGCGACACCGCTCAGCTGATCTTCCCTTTGGGAGATCAGGATTTCTGAAGGGTTGGTGACCTGTCTTAATCCGCCGCCGGTCATTTCATAGATGCCCAGTTCCGCCGTAGAGCCGAAGCGGTTTTTAATGGTACGAAGTATGCGGTATGCATAGTGTTGATCACCTTCAAACTGGAGAACGGTGTCAACCATATGTTCCAGTATTTTCGGACCGGCAATGGAACCATCTTTGGTGATATGGCCGATCAGGAATACGGGGGTATGACTTTCTTTTGCGAAGCGTTGCAGTTCGGCGGTTGTTTCCCTGATCTGGGATACGCTGCCGGGAGCTGATTCTATAAAAGGAGATTGCAGCGTCTGAATAGAGTCAACGATAACGAGTTGCGGACGCAGTTTTTTTATCTCCTGGAAGATTGTTTGTGTAGATGTTTCTGTGAGCAGATAGAAGAGATCATTTTTTACCTGTAATCTGTCTGCTCTCATTTTTATCTGCTGTGCACTTTCTTCTCCACTTATATATAATGTAGTGATGTCTTTGAGTAGTAATGCATTCTGCAGGAACAGGGTACTTTTTCCGATACCAGGTTCACCACCTACGAGTACCAGTGAGCCGGGTACTATACCGCCGCCTAATACACGGTTCAGTTCTGCATCTGGTGTGAGTAGTCTTTCTTCTTCGGTACCGCTGATCTCGGAAAGGTTTACGATATTATCTGATTTGGCGCCGTGTTCTTTTTCAGGTTGCCATCCGGCATTACGTAGAGGGATATCTTTTTGTACTTTCTCTTCAACGAAAGTATTCCATTGACCACAACTCGGACATTTACCAGTCCACTTAGCTGATTCATATCCACAATTCTGACAGAAGAAAGCAGTTTTAATTTTCATGCAGCAAATTTAAAGCGGAAATATTCTGCTGCATCAAAAGAATAAAAAACGAAAGTTGAAAAGATGACATGATGAAAATTGATGGATGATATGTAACGGTTAAAAAATGTGATGATAAAAAGTGGTGTGTTATTGAAATGAAAAATTGGGAAAACGGATGTGTAAAACGTCAAAATTTGAATCGGAAAAGAGGGGCTTACGATCGGGTAAAAAAGAAAAGAGCCAACAGAAATTTCTGCTGACTCTTTCTACTTACTAACCCATTAAATTCACGTCTAAATTACTAAATGGCTACAGAATAAAAAAGTTTATTTAATTGATGTGAATAACTTTTGAGGACTTTTCATAATGTGACAGATCTGCCACCATAGCACGTTTCAGCCGGCGGGGGCATTCAATTATACTTTCATTAAAAGGGCGTAAAAGGTTGATAAATAGGAATGATGCCGTCATAATTTATATATGAAAAACCGGTCATAAAAACATTAATTATATCTGTCATATCGGCGGTTTTCACCCTGGAAAATATTTTGAAGCGACATATTGACAGTGTTAAATTTCGTCTTTGTCAGGTGTCAGGCGCCAGTAGGCGGGGCAATTCTTAATGAAATCCTAAATCCGGTTTCAGGGGGGTGATTGGACGGTAATTTGATGAGGATATACCAGTAATTTTGTACTGATTTAAACTCATTTAATTATTATGACACCTGGCTTTTTTCTCATATCAATGATCTTTGTAGGGATCAGCCTGTTAGTGAGCTGGCGACTGAGGAGTAAATTTAAGGAGTATAGCGCTGTGCCGACTACATCGGGTATGACGGGCAAGCAGATTGCCGAGAAGATGTTGAAAGACAATGGAATATATGATGTTCAGGTCGTTTCGGTTGACGGATTTCTGTCAGACCATTATGATCCGTCCAATAAAACGGTAAACCTGAGCCCGGATGTATACTCGGGAGCAAATGTGGCGGCTGCTGCGGTTGCCGCCCATGAGTGCGGGCACGCGGTACAGCACGCCCGGGCTTACCAGTGGCTGAATCTGCGTTCCAAGCTGGTTCCGGCGGTCCAGTTCAGTTCCAACCTGGTGCAATGGGTGCTACTGGGTGGGATCCTGCTGATCAATGTATTTCCGACCTTATTGCTGGCAGGCGTGATCCTGTTTGGCATAACGACGGTCTTTTCGCTGGTGACATTACCAGTTGAATTTGATGCTTCCCGCAGGGCGTTGGCCTGGCTGGATAATGCGAATCTGATGCGGAGGGAAGAACATGATAAGGCCAAGGACGCATTATGGTGGGCTGCAATGACTTATGTGGTAGCGGCGGTTGCTTCTGTGGTGACCCTGTTGCATTATTTAATGATCTACCTGGGAGCCCGGAGCAGGGATTAGGATAATCATCTGTTAATCAATATAGAAGGTCGGGGATTTACTTCCCCGGCCTTTTTTATTGCCTGATGAGCACTTCACCTTTTATCCGGGTCGTTGATCCTTCGTTGAAAAGATGAAGGATGAGCGAAGGAGGGTGAATACCTGGCAATGACCATCACCATATATCCACTGATTTTATGGGCTTGTCCTGAATGCCCCCTAAAAGTGCAAAAAATAGCTTAGACACGAAGTATACAGGGAGTATATAGGGAGTATCTACGGAGTATCTACGGGAGAGGTATGCTTGAGTACAAAATATCTTATACCGGAATGAAGTGTGCTGGAGATATGTTTAATTATGAAATTAGAATATGTGTTAAATGTTGATTTAAAATCAAAAAATAATCACTGCTAAATATCGGGGCCATGTGTTGATAACTCTGAGTCAAAATTATTATTGAAAATCAATTCGTTGCAAGGGTGTCTTGTAAAAAAGAACCTAAAATGTATTGTTATTTGAAATAAGAAATTTAGCTTTGCACTCCCAATTTGTTTGGGATGTTATATCAAGACCGAAAAACTTTATTATAATATACTATAATGAATACTTTAAGCTTCAGAACTAAATCGGCCAACGACGCTACAGTTACGCGTGAGTGGCACATTGTAGATGCCACTAACCTGACTTTAGGAAGAATGGCTGCGAAAGTTGCAGCAATTCTGAGAGGCAAAAACAAGCCTTATTACACTCCTCACACTGATTGTGGAGATTATATCATTGTTATCAACGCTGAGAAGATCCAGTTCACAGGTAACAAATGGAACGATAAGGAATACCTGACTTACTCTGGTTATCCAGGTGGTCAGAAAGGTGAAATAGCGAAAGACCTGGTTCGTCGCAGACCAGAACTGATCATAGAAAGAGCTGTAAAAGGTATGCTGCCTAAAAATCGCCTGGGTCGTGCTATGTACAAAAAACTGTTTGTATACGCAGGCGCTGAGCATCCTCATGCTGCGCAGAAACCGAAAACATTAACTTTCTAATTTTTCTCTGATACATGGAAAAGCAAAAAAACACTATTGGTCGTCGTAAAGAAGCCGTTGCCCGTGTTTACATCAGCAAGGGTACTGGTAACATCGTAGTAAACGACAAAGACTATAAAGAATACTTCACACTGGTTTACCTGCAGAATCAGGTAGAACTGTCCCTGAAGACTATCGATGCTACAGATAAATTCGATATAAAGGTAAATGCTGCTGGTGGCGGTATCAAAGGTCAGGCAGAAGCTATTAAGCTGGGTATTGCGCGTGCACTTTGCGAGGTGAACATCGAATACCGTCCGGCGCTGAAAGCTGCTGGTCTCCTGAAACGTGATCCAAGAGGCGTTGAACGTAAGAAACCAGGTAAAGCTAAAGCTAGAAGAAGCTTCCAGTTCTCTAAACGCTAATCGTGATGAATGCGTACTACTATATGTGTTGCGCAGATTATTAACATTGACCTTTTATAACAGAGTATAATAACATGGAAAATAATACCTCATTACAGCAGCAGTTACTGGAGGCAGGTGTACACTTCGGTCACCTGAAGAAAAAATGGAACCCGAAGATGCTGCCATACATCTTCGCAGAAAAGAAAGGTATTCACATCATCGATCTGAATAAAACCGTTGAAGGTTTACAGGAAGCAGCAGCTGCCCTGAAATCTATCGCAAAGAGCGGTAAGAAGATCATGTTTGTAGCTACTAAAAAACAAGCTAAAGAAATAGTAGCGGAAGCTGCAAAACGCGTTAACATGCCTTACGTAACCGAAAGATGGTTAGGTGGTATGCTGACTAACTTCGCAACTATCCGTAAGAGTGTTAAGAAGATGCAGAGCATCGAAAAGATGCTGACTGATGGTACTTTCGACAGTATCACCAAGAAAGAGCGTCTGACTTTAACCCGTGATAAAGAGAAAATGGAGAAAGTACTGGGTGGTATCGCTCAGCTGGCTCGTGTTCCTGCAGCGTTGTTCCTGGTTGATATCAGCCATGAGCACATTGGTCTGGCAGAAGCTCGTCGTCTGGGTATCTCCACTTTCGGTATGGTAGATACAAACTCCGATCCTACCAAAGTAGATTTCGCAGTTCCTGCTAACGATGACGCAACTAAGTCTATCGCAATCATTACTAACTATATCGCTGCTGCAATTGCAGAAGGTCTGGCTGAGAGAGCAAATGAGAAAACTGACGATGTAGTAGAAGAGGAAGAAGACGACAACAAAGCACTGAAATTCGAGCTGGAAGGCGGCGAAGATCGTGAAAGAGGTCGCAGACAAGGCGGCGGCGGTCGTGGCCAGGGTGGTCAGAACGCTGGCGGTGGTCGTGGCCAGGGTGGTGGTAACCGTCCAGGCGGCGGCGGTGGCAATCGCCCAGGTGGTGGTGGCAACCGTCCAGGTGGTGGCGGTAACCGTCCAGGTGGCGGTGGTAATCGTCCAGGCGGCGGTGGCGGCGGACAGCGTCGTCCAGCTGGTTCCGGCGGTCCTAAACCAGGCGGCAACAGATAAGCTTCGTTTTAAACGACATAAAGCAATTGCGAATCGTGGAACATCTCTTTGCTCCATGGTTCGCAATTGAGCGTTAATAGTTGATAAAGAATAAACATTAATCTATAATAAACTCATTATAAAGTTATGGCAGCAACAATTACAGCAGCTGATGTAAACAAACTGCGCCAGCAGACTGGTGCAGGCATGATGGATTGCAGAAAAGCACTGGTTGAAAGCGATGGTGATTTCGAACAGGCAGTAGATTATCTGCGTAAAAAAGGACAGAAAGTAGCTGCGCTGCGTTCTGACCGTGAAACTAAAGAAGGTGTTATCATCGCAAAAACAAATGCTGATGGTACTACCGGTGTGGTAGTAGCACTGGGTTGCGAAACTGACTTCGTTGCTAAAAACGAAGACTTCGTAAAATTCGCTCAGTCTATCGTTGATCTGGCTCTGTCCAGCGGTGCAAACACCCTGGAAGAACTGGGCGCAGCTACCCTGGATGGTGCAAGCGTTAACGATAAAGTAAACGACCAGGTTGCTAAAATCGGTGAGAAAATCACCCTGGCGAAATTCGAAAAGATCTCTGCAGCTTCAGTAACTTCCTATATCCACGGTAACTACCGTATGGGTGTACTAGTAGGTTTCTCTGCACCTGTTTCTGAAGAAGTAGGTAAAGATATCGCGATGCAGATCGCAGCAATGAACCCAATCGCAGTTGACGCTGATGGCGTTTCTCCTGAGCTGGTTGCGCGTGAGAAAGCTATCGCTATCGAGCAGATCGCTGCTGAAGGTAAAACCGGCGATATGGCTGAGAAGATCGCTATCGGTAAAGTGAACAAATTCTTCAAAGAAAATACACTGTTACCTCAGGCTTTCGTAAAAGATAACAACAAATCCGTTGCAGATTATCTGAAATCTGTTAACGCTGATCTGAAAGTAACAGGATTCACAAGAATCGCATTAGGGTAATTTTATTACCTACAGAAAAGGGAGAGAATAACATTCTCTCCTTTTTTTTGCGCTTTACCATGAGAATGCAGGCGCACTTAACGGAAACCGGCCACTATTTTCTAAAATAGTTCTCCACTAATGACAAGGCTGGTTGGGACACAGGAAATACCCCGTTCCGCATTTTTTTATATATTCGGGGACTGTAAACTAATTACTAACTAACATTTTCATATCATTTTTCATAAGTCATGTTGCCAAAGTATAAGCGTGTTTTACTCAAATTGAGCGGTGAATCCCTGATGGGAGAAGGTAATTACGGTATCGATCACAGAGTGATCACGCAGTATGCGTACGATATCAAAGCTGTGACCGACCTGGGCGTTCAGGTAGCCGTAGTAATTGGAGGTGGTAACATATACCGTGGTATGAATGAGGCTGAAACCGGTATTGAAAGAGCCCAGGGTGATTATATGGGTATGCTGGCGACAGTGATCAACGGTATGGCCATGCAGAGTGGTCTGGAGAAAGTGGGCTTATATACCCGTCTTCAGTCAGCTATCAAAATGGAGCAGATTGCAGAGCCTTACATCCGTCGTCGTGCTATCCGCCACCTGGAAAAAGGTCGTGTGGTGATCTTTGGAGCCGGTACCGGTAATCCTTATTTCACGACAGATACTGCCGCTTCCCTGCGTGCGATCGAAATACAGGCTGATGTGATCCTCAAAGGCACCCGTGTAGATGGTATCTATACTGCTGATCCGGAGAAAGATCCTACTGCTACCCGTTTCGAAACTATCACTTTCACAGAGGTATACCAGAAGTCGCTGAATGTAATGGATATGACCGCATTCACACTGTGCCAGGAGAATAAACTGCCGATTATCGTATTCGACATGAATAAAGCGGGTAATCTGATGCAGGTGATTATGGGTAAGAATGTGGGTACACTGGTGAAAGGGTAATTAACAAACTAAACAGCTTATCGATTCATATTGTCAGGAATCGGAGTGAAGATCAGGGAATGCATGTGATTACAGTCATTCCCTGATCTTTATTCCCGGTTCCTGATCTTATTTCAGGAGGGGTTTGATGTCTTTGAAAGGCACGAACAGCATTACCTGTCCGAGTGCATAAGGTCCGATCTCATAAGGGGTATAGTTAAAGCCGATCCCTTTGTCGGTCACCAGGAAGTTATCATTCGGCACGATCTCTTTTACAAGCAGCATAGTCTCAAGGCTTTCCCCATCTTCCAGTTTATAGATCTTACGGAACGATTTTGCCAGCTCCGGTATCAATGCTTCCTTATAGTCCGGTTTCAGAAAGTCTTCGACTTTCAGGACCTTCTTTTTCTCCAGATCGAGTACCGCGTAATGTGCGCCATAATTACCATGTGCGCCGCCGGTGAAATCATAGGAGAAAGATTCCAGAACCAGTAAAGGGTAACTGTTCCATACTATTTTCATATCTCCGTCAGCGCCCCAGCTGGCTGTCGCCGGGATGCCATCGGTGGTATCCAGGTCTTTTTCATTGACTTTATAAGTAGCGAGGAAAGAGTCGATATCTCTTCTCAGGTATTTCTGCGGATCGGTGATCTGTCGTCCTTCAGTAATATTGAGGCGTACAAAATCGGCGATTTCAGCGTCATTACCAGCAGCAGGCCATACTATACTATTGGAAGCCTGGCCGACAGGTGTATTAGGATTACCTGGAAAAAGCGGCACTGAATCGGTGGCATAGAACACATCGAACGCAAAGGCATTTTCAAGGCTTGATTTGAGCTCAAACGGGTAGGTGGTACCCTTGCCTCGCCATTTACCTTTAAAGCCTCCCAGGCTATCCAGTTTGCCCGAAAACAGCCTTTCTTCATTTCTGTCCGTGTTCTCGTACAGAATGATCTTATCTCCTTCGGGACTACCCCATATCATAATCGGTTCACCGGCGTTGTCGTAGGTATAGTATCCACGGATCACCCAGGGACCGGATTTTATCAGATCCATTGTGATTGATTCGTCGCCGATCTTTCCTTTGAGATGCAGATAGTAAAAAGGCGTGGTGGTAGGATCCGGAGCCTTTGCAGTCTGTGCCGGCTGCTTTGTTTTTGTGCCACAGGATACCAGCAGACAACAGGTAATAGCGAATAATAGTATGGTTCTCATGCGATAAAATTAGTAAATATTTGATTCGGAGGATGGTGGCATCTGAGGGATACTGATGACGATCATGCGGTCTGCGTCCGGTAGATGCTTTCTTTATAAGTATCTTTGCGTCAGATAAAAACAGGACCATGTTGAATAAAGAAGTAGCAGATCTGCGCAAAGACTATCGCCTTGCTTCGCTTGACGAGCAGGATGTGGCTCAGGACCCTATACAACAATTTGAACGCTGGTGGAAAGACGCAACCACGGGTCAGCTGGATGAGCCGAACGCGATGACGCTTGCTACCAGTACACCGGACGGGTATCCGTCTGCACGTATTGTACTGCTGAAGAGTTTCGATGAGGAAGGATTTGTCTTCTTCACCAATTATGATAGCCATAAGGCACAGGACATGGCGGCTAATCCGAATGTATCGCTATTGTTCTTCTGGCGCGAGCTGGAGCGACAGGTGCGTATATACGGTACTGTTAGTAAAACAACTGCTGAGATCAGTGATGAATACTATGAAAGCCGTCCCTTAGGCAGCCGTGTGGGTGCTATTGCGTCTCCGCAGAGCCGTGTAATACCTGGCCGTAGTTTTCTGGAAGAGAACGTAAGAATGGTGGCAGAAAGATATGTACTGGAAGATCCTAAGCGTCCTGCATACTGGGGTGGTTATGTGGTAAAGCCGGTAAAGATGGAATTCTGGCAGGGAAGAAGCAGCCGTTTACATGACAGGATATTGTACACGAAAGAAGGGGAGAACTGGCTGATCGACAGGCTGGCACCGTAAAAAAAATTAGGAATTAGGAATTAGGAATTAGGAATTAGGAATTTCAGCTGTAAAAGTCTTTTTCGTCTGAATTAAGTCAGGAAAATGATCAATAGGAACACAATTCCTATGTTCAATTCCTAATTGTTAATTCCTAATTCCTAATTGAATTAGGCGTTTGCTTTAGCCTTAGCAGCAGCAGCTTTCTTTGGTTTTGCAGGTCTAGCCTTGCCGAAAGAACCGTTAGAAATTTTGCCTTTTTTGGTTTTGATATCACCTCTACCCATTGTAAACAGTTTGATGTTTATAGTTTGAAATGTTTGTTAACTGAGGATGTAACTCCCCATAATTAACACGCAAATTACGAAATAGCGTGGGTTAAATGCAAAAAAAAAGCAAGAAACAGTGCTGTTCCTTGCTTGAATAAGTTAAGCTAACAAATTAAAGCTTGTCGGACAGAGCCTTACCAGCTTTGAATTTAGCAACTTTCTTAGCTTTGATCTTGATGATCTGGCCAGTCTGTGGGTTTCTACCGTTACGAGCAGCACGTTTAGAAACAGAAAAAGTACCGAAACCTACTAAGGTTACTTTACCACCTTTTTTCAGGGTATCAGCAACAGCTTTAGTGAAAGAATCCAGTGCTTCGTTAGCTTGGGTTTTAGTGATACCGGCATCTTTAGCCAGTTTGTCGATTAATTCGGCTTTGTTCATAGCTAGTAAGATTTAACTAGTGAATAAAATGTTTGATGTGAGCAAATATAGCGCGTTTTATCAGATTACCAAATTTTTTGAATCTTTTTTAACTAAAAAATCATCGGCTGAAAACGCCTACAGATAACGGTTACAGCAGATTGACACATCGTGAGGCATCAATGGGTGTAATGCCTTATTTTGATGAAAACCGCTGTGATAGCACCTTTGCTCCTGTATTTACTATAAACGCATCTACGTTCCAAGTATTGTACCAAAGTCTGAACCCCGTGTAATCAGTGGATTTCCTGTGGATAAGTTTAACAACTATACTACCTGCATTACTGTATTGAAAGCGACAAACTGGTTCCCAAACCGCTCATAGCCTGCCTGGCGCAGGGCCGGCGCGTATTCAGCGAGGAAGGTCTGGTAGTTTTCAAGTGTGTCTGTAAAGTACTGAGCTGAGTAGGTAGGACCATCTTCATCATCCTGTTCAAGCAGCCTGCAGATGCGGGAATCATGGAAAAGCCCTGTCGACATAATCGCAGGAATATGTTCTTCTTTCATCCATTGTAACCAACGCTCATTGATGAAGTGTGTTACCTTGGTTGTTACGTTGTATATAATCATGTGTGAAAACGGGCTTTAGGCTTCTAATTGCAGGTATATCGGACAGTGGTCGGAATGCTTTACATCCGGCCATATCAGGGCATCTTTCAGCTTCGGTTGTAATGGCGCCGTGACGCTGATATAATCGATGCGCCAGCCTTTGTTATTTGCCCTTGCATTCGTGCGGACGCTCCACCAGCTGTATTGGTGCGGTTCCGGATGATAGTGACGGAAAGTATCTACAAATCCGTTGCTGAACAGCTTGTCCAGCCAGGCCCTTTCTTCCGGCAGGAAACCGCTGGATTTCTTGTTGCCCACAGGATCATGGATATCTATGGGTTTGTGACATATATTATAGTCGCCGCAAATGATCAGGTTTGGTCTGGTTGCTTTCAGCTGGTCTACATAACCGTAAAACTCTTCCAGCCACTGATATTTATAGGTCTGTCTTTCATCGCCGCTGGTGCCGGAAGGCATGTAGGTATTGATCAGGGTAATATCGCCGAAATCAAGGCGGATAACACGTCCTTCTGCATCGCTCTGCATGAATCCGTTACCATACTGCACATGATCAGGGGTGATCTTCGTCAGTACGGCTACGCCGCTATAGCCTTTTTTCTGTGCCGGATACCAGTAATGTTCGAAGCCAAGCTCTTCAAACTGTTTGTAATCCACATTGTCTTTGTGTGCTTTGATTTCCTGCAGGCAGATAATATCCGCCGGATCTGTTTTCAGCCATTCCGTAAAACCCTTGTTCATGGCGGAACGCAGTCCGTTTACATTATAAGAAACAATTCTCATGGTGTACTAGGTCATTGTCCCCTGGAGGGGAACAATCTGTGTTGGTTATAAAAAAAGCCGGTAGCCCTGAGAACTACCGGCTCTATCGAATCATTACATGTCGTATTCAAGTACGGGTCGAAGCCATTTTTCGGCTTCTTCTATTGTCCATCCTTTACGTGCTGCGTAGTCTTCTACCTGGTCTTTTTCGATCTTACCAAGGCCGAAATACTTCGCTTCCGGATTTGCAAAATACCAGCCGCTTACGCTGGAAGCAGGATACATTGCGAGTGATTCAGTCAGAATGATACCGGTATTTTTGGTAGCATCCAGCATATCGAACATTTTGTATTTCTCTGTGTGTTCCGGACAGGCGGGGTAACCTGGTGCAGGACGGATACCGGCGTATTCCTCGCGGATCAGCTGATCATTGTCCAGTGTTTCCTCCTTGGCATAGCCCCAGAATTCTTTTCTCACGCGTTTATGCATGAGTTCTGCGAAGGCTTCCACCAGTCTGTCGGCAAGGGCTTTCAGCATAATGCTGCTATAGTCGTCCAGGTCTTCCTTGAACTTCTCCAGCCATTTCTCGATATCTCCGCCGGTGGTTACGGCAAAGGCGCCCATATAGTCCTGTATGCCTGATTCTGCCGGTGCAATGAAGTCAGCGAGAGAGAAGTTAGGTTGTCCCGGTGCTTTCTTCAGCTGCTGGCGGAGGCATTCCAGGTGAACGGTACCCTGACCCGGTTTAGGCGACAATACGGAGATCGTATCATCTGCGCTTCTGTTGGCCGGGAAGAGGCCGATCACTGCGTTGGCGGTCAGCCATTTTTCCTCTACGATGCGTTTCAGCATTGCTTTGGCGTCTTCATACAGCCGGGTGGCTTCTACGCCTACGATTTCATCACTCAGGATCTGCGGGAATTTGCCGTGCAGTTCCCATGAGATGAAGAATGGCTGCCAGTCGATATATTCAGCGATTTCAGCCAGATTGTAGTTATGGAACACCTGTACGCCCAGTTGTTTAGGTACTACCGGTTTGTAATTGCTCCAGTCTGTAATGGCTTTGTGCTGACGTGCTTCTGCGATAGGCAGGTATTGTTTTACCGGTTTTTTATTCCGGAAGTTTTCGTTCAGTTTCTGGTAATCCTTTTTAACGTCGTCCAGGAAGTTCTTTTTGAGCGCTTTGTTCAGCAGGCTGCTTGTCACCGTTACACTACGGGAAGCATCCAGTACGTGAATGACGCCGTGCTCGTATTCAGGAGCGATCTTTACAGCGGTGTGGGTACGGGAAGTGGTTGCTCCACCGATGATCAGCGGCACTTCAAAGTGCTGGCGTTTCATTTCCCTGGCCACGTTCACCATTTCATCCAGACTAGGAGTGATCAGGCCACTGAGACCGATGATATCCACCTGTTCCTGGCGTGCCATCTGTAATATCTTCTCGGCAGGTACCATTACGCCCATGTCTATGATATCATAGCCATTACAGCCTAGTACCACGCCTACAATGTTTTTACCGATATCATGCACGTCACCTTTTACGGTAGCGAGCAGGATCTTTCCTGCGGATTTGACTACGCCGCCATTTTCAGCCACCATGCGCTGTTTTTCTTCCTCAATGTAAGGCGTGAGGACGGCTACTGATTTCTTCATTACGCGGGCGCTTTTCACTACCTGCGGAAGGAACATTTTACCACTGCCAAACAGGTCGCCGACGATGTTCATACCATCCATGAGCGGGCCTTCGATCACATCCAGCGGACGTGGATATTTCTGGCGGGCTTCCTCTGTATCGGCGTCGATATAGTCGGTAATACCGTTTACCAGCGCGTGACTCAGTCTTTCTTCTACAGAGCCCTGGCGCCATGTTTCGTCTTTCTCGATTACTTTACCTTTACTTTTCACGGTTTCGGCAAATGCGATCAGGCGTTCTGTGGCGTCTTCCCTGCGGTTCAGAATGGCGTCGTCACACAATTCGCGTAATTCAGGTTCAATCTCATCATAGATCTGGAGCATACCGGCATTCACGATACCCATATTCATCCCAGCCTTGATGGCATAGAACAGGAATACGGAGTGCATGGCTTCACGCACCACATCATTACCACGGAAAGAGAAGGAAATATTACTTACCCCACCGCTTACGCTGGTGAGCGGCATGAGTTCTTTAATACGACGGGTAGCGTTGATAAAGTCTACCGCGTAGTTGTTATGCTCTTCGATACCTGTTGCGATCGCAAAGATGTTCGGGTCGAAGATGATATCCTGCGGGTCGAAACCTACCTGTTCTGTAAGGATCTTGTAGGAGCGGTGGCAGAAGGCAACTTTCTTTTCTTCTGTATCGGCCTGACCATATTCGTCAAATGCCATCACCACTACAGCGGCACCAAAAGCCTTACAGATCTTTGCCTGTTCGATGAATTTGGCTTCCCCTTCTTTCAGGCTGATGGAGTTCACGATACATTTACCCTGCAGGCATTTGAGGCCGGCTTCGATGATGGAGAACTTACTGGAGTCGATCATCACCGGTATTTTGGAGATATCGGGCTCCGCTGCGAGCAGGTTCAGGAAGGTGGTCATGGCTTTTTCACCATCCAGGAGGGCGTCATCCATGTTTACGTCGAGTACCTGTGCACCGTTTTCTACCTGCTGACGGGCTACGGAAAGGGCTTCTTCATAGAGTCCTTCCCTGATCAGGCGGGCAAATTTTTTGGACCCGGTTACGTTGGTACGTTCACCAATGTTGATGAAGTTTGTCTCCGGCCTTACCACCAGCGGTTCCAGACCGCTCAGGCGAAGGTAAGGATGAATGATCCGGCCTGCCGGCGCGGTTATTTCTATCGTATCTGTTGAAGTGATTGTATCGCTCATTTGAGTTACTGTAGTAAATTGTAGGAATACCCTGATAATGTGGTTTACGCTAATGTGTCTACCATTTCAGGCAGGCGTCTCGGACTCACTGTTTTTACGTGTTCTGCAATGTGACGGATGTGGTCCGGCGTAGTACCGCAGCAGCCACCCACGATGTTCACATATCCTTCTTTTGCAAAGTCTTCGATGATATGTGCGGTATGATCGGGGGTTTCGTCATATTCGCCAAATGCGTTTGGCAGACCAGCGTTCGGATAACAGCTGACGTTGCAGGCTGCGATCTGAGACAGTTCTGAGATGTAAGGACGCATCTGTTCACCACCCAGTGCACAGTTAAGGCCTACAGAGAATGGTTTTACGTGCATTACAGAGATGTAGAAGGCTTCCAGTGTCTGCCCGCTGAGGGTTCTGCCGGATGCATCTGTAATGGTACCGGAGATCATTACAGGTAACTCAGGTTGTGCAATATCGCTGAAGTATTTCTTGATAGCAAAGATGGCCGCCTTACTGTTCAGCGTATCGAAAATGGTTTCGATCAGCAGAATATCTGCGCCGCCTTCGTGTAAACCTTTTACCTGCTCATAATAAGCATCTACTACTTCGTCAAAGCTAACAGAGCGGAAACCCGGATTGTTTACGTCAGGGGAGAGGGAGAGTGTCTTATTCAGGGGACCGATCGCACCTGCTACAAACCTTGGTTTGTCAGGGTTCTTTGCGGTGTATTCCTGTGCTGCCTTTTTAGCAATACGGGCAGCGGCAACGTTCATTTCGAAAGCCAGCGACTGCATATCGTAGTCAGCCATTGCAATGGTCGTACTGCTGAATGTATTGGTCTCGATAATATCGGCGCCGGCATCCAGGTACTCTTTATGTATTGCTTCGATGATCTGAGGCTGTGTAAGACAAAGCAGGTCGTTATTGCCTTTTACGTCGAGGTGATAGTCTTTAAAGCGTTCGCCTCTGTAGTCAGCTTCTTCCAGTTTATAGCGCTGGATCATAGTTCCCATCGCTCCGTCAATAATCAGTATGCGCTCAGCCGCACATTGGGATAATGATTTCTTCATTGTAATACGTTTATTAGTTACTGTTTAATAATGCCCACAGGTCGAACAATAAACAAATCTACCTGCGGAAACTAATAAACAAATGTACTTAATAATTGCCTTATAAAATAAGGCTTGGCGGGGATGACAGCCGTCTGACGAAGGGTTAAAGCGCAGTTTTGGCTGCTTTTCGTGCGGGCTGCTGACAGTGTCTAAATGATTAAAAAGTGACTTAGGGCCATGGGTGGGGGTTCTATGGTTATTATGAATATCTATTTCACACAAAAGATAGAAAAATTTGTTTTGATTTACAAAGTCTACTATATTTGTAGGGTAATAGGGAGCCACGCTTCTATAATGACAATTACGATGCAAAAAGAGGTTCAACAATCGTTAGGGCACGTTACCACCCTGAACATGCTTCATCAAAACAACAGTTGTTATAACCAGCACTGTTGTTGCTAACCGGCACATTACCACCATTGACCGTTTAGTTTTTTAACCTGCATTAAATCATTATTGATATGAGTATTGCTGAGCATGTACACAGCTTGCAGCAACACCTGGCGCAGTATGGGCTGTTTCCGGTGCCTGCGGATGCCGACCGTGGAGAAGCGGAGGTATTTAAAATCTGCTTTCTGAATAAGTATGAAATGCAACGGTGGCAGGAGTTGCGGGAGAGTGAGAAAACTGCCGGTGAGGTGGACGAGCTTCATTCCATAACAAAGAAATAACGTGGGCACATGTCCGTCGGTATATAAGTCAGACCTGATACAGTCTGGAGGTTTATCTGTAGCAGGTTTGCCCATAAATAAGAAACCAACCATCAACCTTTTTTCATAACGTGGAATTACAGGTTAAACACACACGAGTGTTGTTCAGCACTCGTATCTTTTTAAGCAAAACGCTTAACACGGAATGGTTGCCATTCTATGTTAAGCGTTTTGCTTTATTGTAAATAATTGCTTTAACAGTGTTATCTGTCCGTATTATTTCTGCACATAACTTTCCAGCGGAAGCCTGTTGGAAATGGATCTTGCCAGGGTCATTTCATCCGCGTATTCAAGTTCGCCGCCAAAAGCAATACCACGGGCGATCGTAGTGATTTTACAAGGGAATTCCTTTAGCTTTTTAGACAGATAGTAGATAGTCGTATCGCCTTCAATGGTAGGGCTGAGCGCCATGATGATTTCATCAATCCCCTGTTGCTGTACCCTGTCTACCAGTGAATAGATATTCAGTTGCTCCGGACCGATACCATCGATAGGAGAGATGATGCCGCCGAGTACATGGTATACGCCATTGAACTGTTGTGTATTTTCTATGGCCATTACGTCACGGATGTTTTCTACGACGCAGACCAGTGCTTTGTTGCGGGATGGACTGCTGCATATACTACATACTTCCTGGTCGGAAACGTTGTGGCATACTTTACAGAATTTGATCTGTTCCCGCATACGGGTGACTACTTCACCAAACAGTTTTACCTGCGCAGGATCCTGTTTGAGCAGGTGTAGAACCAGGCGTAAGGCGGTTTTCTTGCCAATGCCCGGTAGCCGCGCAAACTCATTAACTGCATTTTCTATCAGTGCGGAGGAAAATATCATACTGTAAAATTAACTCAATTACGATTGATGTATTACGATTTGTCTGTTCCGGCAAGCCGGTTCGTAATTGCGCTAAAAACTGACCGGTACTTTTACTGCCCAGTTGGCCTTTATATTCTCTTTTTTGGGGAAGCTGACCACTCTTTCCGGCTGTTTCTTCGGCGTACCGTAGTAGACGCCGCGATCCCATTTGCCATTATTGTTTTCGTCCATCAGTATCCATACTTCATATTCCCCTGGGGTAATACGTTTCTGGATCCAGGAGCCACGTACTATTTTACCTGAATATTTTACTTCTTTATTGACAATGAGCTGTGCTACATAATGCATGGTATCGCTGATCGCTGCTTTGGAACTGTCGCTCAAGGTGAGGGATACCATCACCTTGCCGTAGTCAGATTCTTTCTTTGCATTGAAGGTGATCGTGTCTGATTTATTAGGTTGTAATCCCGTAGAGTCAGCAACGGATTCTTTCGGAATGATCAGTTCATATGGTTTACCCTCTTTCCAATCAAAGTTGACATACAGTTTGGTACGGGTAGAATCAAGGGTAGTGGTGAATTCCACGGGTGTATACAGCGTATCCTGTGTCAGGCTGATAGCCATGCTGTCAAACTTTGTGATCGGATAGCTAAAGCTGATCAGTAATGGTTTGCCCAGCTCCTGTTTGTTGTCGGTCAGATCGGGCGAGATATTCAGGATACGTTTTTTCTTCTTCTCCTTGTCTTTGTCCTTTTCCTTCTTCTCCGGCTCTGGTTCCGGCTGGTCTTCAGCAGGTACGTCTTCCGGTTTTTTCAGGGTGCTGTCCAGCTCTGTGAATAGCAACATTGTAATATCGTTCAGGTTCTGTTGACCCAGGTGCAGCAGGCTATCGTTGAAGGCGATCATCTCCTTTGGCTGATTGTACTGCAGGTCTCTGTCTTCTTCTTTGAGTGCAAACAGTTTATAATCGCCCGGCGCCATATTCCTAAACCAGAAAGCACCATTGCCTTTGGAACGGGCAAAGTAGACTGGTTTTTCTTTGGATACTACGGAGTCAATGTTGCTACGGTAAATCATCACCGACACGTTACTATCGGGTTTACCTGTTTCTGCATCTATGATAAAACCTCTTACCTGGAGAGAGTCCAGGTAGTCGCCGGTGGAAACAACGTACTGAAAGTCCTGGATAGGGTTGTTTTCGTTATTATCCCGGATTGCGTCAGCGAAGTTGAATGTATAAGTGGTATTAGGCGCGAGGGTATCTTTGATCTCCATGGTCACTGTTCTCAGCTTGAAAGTAACCGAAGGGATACGTTTCAGGGTAGGAGATACGATCAGTTTCTCAAACACATTGTCTACCTGCACATATTCGTTGAAGGTAAAAGAGACCTTTTTCGCCTTGAAATGAAGGGTAGAGTCCGGAGGATTAATGCCCATCAGCCTGGGCGCCAGGGTATCTTTCGGGCCACCGCTCGGGGGAACGATGTTAGCGCAACCCGGTAAAAGATAAATACAGGCGCTTAGTATGATCAGCCAGTTGGCCCAGCTACGGAAAATATGATTCATCATTTAATGTGTTATTCCAAAAACCGGTTCCAAAGATCAAACTCCAATCAGTAATATCCAAATCTGCCGGGAGGCGGTGACCGCCGGGTAATGGTAAGTTTTTGTTAAAGATCGGTGAATGGCTGCTGCCGGAGGAGTTGACCGGGCCGATAGCCGTCTTCTGATTCGTCTTCGTCTCTGAGGTCGTGCAGGGCTACGTGCAACTTATTGTCCTTTACGAAATTGCACCAGACGCAGTCTTTTTTGCCACAGCCGGTATAAAACTCCTTATTCTGGATTTTTGTCCAGGCAGATACGATCTGACCTGTCACCAGCCGTACGTCTTCCGGGGTGATTACCACCTTTTCCCGGTGATAGTGCTGCTGCTTATTCGGTTCAATAAAGTCAAACTCCGTACTGACCACCTGCCAGTTCTTCTGGCGGTAATTGTCCAGCAGGATTTTGTAAAACACGGCCTGGCGCCAGTAATCGCCGCCATGGGGGTGTTGCTGATCAGGACGGACGAATTTCTGGTATTCTTTGATGGTTTTTTCATAGTCGCCGGTCTTGTAGTCGACTACATTGACCAGGTTACCGTCAAATTCCAGTTTATCAATCTTGCCTTTCAAGGGCACGCCATTGACCACTACACTACGAATATTCCTTTCTACGCTGACCACTTTATTCCAGTGTGGCAGCCAGGTATCGTAATAGTGATCGAGGATATCGCGTCCATATTCCAGGCGTCTTTCAAATGACTCGCGGGTAAAGCTTTCGCGGTTGCGCAGCATACTCCAGGTAAAGTCCCGGATGAATTCTTCTTTGGAAGGGAATTCATAGCGGCCGCTTTCCTGCATTTTCAGGAAGAGCTTTTCCAGCGCATAGTGTACCGCAGAGCCGAATTCTGTGTTTTCGGAACGACCGGAAGGTACGCGGACCAGGTTTTTATAGTAGAAGCCCAGTGGGCAATCGAGATAATTGTTGAGGGCTGTCACGTTCATGACGAAGTTTGCCAGCAGGTTATCTATCAGCGGCTGGTCCGTTTTGGCGATTTCAGGAGCCAGTTCCGGTGTATAATCCAGTGCTGCAAACCTGAACTGTACTTCTTCGGGGATGATCACTTTCTCTACCGGAAGCTGATGCTGGTCCAGTATTTCTGTGACAAAGAGACTGGGTTCCAGTGGTTTGCCATCCGTTCTGTATTCCGGATAGCTGATATACAGGTGTTTTTCGGCACGGGTGATGGCGACGTAAAACAGCCGGCGTAGTTCCTGTTCGTCGGTACTGGTGAGGGTTGTGGTAAAGAGGGTATCCGGGAATGAGAAACCGCTGCCGTTCTTTACTTTCTCTTCCCAGAGGTATGCATTGGCGCCGGCAATGAACACATATTCAAATTCCAGTCCCTTTGCCCCGTGGGCCGTCAGCAGATTAATGCCGGTTTCATTTCCCGATACCTGTACCAGCGGAATGGTGATACCGTTATGCCGCATCAGGTCGACCATGTCCATGAATGGCGCGATGGTCAGATCGGGGTTGCGATGTGTTTCTTCTTTGACGAAGTCGAAAAGTGCCTGGAGGACTTTCATCAGCCAGGGCTTCTCAGGCGATTGCATGGCATAAGACAATACGCCGCATTCATTGATGACGGCGGCAAAGAGCTGTTGCAGGGTCAGATTATGGGCATCCCGTATCAGTTTTTCCATCATTGCGGAGAAGTCGACAAGCGCCTGTTCCGGTGCAGCGGTGAAAAGCGTCAGATTGCGTGTATGCGCCCATTCCTGTAAATACTGCCGGATAGAGGACTTTTCCCGGTAGCCTTTCTCGGCCGCCCGGATGCTGATCTTGGCTACTTCTATTGCCGGAATATTGTAAAAATCGTAGTGCAGAATGGAAAACAGCAGGTCATCGCCACTGTAGGGCGTATCTACTTCACAGGCAAGGTAGCGCAGGATGGACAATACTTTCCGGGCGAAAGGCACCTCAAAAAGATTGATGCTGCGTTTGGAGTAGAAAGGCAGTTGTTGCTGACGACAGTAACGGGCCAGTTCTTCCCCATATTTATTTTCCCTGTAGATCACGGCTATTCTGCCTGGCGCTATCCCTTTTTCAAGCAGACGTGCTATTTGTTGTGTGATGTCAGTCATTTCATCACGGGACGTATTATAACGCCTGATGACGGGAACCGGTGACTGTGCAGCCGGTATGGCCGCGATCAGTTGTTTGTCCAGTTCCGGGAGTTGGTTGACCAACCGGGAATTGCCATTATTAGCGATCAGCGACATAGCCACATCAAGGATGGGTTGTACTGAGCGGTAGTTGTGGGTCAGGACTATTGTGTGAAGATTGTCCGCAAAGGTCTCTGCGAACAGGGCCATATTCTCAATACTGGCGCCCTGAAAGCGGTAGATGGACTGGTCATCATCACCTACGACAAAGATGTTGGGGCTTTCCTGGTCTTCTGTAAGCAGTTGCACCAGGCGGTTTTGCGTACCGCTGGTATCCTGGTATTCGTCTACCAGGATGTATTGGTATTTTTCCCGGTAGTCAGCTAAGAGATCAGGGTATTCTTCAAAGGCGCCGATCACCCAGTTGATCATGTCGTCAAAGTCATAGCGACCGGCGGTATGCATGAATGCCGTATATACAGGGAACTGTTCAACAGCTGCCTGTAAGCGGATCATTTTTTCTTTCTCGCGGGCGATCCTGTCTGTACGGACATCCCCCCGCACGTAAGTCCCGGCAGCTTTTTTTGCGATGAAGTCTTCCCGGGAGGGCAGGCTTTCGATGTAAGCAGTGATAGCTTCATTGATATAATCGACCGTCCAGCCTTCTTTTTTCATGGTAGAAAAGAGCTGGGCCAGGTTTTTCATTTCAAAGTACACATCGCCTCTATAGCGTTTGAGCGGATTGTCTTTGGTAAAGCCGTCAATGAGTTTTTTGAGCAGCTGGATCTTTTCCAGTTCGGAGACAGGATCCAGGCTATGTTTGTCAAACAGGGAGAGATTGTCCTGTATGACTTCATTACAGAAGGAATGAAAGGTATGAATATTGACACGGTAAGCATCAGGGCCGATAAAGCCGGTCAGCCGTTTACGCATGGCCACGGTACCGGCGTCGGTATAGGTAAGGCATAGAATGTTTTGCGGCTGATAGTCGGTGTCCTGTAAGATCTTGCCGATACGGGAGGCGAGGATCTGGGTTTTACCGGTACCAGGGCCGGCTATGACCATAACCGGGCCATCCGTCTGGTCGACGGCCTGCCGCTGCTGCCTGTTAAGGCGGTCATACATTTCCCTGAAATGCTGTTGGTACTGATCTCTGGACATGACTATATTTGAAGTCGGCTTACCGGGCCAACAAAACATTATATGAAGTTATGGTAAAAATCTATCGTTTACAGTATGAGCAGGTATTAAACACCAGTATGGATGAAGCCTGGCGTTTCTTTTCCCGTGCGGAGAACCTGGAAAAGATCACTCCTGCGTATATGCGTTTTGACATTACTTCTCCGCAAACGGATAAGCCGGTGTATGCCGGGCAGATCATCACTTATATCATAAGACCGGTGTTGGGTATTCCGTTGCGCTGGATGACGGAGATCACGCATGTGGTGGAGGGCAAGTACTTTATTGACGAGCAGCGGGAGGGCCCTTACCGGATGTGGCATCACCAGCATCATTTTGAGCAGGTACCGGAAGGTGTGAAGATGACGGATATCGTGCATTACTCAATGCCATTAGGTATATTCGGCAAATTAGCCCATGCGTTGTTTGTGCAGCGGCAGTTACGGGATATCTTTCGTCACCGGCAGGAAGCAGTGGAAGCTGTCTTTGGAAGACGCTCATAGCAAGAATATGTTATAACAAGAAATTGACGATTCGTAATTAATAGTTTATCTTAGTTTTCTCTTAAACCTATAACAATTTGCAGCAATCGGCTGTCCATATCGACGAGTACATCATCACGGAGCGCTTAATAGCAGGAGACCCCCGCACCCAGGAACGGGTGTATGACCACTATGGGCCTGCATTATATAGTATTATATTGCAGGTAGTAGGAGATACAGCGAAGGCGGAAGATGTACTGACGAAGGTTTTCGTAAGGGTCTTCAAGAACATCCATGAGTATAAAGAATCCGGAAACACCACACTATTCGGATGGATGATGCGTGTAGCACGTGAAATGGCCGTACAGGAAGCTGTGGAAGCTGAGAATGATCCGCTGGGCAATGACCTTGTAAAGGCTGACAGTAATCTGCTACAACGTTTTTCAAATAGACTGCCTGCACAAAGCCGGACTATTTTTCATTTATGTTATTATAAGGGACTACCAAAAGAAGCAGTTGCTCGTATATTAGGTATACAACCGGACGAGGTAATGAACAAATTGCGGGATATTATGGTTGAATTCAGAAAATTTTTAGGGGAATAATTGGATCTTAATCATTACATACAAAGCGGGATCATCGAAAGTTACGTACTGGGGATCGCCACAGTCAGTGAGATGGAAGAGCTGCAGCATATGCGCCGGCTTTATCCTTCATTGAATGCGGAGATCATGGCCGTGGAACGGCGTATCGAAAGAACTGCGCTTGCAGAAGCTGTATTACCTTCCCCTTATCTGAAAGAGCGTATTTTCCAGCGTATTAACTGGCGGGATGATCCACCACCACCTCATGGGGATGATCGTTCCAGATATACCTTCATCAATATCCAATCCAGAGACGGGCAGCATATTACCGTACACAAATGGTGGCGCCTGTTCTTTATCATCACTTTTATTCTTTCCAAAGTGTGTCTGTTTTTTGCGATCTATTATTTCCTGAAGTACCAACAGGCGCAGGAGAGAAAGGCCGAGGAGAAACAAAGGCTGCATACTGAGCAGGTCATGGGCAATTAAGAATTAAGAATTAAGAATTGCTTGTGTTATAGAGAGATTTTAGGAACAATACGTTCATTATCAATCTTGTAATTAAGTTGCATTGTTGTTACCACAATTTTTATTTGGAAATGAATTAGGTTAATTTGACATTTGAAAGCTGAAATGCAGCAGAAGGCACGTTGATAAGAGAAAGACTTTTCTAAAACCATTAGATACTTTAATTGCCTTTGGATCTTCACGACTACATAGAAAGTGGCATTATCGAAAGTTACCTGCTTGGATTGGCGTCTGCCGATGAGGCGGAGTTATTTGAGCGTATGCGCAGTCTCTACCCGGAGTTGAATACGGAGGTAGCGGCTGTTGAGTATAAATTGCAGAAGGTCATGGTAGAGGGTGGTGTGACGCCGCCGGCAAAGGTATGGAACAGGATTGCAGAACGGCTGACGCCTCATAATAAGGAAGGTTATTATTCAAAAGCAGGCAAAAGGGGGGAAGCGGGCGAGCCGCTGACGTATGTATTACAACCCCGCAATAACACTATGACTATTAGTATCTGGTGGCGTTGTGCGTTTATTGCTTTAGTCGTGGTCGTGATGGCGCTGACGGCCAGTACTGTTTACTTCTATCAGCAGTTCCGCAATATGGAGGAACGACTGCTGCGTTTATATCCTGCTCAGCTACAACAGGTACAACCAGCCCGTCAATAAGGGATTTGGTACGTTTCTTGTTTTTTCCCACCTTGCGTCCCGTAATGCATTGCGTTACCGACAATTTAAACATCAAATTATTTGAACATGAAACACCTTACACTTGCAGTATTATGCCTGGTAGCATCTGTATTTGCCATATCCTGTAAAACGCAGTCTGGCGCCACTAACACAGAACAGAGCGCCAGTGAAGGCTCTGTGAAGGGAAACTGGGTTATAACAGATATCACATTTGACGGTATTCCAAGAGGCTCCAAGGTGACAGTTTTTGACGAAGCGTCAGTAAACTGCTTCAAGGGTAGCCAGTGGATATTACCACACAACAACAACGGTTCTTATACACTGTCTTCTACTGAAGAAGGTTGTAACACCGCTACACAGTCTATCGTATGGTCTTTATACAAACAGGGTGGCGTGAGCATGTTCCAGTTTAAGAAAGTAGGCGGTGGTGTGAAAGCTAAAAACGTAACAGACGGTTACCGTGTTGATATCTCTTCACTGACCAGCACTACAATGGTATGGAGAGCGGCTGTTAACTTTGAAGGTAAAACCGGTTATATCGTATATACCCTGCAGCGTTCCTAGTAACGCAGGCGTATATGCTTCAATAAATAAACGCTTAACGTCTTATATGGCTGTTGCTGTATAAGATGTTAAGCGTTTTTATTTTCAGGAACGTTTAGCCGATGATACCGGTATCAATATCACCGGATTGTTCCCCAGCGTGCTGACGTGCATAACGGATGAATAACTGGGCCAGTTTATCCTGTTGTCCCTGCAGATAAATGAAGTGAAATTTCCTGACCAGCCTGAAGTTTTTCAGGGGTAATATTTTGAATTCACCTGCTTCCAGTTCTCTTTTAACTGCATGTAGAGAGAGGAAGGCAGCACAAGGTGCATGGTGCAGATAAGACTTGATACTTTCTGTGCTGCCCATATACATGGCGATCTGGAGATCGGTGAGTTTTAGTTTTAGTCTTTTTAATTCGTCTGTTATTACCTCCAGGGTACCTGAACCCTGTTCACGCATCAGCAAGGGAATGGACTTGAGTTCATTCGCGCCCAGCGGACCTTCCCCGTAATCGTATTTCACGTTGCCGATCAATGCGATTTCGTCTTTTGCAAACTCCACATACTTCAATACCGGGTTTTTAGAACGGCCTTCTATTAGTCCGAGTTGGATGGTTTTGTCGAGCAGTGCCTGTTCTACCTGTTCGGTATTGCCGGAAATGAGCGAGGCGGTTACTTCTGAATAGCGTTGATTGAACTGTGCCAGTAAAGGGGGAATGAAGTACTGTGCGATGGTGGTGCTGGCGCCGAGTGAGAGCAGGCCACCCTGTTCGTGTTTGAGCTGATTGATCTCGTATTCCAGGTTACGGTAACTGGTAAAGATATCATCCGCGTGTTTGAGCATAATCTGTCCGGCACGGGTGATCTTGATCTTATTACCGATACGTTCAAACAGTGCCATGCCGAGCTGCTGTTCCAGTTCGTGTATATGTTTGGTGACAGCCGGCTGTGAGATGAATAATTCTTCGGCAGCTTTTGTGAAGCTGAGGCGTCTGGCTACTGTGTAGAATACTTTTAACCTGAAGTCCAACATTGGCTAAATGTACGAATAAAAAAAGCGGTTATCCCACCGTGGTAAGATAACCGCTGTTGAAAAGTGTATAGCCGTCGACTATGCTTTTTTCTCTTCAGCTTTCTTTTCCTTATTGTCTTTGTAACGTTTGTCAGGCGTACCGTCTTTTTTCAGCGGTCCTTCTGGTTTCGCGTCTTTAGTGTCTTTGTTTTCTTTGAAACGTTTGTCAGGGGTACCATCTTTTTTCGTCGGGCCCTGTTGTTTACCATCTTTGTTTGTCTGATTGTCTTTAAAACGTTTGTCTGGCGTACCGTCTTTTTTCATTGGTCTGCCGGTAGTGTCAAGTGCTGGTTTGTTTGCTTTCTGACCTGGTTTTTCTGCTCTGTGCTCTGCTTTTGTTTTTTCCTGTGTGGTGGTTGCCGGAGTCTGAGCAACTGCAATGGTAGCACCCATTAAGAATGCTAATACACCTGTTACGATCTTTTTCATCTTCAATGTTATGAATTTGAGTGAAAAATTAGGGATTTTTTTAATAAGTAGACACGCTAAGTAATAATATTTATTCCCATGTATTAACGTAGTGATTTGCAGGTTCTTGAAACGTAGTTTCCGCAAGAGATTGCGTATTGATACGCTTGACAAACCCTTCTATCTGGTGTTACCTTTGTATCACCTGACAAAGTATAGTTAACCCCAAAAGTTTGATAACCCCATCACTTTATTGATGGTTAAAGAGTGTGAATGTTGAAGAAAGCACAATTCGATTGTCTGACTAACATACAACCCCCTTTATTGATTTCTGAGTCATCCTGTTAACCTTGATTAAAAAGGTCTCGCAACTGCGAGACCTTTTTCCTTTAGTTAGTTTCTACCCACATTCCGTTTTCCTTGATGAGAGAGATCAGTTCATCGACGGCTACTTCACTATTGAGTCCTCGTTTTACGACTTCCTTACCACGGTAGAGTGTGATCTTGCCTACACCGCTGCCGACGTATCCGAAGTCGGCATCTGCCATTTCTCCGGGGCCGTTCACGATACAACCCATGATCGCGATCTTCACGCCTTTGAGGTGGTTGGTGACAGCTCTGATCTTAGCAGTGGTTTCCTGGAGGTCAAACAGTGTACGACCGCAGGATGGGCAGGAAATATATTCAGTCTTCGATATACGGGTTCTGGTGGCCTGTAAGATACCGAAGGCGATATTGTTCAATAATGCATGGCCGGGCGCTTGTGCACCGGTCGCTTCGCTTACCAGCCAGGTACCATCACCGAATCCGTCCAGCAGTAATGCGCCTGTCTCGGTCGCATAGTGTATCAGGTGTTCATCAGAGGAGGTGGCGTCAGCAAAACATTTCAGGATTACCGGTTGCTGGATCTGGCGGTCCAGCAGGGTCACGAAAGTGCGTCTTACTTCCGGCATGGCGTGCTCGTTGGAGGAGTGGAGACAGAGAACGATCGTATGATCATTGGCCATCTGCAACAGTAATGCCTCCGGGAGGGTCACACCGGTATTATGATCGATGAAGTTGATCACCGCAGACTTGTCTGTGGCAAGGAGGTATTCTTCCGCGGTGAACAGCGGCATATATTTTTCCTTGTCTTCCGCATCTTTCCAGATGTCGTGTGGCACAATTACTTTCAGCGTACCTGGTAAAGCGAAAGACAGCAGTTCGCGGGAGAAGATATAATCAGCCGCCGCATCTGCGATATTCCATTTATCTGTATCTGCATTATAATTATAACCAACAGGCAGCAGGTGTGCAGGTGTGATACCGCTGGTGCTACTGCAATCAGCAACAACAACAGGCACCTGTTTACCACCGATATTATTTACCGCAATGCTTTCACGGCGTTTGTATTCGAAAGGAGAATAAGGCACGTTTTCAATTGCCGGGATAGGCGTATGATCGGCGCGGGAGGTATAGCGTTTCACCAGGTCGCGGCATACAGGCAGTTCAAATTCCGGATCTTCCGTGAGGGATACGCGGATGGTGTCGCCGATACCGTCTTCCAGTAAAGTACCGATACCTACGGCGGATTTGATACGGCCGTCTTCACCGTCGCCGGCTTCTGTTACTCCCAGATGCAGCGGATAGCAATGTCCCAGCTGGTCCTGCATGGTATGTACGAGCAGGCGGTAAGCCTGCACCATTACCTGCGGGTTGCTGGATTTCATACTCAGGACGATGTTCCGGTAGTTGAGGTCTTCCGCAATACGGAGGAATTCCATCGCACTTTCCACCATTCCCATTGGCGTATCCCCATAGCGGCTCATGATACGGTCGCTGAGGGAGCCGTGGTTGGTACCGATACGCATAGCGGTGCCGTGTTCCTGGCATATTTTCACCAGTGGGGTGAATTGTTTGCGGATACGGTCAATTTCCTCTTCGTATTCGGCATCAGTATATGTGAGTGTTTCGAACTTCTTTTTATCAACGTAGTTGCCGGGATTGATACGCACTTTCTCCACGATGCGGGCCGCTATTTCAGCGGCATTAGGGGTAAAGTGGATATCAGCCACCAGGGGAGTGGTATAACCTCTTTTGCGCAGCTCATTACGAATCGGCAGCAGGTTTTCCGCTTCCTTTTTGCTGGGAGCGGTAATACGTACCAGTTCGGCGCCCGCTTCGATACAGCGGATGGCCTGTTCCACAGTACCGAGGGTGTTCATGGTATCTGTGGTGGTCATGGTCTGAATACGTATCGGATTATTATTTCCAATCAGCAGGTCTCCGACCTTTACTTCCAAAGTGGCCAGCCTCTTATACTCCGTCAGTGAATTACTATATAGCTGCATAAAACAATTCCAAATATGAGGCAAAGGTAATGAATAGAATGGCGAAGCAGATCACCAGTCTTTATCAACAGGAACAACCTGGCCTTTAGCCTTCTTCATCTTGTCCTGTAGTTTGTTTTCTTCCTGTCCCAGTGCCTGCAGTAAACGTTCAGCTTCCTGCTTATTCATTTTACTTGGCTGCGGTTCTGGTTTCTGGTCCTGCTGTTCTTTATTTTTATTCTTATCGTCTTTGTCTTTATTCTCGTCCTGTTTGTTCTTCTGCTGATCTTTATTTTGTTGATCCTTGTTCTGCTGATCCTGTTGTTTCTTGTCTTTATTTTTATCCTTGTTGTCTTTCTTGTCTTTGTTATCTCCGCCACCACCGTTCTGTTTCTTCAGCATCGTCTGGGCATAGGCGAGGTTATAGCGGGCCTGTTCATCAGCAGGGTTCAGCTTCAGGGCCTCTTTGTATGCCTTGATGCTTTCTTCCCATTTTTTACCTTCCATGAAGGTATTGCCGATGTTATAGCTGGCGTCGGCTTTTCCTTCGCGGTTAGGCGCCATCTTGAAGCTATTGGCATACTGGGAGCGGGCGTCGTCATAACGTTTCTGTTCATACAGGGAGTTACCCAGGTTATAGCGGCCTTCCACAGATTGCTGGTTTACTTCCAGCGCTTTTTTATAGTTCGCTTCTGCGTCGGTGTACTGTTTATTTTTATACAGGTCGTTGCCCTTACGGATATATTTATTACCTGTCTGGGCAAAGGAATGCTGGCAGAGGCAGAGCAACAGCCCGGCCATGAGCGCCTGGTATGTCAGTGTACGTTTCGTCATGGTTTTTCTGTAGCGGTAACAACAACGTCAGCGCGTTTGCTGCGTCTGATTTCAGGAATAAAGAATTCAGCAACGAGCAGCAGGAGGCTGATGGCCAGGAAATACTGGAAGTAGCTGTTGTAGTCTGTAAAGATGTTTTCTCCGAACTCTTTCTGCTCCATGCTGTCGATCTTCTGTGTCAGTGAATTGACCACCTCTTCTGTGTTATTGTCCAGGTGTTCGTAGATGCCTTTGCCGGCAGCTGCGATGGACTTCAGTGCATCTTCGTTCAGTTTTGATATAACGGTATTCCCTTCTTTATCTTTTTTATAAGTACCCGTTTCAGGATCCGGCAGTGGGGAACCGGTCGGGGAACCAATACCGATGGTATTGATCACTACACCGTCTTCGAAAGCAGCACGTGCTTTTGAGATAGCGGCTTCGTCATGGTCTTCACCGTCAGAGATGATAATAAGGGACTTATGTTTTCTTTCTTTTTTATTGAAGGCGTCATTGGCTACCTGTATGGCCTGACCGATCGCGGTACCCTGAGTGGGGATCATATCGGGACTTACGGTAGTCAGGTACATTTTAGCGGCGGAGTAATCGATGGTCAGAGGCATCTGCAGGTAAGCATTGCCCGCAAATACGACCAGTCCGACACGGTCATTATCCAGTTTATCAGCCAGTTTGGATATCAGCTGTTTTGCACGGGTAAGACGGTCAGGTTTTACGTCGCCAGCCAGCATACTTTTACTCACGTCGAGTGCGATTACAACATCCACGCCCTTACGGGTGATCTTTTCCATACGGCTGCCTTTCTGGAGGTTAGCCAGTCCGATAGCGCCAAAGAGGAAGGCGATAAAGATCAGGAGGAAGCGGAAAGTGAACCGACGACGGGAATAACCGGTGAATAATTTCTCTACAAGAACAGGGTCACCGAGTTTCCGAATAGAACGTCGTTTCCACCAGGATATACTGAGGAATGCAAGTTGCAATACCAGCAGTAATACCAGTGCCCATAAATATTCGCTGTGTTGAAAACGTAACATCATTCAATAAAGATTTCTGGAGCCGGTATAATAGGAAACCGGACACAAGGATCAAATATAATTTTTTTAGTACGTTTTATGCCATTTACAGGCATGGATTTAGGAGTTTTTTAACGCAAGGGAGGGAAGTCAGGGCTTTAAGGAGACAGAAGAATGGTCATTCCAGTGAATAACCGGGAGCGATCAGGGCGGTCGATGTACCGGGTTGTCAGGTAGTTAAGGGCGAAGCTGACGAAGACGATGAGTAGATACGAGGTATTACTACTCAATATAGTACAGGGTTTCGGGTCTTTTTATTGACATAGTCAAATGTCTGTTTTTTCCGTTGGCTGGCAATGGTTTATGTTATTTGACTAAGGCAAGTATATGTATGGTCTATAAAAAGACCATAGTCTTGCAGGAAGATGCCCTGTTCAACTATGGTCCTGTTTATCAGTAGCTGAGATCCTTTTGAGGGGAGATCAGCAGTTTATTATTTCTTTGACATTATTCCAGATCTGAAGGGAAGATGCAATTGCTTGACAAAAGCATCTATTTCATTCCTTTAAAGTAACCGGCGTCTGTCAGGAGGTTTCTGAGGATGTTCATACGCACCGTGCGCATATCCAGCGATTTGTTTTCTGTTTCAATGTTCAGTACAAAGAAGCTGGGGTGGCCATTCTCTTCAATCCAGCCGGTAATCCAGCCGATTGTTTTAGGTCCGGAGAAACCCATACCTGTTTTATAACTCAGTTCATATTCTGGTTTTTTCTCCATGAGCATTACTTGTCTGACGTTCTGCATGGTCACTTTATGGAAAGGCAGCTGGTCGAAATACAGTTTCTTGACGAAGCCAAGTTCTTCATCCGGAGAGATCTGTAAAGAGTTATCCAGCCAGAAGGTATCGATCTTGCTGATCTTCATATTACCAAACTTGACAGTATCCAGCCAGTGCTGCATTACTGGTTTGGTGATACGGCGGGCTACTTCCTGGAAGTAAGGCACAGCAGATACGCGGAAGGCCTGTTGCATACTCAGGTCATGGTTCCATTCCGGCATGTCGCGTGTTACGCCATCCCAGGGAATAACGAAGGAAGTATCTTTGATAACACCTGTTTCAAGGCCTACTAGGGAGTTGAAGATCTTAAAAGTAGAGGCGGGCAGGAAGCGTTGCTGAGAACGTTCCAGGTTATATACTTTAAAGGTACCCTGGCTGTTGTTGAACAGCATAAAACATCCTTCTACCTTGTATTCGGCGAAGTATTTTTCCCAGCTCTTTTCGTTTTCAACGTTATTCGGTGCGCAGGCATTGGCCAAGAAGGCTATCAGCAGGAGTATCCAGCCAGTCTGTTTCATTATGCATTCTTTGTTTAGTGCTGCAAAAGTAGATATTTAGTGGTACAGCACGAAATGACAAAAGGATGCCATGTGGCATCCTTTTGCAGATCTTATATATAAGCAGTTATTTAATTACACCTAATTCTTTGCCCACCTTGGTAAAGGCGGTGATGGCTTTATCCAGGTGAGCCTGCTCGTGTGCGGCACTGAGCTGTACACGGATACGCGCCTGGCCTTTTGCCACAACCGGGAAGAAGAAGCCTATTACGTAGATACCTTCTTTCAGCAGTTTGTCGGCAAATTGCTGACTGAGTACTGCGTCATACAGCATTACGGGAACGATCGGGTGATCGCCAGGTTTGATATCGAAACCGGCTTCCGTCATTTTGGTACGGAAGTAACGGGTGTTGTACTCCAGTTTATCGCGCAGGGAGGTGGTTGCGCTCAGCATATCCAGTACGGAGATGGATGCGCCAACGATGCTTGGTGCTACGGAGTTAGAGAACAGGTAAGGGCGGCTACGTTGACGCAGCATGTCGATGATCTCTTTTTTACCGCTGGTGAAACCACCGGATGCACCACCTAACGCTTTACCCAGGGTACCGGTGATGATGTCGATACGGCCCATTACGTTACGGTATTCATGGGTACCACGACCGGTTTTACCCAGGAAGCCGGAAGAATGGCTTTCGTCGATCATTACGATAGCGTCGTATTTATCCGCCAGGTCGCAGATCTTATCCAGCTGAGCGATGGTACCGTCCATACTGAAGGAACCATCTGTTACGATGATGCGGCTGCGCAGGTGAGCGGATTCCTGGAGTTTGGCTTCCAGGTCAGACATATTATTATGCTCATAACGGTAACGCTGTGCTTTACAGAGGCGAACACCGTCAATAATAGAGGCATGGTTCAGGGCGTCGGAGATGATGGCATCTTCTTCATTGAACAATGGTTCAAATACACCACCATTTGCATCAAATGCGGCTGCGTAGAGGATGGTATCTTCTGTACCGAGGAAGGTAGCCAGTTTCTGCTCCAGTTCCCGGTGTATATCCTGCGTACCGCAGATAAAGCGTACACTGCTCATACCATATCCGTGAGTGTCGATGGCTTCTTTGGCAGCCTTTACCACATCGGGGTGGCTGGACAGACCCAGGTAGTTATTAGCACAGAAGTTAATAACGGTATTGCCGCCTACCTGAATTTCAGCGCCTTGTTCGGAAGTGATAACTCTCTCATTCTTGAAAAGGCCGGCTGAGCGTATGTCATCCAGCTCTTTTTGGATACGGGTAATGAATTTCTGGTTCATAAATAGCAGATTTTTGTAACCTGGTCAAAGTTATAGGATTAAAAGTATTACGAATCCCGCAGCTATCCGGACATTTGTCATGGAGCGTCAAAAAGTTTGACGGGGTTGTAACATTTGGGGACTGCTCTGCGTCATAGTAATGTCTGCCCCTTGTCTCCCCGGCAGGATACATCCTGACAGGGGGGACTGGCCGAAGGTTGAATTTCCGCGCTATTGAACAGGATGGCTGAGGCTATGCGGGAACTCTCCATCCGGAGTAGCAGGGTTGACAGAACTGTAACGTACAGGTAAATAGTGTGTTAGAAGTGAGGAAGAGCGATAGCGCATATTAATAATTGTCGGACATTAGCACTAAAATCCCGCAACACCGGATGACGGAAAAGGAGTATAATCAATGCGTGGATCTGTACGCGGACAATCTCTTCCGGTTTATTGTTAAAAATTTAGACCATACTGAGGATGCCAGAGATGTTGTACAGAATGCGTTTGAAATATTGTGGAAGCACTGTAAAGATGTGCCTTTTGAGAAAGGCAAGTCATACCTTTTTACTGTAGCGTACCACAATATGATCGACCATGTCCGTAAAGTGAAGCGCATCTCCCTGGTGGACGAGTTTAAAGAGGAGACAAAGATTTCAGAACAACGGATCCATGATGCGAAAAAGGTATTGGAGAAGGCGCTGGACCGTTTGACGGATGTACAGCGTTCCCTGATATTACTGAAAGATTATGAGGGCTACAGCTATGAGGAGATCGGAGATATCATGAAACTGAATCCTTCACAGGTGAAAGTTTACCTGCATCGGGCACGCTTACATCTGAAGCAATACCTGGTTAAAATGGAAAATGTGATCTAGTACAGATCTGGAGAATCGAGTAATATTGCATAATAATTATATGTCTTGATTTGGCAGTAAATATCAACATATCGAACTACGAAGAATTCCTGCTCAGCGCCATTGACGGTGAGCTGACAGGAGAGGAGCGTGCTGCGCTGCAGATCTTCATGGATCTCCATCCGGAAATACGTAAAGAGTTGGCCCTGCTGGAATCTACAAAGCTGCAGCCGGACACAAGCCTGCAGTTTGATACCAGGGACATGCTGTACCGTAAGTCTGATGTATTGTCAGCCACCAATTATGAGCGCTTCCTGCTGGATTATGTTGATAATGAATTAAGTGCAAGCGAAAAGACGCAGCTGGAGACACTGATCAGCCAGCACCCGCATATACAGAAGGAACTGCAACTTTTACAGGCCTCCCGTTTAACCCCGGACCTTAGTGTAACATTTGAGAATAAAGCATCGCTATACAGAAAGGAACAGACCAGGGTTCGCCCATTGTGGTGGTGGAGTGCCGCCGCAGCGGTAGTGGCAGGACTTTCATTCTGGCTCATTCCGGGACAACATACCGGAGAACCGGCATCCGTAGCTGTTCATCAGCCGGCTGCCCAAAACAATACCTCTTTACCATCAGCGTCGCAGACGGTAACAGTGCCACAGGCATCTGCTCCAGCTGTTGCTCAAAATGACAATCCGGTAGCTGCAGCGCAGCAGGCCGCTGATCAGGTGAGTGCCGACCAGGCCGCAAGGACGGCAGCTGACAAGAACAGGAATGCAACCTTGGCAAATGCTCTTGCCCGCAACCGGGTAGCTGATAGGGAAGTAAACCGTCAGACGCCGGAAGCGAATGAATCAAAGCAGGAGGAACCGGCTAATCATATTCCTGATACCAGGGCCGTTGCGCTCGCCAAGATACCACAACCGGCATCTACTTCCGGCGAGGTCGTACAGCAACTGCAGGAAAAGAGTGAACAACAGGAGAAGATACTGGCTGAAAACGCAACGGTTGTTGCCGAGAAATCTGCAACAATGGCCAATGCGACAAAGATCAGCAGCGCCGCTCCCGAAGCTGCCAGTGCAGCGCCGGCTAATGTGAAAGGAGAACTGGTGGTGGCGGTGACCATGAACGGAGACAGCAAACTACTGAATGGGGTTGCCAATGTAGCCCGGTTCCTGTCCCGTAAAAAGAAATAATCAGGAAGAATGAATTTTTTTGATATGAAGTGTAAAGCTTTACGCTATTTATTGTTACTGCTTATTGTAAGTGTTGGTGTACAGGCCCAGACTGCAGACAGTCTTGTTGAAACGTTCCAGGTAAAGGGACTCATCATCATGAAGGGAAAGGATGCAAAAGGCAAACGCATCTTCAGGGTTTATAATGACACCGCCTATGCGAAAGAAAGGTTGAAGAAAAACCTGCAAACCAGGTGGTTTGTCGTGGATCTCGGCTTTAACAACTATATCGACCGCAGCGATTACGGCGGAGCAGTAGCATTATCCTATTACGCGGCACCCAACGGCTATGCAGACAGCTATAGTAAATCCTATACTTATTCAGCTGCGGGCCTTAATACCCTGGCGCCTCGTGGAGGAAGTGCACCACTTACACCTTCGGAGTTCAAGCTTATTACCGGAAAGTCCATCAATGTCAACATCTGGCTTTTCCAGCAAAGGCTGAACATCTACAAGCATAAATTAAACCTGATCTATGCGCTGGGTGTCGAAATGAACAACTATCGCTTTGCGAGAAATATCACTTATGTGCCTGGTTACCCGACCGAAATCGTAAGAGATAATGTGAATTTCTCTAAAAACAAGCTGTTTGCCGAATACCTGAGCGTACCGCTGATGCTGAACTTTAACAGTAATCCGGCCCGTCCTTCCAGAGCTTTTAAAATGGGCATGGGTATAATGGGGGGGTATCTTGTAAAGGCCAGGACCAAGCAGATCAGCAGAGAAAGAGGGAAAGAGAAAAAAGTAGATGACTTCAACCTGAATAAATGGAAACTCAGCCTTACCGGAGATATAGGATACGGACCTCTTAAACTTTATGGTAACTTCGCGCTGACTCCATTACATGATTATGGCCTGGAACAGTATCCTTTCTCAATAGGGATACGTTTTAATAGCTTTTAACGTTTTTTGGGGGATCAAAATCTAAGATGTATGCGTTCTTTTATTGCCTTTCTGGCCTGTACCGGATTTATAGTATGGGCTCATTCATGTGAGAAGAGAATTGTAGGGGTTAAAATTTACGGACACAAGCCTGGCGTTAGTGAAAAGGAAGACGAGGTACGTTTCTCGTCTGTCGAGCAATCACATGAGCACCCTTTACTGTTAGCCAATGTACAGACACCTGTTGCCCTGGATGCACTGTTTGTTAATGTCCAGTATGGACCCGTTTCGGAAATGGACTGGAAGAAATAGTCCACTGCTCATTTTTTAGTTCCATTTAACAAATTACTGCCCGGACACATCCGGACATTACCATTATATTTGGTAATGTTTATTTTATTTTCAAAAACCAATTCATGAACCTCATTCAAAAAGCAATCTGTCTATTGCTGCTGGCCTCTTCTATGTCCACAATAGCAGAAGCACAACAAAAGAAGTACGAATGGAAGGAGGGCACATCAGGAGGGTATACTTATAAGTATATCGTTAATGATCCGATGAAAGCCCGCTTCTACACGTTGAAAAACGGCCTTACCGTCATCCTTTCAGTCAACAAAAAAGACCCACGTATTCAGACCCTGATCGGTACGCGTGCCGGTAGTAACGACGATCCGGCTGATCACACAGGTCTGGCACACTACCTGGAACACCTGTTGTTCAAAGGTACCCAGCAGTACGGCTCTCTGGACTGGTCCAAGGAGAAACCTTACCTGGACCAGATCGAAGGATTGTATGACACTTACAATCATACGACCGGTGATGCTGCCCGTAACGTAGTCTATCACAAGATTGACAGCGTATCTGGTCTGGCTGCGAAATATGCTATCGCCAATGAGTATGACAAAATGATGTCGGGCATGGGCGCTCAGGGTACCAACGCACATACCTGGGTAGAGGAAACCATCTATGAGGAAGACATCCCTTCCAACGTAGTAGACAAATTCCTGGCTGTGCAGGCTGAAAGATTCAAAGATCCGGTATTCCGTCTGTTCCATACAGAACTGGAAGCCGTGTATGAGGAAAAGAACAGAGGTCTGGACAACGACGGTCGTAAATCTTACGAGCTGATGTTATCTACCTTGTTTCCTACGCACAACTATGGTCAACAGAGTACCATCGGTACAGTAGAACACCTGAAAAATCCTTCTCTGAAAGCGATCCGTCAGTTCTACAACACTTACTACGTGCCAGGTAATATGGCCGTTGTAATGGCTGGTGATCTGGATCCTGATCAGGTGATCAAACAGGTGGACAAGGCGTTTTCTTACATGCCGGCTAAACCGGTGGTTACCTACAAGGCGCCTGTTGAGAAACCAATGACCGCTCCAATCGTAAAAGAGGTGTTCGGTCCTGACGCTGAAAACGTGATGATCTCTTTCCGTATGCCGGGTGCGCTGGATGTAAAATCCAATGTACTGCTGGCTGTTATTTCTGAAGTAATGAACAACGGTAAAGCCGGTCTGCTGGATCTGAACATCAACAAACAGCAGAAAGTGCTGAAGTCCGGTGCAAGCGTACTGGGATGGAAAGACTATTCCGTGTTCATGCTGAACGGTACGGCCAAACAAGGCCAGACACTGGAAGAAGTAAAAGACCTGTTACTGGGTCAGCTGGATATTCTGAAGAAGGGAGAGTTTGACGAATCAATGGTGAAAGCGATTGTAAACAACGCTAAACTGGCTGAATTAACCGGCCTGGAAAGTAATACTAACCGTGCTAACTCACTGATGGACGGCTTTATCAAACACAGAGGAAAGAACTGGGTAACAGACGTTTCTTTCGTGGATGATATGGGCAAGGTAACCAAACAACAGATCGTTGAATTTGCCAACAAATACTTCGCAAACAACTATGTACTGTTGTACAAACGTAAAGGTGAAGACAAAAATATTCAGAAAGTAGACAAACCTGCTATCACACCGGTTGAAGTAAACCGTGAAGCGCAATCTGCGTTCCTGAAACAGGTAAATGAAATGCCAGCTGCCGGTATTCAACCAATGTGGCTGGATTACGATAAAGATATCCAGAAAGGTAAACTGGGTGCTGCTGATGTACTGTATGTACAGAACAAAGACAACGGTCTCTTCCGTCTGTACTACCGTTTTGATATGGGTAGCTGGAACGATAAACTGTCTCCGCTGGCGGCGCAGTATCTTCAGTTCCTGGGTACTGACAAGTACAGCTCTGAGCAGATCAGCAAAGAGTTCTACAACATCGCATGTAATTTCAATGTTTCTACCGGTACTGATGTCACCACACTCAGTGTGACTGGTTTACAGGAGAACTTTGATAAAGCCGTGAGCCTGTTTGAACACCTGCTGAAAAACTGCCAGCCAAATGAGCAGGCACTTACCGCTTTAAAAGGACGTATCGGAAAGAGCCGTTCAGATGCTAAACTGAATAAGGCGAATATCCTGAAAGGACTTGCCAGCTATGGTATGTACGGTACTAAAAATCCATTCAACAACCAGCTGAGCCAGGCTGATCTGGATGGTGTTACTGCACAGCAACTGACTGACATCCTGCATGGATTGTCAGGGTATCAGCATATGGTGATCTATTACGGTCCGCAGACACTGGACGCTGCTATTGCCGCTATCGGTAAACAGCACGAGATAGCTGCTTCTCCGAAGGCAGTACCTGCGCCGGTGAAGTTTGACAAGGTTTCACAGGACAAAAATCAGGTATTGTTCACTGATTATGACATGGTACAGTCAGAAGTAAACTGGATCAGGAACGGCGGCACTTACAATCCTGAAACAACTGCACTGGTAAGCGTGTTCAACGGTTATTTCGGTGGTAACATGGGTTCTATCGTATTCCAGACCATCCGTGAGTCCAAAGCACTCGCGTATTCTACTTACGCATACTATGCAGCGCCTGACAAAAAAGACAGCCGTTATTCCATGGTGGCATATGTAGGTAGCCAGGCAGATAAAATGAATGATGCGATCGGTGGTATGAACGAACTGCTGAATGATATGCCTCGTTCCGATAAAGGTTTCCAGACTGCAAAACAGAGCATGAAACAGGACATCGAAACTGAGCGTATCACACAGGACGGTATCATCTTCAGTTACCTGGCGGCTAAAAAGCTAGGACTGGATACTGATTATCGCAAAACTGTATACGCACAGATCGATGGTATTACCTTCGACAAGGTGAAACAGTTCCACGATCAGAACATCGCCAACAAGCCTTATACTTATTGTATCATGGCTTCTGAAAAGAAAGTGAATCCGGAAGATCTGAAGAAGTATGGCGACGTGAAAGTCGTTACACTGGAAGAGATTTTCGGGTACTAATTATATAGCGGTATAACCGTTTTTTCTAAGGACCATCCGGTTCCGTTCAGCTGAAAATTGAACGGAAATTCCGGATGGTTCTTTATTTTTGCGATCTATTTTTTTACGCGCTGCAATAATGCATTGACAGCCAACGTTAACTAAATTGCAAAATCCCTGTGAAAATGAATCGCTATTGCTTGTTGATGCTCCTGGTGCTGACTGTGACCGTATCAGGATTTACTTTTAAAGGAGGTGACGAAGATTATTTGTATGAAGTGAAATTACACCCTGGCAATATTGATCCCGATAAAATATTTCTGTTGGTGGACAAGAGTGATTACCGGATGTACTTATACGAGGATGTTACCTTGAGGAAAATTTACAAAGTAGTATTTGGTAATAAAGACCAATCAGATAAGAGACAAGAAGGAGATCGCCTGACGCCGGAAGGTACATTTCATATACTGAGCAAAAGAATGGATAAGCTCTGGAACCGTTTTATGCTGCTGGATTATCCGAACGAAGCTTCCTGGAACAGATTTCATGAGTTACAGAGTGCAGGCGTATTGCCAGCGGGCGCTACCCCTGGTGGCGGTATTGGTATACACGGTGTAGAATGGAACTCAGGTATACGTGACAATTACGTGGAAGGTCGCATCAACTGGACGCTTGGATGCGTTAGTATGAAGAACAGCGACGTCAGTGAACTATACGATATTATCAAAGTAGGAACACCTGTTGTAATAAGACGTTGATCCCTGTATTGTACATTGCAGTGTGTCTTATTACCTTTATTATAAGCAACGAATTCGAAGATCTTACACTGAATTTTGATGAAGAACAATGTCGTTATGGCTTCAAGCCGGGAGCATTGTAGTGATGTCTGGCCATTGGTCTGGCATCATGAACTATCATAAAGGCGGGTATTGGTCTTGTGAGGCACACTTCATTCGGGTGGAGTGTGCTTTTTTTATGCAGGCTATTGCAGGAAGCTTTTAACAGCTGTTTTCCATTTCTCTCCTTCATTACGGCAGAATGACTGATGGCCCGATGCTTCAAAGATGATCAGCTTCTTTTTGCGTGTGCCCAGCTGACGGTATACGCTGTTGGTTTCCTGACGCGTTACACGGTTATCCTTTGTACCCCAGCAAACCAGTGCCGGCATATTGATGCTTTTGGCATATTCGGCAGGGTTATGACTGAAGCCCCAGAATCCATTCTCCACACCGCCCCAGAATGTGAGTATTTCTGCCAGTGGAGTGGGAGGTAAACTAACGGCGCGCATTCTTCCTTTAACGGCATCTGTCAGCCTTGCAAAGGAGCATTCGAGGATTACCTTGTCGGGGTACAGGTGATAGGTAGGAACAGCCCTCAGAATAGCCGCAGCGCCCATACTTACGCCCCAGAGAATAATATGTTTTTCTCCTTTCTGCTGTACGAAGTTGTATGCCAGCATGACATCTTCCGCTTCTTTGTAACCGATCGTACAAACATCTCCCTGGCTATTGCCGTGCGCCCGAAAATCCATCAGCAGTGTATTGTAGCCAAGCTGGCGGAAATAAGCGGCTTCAGGAATCGGACCGTCTTTACCGCCATTGTAACCATGAAAGAGTATCACTGTACCTTTTGCGTCCGGCCGGGGCATCCACCATCCTTCCAGTTCAAGACCGTTGGATGTTTGCAGGTGCATTGTTTCATAAGGCACTTCCGGCGTGTGCCGGATAGCCGACTTTGACAAACGTACACCCAACAGCACCATCTTCGCTTTTTCGAAGACGCTCATTTGTTCCGGTTGCTGATGTTTATTGGCGAATGTGCCGGCAGCATAAAAGTGAGTGAATTTCCAGGCATGAAATGCGGCAACGACATTCAGCAGGAGAAACAAAACAAGGACTACGCGCAGGGTACGTTTCAGAAACTTCATGCTGTAAAAATAAAAAAAGCGGGTGTATAAGTTAGCCCCGCTTTTTTATGAAAGTAAGTATGTTTAGTAACCTGCGTTCTGCGTCATGTTTGGATACATACTGATGGCCGTACTTGGAATAGGCAGGTACATGTGATGGTCTTTGTAACCTTTATCAGCCAGCACCTGTTTGGCCTGATTGGTCAATACCAGGAATGCGTAGCGGAAACCTTCGCGATACAATTCATCCTTATAAAGCGATCCCAATTCTGCAATTGCCTCATCCATATTTTTTGGATTGGCTACTGGTTTATTACTGCGTGCGCGGATGGTGTTGATAGCATCTTTGGTACCAGAGAGATCGTTGGACATCGCTTTACCATAGGCTCTCAGTAACCATGTTTCCGTGTAGCGGATAACCGGAAAAAATTTGAAGGGTATATTGTTACGTACAAAGTAGCTGGTGAAGGTACTTTCCCCTGCACTAGACAAGGGCAGGGTCCAGATGATTTCATGATTGGAGGGATTCGTAAACACCGTACTGTAGTCAACCAGTTCATATGCTTTTGAATCGATTACTGCATCGGTTTCAGCAATGAGTGTTTCTACGTCGCTTTCCTGGAACGCTAACCTGGCCAGCAGCATGTGAGCCGCATAGCTGGTGACGCGTCCTGTCGTGTTAGCAGGCGGTATTGCCGGCAATGCAGGAAGTGCGGCTTTCAGTTCTGTTTTTATAAATGACCTGGTTTCTTCCCAGCTAGCACGTTTAAGATCGACGAAGCCTATTTTCTCATTTTTGATAATAGGGAGCTGTCCAAAATACGTTTGTAACTCCAGGTAGATAAAGGCGCGGTATGCCCTGATCTGTGCTGTCAGCACGGAATGGTCGCCATTGATCTGTTGCAGACTTAAAAGCATCTTATTCAGCCACAGTATACTGCCCAAGTAACTATTAAAGATATTGGTTGCGCCTTCAGTTGATGCGTTAAAGGTAAATTTGTCGTAATCACACCAGTAAGTGATGATACTACAATCCGCATCATCGCTGAGTACTCCGTCCAGTATCGCCAGGCGATTATGTCCTACGCCCAGGTTGGAGATGAAAGTATTCAGTTGCGTTTCTACCTCGTCTGTCGTTTTAAAAAGATCCGCTTTTGAATTGGATTTGTAACCGATCATGACATCTACTGTGGTGATGCCGTCTTTCTTAATATCGTAGCTGAGGGATGTTACTTCTGCAACATCTGAAGCGTTGATGATCATGTCTCCATTCAGGTCTTTGAAACGGAAGTCGCCAGGCATTGCTTCTGACTGGAGTGGCGTTTGCGGATTTTTAATTTCTGTTTCAGACTGGAACAGGGTGTCTGATACCATTGTATTGCCATTGGCATCAGTCCAGATATTGAGCATATCCTGTTTGAATGCCAGTATAAAATATTTGCCGGGAGTGACATTTTCAAACAGTGCTTTGCCCGATTGGTCAGCGGTGGCAGTATATGTAGGTCTGCCGTCGAGAAAATCTTTTTTTGATGTAAACAATTGCACTTTCGCATCGGCAGTTGGTAGTCCCTTTGTATGGAATAGATCCCATCTGGTGGCATCCCATACCGTAACGATCAGGTCTGGAATTTCGGCAGGAGGTTCTGGCTGTGGCTTTTCATCTTTTTTACAGGCCCACAGGCTGCATAACAGTACGGGAATGAGGATTTTTTTCATGGAAAAATTGTTAAAGTTGGGATAATGGTCTTTTGTCAGGTTCTGAATGTTTCGTTCGCAGGTTAAATATGGTTCACTCGGGATCTATGCTACGCGGTTTCCTGGGCACAAGGATACAAAAAAAGGGCTGAATATGTCAGCCCTTTTTATAATGTGAGTGTTAATAACTGTTAAAGTCTGCTTCTTTTGATCTCTTCTACGACAGCAGGATCAAGCAGGGTAGAGGTATCGCCCAGATTGTCCAGTTCGCCTTCAGCGATCTTACGGAGAATGCGGCGCATGATCTTACCGGAGCGTGTCTTTGGCAAGCCGCTGACAAACTGGATCTTATCCGGTTTGGCGATCGGACCGATGATACGGGAGACTGTCTGCAGGATATCCTTTTTAGTCAGTTCCGGATCATGGGTTTGTCTTTCGGTGATTACGTACGCATAAATGCCTTGCCCTTTGATATCGTGCGGGTAACCTACGACAGCGCTTTCTACTACGCCGGCGTGCATGTTGATGGCATTTTCTACTTCAGCGGTACCGATACGGTGGCCGCTCACATTGAGTACATCGTCTACGCGGCCGGTGATGCGGTAGTATCCGTCTTCATCACGAAGACAGCCATCGCCGGTGAAGTAGAGGTTATCGTATGTGGCGAAGTAGGTAGTGCGGCAGCGTTCATGATCGCCATAAGTCGTACGCAGCATACCTGGCCATGGGAACTTGATACAGAGGTTACCATTGACGTTATTGCCTGTTATTTCTTCTCCTTTTTCATCTACCAGTATTGGCTGAATACCCGGCAGCGGGAGGGTGGCATAACCTGGTTTTTCTTTGGTGATGCCGGCAATAGGTGTGATCATAATACCCCCGGTTTCAGTTTGCCACCAGGTGTCGACAATCGGACAGCGTCCTTTACCAATATGATCTTTGAACCAGTGCCATGCTTCCTCATTGATAGGTTCACCAACGCTACCCAGTTTTTTGAGGGAGCTGAGATCTTTATGATTTACCGGACCTAGACCATATCCCATAAGACTACGGATAGCGGTAGGTGCGGTATACAAGATATTTACACGGAATTTATCTACGATAGACCATAAACGGCCTGCATCAGGATAAGTAGGCACACCTTCAAACATGAGGGTGGTGGCGCCGGCGCTGAGCGGACCGTAGATGATATAACTATGACCGGTGATCCATCCCACGTCGGCAGTACAGAAGTAAACTTCGCCGGGTTGGTACTGGAAGGTATTTACAAAGGTATAGTTTGCGTATACCATGTAACCGCCGCAGGTATGCACCACTCCTTTAGGCTTACCGGTAGAGCCGGAAGTGTAGAGGATGAAGAGCATATCTTCCGCATCCATTTCTTCAGCAGGGCAGGGAGGGTTTCCCATGGTTTCGACTTGTTTGATCTCGTCTTCCCACCAGAGGTCACGTCCTTTGATCATGCTGACAGGTGTGCGGGTGCGGGTGCATACGATCACCTTTTTAACAGAAGGGCAGCCCATGAGGGCGTCATCGATAACAGATTTGAGCGGAATATCTTTATTACCACGGAACGCACCGTCGCAGGTGATTACGAGGCTGGCCTGTGCATCCTGGATTCTGTCGGCAATGGACTGGGCACTGAAACCTCCAAATACGACAGAGTGAATCGCGCCGATACGGGCACAGGCAAGTACTGCGATGGCCAGTTCGGGGATCATCCCCATATAGATACAAACGCGGTCGCCTTTCTTTACGCCATTGTTTTTCAATACGTTGGCGAACTGGCAAACTTTATTATATAGGTCACGATATGTAATAACGCGGTGGTGTTCTTCCGGATCGTTAGGTTCCCAGATAATAGCGGGTGTATTTCCCAGGGTACCCAGGTGACGGTCAAGGCAGTTTTCGGTAATATTGAGTTTACCGCCAGTGAACCATTTAACATCCGGATCTTTAAAGTTCCATTCCAGTACCTTATCCCATTTGCGGCGCCAGTAGAAATGATCAGCGACGTTAGCCCAGAAGCCTTCCGGGTCCATAACACTCTGCTGATAATTCTGTTGATACTCTTCTAAGCTCTTGATCTGATACGGATAAGCCATAGCTGCAATCAGTTTTTGTTGGTCAAATTAAGTAACGTGTTAGCAATCTGCAGCTTAAATTTAATAAAATTGGGCAATAGTCAATAACAAACCTGTGCATGTTCTGATTGGGCCAGGAATGGTGTTTTCAGCTGGTCTGAGGGGGCTCCCGGAGTTAGCATCTAAATGGGCATAGGTTATGAATGAGTACAGGTGCTTAATTAGTCCTTAGCGGGCTTCCTCCTGTACTTCTCGCAGTACTCCCAGAAACTTTCGAATACTTCATCAAGTATTGCGATGATCTTTTCTTTTTCTGCATTGCTGAGATTGGGCGTAATCTTTTCGCTGTTAGGACTACCAGGCTTGAGGGCAATACGCATCTTGCGGTAGAAAGTGGGGATGCTCCATGAACATTCCTCGCATACGCGCTCACGGAAGTAGATCGGGAGATTGATCATCCTCGAATGCACATCCTGTAACAAATTGATTGGTTCAGGTGCGGAAGGCATCTTCTTTTTCATGTTGAATGTTTTTGGTTTAATGTGATAATGATTAATTGAGAGTTTCTTACCACTGTAATAATAATGATTGTGATGTAAGCAAATCTATTTATAAATATTTTATTGTAGCAATTTTTAATTAAATATTTTTCTACATACTCCCCTGATTATAATTGATTGCTATGTAGCTGATTACAATCGATTTCTGTGGCCAGAAAAATCCTCCTGTCAATATTTCTCATTGAAACACAATGTGTACGGAATTGTTACGCAAAAAATATGTGTTACTAACATTATCACACTGATAACTATATTGTCTATATGAATTTCTAATTATGGCATTGAAATGGAAATTATTATTATATTGTATGAATTGCACACCAGCGCAAACCACTGTTAGTAAAATATAGCATACATGTCCAGGTTAATCCACATGGGCCAGCGCCTTAAACAAATATTAAAACAGAAGAAAGTTAAAATAGTAGACTTCGCAGACATGGCTGGTTTCACCAACCAGATCGCACATTATCATTTGCGTAAGAGTGATATGAAGCGGAGTACACTGGAGAAATTCTGTGAGATCATCGGTGTTACACCGGAAGAATTTTATGAATGGAACAGCACCCCCTCGGTAAACGGAGAGAAAGGAACCGACAGTACCATATTACATCACGGAGGCCGGCTGATGGAGCTGATAGGTGAACGTGGACTGAATAAGACCAGACTGGCCAAGCGTTTAGGCATGAGCCGGAGAACCATGTACAACCTGTTTGAAAAAGAAGTGTTCGGTGCGGAAGAGCTGGACAGGGTTGTACGAGCACTGGAGATGACCACCACCAGTTTCCTGCATCCTGGCGCCCTGGAAGACGCCCGTCAGGCTGAAAATGATGAAATGCTGGCACTCAGAGAGAAGTACTATAAGTTACTGGAAGAGCACAACATGTTACTGAAAAGCTATTCATCCATCAAGGAAGGACTTGAACTTGCCAAGAAAGACATTTTACAATTACGTAAACAGGCCCGTTCAAAAAAAGGCTGAAACACGGAAAGACGCAACTAACTATCTCAGTATACCCGAACAACATTCCACCAACGATTAACCCATAACATCCACATTGTGATCTTCAGGGTTTTTATCGAATAGTAAAATTGTTATAGTTTTACGCGTATTACTATTATGATAATCAAATTATCATAAAACTCTTTCAATGACTTATCTGCCGAATGCGTTTGATCCTCCCGTATGGTATCTGGTAATGCCCGTATGTGGCGCCGGAGAGGAAGTCTTTACCCGGAAGCGGTATGCTGATATCGTGGCTGCAAAGCTGAACAGTGATCAGCACAATGCACTTGTAAAGGTGGAAGATTATCTGTTCCTGCCCTCGTCCATTCACATCATGATACGCGAAGGCGCACTCACTCTTGACCTGTGGTGGCAACCATTTATGGATGCCGTACTGGAAGAGATCCGTCAGCTGGCGCCGGACGAAAAGCTATCGTGGTGCAATAATACATACGAACGCATTGCTGATGCCGAGGCTTTTGATCACAGGGCATATGAAATGCTCTTCCTGCCAGTTTGGAAAGGCCTGGCCACAGATCCTGAGGGGTACGCCTATAATAGTGTCAATAACAGGGCGAAGATCGACTTACAGTAAAAGCCCTGCTACATCCTGCCAGGTATCCACCCTTTTGAAATCAGTAACATGTACGTTATGTGGTGCAGTGAACATCAGTCCCTGTCCCTTGAACGGCTGCAGGTTCTTAACATGATCATCTATCATATAATCTGCCTGTACGATCGTCTTAGATCCGCAGAAAACAATGTTCTGCCATGTAATGAACGGATAGTATTCCGCCAGCCACTCTACTTTCTCCGGTAATGATGCCGGAAACTCCATGGCTGCTGATACTATGAATACCTCATGCTTGTCCTGTAAAGCCCTGATCACTTCCTGGCTGTCCTTAATCACCGGTTTGGTCCTGAAGAAACCTGGTTCAAACAGGAAAGACCTGATAATATCCTTTTCGTGCGGGAAACCGGTGGTTTCAGGTTTGCCGTATAAGGCATCCTTATCTACCTGTACGCCATAACGCTTAGCATACCAGTCAATCATCTGTTGCGTGGTATCTGCCATAACGCCATCCATGTCTATTGCAATTCTTGCCATATTTTGCTGTTTTCTGCAAAGTTATTCCTTTTACTGAGAATAAGTAGCATTAAATTGCAATAAGTTTCGTAGTTTTGCTGGAAATTGCAAGAATATGCTGAAAGAAGAGCGCTTTGATTACATTCTCAGAAAGTTGCAGACGGACCATAAAGTGCTGCACACAGAACTGAGTAATGATCTGCAGGTATCAGAAGATACCGTGCGGCGCGATCTCGAAGCGCTGGCTCAGAATGGTCTCCTGATCAAGGTAAGGGGTGGCGCTATTCCTCATTCTCCTCACCCTTATGCATTTAATGAGCGTATCGGCATTCATGAAGATGATAAGAAGGCGATTGCCACCAAGGCATTGTCTTTCCTGCGCGATGGCCAGACGATTATCATGGATGGCGGTACTTCCACTTATACCCTTACTAAACTGTTCCCGCCGTCTTTACAGTTGACAGTAATCACACCCAGCATTCCCATTGCGATGCAACTAATGGAACATCCCGGGGTTGATGTAATCCTGACGGGTGGCCGGCTTTTCAAAAGTTCGCAGGTTACCGCAGGAATCGATACGATTCGTATGATCGAAAAAATGCGGGCAGATATTTGTTTTATGGGAGTTTGTAGTCTGCACCCGGAAGTGGGGGTGACCGGTCCGGATATGGACGAGGCAGCCGTAAAGAATGTCATGGTGGAATCGGCTAACCGGGTAATAGCCCTGGTAACCGGCGACAAAATGGGTACCGCAGAACCTTACAAGGTTTGTAGTATAACAGCAATGGATACGATCATAACTGATGAAGCCGGATTATCTCTGGCCATCCCTTACCGACAGCTTGGAATTAATGTTATCTGATAGACAGTAGAACAGTGAACTTTTAAGTATTTCTAAGTAATTAATGTAGCATGTTACAGGAGTTGACAGTCAGTCATTCACAAAAAAGGATTACACGCATCGCCGTTAGTGCCTTGTTTTTTCTCACAGGATTGTGCTTTTCCAGCTGGGCGTCAAGGATTCCTGCCATTCAGCACAAACTCAACCTTTCTGAAGGCGAGCTGGGTGGAATGTTGCTCGCCCTGCCGATCGGCTCTATTTTATCTATGCCTGTTGCCGGTATACTGGTGAGCAGGTATGGCAGCCGTTATGTACTGATGACAGCCGGTTTGTTGTATGCCTTTATTTTGCCAACATTAGGTCTTACCTCAACTGCCTGGCAACTATTTTCCTGCCTCATACTATTCGGGTTCTGTGGTAACCTGGCTAATATCGCGGTGAATACACAGGCGGTACTGGTAGAAGCTATGTATGGCCGCTCAATTATGGCCTCGTTTCATGGTCTGTGGAGCCTGGGTGGTTTTACCGGGGCCTCCATTGGATCGGGTATGTCAGCACTGGGGATTCTGCCTTATCAGCATTTTCTGGTAATCATGGTGCTGGCTATTATCATAGTAGCCGTAGCCATCCGTCAGGTAGTTTCACATGATGCACCGGCTTCAGGAGAGAAGACGCCTTTGTTTGCATGGCCTGACAAGGTACTGCTGATACTCGGTATCATCGCTTTCTGTTCTATGATCTGTGAAGGGACGATGTTTGACTGGAGTGGGGTGTATTTCAGAAAAGTAATTGAAGCACCGGAGAAAACTGCCGGACTGGGATATACTGCCTTTATGAGTACGATGGCCGCCTTCCGCTTTGTGGCAGACTGGCTGACTACCCGTTTCGGATTCAAAAGAATGTTGCAGATAAGCGGTGCGCTGACAGCCGGTGGTTTGCTGATAGCTGTATTACTGCCTTATTTCCCCACAGCTATTCTCGGTTTCCTGTTGGTAGGCGCCGGCGTGTCATCTGTTGTACCGCTGGTATACAGCGCTGCCGGACGTAGCAAAACTTTGTCACCGGGAATGGCGCTGGCAGCTGTCTCCACTATCGGTTACCTTGGATTCCTGGCCGGACCGCCATTGATCGGATTCGTGGCCCAGGCGACAAGTTTACGTATATCCTTCTCCATTATCGCACTGATGGGTACCTGTATTGCAGTGATGAGCACCAGGGCGAAGGAGTAATTTATAACAATGCGGAGTGTTTTAGAAAAATAGAAGGGCTGATCGTAATGATCAGCCCTTCGCATATTTTGAAATAAAGAGATGGTTATTTTTTAACTAGTTCCACCATATAGGAGGTGTTTGCAGTATTTACGATCGTGATCGCCTGCGGGGTCATTTCAAGAAACTTAACAGAATAAGAGTAAAAGTTGGCGAATTCCAGGCCATTATTGTCAACTACGATCGTCAGGATTTTACTTTCTGCATCGAAGGACCAGCCGCCTTTTTCCAGTGTGGTCTGCGTCTCTGTACCGTATACCAGTTTATCGCAGGTGGAGTTACTCAGTATGACGCGGGAGGTACTGGAAGAGTATAATTTGCTGTATTCATTCTGATCCGTAAATATCATGTCATACTTGGTGACGCCTGAGATAGCGGAGATGCCTTCAAAGCACTGGCTGTTACTGTTGATACAATATTGCACCTTTTCATCTATACAGGTGAAATTGCTTTTGGAAGTATCCGGCAGATAATAGTTCACCCATTTACCATTTGCATCTGTTCTCCTGTTTACTTTCCATGAACCTACGAAATCCTGGTATTCGGCAATCCCGTTCTGGCTGTGGATACGCACCAGGCCTTTTACGTGGTTACTGACGTGGTTCAGGGAGTCGTATGCTGCATAGGTTACAGATAAAGTATCTCCGATGATGTAAGGAGGTAGCTTGATAATGATGGAAGAATCTATATAGTCGCCCAGACGTCCCAGCGGATCAGGTATACCTGCTGCCTGTCTATAGAAACCACGGCCGGCGGAATAATCTATTTTAAAGTGTGCGCCGCTGCCATTGATGGTAACGTAAAACCCTTTTATGGTGGATTCGTAGTAGGTAAAACTAGGCTTTACGACGATGTAACGGCCACTGATGGCACTTACGATGTTTTTGTCCTCCGTCAGAACAGGGGATCCGGCTACGCCAGATGCGGCAGGCATAGCGCCTGGAGTATAGAGACCGAAGGCTACTTTTACCTTGGTGGCCAGCATCGTTCTGTCTCCAAGGTGGATAGTGTCTATTTTTTCTGGTTGTTCGGTATCGGTACCGCCACCGTCGTCGTCTTTTTTACAGGCGTAAAAAGCAACTGCACAGGCCAGCACGCCGAATAATAATAGCTTTTTCATGGTATCAGGGTTTGTTAGATTGACTGGATCAATTAAATAGCGTTGTTAAGTAATGATAGTGATCGATCGGCTCCTTTCTTCAGAATTTGTCTTAATGTCATGTGAATGCTATGTCCCTTAAACGCTTATAACTTGTTTTTCATATTAAAAAATAAGCAAATTATATACGCGTTTCTGCCGCTTTAGGATTTGCTACAAGATAAAATGTTTGTTATTCGCCTAACGTGTTGTAATGTAATCTGTTGTGTCTATTTTGGGACCGGGACAAAGCTTGTTCTTCTATAAAAGTATATGTTTTTTCTGAAATGTGATAGTGTAAGATGGAGATTGACAATGAGTTTCCGTAGCGCTTTCATTCCTACTGGAAAAGTTGCAGAGGGCGGATTGAGTACACTACATGCGTCGCAATAAATATGTTTATTAATATTATTCGTTTGGCTAACCCCTTATCAGTAAAGGATTTAAAACTTTACATTTCCTTTAGCGTTAAATTTAATTACCACAATAAACTTTGAAACCCTTAATTTTGCACGATTTTTTTGTCGGAGAATGGTACTAAAATCATACTAGGTTTTAAAAATTTTCAATTAGAATACGCAAATGCCGAAAGATTCCTCTATCAAATCTGTTCTTATTATTGGTTCTGGTCCTATTATTATTGGTCAGGCTTGTGAATTTGACTATTCCGGCTCCCAGGCAGCACGTTCGCTGCGTGAGGAAGGTATCAGGGTAGTATTGATCAATTCCAACCCGGCTACTATCATGACTGACCCTATGATGGCCGACAAGGTGTACCTGTTGCCGCTGACAGTAGAAAGTATAGAACAGATACTGGAGGAGCAACAGATCGATGCCGTACTGCCTACCATGGGTGGCCAGACAGCATTGAACCTCTGTAAAGAGGTGGACGAGCTGGGTATATGGGAGAAGTTCAATGTCCGCCTGATAGGTGTTGATATCAAAGCCATCGATAAGGCAGAAGACCGTGAACAGTTCCGCCAGTGGATGATCCGGCTGGGCGTACCGGTAGCACCGGCTAAAACTGCAAACTCATTCCTGGAAGGAAAGGAATTTGCACAGGAAATCGGATTCCCATTAGTTATCCGTCCTTCCTTCACCCTGGGTGGTACCGGTGGTGGTTTCGTACACAGCAAAGAAGATCTGGATGAAGCACTGCAACGTGGTTTACAGGCTTCTCCGATTCACGAAGTACTGGTTGAAAAAGCAGTACTGGGTTGGAAAGAATTTGAGCTGGAGCTGCTGCGCGACAAAAATGACAACGTGGTGATCATCTGTACCGTGGAAAACCTCGATCCAATGGGGGTTCACACCGGAGACTCCATTACCGTTGCACCTGCCATGACACTGAGCGATACCGCTTTCCAGGACATGCGTAACAAAGCGATCATGATGATGCGTGACCTCGGTAACTTTGCCGGTGGTTGTAACGTACAGTTCTCGCTGAATCCTGAAAATGAAGAACTGATCGCGATCGAGATCAACCCTCGTGTGAGCCGTTCCTCCGCACTGGCATCTAAAGCAACTGGTTATCCAATTGCCAAGATCGCTGCGAAACTGGCGATCGGTTATAGCCTGGATGAACTGGAAAACCAGATCACCAGAACCACTTCTGCTTTTTTTGAACCAGCACTGGACTACGTGATCGTAAAAATGCCACGCTGGAACTTCGATAAATTTAAAGGTGCTGATCAGACCCTGGGTCTTCAGATGAAGTCAGTAGGTGAGGTAATGGCTATCGGCCGTACGTTCACTGAAGCTTTACAGAAAGCCTGTCAGAGTCTGGAAAATGATGCACTGGGTCTCGGTTACTATGGTAAATCAGCAATGAAGAGCGATCAGCTCCTCGAAAGACTGAAGACGCCGACCTGGGATCGTATCTTCCGTATTAAAGACGCCCTGATGGAAGGTGTTTCTGTGAAACACATCCACCAGATGACTTATATCGACAAGTGGTTCCTGAACCAGATCAACGATATCGTGAACATGGAAAAGCAGCTGGCTGAACACGATCTGGAATCAGTAACAAAAGACATGCTGAGCGACGCCAAAAGAATGGGCTTCTCTGATATGCAGCTGGTTCACCTGTTTGGTAACTGTGAAGAGAAGGAAGTTTACGAAAAACGTAAATCCCTGGGTATTACCCGTACCTATAAAATGGTAGATACCTGTGCTGCTGAATTTGAAGCAGTAACTCCTTACTTTTACTCCACATTCGATACCGTCAACGAAAGCAAACCTTCTGATAAAGGAAAAGTGATCGTATTGGGTTCCGGTCCTAACCGTATCGGTCAGGGTATCGAGTTTGACTACTGTTGTACACACGGCTTACAGGCCATCCAGGAATGCGGCTATGACGCGATCATGGTGAACTGTAACCCTGAGACCGTATCTACTGACTTCGACATGGCTAACAAGCTGTACTTCGAGCCGGTATTCTGGGAGCATCTGTGGGAAATCATCGAACTGGAAAAACCGGTAGGTGTGATCGTACAGCTGGGTGGACAAACAGCATTGAAACTGGCTAAACGCCTGGAAGAAAATGGTATCAGAATCATCGGTACATCCTTCGATAACATGGATATCGCCGAAGACCGTGGCCGCTTCTCCGAGCTGCTGGAAGACCTGAAAATTCCTTTCCCTAAATATGGTACTGCATACAACACTGACGACGCGATCGAAGTGGCCAAAGAAGTAGGTTATCCTGTACTGGTGCGCCCTTCTTACGTACTCGGTGGTCAGCGTATGCGTATCGTGATCAACGAAGAGGAACTGGAAAGCTCCGTACTGAGCCTGCTGAAACACCTGCCAGGTAACAAGATCCTGATCGACCACTTCCTGGATCGTTGTCAGGAAGCAGAGATCGACGGTATCTTTGACGGTGAGAATTTCCATGTAATGGGCGTGATGGAGCACATCGAGCCTGCGGGTATCCATAGTGGCGACAGTAACGCGGTGCTGCCAGCGTTTAACCTGAGCCCGATGGAAGTAACCACAATGGAATACTACGCTGAGAAGATCGCCCGTGCGCTGGACATCCGTGGCCTGATCAACATCCAGTTTGCCATCAAAGGCGGACAGGTATTCGTGATCGAAGCAAACCCACGTGCTTCCCGTACGACGCCGTTCATCGCGAAAGCATACCAGGTACCTTACCTGAACATCGCTACCAAAGTGATGCTGGGTGCGAACAAACTCACTGATTTCAAGATCGAGAAGAAACTCAAAGGTTTTGCGATCAAAGAACCAGTATTTTCCTTCAACAAATTCCCGGGCGTGAACAAAGAACTCGGCCCTGAAATGAAATCTACCGGTGAAGCGATCCGTTTCATCAAAGATCTCAGGGACCCTTATTTCAGGACCCTGTACAAGGAGAAGAGCATGTACCTGAGCAACAAGTAAGATTAACCGGAAAAAGGCCGTAAAAGGCCGGATTCTGACTATAGAACAAAGGCGACATCGGTATGATGTCGCCTTTGTCGTTTTTATGCTTAAAACATCGCTGTTATTCTGCACGGACAGGGCCGACAGGTTTCTGCACAGCAGGTGTTTCTTTTATGTCTTTCATCAACAATTCGACTGTTTTCTCCAGTTGCGGATCTTTCCCTGCAATCACTTCCTGTGGGGTCATTTCGACTACCACATCAGGAGCGACGCCTTTATTTTCAATGATCCATTTGCCATCCTTACTGAAGATACCCAGGCGTGGCGCCGTTACAAATCCGCCATCCATCAGTGCCGGATAGTTATAGATTCCCACCAGTATACCCATCGTTGTTGTACCTACCAGCGGCCCCAGTTTCTTCTCATGGAACATGAATGGCATCAGGTCGCCGCCAGAGCCGGCATAACTGTTAGTGATCATAGCTTTCGGACCAAAGATGGCATTACCCGGCGTCGTCATCGGCAAGCCTTCACGTGTACCCCAGTAGTTGAGCAGATCACGGTTCAGCAGGTCGATGACATAGTCAGCCGCAGAGCCGCCACCGTTGAAGCGTTCGTCTATGATAACGCCTTTCTTGTCCAGCTGGGAGAAGTAGTAACGGTTGAAGTAAGTGTACCCATCTCCGCCGGTGTTGGGCATATAGACATAAGCAAGTTTGCCATTGCTCAGCTGGTCTACCTTTTTACGGTTGCCTTCTACCCAATCCATTTCCCGTAGTGCCGCTTCTGAATTAAGCGGTATCACCGTGTATTCTTTTGCGCCATTGGCATCAGGTTGCTGGTTGACCAGTATACGTACCTGTTTACCGGCAGTACTCTGAAACAGGCTGTAAATTTCTGTATTGCTGCTGACAGGCACACCATTCACTGCAATGAGATAATCGCCTTCTTTTACCTTGATACCTGGTTGCGTCAGCGGTGCCCTGAACTGTGGGTTCCAGTTCAGACCGGAATATATCTTCTTAAAGCGATAGTGCCCGTTTTCAATGCTGTAGTCAGCACCCAGTAGGCCTCCTGATTCAATGACTGGTTTGGGTGCATCACCCTGTCCGACATAAGCATGGCCGATCACCAGTTCACTCATCATTTCGTTGAACAGATAGTTAAGATCTTCCCTGTGACCAACATAAGGCAGGAAACGCTGGTACTTCTTTTTTATGGCTTTCCAGTCGGCGCCATGCATATTATCAACATAAAAGAAATCTCTTTCAATACGCCAGAGTTCATCAAACATCTGTGGCCACTCAGCAGCAGGATCTACGAGTGTGCGAACGTTACTTATCTGCAATGTTCCTTCGCCTGCATTTGCTTTACTACCGGTGCCAACGATACCACAGGAGCCTGATGCCATATACAACAGCTTTTCTCCGTTCTGGCTGACTGTATAACCATCGATGCCGCTCATCAGCACATCGCTTTTACGTTTGGTAATATCGTAGCTGTATAGTGTATTGCCGGAACGATACAGGAGTTTGTTGGCAACAAGTCCGTTCAGCTGTGAATATTCATCAGCAGGTAAAGGCAATGCAACAATACGCTGATCAATATTCGCAAGGTCAATAGCAGTCTGTGTTTTCGAAGAATCTTTTGTATCTGATTTTGCATCTGATTTCTCCTCTTTTTCATTCTTCTCCTGTTCATCATCGCTTTCAGGTGCCAGCAGAGAAGGTGCATTGGCAGAGAGTACGATCGCATAGATACTACTGCGGACAGGGTGTTCGTAGGACGTCATGTCCAGCCAGCCGGTATTCTGTGCATAGTTGGTACTCGCGATAAAGAAGATGTATTTGCCATTTTTACTGAAGACAGGTTCTGCTGCTTCACTACGGCCATCTGTTGCCTGAGTGCTTTTTTTATCAGCAATATTGTAGAGGAATACTGCCTGCAGACTATTCGGTAAACGCTTGTTGTAGGTGATCCAGCGGGAATCAGGACTCCAGTTGGCACTAAACGTCTGATCCGGACGATCGTAACTGTCTTCGTCGATCTGCGTTACTTTTTTGCTTTCTGTATCGACATAGTACAGGCGTAATTTTTTATCTGCAAAGAGTATTTTCTTGCTGTCCGGCGACCACAAAGGACTATAGAAAAAGCTTGTTTCGCCCAGCGGAATGATCTGTGCAGGCTTTTCTGCTTTCTGATCACGGATATGTAAAGCATATTCACCACCGGCATCAGAGAAGTAGGCGATGGACTTGCCATCCGGTGACCATACAGGTGCACGCTCATGTACACCGGGGGTAGCGGTGATGTTACGGATGTTACCTTTTTCTGCGGGAACGGTCAGTACGTCGCCACGAAACTCTACAGCAGCACGCACGCCGGTAGGTGAGAGGTTGACATTTCTGAGAGCGCCAACAGTAGCGTTGATATAATGAGGTCTTTTGTAGGGCAGGTCTGCTTCCAGGCTGATTGTTAATGCCGTGCTTTTATTGGAAGCAGCGTCCCATTTGTTGATCCTGCCAGCTTGTTCATACACCAGTGTTTTACCATCAGAGAACAGGGTTTTAACATCGTAGTCTTTATGACTGGAGATCTGTGTAAGGGTCTTTCCGGAGATGGAATAACGGAAGATGTTCATCGTACCGTTTCTGTCGCTCAGGAAGTATACATCGTTACCCAGCCATACGGGGCGGATGTTGTTGGCGCCGGCATCCGGTATTTCGATGACTGTATTTGTCTGGTTGTTGAATATCCAGATCTTAGGCATGTTACCGCCTCTATAATGTTTGAAGGGGCGATAGGTACCAGATCTTTCAGTAGGATCGGGGTTTTTGATATAAGCGGTATACAATCCGTCAGGAGAGATATTTCCCTGGTGTGCTTCCGGCATTTTCAATTTAACCGGCATACCGCCGTTGACGCTCACTTCAAACAATTGCTGGAAGCGCATGGAGAAGGAATTGCGTGTAGATGCAAAAAGGATCTTGTCATTGCCATGCCAGCCCCGTACGATATCCGCATCGGGATGGTGGGTGATACGACGGGGAATACCGCCGTTGACGGATACGACATAGAGATCGACATTGCCATCATAGTTACCGCTAAAGGCAATCCATTTACCATCCGGAGATAACATAGGTTCAAGTTCGACATCCGGGTTGACGGTGATGCGTTGTGGATGTTGGCCATTTTCATCAGTGGTCCAGATATCACCTGCATAGTTAAATGCAATCTGATGCTGACTGATAGACGGAGAGCGCAATAACAGGGTTTCTGTTGATTGCGCTGTAGCTATGGCGCAGGCAAGGCCTGTCAGCATAAGCAGGGTAGCGGGTCTGTGTAACATTTGGGTCTGATTAAACTGTTGAAGTGTATATACTAATTTATACTTTTTCTCAGGTAAGTGGATACGGGAAAGTACTGAATCTGGAAGGAAATATGCTTAGACAGGCAAGGTAAAGGCTCGTTACAGCCATATCTGTTCTTAATCCTACATTGATGCTTCGTTCAAAGACGGAGGATTAACGTAGCAGATAAGGGATTATACCAAAGTAATAAAGTTATATATGGAAGATCAGCTACACAAAGAGCCTTAAACGTGCTGCTGGCAAGGAGTTGACGGTTTATCCTACGTGACGGACCGTATAGAAAATGGTGTTATAACAGACTAAATATATTGTTAGGATGACTAATTGACGATTTGTGGAAAGGCTTGACAATGGCGGGATGTAACGATGTCATAAATGCCTTGAAGAAGTATTGTTACGTCTTAAAATGATCAGAGCCTGATGAAGATCAGGCTCTTTCTTTTCCCTCAAAATAACCATTAAAGACACGACTATTTATGTGTATAAATAGCGTGACCGGTAATGCAGTTTACTATAAATATTAAATATTAAAAAGATGTTAACTAATCAATAACAGATGTGGAAATATTTAATTATTATAATATTGTGAAACAACTAGTTAATATTTGATAATATTTATGCATATGTAAAAAGCATCTTATTGCAGAAATATTTTGCGTGCTGTAAACTTATCTAGCAGGTAGATATTTCTCTTATCTTAAAAACAAATTTCATGTGTGAAAGACTTACATTCATTACTTGAATAGGTTAACCATATAATGTTGTCATGTTTGTTAGCTTTCTGAAAGGTGCGCCATTTCTGCGCCTGATAATAGGTGTATCCGCAGGCATATTTATACAAATATTTCTGTCATTAAATGTCCCGATGATATTAGCTGTAATGGCTTTTGCGGGCGTGTTGTTGTTTGTTTCAGCAAGACTGCCACTGGTAGTACGATATCGGTATGACTGGTGGCGGGGCATTGCCTTACAATGCCTGGTTGCCGGTAGTGGATGTTTGCTGGTCGTGTTGTCAGATGTGCGTTATCACGGTTATTATTTTGAAAACAGTGTTCAAGCCGGAGATCTGCTGCAGGTAAGGCTGGAGGAGCCGGTGCAGGCAAAGAAAAAGACGTTTAAAACGATCGCTCAGGTACGATATGTTGTACGTGGCAACATGCGTATACCTGCAAAGGGGCGTTTACTGGTTTATTTACAGATCGACAGTAATGCCCGTCGATTGCGACAGGGAGATCAGTTATTGATAAAGAATAACAGTGTCCCTGTATCGCGTAGTGGTAATCCGGGTGCATTTGATCACCGGAGTTATTGTGAATGGCAGCAGATTTACCGGCAGGTGTATCTGCAACAGGATGCCTGGCATTTGTTGCAGGAAAGAGAGGAATCTTCTATACAAAGGTGGCTGCATGTAAGTCGCGGGTATTGTTTACAAACCTTGCAGCAGTATATCGGTGGGCGCGAAGCTGCATTAGCGGCGGCTTTGCTGATAGGATACCGCTATGATCTGGATCCGGAGATGGTACAGGATTATACGAATACGGGTATCGTTCATATTATCGCTATTTCGGGTATGCACCTGGCGCTGATATATGGCGCTTTGTTATGGTTGTTGCGCTGGTGGCCTGCGCAGCGTTTCGCCGACATGCTGAAAGGAATATTGATTATTGTATTGCTGTGGGCATTTACACTGTTGACGGGAGGAGCGGCCTCTGTCTTACGTGCGACCGTGATGTTTACTTTTCTGACACTGGGGAAGTTTTTGCTGCAACGGCATACGAATGTATATAATACCCTGGCGGCATCCGCATTCCTGTTATTGTGTTATGAACCCAGGTTATTGCTGGATGTAGGTTTTCAGCTGTCGTACCTGGCAGTACTGAGTATTGTAGTGGCTTACCGCCGCTTATATTATCAGTTGCGGTTTGACAATAAATATTTGAACAGACTATGGGATATGACAGCACTGACACTGGCAGCACAGCTGTTTACGTTACCGGTATCACTTTATTACTTTCATCAGTTTCCTTTGTATTTCCTGCCGGCTAATATGATGGCAGTGCCTCTGTCAACAGTCGTATTGTATGGAGAGCTGTTACTGTTAATCGTCGGACGTATACCTGCTATCGCCGTTATGGTGGGTTCTTTGCTGAAAATGATCATGCAGCTGATGAACACACTGGTTAATCAGATCGGTCATTTGCCAGGCGCCCTGATGGCAGATACGCAACTACCTTTATTCAGTGTATTATGTCTATATGCCTGTATCGGCGGACTGCTCCTTTGGATGATGCACCAATGGAAGCCGGGGCTGTATGTATTGCTGCTTGCGATGACCAGCTGGAGTGTAGGAAGCATGTTCCTTCGCCTGAATGAACAACATCAGCGGAAAATGGTTGTTTATAACATACCCGGGCATACCGTGGTGGATATGGTGAGCGGACGCCGCGCATGGCGTTTGACCGGAAAGGGAATTACGGATACTGTATACGACCGTTATCTGCGACCGGCATATGTTTATTATGGTATCGGGGAAATCGCCGGAACCTGTGCTGAGGAGTCTCTTTTTCCTGGGTTCAGGGTGCTGGTTGCCGGCAATAAGCGGCTGGTAATCGTGGATAGTATACTGCCGAAGAGATATCCGGAGAAAAAGTTGCGGACAGATTATCTTTTACTTTCACATAATCCGCATGTGGATATCAAACAATTGGAAAAGATATTTGACGCAGCCTATTACATTTTTGACGCTTCTAACTCCCTGCGGAACATTCAACGGTGGAAAAGTGATTGTTACGTGCTAACTTTGCGCTTCTTTTCGGTTCCGGATCAGGGAGCCTATGTTGTAAATTTCTAATGATTTCCATACATGCAAAAGCAAATTAAATCTGCATTGATCTCCGTTTTCTATAAAGATAACCTGGAGAACATTGTTAAAAAGTTAGGTGAACAGGGAGTAACTATTTATTCAACTGGTGGTACTCAGAAATTCATCGAGGACCTGGGCGTGAAATGTGTGGCAGTGGAAGAGCTGACAGCTTATCCTTCCATTCTGGGCGGACGTGTAAAGACGTTACATCCGAAAATATTTGGTGGTATCCTGGCGCGCCGGGAAAACCTGCAGGATCTGGAGCAGCTGGCACAGTATGCTATTCCTGAGCTGGACCTGGTGATTGTTGACCTGTATCCGTTTGAGGAGACAGTAAAGAGTACAAAAGAGGAGCAGACCATCATCGAGAAAATTGATATCGGTGGCGTATCCCTGATCAGAGCGGCGGGTAAGAACTACAAAGATGTAGTGATCGTTGCTTCCAAAGATCAGTATGCTGATCTGGAGCAGGTGCTGAATAACGGTAACGGTACCAGCATTGAAGACCGCAGAGCATTTGCTGCAAAAGCATTTGAAGTGTGTGCTAATTACGATGTAGCTATCTCCCAGTACTTCCTGAACAATGAGCCTGCTGCATACTTCCAGGTATCTGCACCTCAGGGTCAGATCATGCGTTACGGAGAAAATCCGCATCAGAAAGGCGTATTCTACGGCAACCTTTCTGAAATATTCAATAAACTGCACGGTAAGGAGTTATCTTATAATAACCTGGTGGATGTTGACGCTGCCTGCCAGCTGATACAGGAATTCACAGAAACGACGTTCGCTGTTATCAAACATACCAACGTATGTGGTATCGCGAGCCGTCCTACGCTGAAAGCAGCATGGGATGCAGCACTGGCTGGTGACAAGGAGAGCGCTTTCGGTGGCGTACTGGTAACGAATGCAGTAATCGACAAAACGACTGCTGAATCTATCAGCGAAATTTTCTTCGAAATCCTGATTGCACCTGGTTTTGACGCTGATGCGCTGACTGTGCTGCAGGCTAAGAAGAACCGTATCCTGCTGCAGCAACTGCAGCCGGTGAAGGCGCCTTATGTATATAAAAATGTCCTGAACGGTGTTCTGCTGCAGGAAAATGATAAAGGCAATTACCAGGAGTGGAATGAAGCGGGCGCAAGACCGTCTACCCCGGCTGAAAAAGCTGATCTGGAATTTGCTAACCTGGTATGTAAACACCTGAAATCTAACGCGATCGCGCTGGTAAAAGACAAACAGCTGATCGGGAAAGGTTGTGGACAGACTTCCCGTATCGATTCACTGCGCCACGCTATTGCGAAGGCCGCTCAGTTCAATTTCGATCTAAAAGGTGCTGCTATGGCTTCTGACGCTTTCTTCCCCTTTGACGATTGCGTACGCATCGCTCATGAAGAAGGTATCACTTCCGTGATTCAGCCGGGAGGTTCCATGAGAGACAATGATTCAATAGAATTCTGCAAACAGAACGGTATGGTGATGGTTATGACCGGCACCCGCCACTTCAGACATTAAGTTTGTTCTGTATCTGCAAAAGCATATTAAAAAGCACTGGCTGATGCCAGTGCTTTTTTGCTAAAAATTCTTTACTATTGTCCATCTAATCTATGGCCTTTTTACACCATAATATCATGAAAGATGCTGATGATGCCGTGTTGATCCTGGAGTACAAACGCTCCGGTCAGCTCGACTATCTGGCTGCGTTGTACCAACGCTACATGAATCTGGTATATGGTGTATGTCTCCGCTATTTTGATGAAGAGTCCAGTAAGGATGTCGTTATGCAGATCTTTGAGGAGCTGATCGTTAAGTTGCAGCAGCATGAGGTTCAGAACTTTAAGAGCTGGCTGCATGTGCTGACGAAGAACCATTGTCTGATGAAACTGCGTTCCATGAAAAACAGGGAGGGAAAGGAAATTTCCCTTGACGGACTACCTGTTATGGAAAATGACTCTTTTGCACATCATGAGAATGGAGTTAACATAGAAGTACATCTGCAGGGCATGGAAAAATGCCTGGATGCTTTGCCGGAAGAGCAGAAGCGAAGTGTAGATCTATTCTATCTCAAAGAGAAAAGCTATAAAGAGGTCGCGGATATCACCGGATATGACATGAAAAAGGTCAAAAGTTATATCCAGAATGGTAAGCGCAACCTGAAAATCTGTATGGAACAACAAGATGCCTGATAAGCACAGTCATATGAACCATAGCGTTGATCCGGAGCTGATCCGCAAATATCTGGCAGGAGAGCTGGATAATAAGGCGATGCATGCTCTGGAGAAGCAGGCGCTGGATGATCCGTTTCTGGCGGATGCCCTGGACGGGTTTGCTGAGCGCAAGCCTGATCAGCGGATGCATCTGGCTGATCTTAGCAAGCGATTGGAGGTTCGTGTAAAGGGTAAGGAAGAGCGGAAAATTATCCCGATGATCAACCTGGACAGGCGTTGGCTGGCAGCGGCAGGTATCCTGTTGCTGGTGATGGGTGGTTTGTTCTGGATGTGGCGTTCCGGTTTCAGGGGCGCTCAGTCTATTGCCTACAAATCTGCAGATGTAGCAGATAGTGCTATTACTGATACCTTACAATATTATAACCAGGAAGAACCGATGGCCTGGGGCAATAAAGCCGAAAAACTCCGGGGTATCAGCATCGCTCCGGATACCGGCAGCCATATTTTCCCCGGAAATATGGCTGCTGAGTCTAAGGGCATTGCAGGTATTTTAAGAAGAGAATCGGATACCGTGGCGCTGGCAATGGCGCCGGCACCGTCGCCTGTTGCAGCTGCACCGACCTTTATGGCAGAAAAGGCAGACAGAGCGGATACCATTGATACGAAGATTGTGGATGTGGCCATCGCCAATCCCAAAGAGATAATGCCTGAGAAAGAGAAAGAAAGTGATGCGCGATACAGAAACCTATATGCCGCAAAACCAATCGTCGCTAACCGCTTTATCAGGGGGCAGGTCAACGATGGAAAAACCGGTCTGGCTGGTGTTGCGGTAAGACTTGAGGGTACCACACAAGGAGTGGTGACAGGGGCGGATGGTTTCTTCTCGCTGAATGTACCGGATACGGCAAAAAATGTGAATCTTGTTACATCCTATATCGGATTTAAACAGCAAAGACTGAGTGTTTCACCAAGAGAGAATCACCTGGATATTACTCTGAAAGAAGATAATAGTAGTCTGAGCGATGTAGTCGTAACCGGTTATGATAAAAAGTTCAGCAAGAAACCGGGTAATATTTATCAGCCACCAATGCCAGCGGAAGGATACGACAGTTATAATGAATACCTTTCAAAGAATACCCGTTATCCTGCTTCCGCAGCTGCTGATAATGTAAAGGGCAGGGTAAAAGTGTCGTTCCGGGTACAGCCTGACGGCTCACTGGAAGACTTTAAGATAGTCAGACGTTTACAGCCTGACTGTGATGCGGAAGCATTGCGATTGATAAAAGAAGGCCCCGGATGGACGCCTGCATCCGATAGAACGACAGCGCGCGTTACCGTGGAAGTTTATTTCCCGGCTAAAACTCCCAGATAATTAAATTAACTACCTGTTTTGCTTCATTGCTTTGACAATTTTCCGTGTTCTACGGTCTTCCCGTGCATTTTGAAGGGATATAACGGCCCATATAGCGGCAGGGATCCAGCCGATCAATGTGATCTGTAGTAACAGGCATAATATACCTGTTAAGATCTTTCCTCTTAACATAAAGGAGAGCCAGGGTAACAAGATGGCGATAAGTGTCATATCAAAAAGGTACTATTTTTTTCTCTCTTTCCACAGCTGGTTAAAGGATTTCGGTGCGAATACAGGAAGGGATCTGTCGTCACCCCAGGCTTGTGAGAAGAATTTCTTCATGAAGAAGTTTTTGGCGCCGCCGCCTACGAGGTTCATCATCCGGCGGCTCAGACTTGCCTGTTTCCAGCCAAACCAGGACATTTTTTCTCCTCCGGAGGTATAATTCTCTTCCACCGCTTTATGACGATTATGGAGCAGTAATTCGTGTACGTTGATCCTTACAGGGCATACCTCTGTGCAGTTGCCACAGAGAGAAGAGGCATAGCTGAGGTGCATGAATGATTCCATACCCTGCAGGTGTGGAGTAATCACGGATCCGATAGGACCGCTATAGGTGGTACCGTAACTATGACCACCGATATTTTTATAGACCGGGCAGGCGTTCAGGCAGGAGCCGCAGCGGATACAATAGAGGCTTTCGCGGGCTTCTGTATCGGCCAGAATGTTGGTACGGCCGTTATCCATGAGGATAACGTACATTTCTTCCGGGCCATCCGTCTCATTTTCCTGGCGGGGGCCGCTGAAAATAGAGTTGTAAACGGTTACCTGCTGACCGGTACCATAGGTAGCCAGTAGGGGCCAGAACATCGCCAGGTCATTGATAGAAGGCAGCATCTTTTCGATACCTACCAGGACGATATGTGTTTTAGGAAAGGCGGTACTGAGACGTGCATTTCCTTCATTTTCGGTAACAGCGATGCCGCCGATATCGGCAATGATGAAGTTAGCGCCGGTAATACCGATTTCTGCGTCGAGGTATTTCTGACGGAGTTTTTCTCTGGCTACCAGAGTCATTTCCTGGGGCGTCAGATCGGGCGGAGTGCCCAGTTTCTCTGCGAACAGTCTTGCCACGTCTTCCTTGCTTTTATGCATGGCAGGCGTCACGATATGATAAGGTGGTTCACCGTCCAGCTGTTGAATGTATTCACCCAGGTCGGTTTCTACACATTCGATATTATGCTGTGCCAGGAAGTGATTCAGGTGCACTTCTTCCGTGGCCATGGACTTACTTTTTACGATGCTTTTGCAGTTCTTGGCTTCGCAGATAGCGAGTATTTCTTCCAGTACCTGTTGTGTATTCTCTGCCCAGATCACTTTACCACCTCTGCGGGTGAAGTTGCTTTCAAATTCCTCCAGGTGTTTATCCAGGTGTTCCAGTGCTCTCCACTTGATATTCTTGGCTCTTTCGCGTGCGGTGGTCAGATCGGCAAACTGTTGTTTACCAGCTTTCACGGCAGTATTATACTTACCGATATTGAAGTTGATCGTCTGGCGATGTACAAGGTTTGTCGCTTTCTTCTCACTGTTTTCAAGAAAAGTGGAGGCGTTCTGATGCATAAGTTGTCGAGATTGCTGATTTCGGAATTACAAAACCCATACCGGTTTACGGTATGTATGGATTGAATAAAAAAACAACTGTTAGTTAGTACGGAGTAAAGATAGCGAATGCAGGAATAGCATCAGCAACCGGCTATTATTCAGCTTTGTATTGTTTTGTTGCGATTTTGTCCAGCACCTGATAGAATTCTTCTCCGTATTTGCGGATCAGTGCTTCCCGGAGAAAGCGGTATACCGGTACACGGAGGCTTTTGCCGTTTTTGCAGGCTGGTTTACAGATGTCCCATCTGTCGTAGTTAAGAGCTTCGAATGCCTCATATTTTGTGACCCGGATAGGGTAGAGGTGGCAGGAGATCGGCTTTTTGTAGTCTACAACGCCTTCGTTATAAGCTTTTTCTATGCCGCAGCCGACAACGCCATGGTCATCGATTACTGCGTAAGCGCAGATGCCTTTATTTACGATTGGCGTCACATAGCCGTATTCATCATCGGTGGTATGTGTACCTGTTTTTTCTATTTCGGCGATGCCGTCGGGCCGAAGGTAGGATTTGATCTTCGGATAGATCTTCTTGAGTTTCTTCACTTCCTCCTTATCCAGCGGCGCTCCGCAATCACCTGCAACGCAGCAGGCGCCTTTACAGGCTCCCAGGTTGCAGACGAACTGTTCCTCAATAACTTCGTCGCTGATATACTTATCGTCAATAATGATCATAAATAAATTGATGGTCGATAGTCCGATGGCGTTGGCATGACAGCGGACCGGATTCCTTAAAAACGCAAAGTTACAAAATAGTCGAAGACTATCGCCACTTCAGCGTTTCAACAAGGTGCCACATATCTTCCTGGAGGAATTGTTGTACTGGTGCGAGGGAGTCTGCGTTGGGGGCCGCATCGAAATACAGCGCTCCGCGCAGGAAGTGCACGGTGGAGTCTGTTGCGTAGAATTGTTTGGCGGAGGCGGCATTACCACCTACGTCATAGAATTCACCGGAGACGTTAAAGGGCGTTTGTATTGTTTTTTCCTCAATATATTCTGCCTTATAAGTGTGTTTATAAGTCATCTTAAAGGCGTCATTGACGAGTTGCTGGAAATTATTTTTATCGTTTTTACCGATTTCCTTGTAGCTCATGTAGATTTTACCGTTCAGGGAAGGGAATTCGACATTGATCCAGTAGGGATTTTCGGTTTTCTGCCCGAAGAAGAGGCTGTCTTTGACGATATTGGCATAGACAGGGTACTCGAAGGTGTATGGATAACCGGGTACGTCAAATATGCGATATTCCCTTTTGGGGAAGTTAATCTGAAAATAGCCGCGTGGTTTGGGCGTATAAGATTGTTCGCAGGCTGCAAAGGTAGATGCAAGCAACAGCAAAAGCCAGATGGTATTCCCGGTTAATTTCATAGTAAGCTTCTTGTAGTTAGGTGTACTGCACTATTTCTCGTCTTCCACATTTTGCCTGATGGTGACCTGTACTTTCTGGATGCGCATTTTGCTTACTTCCAGTACGGTAAAGTCGTATTCTTCGTGGGATATCACGCTGTTTTCTTCCGGGAATTTACCTGCCAGTTCGAGGATCAGTCCACCGATAGAGTCACTTTCTCCTTTCACGACTTCAAATGTATCGGGAGGGACGTTCATGATCCGGCAAACGTCATTGAGCATGGTTTTGCCTTCAAAAACGTATGTATTATTATCTACTTTGCTGTAGTTGAATTCTTCTTCATCGAATTCGTCTTTGATATCACCGATTACTTCTTCCACGATGTCTTCCAGGGTAACGATACCGGAAGTACCACCAAATTCGTCTACGACTACGGCAAAATGCATACGTCTGTTCTGGAATTCTGCGAGGAGGTCTTCGATCAGTTTATGGCCGTGTACGAAGAAGGGTTGGCGCATAACGGTGTGCCAGTCAAAGCTTTTGCCTTTATCGAGGTGGGGCAGGAGGTCTTTGGTATGGATTACGCCGACGATATTATCGAGGTTGCCTTTGTATACGGGGAGGCGGGAGTAGTGCAGGTCAGCCACGCGTTTTACGACGATATCGAAGTTATCGTCATATTCGATACCGGATACGTCGAGACGTGTGTGCATGATCTGTTTAACGGTGATATTGCCGAATTTCAGGATACCTTTCAGGATATTTTTTTCTTCCTGGGAGGCGGTTGGATCGACGCTCATTTCGATGGCTTCGTCGATCTCCTGGTAATTGACAGCGCCGCTGCCTCTGTGGAAGAAGCGGGCTTCAATGCTTTCGCTGAGACTAACGTAAAAGTCGCTGACAGGTTCGAGGGTCGCGTGTACGAGACTGACGAACCAGGCGAAGTAGGTGGCGAACCGGATATTGTTTTGTGCTGCCCATACTCTTGGCAGTACCTGCCCACAGAAGAGGAGTACGAAGATGATAATGGCTATACGTACTACAAAAGACACAACCGGAACGGTCTGGAGGTCTTCCATCTGGGTGATGAGGTAGCTGGTGACCATGATAAAGGCGAGGGAGAGCAGAATACCGGCTATCTGGAGAGAGGCCAGCAGGGAGCGGGGCTTTTCCAATAGTTTGGTAATCAGCTTTCCGCTGGTGTTCTGCCTTGTTTTCAGGGCGTTCAGGTCTTTATAGTTCAGGGAGAAGAATGCCACTTCTGCGCCGGAGACGATAAAAGCCATGAGGAGTAGTATGAATATCACAAGCAGATAGATAACCACGTTGGGAGTGGCGATGGGCGCCGCTGCTTGTAACAGGGTAAGCTTACCAGGTAAAATGCTTGCCGGATAGGTGTACAAAATGTTCAACTTTGACGTGATAAATATTAGAACCCCGAGCATATAGCAAAGTAAGTTCCAAAAAAATGGGAAAGTAATTCAGGTCTTAAATTGAATCGCTTTCCCTATATGCAAATATAAGTAATGTCCCATAAAGGGATTATCAATCAAAAAGAATTAATATTTTTTATTGGATAGTTAAAAAGGAAGATCGTCCGCTGTGTCGTTCAGTTGGGGGGGTATTTCCATATTGGGGAAATTATCACCGGTATTGCTGCCTGTGTTGCTATGATGTATGGCATGTTCAGTGTTGTTCAGGTCCATACGTTTATCCAGCATAACAAGGTTATCACCTACTACTTCAGTGGCAAACTTCTTATTACCCTCCTTGTCTTCCCAGCTGCGGGTACGGAGGCGTCCTTCAATATATACAAGACTTCCCTTGTGCAGGTACTTTTGGGCTAATTCCGCCAGTCCGCGCCATAATACAACCGTATGCCATTCTGTTTGGGAAATCAGTTTACCAGCTCTGTCTTTGAATGTTTCTGTAGTCGCCAGGGAAAACTTGGCTACTGCGATATTACCTTCTAAAAACTGTACGTCTGGATCTCTACCCAAGTTGCCAATCAGGATTACTTTATTAACACCTCTCATTGTTGCAGGTTTTAATCTATTGATTTTAAACTATTGAAAATATACGCTTCTTTTAAAATGAACAACCTTTCTAAAGTTAATGTTTTTTTCAAATCGACAGTGAAAATTTTACCGTATAGTTTTTAGCTCAAATACCTTGCCGTAGCAAGTTGAGCGCTGTTCACAGGCAGTAAGTTTTCGTATCAAAAGAGGGTAAGTTCCCTGTTTCTGAGAAAGTCGGTGATGGTTTTAGGAAAGGCGTAAAGATCCAGTTGATCCCTTGGGACGGCGGTGTAGCCGGGGATTTCGGGCTTTTTGCTGACTGAAAGCAGGAGAAACTGGCTATGGATTGTCTGGTGTGTAAGCTGTTGTTTAAAGGTAGCGGAAGCCCCATCCATGTTGTAACGTATATCTTTCATGACTGCTTTGAAGGCTGCAGAGGATAGTAAGGAGCCTGGATCTTCGGGACCAGGAGTTTCTATAAGAATGAACTCATGGAGGTTCTGCCAGATATCATTTTCCGTACGTTTCCGGATATAGACATTCTCTTTATGCTGTAGTACCAGGTAGTAGAAGTAACGCTTTTTAATGACCAGCTTTTTGGATTTTACGGGTAACAGCGCGGTGAGTCCCTGCTGGTAGCCTTTGCATTTTGCGGCAAGCGGACAGCTTTTACAGGCGGGTTGCTGTGGTTTGCATACAACGGCGCCAAAGTCCATAATGGACTGGTTATACGAAGCTGATTTTCCGTGCGGAAGCAGTTCCTGTGCCAGATCGGTAAATTGCTTTTTACCAGCTGTGGTATCGATGGGTGTATCTATATCAAAGAACCGGGACAGCACGCGGAATACGTTGCCATCCAGTACGGCGTGTGGCAGGTTGAATGCAAAGGAGGCGATAGCCGCGGATGTATAGGGGCCTACACCTTTGAGCGATTGTATGGTTTCGTATGTATTCGGGAAATGACCGTGATACTGAGATGCGATCTGTTTGGCGGCTGCCAGCATATTTTTACAGCGGGCATAATAACCCAGTCCCTGCCAGAGGCGGAACACTGCTTCTTCCGGCGCAGCGGCCAGTTCCTGAACGGTCGGATAGTTTAAGATAAACTTCTCGTAGTAGGCCCATCCCTGTTCCACACGTGTTTGCTGGAGTATAATTTCAGACAGCCATATCCGGTAGGGATCTTTCTCACCTTTCCATGGCATAGAACGCGTATTCTCGTTATCGTTCCATTCCAGGAGTGCATTCGTAAAAAACTGCTTCATTTCTGCAAATATAATGGGATGATCGGGAACGGGAATAATGGTAAAAGGGGAGATGGTTGTATAGAAAATATTTAGTGTATGTACTGTGGCTGGTCGCCCCTAAAAAATCCATCGGTTGCAAATGGATATATTTAAGATAATATTCAACTGTTAGGGCGGCGCAGTAAAATGGAACAGAAGTTGTTGAGATATAGACGAATATGGTAAAAAATGCGTTATAATAAAGAAAGAGTGGTTATCTGTTAATGGCTGAACAGGAGAGTTTTTTTTTCATTAAGTGAAGAAAAAAAAGACGAAATGAATATTATTTTTTGTATATTCGTTAATGAGTGGTTTAGTGAATTATTGTGATTTACCCTAATGAATATGTACTTGTACTGGCCTCGCATATGGAATCATTCACTTTCCAGGTAGCTCATTACTCGTATTTTTCTGACTACTAATAAGCTGATTAGCAAATAAATATATTATATAAAACTCTGGTATAAGAAAAAAGTATAAAATTTATTTGCTTAAAATTCAGCAATTAAAAAAAATAAATAATTTTGGGACAAGTAATCCTTCGCTTCAATTATGAGAAAAGCTGACTTAATTAACAATATTGCTGAAAAAACCGGCATACCTAAAGTAGATGTGTTAGTAACACTAGAAGCCATGTTTAAGGAGGTCAAGGAAGCGTTGGCTAATGGCGAGCATATCTATATCAGGGGCTTTGGTAGCTTCATTACGAAAAAGAGAGCTGCTAAAATTGGCCGTAACATCAAGAAGAACGTTGCCGTAGAGATTCCGGAACATTTTATTCCGGCGTTTAAGCCTTCTAAAGAATTCGTTGCAGAAGTAAAGAAGCTTAAAAGTTTGTAGTTTTGCAGCCTAATATTTTAGGCGTGCAAAAATCACAGATTCTCTTGGTCGGTGCCGCAGCGACATTACTCGTAGTATTAGTCGCCTTCGGCCGCACCGTGCCTCATTCGGATAAAAAAGCGATGCCAACTGCCGCTCATATGCATGACGGACAGGAGGGAAAACCTATTGCCTTTGATGAATTGCTGGCGTCTGCCAAGCAAAAAATCCCTGCAGATAAACTCGTGGCCATCACCGCTCTTGAAAACAAGACGGTGCGGGGTGACGTGAAGACTCAGCAAATAGACGCTTACAAACAGTTATATGCCTCCTGGGACAGTCTTAACCAACTGCCCATAGCTGCGTATTATCTTGGCGAATCAGCCAAGTTGGAAAATTCCGAAAAAAGCCTCACCTTTGCAGCCAATTTATTTTTAGAACATCTGGAGCACGCAGAGGACCCTGCTATTGCCAAATGGGAAAGTTCACAGGCTATCAGCCTGTTGGGTCAGGCTATTGAGCTGAATCCTAAGAACGACTCCCTGAAGATTAAACAGGCACTGCTGTATATGAATACAGGAGAACCTATGGTAGGCGTCCAAAAATTGCGGGATGTGGTAGCGGCCAATCCTGATAATGCAGAAGCTCAGATAACATTGGCAAATCTAGCTATACAGTCTAATCAGTTTGATAAAGCCATAGAAAGGATGGAGTCGTTCACTCAGAAACATCCTGACGAGGCTAAAGCTGTATTTGTATTAGCAGAAGCGTATCGCGGCAAAGGTGATATCAAAAAGGCGGTCGAATTACTGGAACACTGTAAGACACTGTTAAATGATCCCTCACTGAAGGCTGAAATAGATAATTATATTAAGAGTATTAAATAATATTCATTTTTCTAAACATTTAAAAACTTATTAGCGTATGCCTTGCGGTAAGAAAAGAAAAAGACATAAGATAGCCACTCACAAACGTAAAAAAAGACTGAGAAAGAACCGGCATAAGAAGAATAAGAAATAATTTTCTCCTGTTTCCCGCCATTTATACTAACCAGGTTTTATTTGCGGCGCGGTGATCGGATAAAAATTTTTATATATCCTGCATGATTTTAGCGATTATGATTAAATTGCTGGAGTCATGCAGGTTTTTTCCACAAATCCCGCTTAGAATTCCGGATATTACCTGCTGATCGCTGAACCCTTAAGCAATCCATCATCACGTATGCTGGCCTTTCGCCAGCAGTAATCTGGTATGCAGTACGCTGTTGTTAAATAGCCGTGCATAACTCAAAGGTGAAGTTATAATGGTTAAAATTTTGGACGCTTGAACAAGGAACTTATTATAAATGCGGCACCTACTGGTGTGGAAATAGCGTTGCTGGAAGATAAGAAACTGGTGGAATTGCATCACGAAAGCGGCAATCCCAACTTTTCTGTAGGGGATTTATACCTCGGGCGGGTGAAAAAATTGATCCCGGGCCTTAATGCGGCTTTTGTTGATGTGGGTTTCGAGAAAGATGCTTTCTTACATTACACAGACCTTAGCCCATATATACGTTCTATACTCAAATTTACCCAGCAGGCTATTTCAGATAAAACCCCAGAGGGGTTTGACTTTACAAAGTTTAAGAATGAGCCGGAGATTGTAAAAACCGGCAAAATCACAGATGTGCTGGGCGGTAAGCCTAACATCCTGGTGCAGATCTTAAAAGAACCGATTTCCTCCAAAGGTCCTCGTCTTAGTTGCGAAATTTCTCTTCCCGGAAGATTCATCGTGTTAACACCCTTTAATGACATTGTCGCAGTATCTAAAAAGATACACTCTTCCGAAGAAAGAAAAAGACTACAAAAAATAGTCGAAGCGATCAAAACACCCAATTTTGGTGTGATCGTACGTACCGCGGCAGAAGGAAAGAAAACGGCTGAACTGCATGAGGACCTGACAACACTTGTGGAAACCTGGAAAAATATTCAGGCTAACCTGCGCGGTGCACAACCTCCGCAGAAAATCCTGAGTGAACAGGCCAAGACTACCAGCATCTTACGTGATCTTCTTAACGAGAGCTTTAACCGAATTGTGATCAATGATCGCAACATGTATTCTGATACCAGGGCCTATATCCAAAAGATTGCCCCTGAAAAACAGGATATTGTACAGCATTATCACAACGGCGCTCCTATCTTCGATCATTATGGCGTTACCCGCCAGGTGAAAGCTTCCTTCGGGAAAACAGTCAACCTGGACAGTGGCGTATACCTGATCATAGAAGCGACAGAAGCTTTACATGTCATCGACGTTAACAGCGGATACAAAAGCTCCAGCAATAACCAGGAACAGAATGCCCTCGCATCCAACCTGGAAGCTGCTGCAGAAATAGCCCGTCAGTTACGACTCCGTGACCTGGGTGGTATCATCATCATCGACTTCATTGATATGAAGTTGCCGGAGAATAAGAAAGTAGTATACGAAGCCATGGAGAAATTCATGGCGCAGGACAGAGCAAAACACACCATCCTGCCTATTTCGAAATTCGGTCTGATGCAGATCACCCGCCAACGCGTGAAACCCGAAGTCACTATTTCAGTCGCAGAAGATTGCCCTACCTGTCACGGTACCGGTAAAATCGGCGCTTCCGTTCTGATCATTGACGAAGTCGAAAAGAACCTGCAATACCTGATCAACCATCAGCATAAAGGTCTTACTCTCAGGGTACACCCTATATTTTACTCCTACCTGGCCAAAGGATTCCTTACCTCCCGCCAGTGGAAATGGTACTTCCAGTACAAGAAATGGGTCAAGGTTAAAGCTGACTCCAACTACCATCTGACAGAATATCGCTTCTTTGATGCCAACGAGGAAGAGATCAAATTATAATTTCATCCTAACTGCTTTATCTAAAACGCTTAACACCATATTGTGTTAAGCGTTTTACATTTGTACCATCAAACATTTTATCAGCAAAGGCTGTTTTTCATTTTAATACTTCAAAGGGGACTTTCTGACTCATTACTAAAACAAGGGTACGTTTATGTCTGTACGTTACACATGTCTGTTACTTTCCTCAATCGTCCTGCTGGCCTCCTGTGGTGGAAGATTCAGCAGAAAAAAAGGTATGGTAAGGGATACTTCCCACTATACCAAACAGGAATACATCGATCTCACACTGGACAGCAATGCTGTCAACCTCTTTCTGCAAAAGGATACTGCTTACGCTGACTACATCCGTGATTTCTACCGGCAGCGGGAATTTCACTATGCATGGATCGGCAACGACGGACAACTGACCGAGCAGGCCGGTAACTTCATCAACATGATGAAAGCAGATGCTGATTATGGTTTACATGACAGCACCATTATCAGTAAACCCCTGCGTGAAATGTATGATACGCTCCTGATAGAGGGGGAGAAACTGCGTCCGGGCGATAAAGCCATTCCACGTGCGGAATTACTGCTCACCGCACAGTTCTTTGCCTATGGTAATAAGGTATGGAGCGGATTGACTTCCGACAGTGCCAAGTCGTTGGAATGGTTCATCCCCCGTAAGAAGATCAATATGGAAAGTCTGCTGGATTCTATGGTGAATAAACCTGCCAGCGCTTTTGAAGAGCCGGTGAACAGACAATATAAACTGCTGCGGAATCAGTTAAAGAAACTGTCGGACCTGGAGAAAATGCCGTGGGATTCATTGAAGGCTTCCCGCAAACTATATAAGAAAGAAGAGTCTGACCCGCTTGTTACCAGTGTGAAACAGCGTTTACATCTGCTGGGCGACCTGGCCCTGGCAGATACTTCCCAGTTATTTACACCTGCACTGGATTCGGCTATACGTAATTTCCAGGACCGTACAGGCTTAAAGACAGACGGTACTATTCAGGCGCCTTTGCTGAATGCGCTGAATGTTACACCCCGTCAGCGCATCCGCCAGATCCTGATCAATATGGAACGTATTCGCTGGGTACCGGCAGAACCACCTGCGGAATACCTGCTGGTGAACATACCTGCTTTTAAGTTATATGTCTACAATAATAATAAGCTGGACTGGACGTGTAATGTAGTAGTGGGTAAACCGGGTGCTAACACGGTTATCTTCAGCAATGAGGTGAAATATGTTGTGTTTGCGCCTTACTGGAATGTGCCTCCGGGCATACTGGTCAATGAGGTATTACCAGCGATGAAAAGGAACACCGGTTACCTGGCCAGACAGAATATGGAAGTGGTAACAGGCAGCGGGAGTCCTGTGAATGCCGGTTCGCTGAACTGGGCTAGGTATTCCGGTGGCAATTTCCCTTATATCATTCGTCAGAAACCGGGTGGTCATAATGCATTGGGCAAGGTGAAGTTCCTGTTTCCGAACGAATACAATATTTATCTCCATGATACGCCGTCCAAGGGTTTATTTGGAGAGAACAAGCGTACTTTCAGCCATGGCTGCATCCGTGTATCTGAGCCGCAACATCTTGCGGAGTGGTTACTGCGTAAGGATTCTACCTGGACGCAGAAGAAAATTGTGGAAGCGATGAATGGCAGTAAGGAGAAGTTTGTTACCCTGAAAGAGCGGGTACCGGTATATATCGGATATTTCACGGCTTTCGTGGATAGTGATGGCAGGTTGAATTTCCGGGATGATGTGTACGGACATGATGCAAAACTGGCTGCCACTTTGTTTGGCAACAAATAACAAAAAAGAGTCCGCCTGAAGCGGGCTCTTTTTATTCCGGATAGTTATTTGCTCGCGATCACAGAGATCTCAACATTCACGCCTTTTGGCAGTGCAGCTACCTGTACGGTTTCACGCGCAGGGAAGTCGCTGGTAAAATAGGAACCGTATACTTCATTGATCTGTGCAAAGTCGTTCATGTTCATGATGAAAATGGTCGTCTTCAGTACATTGTTGAAGTCCATACCGGCTGCGGTAAGTATACCTTTCAGGTTTTTCATCACCTGGTGGGTTTCGGTTTTGATATCATCCAGCACCAGTTGATTGGTTTCCGGATTGATGGCTATTTGTCCGGATACAAACAGCAGGTTACCTGACTGTACGGCCTGATTGTACGGACCGATAGGAGCAGGCGCATTATTCGTATTGATGATCTGTTTTTCCATGAGCATAAAAATAGGGTCTTATTATTAGTTATTAATTAATAGGTTTGCGAAAATTTTGCACATGAATATCCTCGTTATAGGAGAGGAGCCGCATTATGCAGCTTTTCTCGAAAAAGGTGGTTTGAATGGGCACCGGGTGCAGCAGGTAATATCGCTGGAGCGGACAGGGTCGCTGGCAGATTATGAGTTGGTGATAGACCTGAATTTTGATGAACATACCGAACGGGCCGGTGTATATGCCCGTTTTCCACAGGTGCCTGTACTTGCTAATATCGTAAGGACTTCGCTGTCAGCACTGATGAATGATTATGCTTTCGAGCAGGGATTCTCTATCATAGGATGTAACTGGTTGCCGGGATTTCTGACAATGTCTGTGATGGAATTATCTGTGATGGATGATGCGCAAACGACTTCGATGCGTAATATTATGACTGTGTTGGGGTGGGAATATGAGATTGTGGAAGACAGGGTCGGACTGGTAACGCCGAGAGTGATCTGTATGATCATTAACGAAGCATATATGGCGGCACAGGAAGGCACTGCGTCAAGAGAAGATATCAATACTGCCATGAGATTAGGGACTAATTATCCGATGGGACCTTTCGAATGGTGTGATAAAATAGGTATTCGTCATGTGTGCGGCGTACTGGACGCTGTGTACAGGGCTACCGGTAATGAACGATATAAAATAAGCGCACTGCTGGCTCGTGAAGCTGGTATGGATGTAGCTGTCATGTGAACTCATTAAACTTAGAACATTGTCTTTAATACTGCATATAGATACAGCAACTTCAGTAGGGTCTGTTTGTTTGTCAAAAGATGGACAGGCATTGCAGACATTGGTGAATGATAAACAGCAGGACCATGCTGCGAGTATGGTATTGTTTGTAAAAGAAATCATGCAGCAGCAGGGTGTTACACCTGCTGATCTTGATGCGGTTGCAGTCAGCGCGGGACCTGGGTCTTATACAGGATTAAGGGTAGGTGTAGCTACGGCAAAAGGACTTTGTTATACATGGGAAAAACCATTGATAGCTGTATCGACCTTACAGATGATGGCGCAGGGTATATTATCCCGTACAAATGATACAGGCGCATTGTATTGCCCGATGCTGGATGCGCGGAGAATGGAAGTATACACAGCTATCTATGATGGGTCGTTGAATATCGTAATTGCTCCCCATGCGTTAATACTCACTTCTGAAGCATTCAGTGAACAGATTGCAAAACATAAAATATACTTTTTTGGAAACGGTAGTGACAAATGGCAACAGTTAATGCCATCAAACCATAATGCGTTGTTTCTTCCTTATATATTGAATGCTGCGGATATGGTACCGTTAGCTACAGCGGCTTTTGCACGTAAAGCATTTGAAGATGTGGCGTATTTCAGCCCATTTTACCTCAAACCTTTCCATTCTACCATGAAAAAATAGGGCGTTCGTAATGTAAAAAATGACCCCCATTCGCATGATAACAGGCTTTTTATGTCTTATTAAGAAGCGTAATCCCAACACTTGTGTCAATTTCTGTCATAGAACTGTCAAATTACGTTTATTTGGCAAGTAATCGGTGTGCATATATTAAAAAATAAGGTATAGAAGTTTTTTTTATTACGACTAATATTATATTTTTGTATAAATCGATACCCGGTTATTGTTGTCTAACAAATATGGGTTTACTGTCCGTTGATCCCTTTCATTTCATCATTTTTTAAAACTATTATGCGATGGAAAAAACATTATTAACGACCTCTTCTAATACTCTTATTATTTCTAGAGGTACCAATGAAAAAGACCAAATTAAATTGGATTACATTGCCGTTAAGAAGGCGGCTATGGTTTTGCGTGCGATAAACCATAAGCTGCGCCAGCAAATGATTAAGTTGCTGGAAGATCACAAAAAAATGACAGTAACTGAAATCTACGTTAAGCTGCGTCTTGAGCAGTCAGTGGCTTCACAGCATCTGGCTATTCTGCGCCGTGCCGGCATTGTGATTACAGAAAGAGATGGTAAGTTCATTCACTATACGATCAACAAACAGCGTATAGCGGAAGTCGCCAAATTTGTAGAGGAGCTGGTAGGCTAATCTGGTTTTGGAGTACTGGTCATTCAGACTACAGAAATAATTCGGGCCTAACTAAGAGTAAATAAAAGGACTTTTAGTTAGGCTCTGATTTTTTGTCATTATTTGTACCTGCTTAGGTACAAATGTGATATACATCGCGGTTATATTCCGGTTATGCTATAACGGGCAGGCTGTTTTATGCCTGATATTCCTGCTCGGATTAAATCCGTAAATTTGCAGAAAATCAGAAATCAACAACCATGTTCGTCAAGCAACTTTACACCAATTGCTTATCAGAAGCCGCCTACTTTATCGAGTCAGAAGGAGAAGCTGTTGTGATAGATCCTTTAAGGGATATTGACGCTTACCTTGATTTAGCTAAAGAGCGTAATGCCACCATTAAATACATTTTTGAGACGCACTTTCATGCCGACTTTGTTTCCGGTCACCTGGACTTAGCTGCTGCTACAAATGCTCCCATCGTATACGGCCCAGAAGCTGTTACCACCTTCCCGATCTATCTCGCAAAAGACGGCGAGAAATTTACCATCGGTAAACTGACACTTGAAGTATTGCATACACCGGGACATACCCTGGAGTCTACCTGCTATCTTTTATCTGATGAAGCGGGGAATCCTCACAGTATATTCACCGGCGATACTTTGTTTGTAGGTGATGTAGGACGTCCTGACCTTTTCAGCGGCAACCTGACCAAAGAAGAACTGGCAGGTTACCTGTTCGACTCACTGAATAACAAGATCAAAGTATTACCTGACAACGTTATTGTTTATCCTGCACATGGTCCCGGATCTTCCTGCGGAAAGAACCTGGGTCCTCATACCTACAGCACACTGGGTGATGAAAAAAGCACCAACTATGCGCTGAAGGCTGCGGATAAAGATGCGTTTATTCAGGAAGTAACTTCCGGTTTGAGTACACCTCCATCTTATTTCCCGATTAATGCACGTATCAACAAAGAGGGATATGATGCATTACAGGCTGTAATGGAGAAAAGCAACCGTGCATTGTCTGTTGCAGAAGTGAAGGAAAAACTGAAAGATGAAATACTGATTCTTGATACACGTCCTGCTGCTGAATTTACAGAAGGATTTGTACCAGGTTCTATCAGTATCGGTCTGGAAGGCCGTTTTGCTGAATGGGCAGGTAGTCTGCTGCCTTTTGGCGAAGACATCATTCTTGTTACCAGCCCTGGTAAAGAAGAAGAGACCATCGTACGTCTTGCACGTGTAGGATTTGACCACGTAGCCGGTTACCTGGAAGGTGGTTATGATGCCTGGATCGCTGCCGGTGAGCCACGCGATCTGATTATCACTGTAGAACCGGATGAACTGGCCATGGATCTGCCACATGATGAGAACCTGGTCATTGTAGATGTTCGTAAGCCTGCGGAGTATGCAGACGGCCATATCGAAGGCGCGATGAATCTTACCCTCAGCGACATGACAGATCCAGGAAATCTGGCTGATTTCGACGATAATCACAATCTGTATGTACACTGCCAGGGTGGTTACCGTAGCATCATCGCCTGTTCTATCATGAAAAGAGAAGGTATTCACAATCTTCGCAATGTGCAGGGTGGTTACAACGCCATGAAAACACAGGAAGGTCTGAAAGTAGTGCAGGAGAAGAACGTCCTGAACTAAGATAAAATATTGAAAGTTAGAGGCCCCGCAGTATTCCTGCGGGGCCTTTTCTGTTTTTACAGGTATACTTTTTGACCCCTTATGGAAAAACCTTGCAATGGGAAAACTATTAGACGGACAGATTGCACTCGTTACCGGCAGCAGTAGCGGTATTGGCGCTGCTATTGCGGTGGCTTTCGGCGAAGCCGGGGCTACAGTTGTGGTGAACCATCACAGTGACAAAAGTCTGAAAGGCGCCGAAGAAGTACTGGCTAAAATCAAAGCAGCGGGCAGCGACGGTTTTGTTCAGCAATGCGATATCAGTAAAGAAGACGAGGTAAAGAAGATGTATGCGGAAATCTTTTCCCGCTTTGGTACTGTAGACATAGTTGTGGCCAATGCCGGTATCCAGCAGGACGCCAATCTGTTTGACATGACGCTGGAGCAGTGGAATACAGTGATTAATACCAATCTGACAGGCCAGTTCCTTTGTGCGCGTGAAGCCGCGCGGGAATTCAGACGCAGAGGTGTTGTGGAAGGCCGCTCCAAAGCTGCCGGAAAGATCATCTGTATGAGCAGTGTACATGAAGTGATTCCATGGGCAGGACATGTGAATTATGCGGCCAGTAAAGGTGGTGTGAAGCTGTTGATGCAGTCTATGGCACAGGAGCTGGCGCCGCATCGTATCAGGGTTAACGGACTGGCTCCCGGGGCTATTAAAACCCGTATCAATGAAGATGCCTGGGATACGCCCGAAGATGAGAAAAAGCTGCTGGAACTCATTCCATATGGCAGGGTAGGAATACCGGAAGACGTTGCAAAAGCGGCTGTGTGGCTGGCCAGTGACGAGAGTGATTATGTGACGGGAACGACCCTGTTTGTGGATGGTGGCATGACCCTTTATCCTGGTTTTGCAGATAATGGTTGATTAACAGCTATTTGTAATAGAACAATCCGTTGGTCTAGCATGTTATTTGTTTTACTTAGTTAAACTTTTAACCATGAAATGTAAAACTTTCCTGATGGCTGGAATGATGTTCCTTGCCGTATGCTTATTTGCCTGTTCGCCCAGTGATAGCAGCGTTCAGCAATCCGTTAATGAGAAACTCACTGCTTCCCCAGGCGTTACTGCCGAAGTAAAGGAAGGAGTTGTTACCCTGAATGGTGAAGTAGCTGACGATGCCGCAAAAACAGCTGCAGAAGATGCAGTGAAAGGCGTCAGCGGTGTGAAATCTGTGACTAACAACATTATGGTGCAGGCAGCAGTTCCTCCACCACCCCCACCAGCAGCTCCTGATTCTACGATGAAAACAGACAGTGCTGCTATGAAATAGTTTTGTGGCTGAACTGATCAGTCACTACAGGCGTACTGGTCAGTTCAGCTTCTTTTTGTTACTCCCTGTACTCATGTTTCCACCTTCTGTGGCTCCACACCCATACATCGGGTTGCTCCCGGATATTTCCTTCCAGGAATTTTACAAAATCTTCTGTGATCTGCCCTTCCGGCACCGTTGCGGGTTCTTCAAACGCTAATTTCAGGGTAGCGTGATAATACCCTCTTTTTACCTTACGGATATCTACAAAAACAACAGGAATATTGCTTCTGCGGGCGGTCATTTCCGGCCCTTTATAAAATGCGGTCATTTTGTTCAGGAAAGGATACCAGTAACTGCGGCGTGGGTTACCGGGATTCTGATCTGCTACGAGTGCAATCAGGTATTGTTTGTCCATCCAGGGCAACATACTGTTCTTGATATCATTGGCGGGCAACAGTGTACTGCCGGATTTCTCGCGGAAATACCGGAACATACGATCACCCACTTTGCTGGTCAGTGGCATATATACTACCAGGAAAGGAAATTTTACCCCCTGCATACAGAACTGATTCGCCCATTCCCAATTGAAGTTATGTCCCAGATGCATCTGGCAGCTTTTGCCTTCAGCATATAGTTTATGCAGGACGGTCAGGTCGCAGACGAAACGGCGTTGCAGCTGTTGCTGGCTGAGCGTGAGCAATTTGATGGTTTCCACCATCATATCGGTCAGATTGAGATAGTATTTCTTTGCAAGCCGGGTAATTTCTTTCTCCGTTTTATCGGGAAATGCCTGCTTCAGATTCTCAAATACAACTGATTTACGGTAACCAACAACATAATAAATGATCAGGTATAAAACATCACTGATGCGATATAATAACCATAACGGCAATATGGAAATGCCGTACATAAATGCCAGTAACAAATAATACATGTCATCAATTTCTATAACACAATATTCTGTACAAGGGCGCTCTTCTGAGGATAGTCTGTATTAAAGTGTAAACCGCGGCTTTCCTTACGGAATGAAGCTCCTTTTACAATCAGGTAGCCGACGGTGATCAGGTTTCTTAATTCACACAACTGAGGGGATACCTCTGTTCTTTCGTACAACTGTTCTGTTTCTTCATGCAGAATATCCAGCCTGCGGCTTGCACGCTGCATACGTTCATTTGTACGGACGATACCGAGATAATCGCTCATGATCTGTTTGAGCTCTTTCAGGCTCTGGGTGATCAGGATCATTTCTTTTGGGGCTGTCGTACCACCTGCATTCCAGTCAGGTACATGCACCTTATGTGTGATGCTGTTAATTTTTTGCACGCCGTCCAGGTAACAACGATGTGCAAACACCATTGCTTCCAGCAGTGAGTTGGATGCCAGCCTGTTTGCGCCATGCAGACCTGTACTGGAACATTCTCCGCAGGCATACAGGTTATTGATGGACGTACGTCCGTATTCATTTACCTTGATGCCGCCGCAACTATAGTGGGCTGCGGGTGCTACGGGAATCATGTCTTTCTTTACATCTATGCCGGATGCCAGGCATTTTTCATAGATGTTGGGGAAGTGATGAATGAACTTCTCCTGATCCATGTGCCGGCAGTCGAGATATACGTACTCTGTACCGGTGATCTTCATTTCACTGTCTATCGCTCTTGCCACGATATCGCGTGGGGCGAGTGAAAGACGCGGATCATACTTATGCATGAAATCCTCTCCGTGTATATTGCGCAGTATACCGCCGTCGCCACGTACTGCTTCTGTAATCAGGAAAGCGTTGTTCACGCCAGGTTGATACAGGGCGGTCGGGTGGAACTGGATAAACTCCATGTTCTCGATTCTGCCTTTTGCACGGTATACCATTGCTACGCCATCACCGGTGGCAATAGTCGGATTGGTGGTACTGCGGTATACCTGTCCATTACCACCGGTAGCCAGCACGGTAATGCGGCTGAGGATCTTTTCGATCTTGTTGGTCAGCAGGTTCAGTACGTATACGCCGTAACACGCTATATCGGGAGTAGATTTCGTAATGAGGTATCCCAGGTGATGCTGGGTGATCAGGTCTACCACGAAGCAATGGGTGACCATCTCAATATTGGGTTGCTTGTGTACTGCATCGAGCAGCGCACGTTCTATTTCTTTACCGGTAACGTCTTTGTAGTGGATCACGCGGAATTCAGAATGACCGCCTTCTTTACCCAGGGAGAAATCTCCGGCTGCGTTTTTGTCAAAGTTGGCGCCCCATTCAATAATCTCGTTGACACGTTCTGGTCCTTCCTTTACCACTATTTCCACAATCTCTTCATTGCAGAGCCCATCACCTGCGATCAGTGTGTCTTCAATATGCTTTTCAAAGCTGTCGTTTTCGAGATCGTTCACTACAGCAACTCCACCCTGTGCGTATTTGGTATTGGTCTCATCCTCATGTGATTTGGTGATGATGGTAATTTTCTTGTCAGGACATGCTGCCGCTACCTTGAGGGCATAGGTCAATCCTGCTATACCGGAACCAATAACTAAGAAATCTGTTTGTTCCATAAGCTATTCTCGTCAAGCAAGGATCAAATGTACGGTTTAATACGGTTTATTTGCTCCCATTTATTGCACGGCATAGCCCCGGCGCATACGGAGATAGAGTAGTCCGCCGGTAACCAGGCCCCATTGCGCCAGTCCGTACGTCAGCATGATAAGAAAGGTGCCCATTTCCAGGGGGTGGTAGAAGTAATGGATGGCGATAATCGCGCAGGAAATAATATAAAGACCCGCTCCGGCCATGGCATACCAACCGGAAGGCTGTTCTTTCAGTCTGTAGGCATGTTTAACAGCCTGTAACATCACGGAGGCGATACCGGCAAAAATGATCACGGGAATGGTCAGCTGGCCCAGATAGGGTAACATGAAGTAAATAAATGCAATGACAGCTGCCTGTGCGGCAAAGATAAATGCCCACTGACAGCGGGGCAGGGGATAGTTGGAATACCGGATCTTCAGGAAGAATCCTATATACGCCATTAATGAAAACGCAAAGGTGATCAGGCTAAATGAGAAAAACCAGGTATTCTGTTCAGAAAACAGCAGGAACATGTCACCAAAACCTGTGAAGAACAGGGCGGCCAGCATGGAAATCCGGAATACCGAGGGGATGCCTTCAGTGCCCAGCACAAACTGGATGGCCAGTATAAACGGCAACAGGAACTTTGAGGCGTAACTGAGTATATCCAGATGAAACACAATGGCCAAGAGGTGAACAAATAGCGTGACAGCGTACAATATGTTTAATACACTTCTCCCTTGCATAATGAGCGTTATAATATCTTAAAGTACGACATCTTTGTCTAAATGGTTTCAGCTAACAGGGAGGAATACCGAAAAGGTTGTGCCATTATTTCCGGAACGGCTCACTTTGAGCTGTCCGCCATGTGATTGTATGATTTGCTGGGAGAGGCTCAGACCGATACCACTGCCTTTTTTCTTGGTGGTATAGAAGGGGATGAAAATCTTGTTCATGGCTTCCGCGTCGATACCCGGACCGTTGTCAATAATCTCAATATGCACCTGGCTGGGGGTATTCATGGTTGCTTTTACCTGTATGGCGGGCGTATGGGTTTGCTCCAGTGCATCCATGGCATTTTTAATCAGGTTGATCATAACCATCTGTAACTGGGCGACATCTGCATGGATCTCTGTGCCGGCAGCGTCTATTTCGTAGTGATAATAGATACCTGCCTGTTTGAGTTCCGGTTGTAACAAACTGCTCACACCACTCAGGAGTTCTTTTATATTGACCTGTGTAAACTGTGGTTTAGGCAGTGTCGTATAGTCCCGGTAAGCATTTACGAAGTTCATAATCCCTTTACTCCGGCTCTTGATCGTTTCCAGTGCTTCCTGGAGATCCTCAATGGCTTCTTTCTGGGCTGCTTCCGGAGAAATATCCTGTTCTACGATATCCTGCATGGTGCCTATCAGGGATACGATCGGCGTTACGGAGTTCATGATCTCGTGACGTAATATCTTGGTCAGGTTCTGCCAGGCTTCCAGTTCTTTCTGTTGCAGTTCGGCATGAATGTTCTGCAGAGAGATCAGTTTGATAAGCCGGCCTTGTAGTCTTACGCTGGCTGCATGAATAGACAGCTGCTGTTCCTGCCGGGTATGATACAGTATTTTACTTCCTGAACGGATCTCCATCAGGTATTCCGGTAAACCCGGATGGCTGTTTTTCAGTTCGGAAATATTGCGTAGTCTGTAGATGCCCAACAGGCGGAATGCTGCCGGATTAATCAGCTCAATATGCCCTTCTGTATCAAAGGAAAGAACGCCTATACTGATATGTTGTACGATCGTATCTATGTACTTCAGGTTGGCCTCTTTTTCGGCCCTGGTTTGCCGGAAGGCCTCCAGCACCTCATTAAACTGGTGGTTTAGTGCCTGGAAGCTTTTGCCCAGTTTATTATCGGCGCTGAAGCGGATGGAAAAGTCTTCGTAGCGGATGGATTCCAGGAACAGTGTCAGTTTTCTGTTTACCCGGTTGATGTAGTAATACATGCCATATATCTGCATACAGATCAGGATTGCCATGGCTATTCCCGGAAAAACGCCAAGCACTGTCCATACCCATACACTGGTAATGGTGCTGAGGGTCAGGAGGATAATACGCAGTAATATATTGACACTGAACTTGTTCATTGTAAACTACTAGATGTTATATTTTTCCAGTCTTCTGTAAAGGGCAGCTCTGCTCAGTCCCAGTTCTTTGGCTGCTTCTGTGATATTGCCATTACACTTTTTCATGGCCTGGGTAATGATATTGCGTTCCATTTCCTCCAGGTTGTAGCCTGTATTCAGGGCTTGTTCCTGTATCGGATTTTTTACGAATACGTCTTTCGGCATGAGCGTTTTGCCCTGGGAGAGGATCACGGCTCTTTCCATGGCATGTTGCAGTTCGCGGATGTTACCCGGCCATTCGTACTGGCGTAGCTGCTGTATGAGTGATTCATGCAGGCTGGTTACGGTACGTTTATATTTTGTGGCATATTTCTCCAGGAAATATTCGGCCAACGGAACGATATCTTCCAGACGTTCACGTAAAGGGGGCAGCTGGATCTCTATGGTATTGATACGGTAGAGTAAGTCCTGCCGGAACTGGTATTCTGCTGCCATACGCTGAATGTTCCTGTTAGTCGCTGTGATCAGGCGTACGTCTATGGAGGTAGATTTGTTGCTACCTACTTTGGTCACGGCCCTGTTTTGCAAGACGGTCAGCAGCTTTGCCTGTAAAGGCAGGGAGATATTTCCCAGTTCATCCAGGAAAATGGAGCCGCCGTTGGCTTCTTCAAAGCGGCCGGTACGGTCTTCCCTGGCATCGGTAAATGCGCCTTTCACATGGCCGAACAGTTCACTTTCGAACAGGGTTTCGCTGATAGCTCCCAGATCGACGCTGACAAACGGTTGTTTATTACGGAGCGATAAAGCATGTATGTGACGGGCAAGTAGGTCTTTACCGGTACCATTTTCACCCAGTATCAACACATTGGCGTCTGTGCCAGCTACCCGGGCGGCAGTGTCCAGTACCTGCTGCATGGCTTCGCTGCTGCCAATGATATTAACGTCTGACTGTGGGGTTGCCGGTGTTGTTACCACCTTTTCTTTATTACCACGCTTCTTATTATAGGCGGCCTGCATGGTCGCCAGCAGTTTATCGTTTTCCCATGGCTTCAGTACAAAATCGACCGCTCCGGCTTTGATTGCCCTTACAGCCATTTCGACGTCTCCGTAGGCCGTAAAGAGTACGACTGCTACTTCGGGTCTGATGTCCAGGATACGGTCCAGCCATTCAAAGCCTTCCTTCCCGCTACTGAGGTCGCGGGTAAAGTTCATATCCAGCAGGATCACATCATAATCGAAATTGGTGACCATGTAGGGGATCTTCTGCGGGTTACGTTCAAAGTCAACCTGTTCAAAATGGCGCTTTAACAATAAACGGGCGGCGCGCAGCACGTCCATGTCGTCATCTACAATAAGAATTTTACCGGGTAAGGGTGTGGTCATAACTTAAGGTCTTGTCTATTGTTTCTGTAATGAATCCGCAAAACGTGTTCCTGACAGGGGCCGTGGGATGTCTACCCGTGGCGGATGCGGCCACTGGCAATATTATAAAAAGATTTCGGTTTTTACAGGCTGTCTGCCTGTATAGCGGGAATTGTCCGGAAATGGACGTCTGGTGTACGCTTCAGGACGATCATTGATAGGGCTTGTCCTCTGAAATGCCCTACTGTATTGTGTTTCGGGCTTTGGCATGACCGTTGCCTTATTCGGTCAGGAAAGTAAGTATCACCTATGGACAGAAAAATAGAAAAGAAGTACTGGTCTAAAAAGAGAATCGCCCTTATCAGCGGAGGCGCTGTAGTAGCGATGTTACTTCTGTACAATCTCATATTTGCCGATCATCGTTCCAAGTTGAACGTAGAGAAAGATAAGATCACTATTTCTACCGTCAGCAAAGGCACCTTTGATCAATATATAGCAGTTACCGCTGTTGTGTTGCCTCTTAAAACAATTCGCCTCGATGCCATCGTAGGCGGTTATGTCAGTCAGAAATACCTGGAGGGGGGTAGCATGGTTAAAAAGGGCGACAGCATTCTGCGCCTGGAAAACCAGAACCTGATGATGGACTTTGTAAATCATGAAACGGAAATCTACCGTCTGATCAACGAACTCCAGAATACCCGCCAGACCCTGAAGCAGAACCGTTTTACTATGCAGCAGACCGTGGCAAACCTGGATTTTCAGATCGAACAGGCCAAAGACCTGTATGATCGTACCAAACAACTGGTAGACGAGAAGATCGTTTCCCGGCAGGAGTTTATAAAAAATAAGCTTGATTATGAGCGTCTTGTGAAACAGCGCCAGATAGAGGTAGAAAGCCAGCGCTTCCAGGAGGACAATGCCAAAATACAGATAGATCGCCTTGAGTCAACTATTCTCCGTACGCAGCGTAACCTTCAGATGATGAAGGATAACCTGAGTAACCTGGTGTTGAGAGCGCCTATCGACGGACAATTATCCTCTGTTGACGCCGAAGTAGGGGGAAGCATCACTGCCGGTCAGAATATTGGTCAGATCGATGACCTGGATGGCTTCAAGATGCGTGCGGAAGTGGACGAGCATTATATCTCCAGGGTATTCCCGGGTTTGAAATCCACTTTTGAGTTCAATAACAAAACCTATGTATTATCTATCATCAAAGTATATCCTGAGGTGAAAAACGGTCGTTTCAATGTCGATATGAAATTCGAAAAAGAAATGCCGGAAGGGATCCGTCGCGGACAATCGTCTCCTATCCGCCTGGAATTAGGTAAGTCCTCTTCCGCGCTGTTGCTGCCGGTAGGTGGTTTCTTCTCCGACACCGGTGGTAACTGGGTATATGTAGTGGATAAAGCTGGAAACAGGGCCGTAAAACGGAACATTTCCCTGGGACAGAAAAACCCACAGTATTTTGAAATACTGGAAGGTTTGCAGGAGGGTGAACAGGTCATTACTTCTTCGTATGAAAATTTCGGAGACAAAGAGGTTTTAGTATTTTAATACGGCAGTCACAGTTGTTTTAGTTCCGGTGCCAGCCTCTGCAAGTCCGCAGAGGTGGTATCCCGAACACCTCACCTGAAAACTATATATGCAGATGATCAGCACTTACATCACCATTGCATTAAGACATCTTGCGAAACGCAAACTGTTTTCGTTTATCAACATTGCAGGACTTGCCATTGGCATTACCTTCTCTCTTCTCATTACTGTTTATATCTGGGAGGAGAAACAAGTCAACCGTGACCTGAATAATCTTCCACAGCAGTATTTCATGCAATCTGCCTGGAAGGCTGATAACATGTACATGCCGCTGATCACTCCCGCGATGCTGGCAAAGGGGCTGCATGATCAATACCCTTCGCTGGTGGCTGATTATTATCGTACGTATCCCTGTTCTGCCAATGCTACTTACAAAGACAGGCATTTCAGGGTAGGGCTTCAGCCGGGGGATACGACTATCGTATCGAATTTCGGCCTGACGATGTTGTATGGTGATCCGGCCCATGCTTTCCGTGATAATAATTCTGTTGTAATTACGGAAGAAACAGCGATGAAGTTCTTTGGTAAAGCGAATGCACTGGATGAAGTGCTGACAATAGATACAAGGCAGGACGGTAAGAAAAATTACACGGTTACCGGCGTATTGAAAAGTGAAGCAAGAGAGAATAGTGTGACGACCATCAACGGGTTTAAGAATGACATCTTTATGCCGATGCAGAGTGTTGATTACTTTTTAGGTAAAGATGGCGATAAAGACTGGAACAATGTGTGTATGGCGTCTTACATCCAGTTGAAACCAGGTGTAACACCTGCACAGCTGGATGGGCCTATCCGTAAACTGGTAGCGATGAATTGCAATCAGCAGCTGAAAGACAATATGGGTATTCAGCTGGTAGGGCTGGATTCATTCTATCTCGATACCAACAATGGTCTGGTAAGAAAAATGATTTACATACTGGCCATTATTGCGGGTTTCGTCTTGCTGATGGCAGTGATCAACTATGTGAATATCAGTGTGGGGAACTCTACGTATCGCCTGAAAGAGATCGGTCTGCGTAAAGTGTTTGGCGGCAGACGTCAGCAGCTGGTTGCACAATTCCTTGCAGAATCAATCGTACTAACCGGTATATCGGCCTTTCTGTCCATTGCTTTCTATGAGCTGCTTCGTCCTGTATTCGGGCAGATCCTGAACAAAACGTTACCCCATGTATGGTCTTTCTCCGGAATGCTGGTATTGTTTTATTTGTTGCTGGTGCTGGCTGTCGGATTGGTAGCGGGTATATATCCTGCTTTTGTGCTGACGGCCAACAACCTGCTGAAAGTACTGAAGGGAAAGATATCCGTAGGAAAGGGGGAGCTTGTTTTTCGGAAAGCTTCCCTTGTTCTACAGTTTTCCATCGCGATACTGGTATTTGTATGTACACTTTATATTTCCCGCCAGATCAACTATTTCTTCAACAGGGATCTGGGATATAATAAAGAGCAGTTGCTGGTTATTTCTTCTGTGCCCCGTCAGTGGGATAGCACAGGACTGAAACGCCTGGAGCTGTTAAGAGATGAAATGATGCAGAAGGCCGGTGTGGTCAGCGCCACGATTTCTTATGAAGTACCTGATGGTATGAATGGCGGCAGTTTGCCCATGTTACCGCAAGGCGCTGCCAGCGATGCACCAGTCAATGTAGAAAGACTTGTTACAGACGGAAACTATGCTTCTACTTTCGGCCTGAAACTGACTGCCGGCCGCTTCTTCACTGATCATGACAGTCCGATGGATGTGGTGCTCAACGAAACTGCTGTGAAAGCATTGCAACTGAAGCAGGGCGTTGGTCAGGAAATACGTATCGCTGGTAATGATACCAGGCTGACGGTAAGAGGGATCGTAAAAGACTTTCACTTTTTTAACATGGGGCAGAAGATCGCACCAATGATATTCTTCACCCAGCAGATTAATCCGGCATACCGTTTCCTGAGCATCAAACTGAAGACGGCTGATATCAGGAAGAGCATTGCCGGTATTGAATCTACCTTCAAATCCCGCTATAGCGATTCTCCATTTGATTATTTCTTTATGGATGAAAAGTTTCAGGCAATGTACTTCAGTGAAACCCGCCTGAAAAAGGCAGCTGATGTAGCTACCGGATTAAACTTTGTGATTATCTTACTGGGAGCTGCGGGGGTGGTGGCCTTCAGTCTGACCCGTCGTGCGAAGGAAGTGGGCGTGAGAAAAGTACTGGGTGCGAACACGCGTAGTATCATCTACCTGTTCCTGAAGGAGTATACTGCCGTTATCATCATTGCTAATATCATCGCCTGGCCGCTTGCTTATTTCCTTGCGAGTAAATGGCTGGATGGATACGCGTATCGTACCAGTATGAGTTTGGCGCCGTTTATAGTGGCAGGTGGTATTACCTTTAGTTTAACCTATATACTGATTGCATTACAAAGTTTCCGCACGGCAAATGCCAATCCTACCGGATTGCTGAGACATGAATAAATAAAACCCTTATTCTAAAATTTTTAATAAACCGAAGTCATGATACGTACAGTCAATCTTCAAAAGATTTTTACAACAGAAGAAATTGAGACTTCTGCATTGAATGGCATTAACATGGAAGTAAAGGATGGTGAATTCGTTGCTATCATGGGTCCTTCAGGTTGTGGTAAATCCACCTTGCTGAATATTCTGGGTTTGCTGGATAACCCTAGTGGCGGGGAATATCATTTCTGGGACCATGAAGTAGCGCGTATGAGCGAACGTCAGCGTGCACAACTCAGAAAGGGTTCTATTGGTTTCGTATTCCAGAGTTTCAACCTCATTGATGAACTGACTGTATTTGAAAACGTAGAGTTACCGCTCTTGTATCTGAAGGTACCTGCCAGTGAGAGGAAGGAGAAAGTTGAGAAAGTGCTGGAGCGTATGAATATCATGCATCGCCGTAATCACTTCCCGCAGCAGTTATCCGGTGGTCAGCAGCAGCGTGTGGCGATTGCCCGTGCGGTAGTAGCTAATCCGAAAATGATATTGGCGGATGAGCCTACCGGTAACCTGGATTCTACGAATGGTGAAGAAGTAATGAAGTTGTTGCAGGAGCTGAATGAGGCCGGTACTACGATGATCATGGTAACGCACAGTCCTTATGATGCTGGTTTTGCACACCGTGTTGTCAACTTATTTGACGGTCGCGTAGTGACTGAAAATATCAAAGAACAATTCCACGTATAGCGCTTGTCTGATATACCCTTTACTCACCTTTTAAACTGACTCATATGCTTAACAACTATCTGAGAGTGGGCTGGCGCAATCTCTGGCGCTATAAAATGTACAGCAGTATCAATATTGGCGGTCTTGCGCTCGGATTGGCATTGGGCATTCTGTTACTTGTATGGGTACAGGATGAGTTAAGCTATGATAGGTTTCATGAAAAAGGTTCTAATATTTATAAGGCTTCGGTTACGTTCACTTCAGGCGCCGATGTGCAGAGTTGGAACCAAATGCCTGCGCCGCTTGCCCTGCATGCTGTAAAAAGGATCGCAGGTGTGCAGCAGGCTGTGCGTATGGCGCCGAACTGGGGGACGATCTCTAAATTCACTTATAACAATAAGGATATCCATGATGTCAAGCTGGCTTTTGTGGAACCTTCCTTCTTTACCCTATTTACATTCCCTATATGGAAAGGAAGTACGAATAAGCCTTTTACCGACAATTCATCGCTGGTCATAACGCGTAGTGCGGCTAAACGTTATTTCGGCACTGAAGACGCTGTTGGGAAGGTGATAACCGGTGATAAAGATCAATATGTTGTAAGTGCGGTATTGGAAGATTTCCCGATACAATCCACTATCCAATATGATTTCCTCATGCCTTATGGTATCCTGCAGCAAAAGTTCACGAAGGGGGATTACTGGCAATCGATGGATGAGGATTGGGGAGATTTCGTTTTCGATACTTACTTTTTGCTGGCCCCAGGGACATCTGTGGCGAAGGTTAGTAAAGAACTGGCAATGTTGCGTCCTGATGCGAAGCCGGATCCAAATGTACGTTACAATCTTCAGCCATTGTATGACATGCACCTGTATAATCCGGACCTGTCAGAAGGAACAATTAAGATTGTCAGAATATTCCTGATCATTGCGGTAGTGATACTATTGATCGCCTGTGTAAACTATGTAAATCTATCAACCGCCAGAGCTATGCAGCGTGCCGCTGAAGTGGGGGTACGTAAGCTCATCGGTGCCACCAGAAGACAACTGTTTATGCAATTTGTAGGAGAGTCGGTGCTGGTGTTTATGTTATCGCTTGTGCTGGCTATTGCACTCATTTTATTACTGATACCATTCTATAATAATCTCACAGGCAAACAGCTTTCTTTTAGTCTGCAAAACTTCCAGATGGTACTGGCTATTGGAGCTGCTATGCTGCTGACACTGATTGTTGCAGGCATCTATCCGGCTGTATTGCTGTCATCATTTAACCCCTTAAAGACATTAAAAGGCGGACTGGCCTTATCAGGTGGGAACATCAGTTTCCGCAGGGTACTGGTAGTCGTACAGTTTCTGATAGCCACGGTGCTTATTGTAAGTACAATCGTTGTAGGTCAGCAATTGCGCTATATAAAAAATAAGGCGATCGGCTATGACAAAGAGAATGTATTTATGTTCAATGGAGGCGCTATGTCTGCGCATATGCAGACTGCCTTACAGGAGTTAAGTACAGCGCCCGGCGTTATTGCAGCTGCGAATGCCAATACAAGGATGACATCTATTGATAACAGTACCGGTGACACAGAATGGGATGGTAAAAGTAATCAGGAGTCGATGATTGCGCATACCATCAGCGGGGACAAAAACTTTATGGAGATGATGAAGCTCCAGTTTACGGCCGGACAAAACTTTACCAATTCAAAAGCTGATTCCAGTCACTATATCATCAACGAAACCGCTGCAAAGATGATGGGTATGAAAGACCCTGTTGGCAAACGTTTCAAGCTCTGGCGATTTGACGGTACCATTGTCGGTGTAGTAAAAGATTTTCACTATGCATCTATGCATGAAAAGATAGGTCCTGTCGTATTCTATTACAGGGAGGATAACAATATTGTGTATGTGAAAACAAAACCTGGTCAGGCGCAACAGGCTATCACTTCAGCACAACAGTTATATAAAAGATATAATGCCGGCGCCCCTTTTAACTATGCGTTTATTGATCAGAGCCTGGATAACATGTATAAGCTGGACAGACGCACAGGAAAACTGTTTAATTACTTTGCCGGTATTGCGATCTTCATCAGCTGCCTGGGATTGTTTGGGCTCGCCACTTTTGCTACAGGACAACGTGTAAAAGAAATTGGTGTGAGAAAGGTATTGGGCGCTTCTGTTACCAATATCGTTGCACTGCTGACCAGCGACTTCCTGAAAATAATATTGATCTCTATCGTGTTGGCTATCCCTGCCGCCTGGTATATTATGAACAGGTGGCTGGATGACTATGCTTACCGCATCAGCATCAGCTGGTGGGTATTTGCCATCGCGGGTTTACTTGCTGTAGCTGTAGCCCTGCTGACTGTAAGTTTCCAGGCCATCAAAGCCGCATTAAGAAATCCTGTACGCTCATTAAGAACTGAATAGTCCACTTTATAAAACGGGGGTTATGTTAAAGAATTATCTCAAGATCGCCTGGAGGAATATCAGAAAGCAAAAGTTTTATTCCTTCATCAATATACTGGGCCTGACAATAGGTATGACCTGTTGCTTCCTGATCTTTATCTATGTACGGTTCGAACTGAGTTATGATAAGTTTCATGAAAAGAAGGATCAGCTTTATCACTTGTTAACAGATGTAAAAACACCTACAGAGCTCATTGAGGCAGATATTACCTCTGGTCCTATGGGCCCAGCTTTAAAAGCCGACTTTCCTGAGGTCAGCGCAGCTGTTCGTGTTATTTTCTCAAATATGGTGGTAACTACGGATGATGCTAAATACCAGGAAGATAAGATTGCTGTTGTTGATTCAAACTTCCTTGACATATTTACATTTCCACTGATAAGCGGAACAAAGGAAACCGCTTTGGCAGAGCCTTTTTCTGTGGTGCTGACTGAGAGTAAAGCAAAAAAGTACTTCGGTACTGTAAATGCTGTGGGAAGGTCTGTTCAGATCAATGGCAGGAAGAATACCCTTAAAGTTACGGGCGTCATGAAGGATGTACCGGAGAATTCACAAATGCCATTTGATATGTTGTTTCCGGTGTCTACCTATAAGGCATTGGGCGTAGATCTTGAAAACTCCTGGGGGAACTTTGGCGCTATCACTTACTTACTTCTGGAAAACGGAGTAGATCCGGCAAAATTTGAAAAGAAGCTTCCAGCCTTTATGGAGCGTCATATAGGCGAAAAGATGAAGAAGAACCAGATGTACTACACATTACATCTGGAACCCTTCAAAGATGTATATATCCATTCAAAAAGAAAGGGAACAACACTTGTATACGGCAGCATAACCAATGTATATATATTCTCTTTTGTAGCATTGTTTATTATGTTGATTGCTGTGATCAACTTTGTCAATCTTGCAACAGCAAGGGCGACAGAGAGAGCAAGAGAGGTAGGGGTACGTAAAGCAGTCGGCGCCTATGAAGTGCAACTTACCTTCCAGTTTCTCTGTGAAACACTGTTATTGAGCCTGGTCGCATTTTTCCTGTCAGCCATATTATGCCAGCTATTGCTGCCTGCATTTAACATGCTTGCCGGAAAGGAAATTGCCGTCAATATATTTAAAACAGGTATAGTAGGCTTGTTTCTGCTGATCGCGATACTGATTGGCTTGCTTGCAGGTATCTATCCAGCCCTTGTCTTGTCTTCCTATGAGCCGGTCGTCGTGTTGAAAGGCGCTTTTAGTAGCAGTAATAGAGGCTTGCTGCTCAGAAGGGGGTTGGTCGTATTTCAATTTGTGATCACTATTGTGTTGATTGCGGGTGTGATTATTATTTATAATCAATTGCTGTATATGCAGTCCCATGATCCAGGCTTTAAGAAAGATCAGCAACTGGTAGTAGAGTTTAATGGAGTAGATAACATTAAACAGCATTGGAAGGAAATAAAACAACAAGTGGCCGGCGTACCTGGTGTACTTGGTACCTCCTTTTCATCTTCTGTGCCCGGTAAATTTAATAATTCCGCTTACAGTGTGATGGAGTTGAAGAATGGGGATATGCAGGCAAGTAATATCAATCTCTATTTTGTCGATTACGATTTTATCAGGCAGTATAATATTAAAGTAGTGGCCGGACGTGCCTTCTCTGAAGAGATGGGGACTGACAGTACGGAGGCAATGGTTGTGAATGAAGCTACGGTAGCTTCCCTCGGATATAGTAAGCCTGAGGAAATCATTGGTAAAAAGTTTTCTCAGTGGGGACGGGAAGGAAAGGTAATAGGTGTTATTAAAAATTTTAATTACCGCTCATTACGTGAGGAAATCGCTCCGTTAACCATACGTATAGGTCCTGATGCATATACGCCAATGACTATTACTGCTACAGGCGCCAGCTTAAAGACCGTATTGGCAAATGTTGAAAATATTTACAATCGATATGCGCCTGATGGAAGGTTTGAATATTATTTCCTGGATGAGGCATTTGACAAACAGTATCGTGCTGAGTACCGTTTTGGTCGCCTGGTGCTGACATTTACAGTATTGGCTATTTTTCTTGCCACTTTAGGTTTGTTGGGCCTTATCTCCTATATCGTGATCCAGCGTACCAAAGAGATTGGGATCCGTAAGGTATTGGGTGCTTCTGTGAGCAGCATTTTATTCCTGCTGTCCAGCGACTTCCTGAAGCTTGTGGTAATCGCTCTGCTGGTAGCCACGCCATTGGCCTGGTACCTGATGTACCAGTGGCTGAAAGATTTTGCATACCGTGTCGATATTCAATGGTGGGTATTTGTGTTGTCCGGCGGTATTGCAGTCATCCTTGCATTGATCACCGTTTATGTGCAGACTGTAAAGACAGCGCTGACAAGTCCGGTGAAATCATTGCGTACTGAATAAGTTTCTTTAGTAGTTACGTTTAAATATGACAAGTGAAATGTACCATGGGCAGGTGTCTACCAGCCCATAAGTTTTCTTTCATGCAATTAAAAAAGGGTACTATGGTAAAGAGTTATATAAAAATAGCCTGGAGGAATTTGTGGCGGAACCGCACATTTTCCGCGATCAATATAGCCGGTCTGACCGTTGGTATGGCCGTGAGTTTTACGTTATTACTGTATGTACTGTTTCAATTCAGCTATGACAGGTTTCATGAACATGGCAAAGATATTTATCATCTTAAACTAGGAGCAGAAGGCGGGTCTAATACCCCTGTGCCGCTGGGACCATTTGTGGAGAAGAATATACCTGAAGTGAAGGCGGTTGTGCGGACTACCTATCTCACGCCGCATTTATTGAAGGTCGGAGATAAGTCTGTCAAGCAGCAGGGTATTTTTACTGATCCCGGTTTCCTGAACGTATTTACTTTCCCGCTGTTGCGTGGACAGGGTACATTGAAAGATGAAAATGTGATCGTGCTTACGGAAAGTACTGCCCGTAAATTGTTTGGCGACGCCGATCCGATCGGGCAGATCGTCAATTTTGATATCACACATCCGCTTGTTGTACAGGGTGTTGTAAAAGATCCTCCTAAGAACTCCACGGTACGTTTTGCGTATCTGTTAAGCTGGAAGCTGTGTTTACAGATCATGCCATGGGTAGGTGAAGAAGAATGGGGAAACTTCGGGCTCAATACCTATGTGCAGTTAAATCCGGCAGCTGACCCGCAGGTAGCAGGACGTAAAGTGAGGAATCTCCTGCATGAGCAATCCGGGGGAATACCTGAGACGACCTATCTCATCATGCATCCGATGAGTAAATGGAAATTATATTCAGAGATAAAAGATGGTAAAATAATCGGTGGCGAGATCAGTTCTGTACGTCTGTTTGCACTGCTGGCATTGGGCATTTTGCTGATTGCCTGTGTGAATTTCATGAATCTCAGTACGGCGCAGAGTGAAAGAAGAGCCAAAGAAGTGGGTGTCAGGAAAGCGATTGGTGCTAATAAGCGTACCCTGATCGGACAGTTTATGTACGAGTCCATGATGTTGGTGTTTATCTCTTTAGTGCTGGCGTTGGTATTAATGTGGATCATACTGCCCCGCTTTAATGCATTAACAGATAGTTCGCTGCAATTATCACTGGCGCCGGCTTATTTCTGGTTGGCGATACTGGTACTGGCTGTTTTAACCGGTTTTGTGGCGGGTAGCTACCCGGCTTTTGTACTGTCTTCTTTCAAACCTATTAAGGTGTTAAAGGGCGGACTGGTAGAAATAAAAGGCAGTTTCAAGTCAAGACAGACGCTGGTGGTATTTCAGTTTACGCTGGCTATTGTGTTGATACTGGTGACGATCGTTATTTACAGGCAGATAGATTTTATCCGCAGCCGTCCCCTGGGATATGATACGAAGGGATTGGTAGATGTGGAGCTGGAGGGGAAGGTATATGATAATTATGATGCTTTCAGACAGGAGGCAATTGCATCAGGCGCTGCAGTTAATGGCAGTATCATGATGAGTTCTATTGCACAGACAGGCGGTAGTGTATGGGGATTGAGATGGCCGGGACAATTGCCTGGTGAAGAGAATACAAACTTTGGTATTATCACCGCTACAGAGAACTTCATTTCCACTTTCGGCATACAGTTAAAAGAAGGACGTGATTTTCAGTCAGCGGCAGATTCCCTGTCGATTATACTGAATGAAGCTGCTGTAAAGACGATGCATCTGAAAGATCCTGTACTTGGGCAGCAGATCGTGTTAAACGGTGAGCAGAGAACGATCACCGGAATTGTAAAGGATTTTGTGTGGATGAAATCTTACATGCCGGCTACACCTGCGGTGATACCTTATAATCCTTCCTGGAGAGGTATGCTGACAATTAAGCTGAATCCGGCTTTGTCAGTTGGCGAAGGGCTGGCTCGTCTGGAGAAAGTATATCACAGGCTCAACCCTGATTATCCGTTTGCATATTCTTTTGTGGATGCGACTTATGAAGAGAAGTATGCGTATGAGAAATTGCTGGGTATTATGATCAATGTTTTTGCCACACTGGCGATTGTGATCAGTTGCATGGGCTTGCTGGGATTGTCTGTTTTTGCGGCAGCCCGCAGGAGGAAGGAGATCGGTATCCGTAAAGTAATGGGGGCGGGCGTTGCGCAGGTAACGGTGCTGTTATCCAGGGATTTCCTGAAGCCTGTGTTGATAGCGATTGTGATTGCTTCACCGGTGGCCTCTTATATTATGATAAGGTGGTTGCAGCAGTATACCTATCGTATTTCGCTGGAGTGGTGGATGTATGTGCTGGCGGGTTTTACGGCGGTTGCGATCGCATTGATGACGGTTAGTATACAGTCAGTCCGGGCAGCATTGATGAACCCTGTAAAGGCGTTACGTTCGGAATAGTATAAGGCAACAGTGTTAAATCTAAAAACAGATGCTTAGAAACTACATCAGGATAGCGTGGCGGAACCTTAAACGAAATAAGGTATTTGCTTTTATCAATATCGGCGGCATGACGGTAGCTATTTGCGTTGCGTTATTACTGTGTATTGCGGCTTACCATGAATGGTCGTTTGATCAGTTTCATGTCAACAGGTCATCATTGTATGAAGTGTACATGGAAGAGTCTTTGCCCAACGGTAAAACGGTTGTAGGTGCTAATCATCCGGCGCCATTAATGGCGGCATTACAACAGGAATGCCCCTCTATTAAACAGGCGACCCGTTATCAGTCCAGTAAAAGAAGTGTATCGTACAATGGCAAAACCCTGTCCAGGGTGATTGGTTTTGCGGATACCACGTTTTTCCGGATGTTCAGTTTTCCGATACGCAGCGGCAATATCAATGCCTTGCAGAACAGGGATCAGGTGTTGATCTCTGAAGAAACGGCGAAGAACATCTTTGGTAATGAGGATCCGTTGAATAAGATCATTGAAGTAAAGCTCGGACAGTTACAGAAGAGCTTTACAGTAGGCGGGGTGATCGCTAATGTACCGGAGAATTCCAGTATTGATTTTGATCTACTTGTTAACTTTTCGGCTTTGCTGGAATGGTATGGTAATGAAAGTTCCTGGTCTTATAGTTCTTATTTCACCTTTTTACAGGTAAAGGAAAATACGTCTGCCTCGCTGGTATTGAAGCAGATGCAGGGACTGGTCAATAAGTACATGTCGGAGAAATTGCAGGGTATGAAGCGGGATGGTGTGCAGCCAGGTAAGGATGGGGAGCTCCTGCGGTATGGGTTGATTCCGGTAGGAGATATTCATTTTGACCGGCGAAGTGAATTTGCGGGTATAGGCAATTTTTACCCCTGGTTACTCGTCATCATTTCAGTGATGGTATTAACGATTGCTGCGGGGAATTTCATCAATCTTTCTATGGGCCGTTCATTTACGCGGGCAGGGGAAATTGGTATGCGGAAAGCGTTGGGGGCGAAGAGGGGACAGTTGATAGCACAGTTCTGGAGTGAGTCGCTTATCCTGTGTGGTATCTCTTTATTTATCGGTATTGTGCTGGCGTCTTTTGTACTGCCACAGTTTAATGAGTTGTTCCGGTATCATTTTGAGATGTCTTCTATATTTGGAGACATCCGTATACTGTGTGGTATTGTTGGTGGCTTTCTGTTGATTACTGTACTGGCGGGCGGTTATCCAGCCTGGATGATCTCCCGGTTTAAGATGCTGGAAGTGCTGAAGGGTAAACTGAACCTGGGCAGAAAGAGTGTTTTCAGGAATGCGTTGATTATTACGCAGTTTTCAATAGCGGTACTGCTGATCAGCTGTACGATCATTCTCTGGCAGCAATTAACCTATCTGCGGTCCAAACCGCTGGGTTACAATGAGCATGAAGTGATCAGTATTCCTGTCAATTCGAGTTTATTGCAGAAGGGCTATGCGCTGTCAAGGTTGAGGACTATGCTGACTGGTGACCCGCATATTTTGTCTGTCACCGGATCGAATACTAATATGGGAGACGGGCTGGATGGCGGCAGGAATAGTGCCACCTATGGCTTTGATTATAAAGGCCGGGGTGTGAAATGTAACTGGTCGATGGTAGAATATGATTATCTTCAGACATTGGGTTTGCAACTGGTGACAGGGCGCGATTTCTCCCGTGCATTCGCAACAGATTCCAGTGCTGTGATCATCAATGAGCTGATGGCGAAGGAGCTGGGCGAGAAGGATCCTATAGGGGTTGAAATGGAGGTAACGGGGAAATTTCACGTGGTGGGTGTTATAAAGAATTTTAACTTTCATTCCCTGAAAGAGGAGACTGGCCCGATGACTATCCAGCTGATTCCCGGGATGAAACCAATGTATATTTTTGTGCGTGTGTTACCGGCAGACCTGCCCCTGGCGATGGAGAAAGTGAAGCAAGCCTGGCATACCATTGACCCTGACGGCGAATTTGAAGGCTCTTTCCTGGATGAAAATATTGACAGAATGTACAGATCGGAAGCCCGGTTGGCAAAGATCAGTATAAGTGGCGCTGTGGTAGCCATTGTAATATCCTGCCTTGGTCTTTTTGCTATAGCGGTACTCGTCATTGCGCAGCGTAACAAGGAAATAGGTGTACGCAAAGTATTGGGTGCTTCCGTAACAGGTATTGTGACCCTGATAGCAAAAGATTTCCTGCGGCTGGTATTGTTCGCTATCCTGATCGCTACACCTGTAGCCTGGTACCTGATGCGGGCATGGTTACAGGATTTTGCCTATCACATTGATGTGAAATGGTGGGTATTCCTGCTGGCTGGAATTGCTGCCGTTGTGATCGCATTCTTCACGATAAGTTTTCAGTCAGTAAAAGCAGCTTTAATGAACCCGGTTAAATCACTAAAAACAGAATAACCAATGATACAATTAAGACATATCTCCAAGTATTATCCCGTTGGATTTGGTAAGAATGAAATATTAAAAGATATTGATCTCAGAATTTTCGAAGGAGAGTTTGTATCTATAATGGGCCCTTCCGGTTCAGGTAAATCCACCTTGTTACATATAATGGGCTTGCTGGAAGAACCTAATCAGGGCGAATACCTGTTTGACGGAGAACCGGTGCATAAGATGAATGAGAAGAAACGTACCCAACTGCACCGGGGCGCCATAGGATTTGTTTTCCAGGCTTATCACCTGATTGATGAGCTGACGGTATATGAAAACATTGAGACACCATTGCTATATAAGAATGTTCCCGCTGCTGAACGTAAGAGCCGTGTGGCTGATATCCTGGATCGTTTCAATATAGTAGCTAAAAAAGACCTTTTTCCTAGTCAGTTGTCCGGCGGACAACAACAGCTGGTTGGTATAGCCCGTGCGCTGGTAGGCGAGCCTAAAGTGATCCTGGCTGATGAACCAACCGGTAACCTGCATTCTGATCAGGCGAAGGAGATCATGGAGCTGTTCAAGCAACTGAATGAAAAAGATAAGATTACGATAGTACAGGTAACGCATTCCGAAGTTAATGCAGGTTATGGTCACAGGATCATACAGATCCGTGACGGGAAAATCGCATAAATCAATATAGGCCATTCCCGACGTCAGGTAATCTTATCAAGTTGTTGCGCCCCGGCGTAGGTTCTGATAAGATGTCCATCGTCGGGAATTGTTTATCTGCAAGTATTTTACGCCCTTCATAAAGAATTTATTTATGTTATCATCACAATTATTATATTTTTGGAATGTCATGAAAATATCCAAAATCCCGGGATGTCTCCTGGCGCTGTGCATTTTGTTTGCTAACTCTGCGGCCCTGAAGGCGCAGGATACCTGGACACTGCAACGCTCTGTAGATTATGCGCTTCAGAACAATATATCTATCAAGCAGCAGGACGTACAGAAACGTTATGCAGCGTTGACACTCAGACAAAACCAGCTATCGCAGCTCCCCACCCTTGGCGCTGCTGTACAGGCCCAATTGGGTTCTGGTCGTAATATTGACCCGTATACGAACGTGTATGTTACGCAATCTTATTTTAACCTTGGTGGAGGTGCGAATACCAATGTTGATATCTTCAACTGGTTTGCAAAACGTAATATAATTGCTGCCAATAAATATGAGTTGCAGGCGCAGGATCGTTTCCTGGAAAAGGCAAGGAATGATGTTGCTTTTAACATTGCCAGTACCTTTCTGCAATTACTCATGAATATTGAGCAGGTGCATGTCAGCGAGTTACAGGTAAAACTGACTACTTCTCAGCTGGATAATACCAAGAAACTGGTTATTGCGGGTTCTGTTCCGGAGAGCAATCAGGCTGACCTGGAAACCAAACTGGCGAGTGATAGTGTAACCCTGATCACGGCACAGAACAATGTGATCATGTCTACTTTGCAGATGAAGGCGTATCTCAACCTGAGCTTTGATCAGTCATATGTACCACAGATTCCGGAGAATATTTCAGAATTGAAAGTACCGAGACTGGATGAAGTAGATCCCGAGATGGTATATAGTTCTTCCCAGATGACCAACCCGCTGATAAAGGGGCATGACCTGAGAATAAAATCCCTGCAACGCGCCTATGCGGCACAGAAAGGGTATTTGTATCCCAGTTTATCTGCCAATGGCGCATTGAATACGAGTTACACCGATGTGGCGAAAGATGGGGCAACAGGTAAGACAATCGCTTTTAACCAGCAGGTAAATAATAACTTCCGTCAGTCCGCAGGCCTGACCCTGAATATTCCGATCCTGAATGGCTGGCAACAGCGTACAGCGGTACAGCGGGCGAAACTGGATATTACCAATCAGCAGCTGACCAAAGACCAGGATCTGCAAACACTGCGTCAGGATATTTATACTGCCCATGCCAATGCGGTAGCCGCGATTCAGAAATTCTCCGCATCCAGTAAGGGTGTTGATGCTTCCCAGCGTGCGTATGATTTTGCGACCAAACGGTATAACCTGGGTTTAATGAATACTATTGACTATATTACTACGCAAACTAACCTGTTTAAAGCGCAGATCGATAAAGTATCGGCGCAATACGAGTTCATATTTAGAATGAAACTACTGGAGTTTTATAGGGATCAAAAGATCTCCCTGTAGCGGCTCCCTCCCTTTTGAAATAACGCCGTTTTATGAAGAGAAAGACACTTTTCTGGATCCTGGGGATCATCATTGTGCTGATCGCTATTTTCGCCTTGAGCAATGCACGCAAGGATGACAGCATTAAAGTGGCTGTCGATAAGGCAGAAGATAAAAATATCATTGAGGTGGTATCTGCCAGTGGCAAGATCTACCCTGAAACAGAAGTTAAGGTGAGCTCCGACGTATCAGGCGAAATCGTAGACCTTCCGGTACTGGAAGGCGATTCTGTTAAAAAAGGACAGGTGCTGGCGCGTATCTATGCGGATGTCTATGGCTCCGTAAGAGATAAGGCGACAGCTTCCCTCAGCCAGGCACAGGCACAACTGGCGAATACTGCCGCTTCTCTCAACGCATTTAAAGCCAAACTGGAACAAAGTAAAGCTGCTTACGATCGTAACAAGGAACTGCTGGCACAGAAAGTAGTGTCCCGTAGTGAATTTGAAACTGCCGAAGCGACTTACCGTTCTGCCCTGGCGGACTACAATGCTGCCGCAGAACAGGTGAACAGTAACCGTTACGCGGTGCAGAGCGCCAAAGCTGGTGTGACGGAAGCCAATACCAACCTCCAGCGTACGACGATCGTAGCGTCTATGGATGGTGTGGTATCCCTGTTGCCGGTAAAGAAAGGGGAGCGTGTGGTAGGTACCGGACAAATGAGTGGTACTGAGATCATGCGTATTGCTGATCTGAATATTATGGAAGTACAGGTGGATGTTGGTGAAAACGATATTCCCCGTGTAAAATATAATGATACTGCTATCGTAGAAGTGGATGCCTACAGTGATCGTAAGTTCAAAGGCATTGTAACGCAGATTGCCAGCTCCAGTAAAGGTGCTGCTACTGCGTCTGCTGCGACTACCTCTTCTGCAGAACAGGTGACCAGCTACATCGTACATATCCGTATCCTGGCCGAAAGTTATGCTGATCTGATTGATCCGGCACATCCAAAGAACTTCCCTTTCCGGCCGGGTATGAGCGCCAGTGTTGATATCCAGACCCGCAGAAAGAATAATGTGCTGGCGGTGCCTATTAATGCGGTAACTACCCGTGATGTGGTGGATAGCTCAAAAGCGGTAGGTGCGAAAAAAGAAGATCTGGCGGCAGCAAAAGAAAGCGGCAAGAATCAAAAAGAGGTTGTTTTTGTATTGCAGGCGGATAAAACCGTACGTCAGGTTATCGTAACAACCGGTGTGCAGGATGACGCGAATATTGAGATCCTGAGCGGATTGAAACCGGGAGAGACGATTATCAGCGCTCCTTATTCTGCAGTATCAAAAGATCTTGAACAAGGAAAGAAAGTAAATGTGGTACCTAAGAAAGAACTATTCGAAGGAACCGGTAAATAGATATTTCAGTAATTGTAAAAAAGGGAACGGCTTCGTGTATACGGAGCCGTTCCCTTTTTTATATATCGTTCTCCCGGATGTCTTCGACAGTCATTGTGCGGGTTAATGTGGTATTATGAATATTACTTATGGAGCTTTATTCACCAGTGAGTGAATTGAGTACTCAAAATCTTACCAAAATTGCCTGTAGAATCTACTGTTAAGACATTCATTTTTATGTTTCCGGATTAGCCTGGATGCCTTCTATTGCATGGATAATCAGCTGTTTAGGAGACACGGAAAAACTTAACATTGCCCTGTGTTAATTTAATATTAAATTTATGTTATCACATCAAATAAAGTTACATAATATGTCAAGTACAGATACTGCGAAGCCCGCCAGACCTGCCAAATCATCCCGAAAAGAAGCTCGCGACACCATAGAAAAGAAGCTGGACCTCCTGTTGGTAGACCTGAAAAATGAGTTAGGAGATACGAAGTTCAAAAACAGAATTAAGAAAGCTGCGAAACTTTTGAGCAAAGGGTTGGACAAGAAGAAAAAGGCAGCAATCGTGAAGAAGAAAGCGACAAAGAAAGCAGTAAAGGGTGCAAAACCAGTTAAAGTGAAAGCTGAAGCCACAACAAAAGCCGCTGAATAAATAATTGCCATCCGCTTTAAATGCGGTATCCTTTTATTTCTTGGTAATAAATAATTAACGGTCCGCCAGTAACAGTTAACTGTTATTTGTGGGCCGTCTGCTATATATTTAGGGCTTTTGTATGAAAAAGTCGCTAATATATCTACTGAGCCTGCTTTCTCTAACGGCAGTTGCTCAGCAATCAGGTCAGGTGAATGTGTTCCTGGGTTCTTCCGGGGACAACGGACAAATGTCTCCCGCTGCTTCCTATCCTTTCAGTATGGTGAGCATTGGTCCCGAAACGTATCCTTCCACTCATACAGGATATGAGTATTATGCTAAAGAATTTCTTGGATTTACCCACAACCGTATGGAGGGTGTAGGCTGCCAGGGTTGCGGTGGTAACCTGCTGCTGCGTCCTTTTCTGGGGGATGGTCCGGTAAAAGCGGATCTTATCAAGTATGAAGAGCAGGCTTCCCCTGGTTATTATCATGTAGGATTCACCAACGGTATTAAGGCATCTTTTACCGTTTATAAGAATGCAGGTCTGCATCAGTATACTTTCCCTGAAGGAAAGAAAGGGCTATTACTGGATCTCGGATTTGCCCATGTCGGCCGTTTTGTGGCCGAGGAGCATACCATAGAAGGTAATGCAGTAAGCGGATGGGTGGAATCCAGAACTACCTGTAGTGCCGGTATTTATAGAGTATATTATTACGTAGAAACTGATCGTCCAGTAAAATGGACCGCTACGCAGGCGCATGAACTGGTAGCTGATGTAACTGATAATAACCTGGGTGTAAGGATAGGGTTATCCTCCGTTAATGCTACGTATGCAAAGGCAGCTATAACGAAGGATGCATTTGATATGGTAAAGGTTAGGAGTGAGAAAGCGTGGAATGATATGCTGGGACATATTAAGGTGAAAGGGGATCCTGCAAGGGAGAAGCTGTTTTATTCCCTGTTTTATCGTTCTATCCAGTCTCCTTATGTAGTATCGGAGCCAGATGGCGCATATGCTGCCACTAATGGTACTTTACAACACACTAACAGTAAGATGTATAATGGCTGGGCGATCTGGGATAACTACCGTGCGCAGCTACCCTTATTGTCTATTGCTTTTCCGCAGGAATACCAGGACATGACGAACTCTATTGCAGGGTTGTATGCCCATGGTAAAAAAGACTATGCAACACTGCATGAGCCTTCCATTACTGTAAGAACAGAGCATGCTGTCGTCGTACTGCTGGATGCCCTGAAAAAAGGCTATAAGTTCGATTTTAATGCCATTGCTGACTCTGTAGAGAAGGAAATTAAAGGATTGGATTATGCGCATCCTGATAAGGCGCTGGAGTCTTCCTATGATGCGTGGGCACTGGCGGAACTCTATTATGCACAGAAAGATAAAGCCCATGGAGACCAGTATAAAGTTCAGGCGGCAGATTATAAAAAGTACTGGTTGAAAGACTTCCAGGATCTCACAAAACGAGATGTAGACCGTATGCAGGCAAGAGGATTGTACCAGGGTACGATCTGGCAATACCGCTGGTTTGTGCCCTTCGATCTGAAAGGGTTGATGGAGCTGTGTGGAGGTGAGCAGGCATATCTTTCCCAGCTGGATGAATTCTTTGATAATGATTACTACTGTCATGCGAACCAGCCGGATCTGCAGACGCCGTTCATGTATAATGTGACCAACCAGCCCTGGAAGTCACAGGCGCTTGTTCATAAGATAGCTGTTGATACCATGGTACAGCACTACTTCAATGATAACAGTCGTGGTATCGGTTCCGAGATCGGCCCGATCTATAAGAACCAGCCGGCAGCCTATGTCAGGACAATGGATGACGATGCCGGTACGATGTCTTCCTGGTTTGTACTGGTATCTACCGGTATATTCCCGGCGTGTATCGGTTCGCCGGTATACTACCTGAACGTGCCTTTATTTGAGTCTGTTGAATGGCAGTGGCCGGGTGCAAAACCGTTCTCTGTACAGGTGAAGAATTTTGGTCCTAAGAACGTATATATTAAAGAGGTGTGGCTGAATGGCAGGAAGCTGGACCGCAACTGGATCACGCATAGCGAGATCGCGAAGGGCGGTAAACTGGAGATTGTAGCCAGTGATCAACCAGATATGCAGCAGGGCCTTGGTAATAAATGGATAGCAGATATTACCCGCCAGTAATTTAACTAAGTTGCTCTTAATTAAATGAGGTGATTGCTATATAAGCTGCAGAGGTCTCCCAGTTAGCCATCCTTATATGGGTTAGGGCAGCTTCTGCTATGGTTCAGATACCTAGCGGACTGACCCCCGCTTTTAAGACGATTGGGCAGTGGTGGTGGGGCTATGCAGGGAAGCATTAAGGGACGTTAGCTGGTTGCAGGAGGCTGGTTAAGGTGAGCATAGGCATCTGAACCTCCGTTGTAAGCACCGGTAGATGGATTAATTGTGAGGTAGGCGTGGGATATCTGGGAGACCTATGTTTTTTTTGACCGCCAGGAAAAGGAGACTTAACGATATGGTCATATTAGCAGGTAAAATTCCTTACTTTGCGAGAAAAAGACAGATACGTGAAAGCAGGTATTATTGGTAGCGGCAGTTGGGCAACAGCATTGGCCAAGATTTTAACAGATAATGGTAATCAGATTTCCTGGTGGATCCGGAATGAAGACACGATCCGCTATATGCAGCTGCGTCATCATAACAGGCATTATCTCACCTCCGTGTATTTTGACACGAATATGGTGAAACTGAGCAGCAACCTGGAAGAGGTGGTGGCTGCAAGTGATGTGCTGGTGCTGGCGGTACCTTCTGCTTTCCTGGAGGATGTGATGTTGCAGTTGTCACCTGAGGCACTGAAAGGCAAGAAGGTGGTGAATGCGGTAAAGGGTCTGGTACCAGGGAGCAACTTGCTGATCAACGATTATCTGTCGGATATTTTTGAGCTTCCGCTGGAACAGTATTATGCGATTACCGGTCCTTGTCATGCGGAAGAGGTAGCGAATGAGAAACTGTCTTACCTGACTTTTTCAGGCTTACAGGAGTCAGCTGCACAGTCTATTGCGGATATGTTCACTAACACTTATCTGCAAACGATCGTGAATCGCGATGTGATTGGAGTGCAACTGGCAGCGGTGCTGAAGAATATCTATGCTTTAGGTGCAGGTATTGCACACGGACTGGAATATGGAGATAACTTCCTCAGTGTATATATTACCAATTGTTTCCGGGAGATGCAGTCTTTCCTGGAAGCGTATGGAAAAGATCATAGCGAAGCAGGTGCACATAATTATAACGCCAGCGCCTATCTGGGCGACTTGTTAGTAACCTGTTATTCTTTGCATAGCCGTAACCGTACCTTCGGTAATATGATTGGTAAGGGCTATTCTGTGAAGGCGGCCCAGCTGGAGCTGAACATGATTGCAGAGGGCTATTATGCCAGCAAATGCCTGTTTGAAATGAACATGGAAGTGGGTGCTTATATGCCTGTTGCGCAGGCGGTATATACTATATTATGGCAGAACTTAAATCCACGAGAAGCCTTCCTTTCCCTTGAAAAGGGATTTATTTAACTGATTGTTAACGTCTTGTTAAAATAGCGATAAGATAGGATTGTAACCTTCGCAGCAGAATTCATCAACCACTAAAACTTGTATTCTGCTATGCGCTACACACGTCTATGCCTACAATTCCTATCGTTAGGCGTTTTCCTTCTTTTATTTTCCGTGAGTGTGATGGCCCAGCAGGCTATCAGCGGGAAAGTAATTTCCGGGGACGACAAGCAGCCATTACCTGGTGCAACCATACAGGTAAAAGGTGCATCTAAAAAGACCATTACAGATAATGCCGGCAATTTCAGCATTCAAGCCGGGAACAGTGACATCCTTATTATCAGTAGTATCGGATTTACCACACAGGAAGTAAGTGCTGCTCAGGCAGCCAATATCGTGCTTCCTACTGATACCCGTGGACTGGGTGAGGTAGTGGTAACTGCATTAGGTATCAAAAAAGAACGTAAAAAGTTAGGTTATTCTATACAGGAGGTGAAAGGTGAAGACCTGACTGTAGCAAGGGAATCTAACGTAGTTAATCAGCTGGCTGGTAAAGTAGCTGGTGTAACTGTAATTGGTAGCCCGTCGGGCGTAGGTGGATCCGCAAGGGTATCCATCCGTGGTGAAAGATCAGTAGATCTTAACAAGAACCAGCCATTATACGTAGTGGATGGTGTGCCTATCAGCAATGCGATCAATGGCGGTTCCGGTAGCAATAACCTGGAAGTGGACTTTGGTAACGGCGCCAGTTTCATCAACCCGGATGATATTGAGAGCATGAACGTACTGAAAGGACCTGCTGCTGCGGCCCTGTATGGTTCCCGTGCGGCGAATGGTGTGGTAATGATCAAAACCAAATCCGGCCGCAAACAGAAAGGTCTGGGTGTGGAAGTGAACAGCAACATCACTCTGGAATCAGCTTTAAAACTGCCTGAATACCAGAAAACGTATGGTCAGGGTAACGCCAGCGGCGGTGATTTCGCCTTTGTAAACGGTGGCGGCGCTGGTTTATCAGATGGAACAGATGAAGGCTGGGGTCCTGCTTTCCGTGGACAACTGTTCCCGCAGTTCAATTCCCCTCGTACCCTGAATGGCCAGGCTATCCCTTATACAGGCGGTGACATGAATGCACCGGCAGGTAGCGTGATCACACCAAGCACCTGGGAGGCTGACAATGATAACCTGAAGAATTTCTTAGAGACAGGCAGAACTTTCACCAATAACGTAGCCCTGGTAGGCGCTAACGATAATGGTGATTTCCGTCTGAGCTATACAAATCTTAATCAGACCGGTATAGTACCTAATACTGATCTGAAAAGAAATACAACCAGTTTTTCAGCTGGCTACCATTTCACGCCAAAATTCACCGCAAAAGCATTCGTAAGCTATATCAAGAGTGAAAGTGACAACCGTCCTTCTATCAGTTATGGTACTGAGAGCATCATGTACCTGTTTAACTGCTGGTTGCCGGCTTCAGTGAGAGTAAGCGATCTGAAGCGTCTGTGGCAGCGTGGTCTGGACAACAGACAACAGTATAACTGGAACTACAACTACCATGACAACCCATATCTGACCGTATATCAGAATACGAATGGTCAGTATTATGATCGTCTGATCGGTAATGTTGTTTTAAGATATGATCTCGCCAGCTGGTTGAACCTACAGGTACGTACTGCTACTGACTGGAGCAATGAGCGTCGCGAGTATCGCAGGGCTTTCAGTACACAGCGTTTCCCTTACGGTGAGTACCGTGAAGTGAACATTGTAAATGAAGAGCGTAACACAGATTTCCTGTTCGCAGCAGATAAAGAGATCAATTCTAATTTCTCTTTCAATGCGACCCTGGGTGGTAACCAGATGCGTCAGACTTCCCGTTTCAACGAGGATATTGCTGGTCAGCTGAACATTCCTAATGTATATCGTCTGACAAACTCCCGCATTGCGCTGGTATCTAACCAGAATAATGTTGGTAAGCGTATCAACAGTTTCTACGGATCAGCAGGAGTTTCTTATAAGAACAAGCTGTTCCTGGATGTAACCGGTCGTAATGACTGGAGTAGTGCACTCACACTGCCGGAAGATCTGAAAGCTTTCGGACAGGAGCAGAATTCTTATTTCTATTCTTCCGTAGCCCTGAGTGCTATTATCAGCGATATGGTGAAACTGCCATCTGTGATCAGTTTTGCGAAACTGAGAGGAAGCTTTGCACAGGTAGGTAATGATACCGATCCATTTGCCTTTACACAGACCTTTAATCGTAGCGATCCGTTTGGCGCTTCTCAGATCTATGGCGAAACCAGCCGTTTATCTAACCTGAATCTGAAACCGGAAATCAGCAATGCCTTTGAATTTGGTGCTGACATCCGTTTCTGGCAGAATAGGGTAGGACTGGACCTGACTTATTACCAGAGTAATACAAAGAACCAGATCCTGAACATTCCTTTATCTAACACCAGTGGTTATGAAAGTCGTGTGATCAATGCAGGTTCTATCCGTAATCATGGTTTTGAGGTTATGCTGAATGTGACGCCGATCAAGACTAAATCTTTCAACTGGGATGCTTACGTGAACTTCTCTACTAACCGCAGTAAGGTACTGGAGCTGACTGACGGTCTGACCAACTATGTAATGGCTGACAGAAACGTATCAGTAGAAGCGAGAGTAGGAGAGCGTATGGGTGACCTGTATGGTATTGGCTTCGCACGCGTACAGAACACAGATGCGAATGCACCTTACTATGATGCAAGCGGTCAGTATACCGGTCAGATGGTATTCGCAGCGAATGGGCGTCCGGTGGCTACTACCGAAAGAATCAGACTGGGTAACTATAACCCTGACTGGCTGATGGGTATCGGCAATACATTTACTTATAAAGGTGTACGTCTGAGCTGTCTGTTTGATGTGCGTCATGGCGGTAAACTCTATTCATTGACACAGACCGTAGGTCGTGAAGGCGGTATCATCAAAGAGACCCTGGAAGGACGTGCAGATGGTTATGATATGAGCAAAGCAGGCAATGGCGTGATCGGATCGGGTGTGGTACAGGCGGCAGATGGTAAGTTCAGTCCTAACACCACGAAGGTAGCGGTACGCGAGTGGCACAGTGCCTGGACTGGTGGTCGTAACATCGCTGAGGGAGTAATGTATGATGCGTCATTTGTAAAACTGCGTGAACTGCAGATCGGTTATTCCTTCCCCGGATCATTTAAAAAGGGGGTGATCAAAGGTATGAACGTATCACTGGTAGGCCGTAACCTCTTCCTGTGGGATAATGTACCACACGTAGATCCAGAGGTGATGTCTTATTCCGGCGGTACAGCCCTGCCTGGTATTGAGTATATGAGCCTGCCAAGCAGCCGTAGCTACGGTGTGAACCTGAGTTTTAAATTATGATCACCTTAAAACAAGCAATCATGAAATTCTTTAAGATATTTTTACTGGCCGGCCTTTTATCATCCTGTACACACGACTTTAGTGATACCAACACTAATGAGAACAACCCCACTAATGTGACACCTGATCTGCTGTTAAGCGGGGTGATCAAGAATATGATGAGTAACCAGGTGAATACTGCCTGGGGTATTGGTAACATCGTCGCGCAGCATCATGCCAAGATACAGTTTGTAAATGAGGACCGTTATCTGTGGGGTGAGCAGAATGGCGTATGGGACGATGTTTACAATAACTATCGTAACCTGCAGAACATCTTTACGGCTGTAGGAGCGGATTCTACGAATCCATACCTGGGTGTATCCCTGGTACTGAAGTCCTGGATGTTTGCGCTGGCGACGGATACTTATGGCGATGTACCTTATTCAGAAGCCGGCAGGGCTAAACTGGAAGGTAAATACCAGCCGAAGTATGATGACCAGGAATCGATCTATGCCGGTATTCTGGCTGATCTGAAGAGAGCGAACAGCTATCTGGCGAAGAGCGGTACTACCCTGGATGGAGACATCTTGTATGGTGGTGGCGCGAATGCTATCCTGAAATGGCGTAAGCTGGCTAATTCCCTGAGACTTCGTTACCTGTTGCGTTTGTCTAAGCGTAAAGATGTCAGTGCGGAGATGGCGGAGATGCTGTCTAATCCGTCTAGTTACCCGGTATTTACGGATAATGCGGACAACGCTGAGTTGAAGTATCTGTCAGCTGCCCCTAACCAATGGCCTTTGTATGATGCCCGTGTGGGTTCATTTGATGAATTCAGGGTGAGTAAGACGCTAAGTGACCGTCTGACGACATTAAACGATCCTCGTCTGAAGGTATTTGGTCGTCCGAGCCAGCGTTCAGTGGCTGCCAATGCACCAAAGATCGAAGGTATTCCGAATGGTTTGAGTGATGTAAATGCGCTGGCTTATAATGGCGGTGTACAGGGCGTATCCAGAGTAGGGTACACGTTTGCCTGTCTGGTATGTAACGACATCGGACAGGCGGCGCCGGATCCGGCAGCACCAAGGGCCTTAATCATGACTTATGCGGAGTTACAGTTTACGCTGGCGGAAGCGAGAGAGCGTAATATGATTACTGTCGGCGATGCGGCTACTTATTACAACAATGGTATTACTGCCAATTTCAGCTACTGGAAGAGCATAGTACCGTCTCAATATGGTATTGATGTGACGATGCCGGCTAACTATCTGACCCAGGCGACAGTTGCATATACTGGTACCCAGGCAGAGAAACTGGCAAAGATCGCTTTACAGAAGTGGGTAGCTTATTATTTCAACGGACTGGAAGCATGGTTTGACTGGAGACGTACTGGTATGCCTGAAATCGTGCCAGGCCCATCTAACCTGAACAACAACCAGGTACCGGTAAGATTTATCTATCCTCAGAAGGAGCAATCATTGAATGGCGGCAATCGTGGAGATGCTGTTAAACGTCAGGGCGCTGATAACCTGAATACACGCATGTGGATTGCGAAATAAAATATTTACTTTTTGCATTGTCCGGCCATTTCTGCAAGGGGATGGCCGGATTTTTATTTTGTGAACTTCCAGGCCCACCAGACCAGTACAAACTGTAGGGGAAGCCGTAAAAGGGCCAGCCAGAGCATAGGATGTTTCGTTGCATAGTAGTTGATGGCCATCTGGATATTAGCGGGAAATACGGCCAGGAGAAGGCCAATGATGATCCAGGCGCCTATATTCCGTGAAGCGGCAGGCAGGAGCAGTAAGCCCCCTGCCACTTCCACACCGCCGCTGATGTATACGAGTTCGGTCTGGAAGGGCAGCCAGGGAGGCATGATGCCTATATAAATTTCCGGATTGATGAAGTGATTGATACCGGCGGCCACATAAATGGCTGCCATAATATATAAGGAAATCCTACTGCGCATATCATATAAACGCGAATTCCCCCAAGTAGTTTATTTCGCTACATCAATGTTTACTTTCTTATTCTTAATCTTTTCGTTCTTTATCAGAGAGAGGGTATGAGCGGCTTTGCTTTTCCTTACGGCAACGAAGGAGAAGAAGTCTTTTACCTCGATCAGCCCTACATCTTCTTTTTTCAGCTGTCCTTTGTTGGTCAGGAAGCCCACAATGTCAACTTTATTGACTTTGTCTTTCTTACCAGCGCTGATGTAGAAGGTGGTCCATTTTGGTTTTTCCGGCAGTTCATATTTATCCTCAAGGGTAATGAGTTCCGGATTTTCTTCTACATAGGAAGGCATTTTTTCATCCGGGCCAATGATCAGGATGGCGGTACCACTGGCATCCATTCTGGCGGTACGACCATTACGGTGGGTGTAGGTATCGGCAGTATGAGGCAGGTGGTAGTGAACGATATATCTGATGTTAGGGATGTCGAGTCCGCGTGCGGCGAGGTCGGTGGTTACCAGGATATTACTGGTACCGTTTCTGAACTTGCAGAGGGCGGCGTCTCGGTCGCGTTGTTCCATGGCGCCATGGTAGAATACGGAGGTAAGTCCGCTGTCTTTCAGAAATGAGTTGGTACGTTCTACGGCTTCGCGGTGGTTGCAGAAGATGATGGTGGAGCGGTTACCGAGGAAGCATACGAGTCGGAAGAGGGTATCGAGTTTATCTTTATCCTCACTTTCCACGTATTTTATTGCGAGGGCTTCTGACTTTTCTTCTGTGAGGAAGTTGAGTCTGACAGGCTCTTCGATACCTACGAAGCCGGGTATATCTACTGCTTCGGTGGCGGAGGTCAGGATCCTCTTTTTCAGACCTGGCAGGGATTCGATGATAAATTCTATTTCGTCCTGGAAGCCCAGTTCGAGGGATTTATCGAATTCGTCCAGCACGAGTAGCTTGATACCAGCGGGTTTAATATTCTCTCTGCGGATGTGGTCGCCGAGTCTGCCGGGGGTACCGATGATCAGTGCGGGTGCTTCCAGCAGGTTATTTTCTTCTGTTTCACGCAGGTGTCCACCGTAGCAGCAGGTTACTTTAAAACCTGTGGTCATGGTTTTCCAGACCTTTTCGATCTGCATGGCGAGTTCGCGGGAAGGCGCTATGACGAGGGCCTGGGTACCAGGCGTAGTTTTGTCTAATTGTTCCAGGATCGGGATCAGGAAACCGAGGGTCTTACCTGAGCCGGTATTGGAGAGAAGAATGACATTGTCGGCCTTTTGATTGGCGTCAATGGAAGCGATCTGCATCTCATTGAGTGCGTCGATTTTAAAGGCGTTGAGTATGGAGGCGTATTTTTGCATCGGGGCAAAAGTACGGATTTCTTCGGGAGCGGTATTTAACGGATATGGAGTACGCCGTCTTTGTAGTAGGAATCAGCTCCTGTGGTCAGCTTTATAGCGTCCAGGAACTCCTGAACAGGTTCCGCTTTCAGGATGGTGCCTGTAAACTTCTTTTCAGCGACGGCGGGGTTGTCGATGACAACTTTTACACCGTACCAGCGGGGGAGTACCTTGGTGATTTCAGTCATCGGGGCATTATCCAGTTTATACCTTCCCTGAATCCAGAGTAATTCGTTTTCGTTTAAAGCAGTCAGCGTTGTCCCTTTATTTTCCAGGTAGGTAATTGCTTGTCCTGGTTTGAGAATGGTTTGTTTCTCTGCGTTGGCAAAGGAAACGGCGCCTTCTACCAGGGAGACTTTTATACGTCCGGAGTCGTAAGTATTCACGTTAAAAGCGGTTCCGAGCACCTGTACGGCACCTTTGGGGGTATGCAGGATAAATGGCCGGTTATGGTCTTTTGCGACCTGTAAGTAGGCTTCTCCGTCAACAAATACCTCTCTGGTATTGCCGGTGAAATGGAAGGGGAATTGGAGGGAGGTAGCGCTATTCAGGAAGACGATGGTGCCGTCAGACAGTGTGATGTGGTAATCCATGCCGGGAGGTACCCATAGTTTGTTGACCTGTTCAGTGGTATTGGTATTATCTTTTGTGGAGTAGGTGAGGGAATGATTGTTATTCCTCAGTTGTGTTCCTCCGGTGAGGGTAATACTATCTTTAGGGGCAGAGAGATCGATGACTTCTCCATTGGATAACTGCAGTTGCAGTGTTGTTTTGTTAAGGGCCAGCTCCTGGCTTGGTGTTATGCTATCAGGATGGCTGGTAAAAAGCGGGTATATAAAAACAACGATGGCGGCTATGGATGCGGCGATGAGCAGCATACTAAAAGCACGGCCATTCCTTTTACGGCGTTTTCTGCTTTTCAGTTCATCTTCGATAAGCGCGAAGTCGGCTTCGCTATCGAGATGTTGTATGGCGGGTTCACTGGACCAAATGGCGTATTCCTGCTGAAGCTGTTCGAATTCGGTTTTTAGTTCCGGATGTTCTTTAAATGCATTTTGAAGGAGTTGCTCATCTGTTTCGTTAATAACCCCCATCACCACTTTTTCATTCATCAGTTGATGAATATGATCCCTGTCTAATTCCATGAGTTATTATTAATTCAAGTATAAGAGTATTGCGCTCCCAAAATGGGTGATATAATTATATGATTATTATGACAATTTTTCACGCAATGTTTTAATTGCGGTAGCGAGGTGCGTCTTGACAGTATTATCGCTTAAACCCATTATGCTGGCTACTTCTTTTCTCTTCATGCCCTGAAGGACATAGAGTTGGAATGCTTTGCTTCTTTGTGCTGGCATAAATTTCAATAGTTCATTCACTTTATTGTCGATATAGTCGCGGACAGTTGGCTCGTTTTCTTCTTCCAGGTGTACGGTTGGCTCTTCCTGTGAAGAATAGTATTCCTGTTGTGATTTTTGCAGACTCTTCTGTCGTTTTAGGATAAGCATACAATTGTACCGTATGGAGATATATAGATATCCCTTGAGGTTGGTGTGTATATTATTGTATCGCTTTTTTTCGAAGAAGTCTATAAAGAACTCCTGTATTACGTCTTTTGCTTCTTCTACATCACCTAAAAGCCGGCTGGCTTCGAACAACAGTAGCTTTTCGAAACGCAAGTACATAGTCTTATACGCCTTTGTATCCCCGGATTTTAGTTCTTGTAACAGCAAGTCGTCATTCACATCGGTGTGCATGCTGATTAGTTCTGGTATGAATGATTATGAATGAAAAGCACGGTGCAAGCTAGTATGCTCTACGTTAATATCATAATGTTTCCCATTAATTTATTATTGTCTGTTCTGATGTACGACACTTTAATTTACGCTCTTTCTTTTGAATTATTTCTTAATAATCAGTTAACATAGCCGGAAAGCCCCTATTTTCCTATATCTCCGCGGGTGGGTGAGCCTGTCCCGAAAAAAAATGTACTCCTGAATTCACCCATTTTTCAGGAGGGCTATTCTTTAAGGATAGAAAGGGGTAACCTAGCTAAATTCATTACCAAATATCGTCAGGTGACTGTGTATTAACTAACCATTTAGTCTTGTCCTTATGCATCAAAAATTTACTCACTGCTACGCAACCCGTAGCTTAATGGGCATTCTTTGCCTGTTACTTCCCTGTATTCAAGCCGTTGCGCAGAAGAGTACGCAACCTGGCAGAAATGTTACACTCACCAGTAGTCGTATCGCGCTGGGGGATGTTTTCAATGTCATTGAAAAACAAACCGGCGTTTTGCTGTTCTTTGGAGACCTTAATACGAATCAGACTGTTGGCGTGAAATTCGTCGCGACACCGGTAGAAGTGGCACTGGGAGAAATGCTGCCGCCGATAGGACTGACTTATGAATATGTGAAAGGAAATAAGGATAAGATATTTATAAAGTCGATTATGCCGAGTAAGAAGGATACGGTCATGATGACGAGTATTAGTGGGGTGGTGACGGATGAAAAAGGGGAGCCGCTGCCAGGAGCAAGTGTGAGAGTGAAAGGGACGAATGTAGGGACGGCTACGGAGCGAAATGGGAGTTTTACGTTGAGGCGTAATAGTGAGAAAGATGTGTTGCAGGTGAGTTTTATGGGGTTTACAATGGCGGAGATACCAGTTGGCGGAAAGGCAAATGTGAAGGTGAGGTTAAGGCAAGAGGAGAATAGTCTGCAGGTGGTCACGGCTTATGGAACGACGGAGAAAAGGGCTGTGACCGGGGCAATGACCATTGTGAAGGGCGCGGATATACAGAATTTGCCGAATAGGTCTTTTGATAAGAGTTTGATGGGTGTGGTGCCTGGTTTGTTAGTGACACCTGGTACCGGGCAACCTGGTGGTGGGATAGCTAATTTTGTGTTGAGGGGAATTGCAACGTCGGCGGATCCGAGGAATGGGTCGACTGTAAGGAATCCATTGATATTGATAGATGGTATTCCTGTTTCGCAGGAGACGACACAAATGTCTTTTTCATATGACTCATATACAACTTCTATTAATAATCCCTTGGCGCAGTTAAACCCTTCAGATATTGAGAGTATATCGGTTCTTAAAGATGCTTCGGCAATTGCACTATATGGTGCAAAGGCAAGTAATGGGGTGATACTTATTACCAGTAAGAGGGGAAAGGCCGGGAAAACCAGATTTGAATTCAGACATCAGACGGATATTTCTAAAGCTATTTCCAATAGACAACGAACACTTACTCAAGATGAGTATTTAAAGTTGCTATACGAAACATATAAAAATACAGATCCAATTAAGTGGACAGATCAAGCCATAAAAAGCGACCTTTTTTCAAAATTTTCCTACCGTGTAAATGGGAATGATACAATATTCTATCCTGCTGCTGATTGGAGAAAGGAGCTGTATAATGATGTGGCACCAACGATATCAAATGAGCTGTCCGCATCAGGAGGTAATGATAATACTAACTTTTTCTTAAACTTTGAATATACCAAACAGAACGGTGTTATCAGGGGAACGGGATATGATCGGAAATCTGTACGATTTAATTTTGAAAACCGACCAACGAAATGGTTGAGGCTCGGGCTAAACAATTTCCTTTCATATAACGTACAAAATTACGCCGGCTCTGCTGGTGGGGCCGGCGATATGGACGCCGCTGCGATAGCATTAATGTCTCCTTTAAATCCCATTCGCCTGGATAACGGAGACTTTCAACTTAATTATGCAGTAGGTGGTTCCTCCCAAAATCAGGTAAATCCAGCAGCTGCATTAGCATATAATACAAATAAGAATACAGCATATAGAGCTCTTACCAAAGTTTCGGCCGAAGTCTCTTTTTTAAAAAATTTTAAGATCACCTCCAACCTGGGTGTCGATTTTATGTTTTCTGAGGCCAAGGAAAAGGTCGATACGCGGCTCTCTGATCCTTTAACACTTTCGATTGGTGGTAAAATAGAGGAACAGGATGTTCGTAGGGCTAACATAATAAACACTAATATGCTGAACTATAATCAGATTTTCTCAAACATTCATGAGCTGAATTTGATTGTCGGACAGGAAGCTCAAATAATGAACCAAAGGACAATGGCTGTAGCAGTAGGAAACCTGGGTTCATTTTATTATGATCAAATATCAAGTCCGGGTGCAACAATAATGAGGCAAAGTGGATATGTTTTAAAGGAAACATTGCTGTCTTATTTCGCACAATTGAATTATGGATTTGGGAAAAAGTATTTTCTGACAGGTACTATCAGAAAGGATGGGTCTTCCAGATTTGGCGCTGATAAGAGATTTGGTACTTACTGGTCGACTGGAATAGGATGGGTGATGACGTCAGAAGATTTCATGAGTACAGTTTCGCAATATCTCAACTATCTCAAGATTCGTGGAAGTATTGGAGCCGCCGGAAACGCCGGTGCTATAAATAGATTTACTCCGTATGATCAATCTTCTATCGCCAAGTACCAGAATGCTACAGCAGTTTATACTTCGACCCCAGGGAATCCGGACGTAAAATGGGAGAATACGTTAAGCTGGGATGCTGGTGTAGAAGGCTCTATTATAAAAAACAGGGTATCGTTTACTGCAGATATATATCAACGTAACACATCTAATCTAATCTACACAATTAATTTACCGCTGAGTTCAGGATTTAGCTCAATGCTTGGTAACCTCGGGAAAATGCGCAATCGAGGAGTTGAAATTTCTTTGTCAACTGATGTCATTAAAACAAAACAATTTACCTGGAATATTAATGCGAACTGGAGTACAAACCGTAACACGCTGGTGAAGGCGGATGTACCCCTTGCCGCGACAGTTGTAGGGCCAACAGCTAATAAAGAAGGGGAGAGCTTTAACTCCTTTTATGCAATTAAATGGGCAGGTGTAAATCCCTCAAGTGGAAACTCGCAGTGGCTGGATAGTGTTGGTAAACCTAATGAGGACCCTAATGCTGCCAAAAGAGTTATTATTGGACAAACACAACCCAAAGCATTCGGGTCGATTACTTGTAGATTTAACTGGAAAGCATTTGATTTATCATCAATGTTTTATTATCAATATGGTTATTTAATATACGATGACAGCCGTTTTGTGAATGACGGTTATTCTCCTTACAGCAATCAGGGAGTGAATGCACTAGATCGTTGGCAAAATCCTGGTGATATTGCGTCTAATCCTAAACGCCTATTGTCAAATGCCTTAGGAGGGGCGACAATTTATTCAAGTCGGTTTCTTTTTAGCGGCGATTATATAAGATTACAAAACGTTGTTGTTGGGTATACATGTCCTGAGAGTATTACCCAAAAGTTACGCATAAGTGGAGCCAGGATATTTGTGCAAGGGAGCAATCTGGCTTTATGGAGTTCTTCTCCGGCACTGGATCCGGCGACCGTAAATGTAGCTGGCTTCTCAAGTACCAGTTATCCAATGCAAAGATCTATTTCTGTTGGCCTAAATGCAAAATTCTAATCGCAATTTTTTCAAAAAAGTAATATTATGAAATGGTGGAAAATAGGTATTTTTTTCATGACTACTTTGCTTTTCATGGCATGTAAAAAAGGATTTCTTGATGTGCCTGATAAAACGGTGCTATTAAAGGAAGCATACGTGAAAGATCTTACCACGTTGGATGATTATTTAAATGGTGTTTATGTAGGGATGGCAGCAGAATTTTATGAGGGCCAATATGCAGTATATCCTGATTTGGTATCTGATAACGTGAAAACAACTGTCGGAGGATTCTTATCAGCACATTACATGTGGCAGCAGAATGTGCAGACCGCAAATTTAGACGTTTTATGGCAGACAGGTTATCGTCTGGTCCGAGAATGCAGCTTTGTTATTGAAAAGTCTAATGAGTTCAGAGAGGAAGATGGCTTAAAGGCGAACAGGATAAAAGGCCAGGCATTGGCATTGAGGGCATTGCTACATTCATATCTAGTAAATCTTTTTGCGCAGTCTTATAACTATACAATTGATGGCAGGCATCCAGGCATACCTTATATTACCACATCAGATAGAGAAATAGCTGTTTCCCGCCAAACAGTGAATGAGGTGTACAACTATCTAGTGTCTGATCTTCAGGAAGCAATGCAGTTATTGCCTAAGGCTATCGCGTCAAATAAGCGAATGAACTACTATGCGGCGGAGGCTTTGCTGTCTAGGGTGTATCTTTTTAGACAGATGTATTCCGCATCTAAGGACATGGCTTTGGATGTAATTGAACATGTGCCATTAATGTTACAAAACTACCCTGAGAAATCATATACAGATCAGGAGACAGATGCGTTATTTCAATTAGTCCCATCAAATTTTGGAAAAAGCGGTTATTCTACAAGCTTTCTGGGATTGTATTTTGGCTATAATATTTATTATCCAACAGATGATATTGCAGAACTTTTAAGAAGCAATTATTCGGATAAAAGAAGTAAATGGATTTCCTTGGATACGGTATCAAAAAAATGGATTGTTACGAAATTTCCTGAGGGTGTTACTGGAGACGCGTATGGCCCGATAGGAGATTATTATTTGACGCTGTTTAAAAGTTCTGAAATGTATTTAAACGCAGCTGAATCTTATTTTAATCTTAACAAAGAAGACAGTGCAGGGTTTTATATAAATCGTATCAGAAAAAGGGCGGGGATTGACGAGACTTCAGTAACTGGTTCTAATTTAAGAGACTCAATATATCAGGAACGACGCAAAGAATTGGCATTTGATGGTATGAGAATGTTTGATCTTTTACGTTGGAAGAAAGGAGTATATAGAAAAGATGCGCTGAGCGCAAATGTGAGGGAATTATCGTATCCAAATGAGAAAGCTATTGCGCCTATACCTAAGCCAGATGTAGATCTATCTCACCTGAAACAAAATGAAGGCTATTAAATTCACATATGGCCTATATTGATCCGAAAGAGATGTTATGGGTTAAAACTATTTAATTAATTATGGTAAAGAGGTCGTTGGTGTTTGTTTTTTTTCTTATTCTTTGTTATCGCACAATAATAGCTCAAGATCAAAGTAATAAGATTACAATAAGCGTTACAGGAAATGTATCACAATTGGGTGATACCATAGAATTGGTTTATAGCCCCGTCCAATACTGGGGCCAACTCCAGTTGAAGAATATTAGACAGGATCGTGGAAACCTAAAATGGTCTCTGTGTACTGATACCTCGGTTTATATAAGTATTAATGACGCTGCGCATTTTAATATCGGATGGTTTCTACTGGTTGAGCCAGGAGATAGCATTGTTATCAATTGGACAAACAACGTTTTCACTTTTTCAGGAAAAGGTAGCATAAAGCCCAATCTTTTAAAACAAGTATATCAAATTCAAAAAGATGAAAGAAAACCGGACAATCAGTATTATTTCACAACAACTTCCATAGAAGACTATTTGCAATGGAATAATTATTTTAATCGCCTGTACGCTAAAATATTGCCATTAATTGATTCGAAAAAAGATAGTATCCCAAATTCAAGTTATACGTTAATAAGGGCTAATCTAATTGCTGATATTGAGCGGGAGCGTCATATGAAATTCAGGGGATTGTATGTGCTTTTATCAGATACGACAAAGTATAGCACTATAAACTCACGTGCATTAGAAAATATCTTTGATTCCACTTGTTTTTCGCAACCTGCCGTATGGGCACGGTCGCTGCCATTGAAAGATATTGTTGACGCGACATTCGTATCTCACCAGTTATTGCGGGGATTAGGTTTTCCAAGTTTAAGGGCCTTTTCTGAAAGTGCATCCTCAAAATTGGATAGTTATTATTTGATGGATAGTATAGGTAGAAGAGAATATGTAGGTAATGCCAAAGAGAGCTTTTTACTAAATCAAACTTGCAGAATACTTAAAAAAAATGGATTTACTCCAGATGTACTAGATATTTTGGATAGATATTATGCCAGTGCTGCGAACATTTCCTGTAAAAGTTATCTTCTGAACTACGAGAATATGTTGAAGTCACAATTAGTTGGACAACCAATGCCGCAATTTCTTGTTGAAGATGACAACGGGGTGTTTTTTGATCAAAATAGCTTTAAGAGTAAAGTAGTTATTCTTACAATGTTGAATGATCTGGATGAATGTCGTAATTCGTTTTCGGCTATGAAGGAAATTAAGAATAGATTTAAAGATGATCCTAATGCTATTTTCCTAAATATTATTTCAGGTTCTCCTTTAGTTAAGACTTATTCCAAGGCCGATAAGATGGCATATGATTTTATATTACATCCTAGGAGTAAGACAGAAGAAGGAGCACTTTTGAGAAATTATAATGTCTTGCAGTATCCAACAGTTTATGTTACGGATGGAGGCTCAAGAATTATCACATCTCAGGAAGGTGAACTCACAACACATGAGCGCTTAGCATTAATCGATCATATTGGACATCAGCTGGCTCTTTTACATGATGGACCATACGTTCTGAATTCTGACCAAGGTACCGATGTATATACAATCCATGGTAATAGATTAGAAGAATATAAATTAGAAAAAAATCGAATAGTTTCTGTATCAACAGATATTTACAAAAAGAATTTTCTAGTGCCTATTCAACCTAAGTTGGCTATTGAACCATGTGTCTTTGAAAAACCAGATAAGCTACTTGTCTTGTCAGATATTGAGGGAAATTTTAAAGCCTTTAGGAAGATACTTCAAGCTAATGGGGTTATTGACAACAACCTTAACTGGAGCTATGGAACAGGGCATTTGGTATGTAATGGCGATTTCGTTGATCGTGGAAAACAAGTAATGGAGGTTCTGTGGTTGATTTATAAGCTTGAACAAGAGGCTAAAGAAGCAGGGGGATATGTTCATTTTGTTTTGGGCAATCATGAAATTATGAATTTCAATGGCGATATAAGATATGTTAATGCTAAATATAAAAATAGTGCAGCCTTGATAAAAAAGGATTATTCGACATTGATGGCAGAAAATAGTGAGATCGGAAGATGGCTGAGTACAAAAAATATTGTATTGAAAATTGGAGCTGTGCTTTTTGTACATGGTGGTATAAGTGATAAGATACTTGATTTAAACATGTCACTTGATAGTATTAATAGTATGGCCAGAGATTACTATTTTAAAGATAGTATCGCCAGAAAATCCTCAGATGTTAGTTTAAGGTATATATATGACTATGACTTGTCTCCTTTTTGGTATCGTCAATATTATTTAAAAGAGAAACAGAAAATGGTAGCTGGCGTAAACGGTGTTGATACCGTGTACAAAACTTCGGAAGCGGTAATAGATTCTGTGTTGAGCCGTTATAAAGTAAATCATATTGTTACTGGGCATACAATTGTTGGACAGGGAGACAGAATAACCACACACTATAATTGTAAAGTAATAAACACTGATACACGACACGCAGCAGGATTATCCAGTGCACTGCTTATTAAAGATAACTCATTATATGAGGTAGGAATTGATACTTTAAGTATTCAGTTGCTATATCAATCGCCCTCATTAACGCAGAAATAGTATTGTATGTTTATGTGGTCATATTATATTTGATAAGGTGTTGTGTTTATAGATAAGACTTTGTAAAAAACCGATTTATATCGGTTTTTTTTGTGTCTGGTATAAACAGACAGTTACGTTCTAATTTTGTATAGAATGGCCATTCAATTAAAACCTTAGTTTAACTTTTAAAACTCATTTTATGATATCTCTCAAGCAATTCTCCGTGCTCAGCGTCGTTTTGGTTGCTGCATCAGCAGTAACTGCTGCTGTTGTTCCTTCAAAAAAGACAAGTAAAGTAGCTTTTGCCGCAAATGGCAGACTTCAGGCTACTGCTACACCAAGAGTAGCAAATCAGCAAACATGTAAGGTTGTTAGTTCAGGTGCTGCAACATGTTTTGATACAGCAACCGCAACTAACGGTTCTTTGACATCAGGTATCGGTGCAGCGTCATCTTTGACTTTAACTGGTGCTGCCAATGGTAACAATACCACAATTGGTGACATAAGCTAATTGTTATAATGACTAGAATAACTTTCAAGTAATCATTGAAAGTTATTCTAGTTAGATCTTTTCCAAAAGATTCATTTTACTACTTATGCAATTGTTGAATAAGTATTTAGCCGTTCTGTTTATGCTTGCGTTAGTTTTGTGGGGATGCTATTCTAAATCTAACATTGAGGTTAGTGAATTTCCTATTTCTGATGCTGTGGAACAGTCAGCTCTATTTGATAAGTTAGTTCGTTTGACTAAAGTGATACCATTACCAAATCAAAATGACTCATTAGCCTTTTTGATTTTGCCAGTGCATGCGAGTTGTCCTTTTTGCAGAAAAAAAACTATTGATAAGATAGTAAAAAATATTTCCAGCATGGACGACCATCATTTTGTCATTATATCTGCAAATGGAGGTAGAAGGACTATACTGGGATACTTCAGTGAACAGAACTATGGGTTGCCGGAAAGCAAAAGTTTGCAATTAGATAGTACAAATGAGGCGTATAGTTATAAATTATATAGTGATAAGCCAACAATGTATTATTCATATCAGAAGAAAGTCTATAAAAAAGTCGAAGCAGTTCCACATACAGTACGTAAAGACCTCGCACACTTTTTTAGGTAAATCAAATCCTTCAAGATGGGTATCAATCAGAAAATTCGCGTTGCTTTATCCCTTCCTGGCCTGGAAGATGATAATAATTATTTTGCTTTTTTACTGCAATCCAATTTGTCTGAAGAACATTCCATGTTTATTAGTCCTTCCAAGTTATTCGCGGTATCTGATATGAATATCGATTTTTATTTACTCTGTAAAATTTTAATAAGGGCTGGTGTAATGAATCGATACTATCAATGGACATTTGATGAAGGACATTTGATGGTTTGGGCTGATCAAATTGGCAGTGAAAATCTAATTAAATGCTTTTGGTTAATCTACTCTTTAGAAGAGGCTGCTTTAAGAAAAGGCGGTCATGTTCATGTTATTTTGGGAACTGAGACAATTTTAAGCCCTTTAGATAATAAATGGAGATTGCATCAGCCGCAGTATGCCAAAGGAATAGCCCGCAGTACATTTTTATATGATGGTAATAACGAGTTGTGGCGTTGGTTAAATACAAAAAATTTTATTGAACAGATTGGTGAAAATATTTATACTCAACTTGATATTTCACAAAGGTATTTTTTCGGTTATGTGTCAATAACAGAAATTAATAAATCAATACGTGCCAGACACGCTTTTAAAACATTATATAAGGGGCAGAGTCAAAATTCATCGTGTTCAATAAATATTCATGATAACGTTATAATGGACGAATTGCCAGTTATTAATGGCGTTAAAAACATTATAACGCGGCGAAAGAATAGTGAGGGTGAGATTCTATATTGGGCTTTTCAAACCAAGTATTCCGTCGATAAATCATGGACATCTATGTGCAAATTTTTTATGCTGAAGAAGAAGAAATTCTATTTGCGGAATGATCTTGTTGAGAAGCCACATATCCACTAGAGTTGAATTAGCATTGGTTTTTAAGTCTTTCTAATTAGTGGATGCTTTAATGTAAAATTTTATAGAGTTCCGCTTTGTCAAAGAAATATCATTGTTGAATATTCTGATTTTGGCTGCATCCGCTGATGCGACGACAGTCATTGTTTAGCAAACTTTTGAAAAAAATAGTATTTGTTGTTAATGGTAATTTACAATTCAAATTGGCTATGCTCAGCCAACAAACTTGTAAATTTGGTACTCGTATTGCTGTGTGCAATGATACTCTTCCAGGTACATTTGCGTCACCGACAACTTGTTCTCATTAGCGTCATGAACTCTAAATAAACTCGGATTAAATCATACTAACTACACAATTCAATTCAAATTGAAATGTGTTCATCCAGTTCTATTTTTCATTTATCCTTAATCAATACTTATAATACTCAATCTACTCCAATCTATATTTGACGATATAAAGCCAGGAGGACTACTTGTGATATTTGATCTATACAAGATTGAGAAACATTGGCGTTAAATTAATGATTGTTATGAACAGATAGTATTTGATTTATTATACTTATAATTATTGTTTGTTATGAAAAAATTTTTTTTTAAACAGATATCTGTATTGAACTTGGTTATATTAGTGGTTTCTGGTATTACCACTATTGTTTATGCGAACAGGCCCTCTTTGAAGAAGGGTTCTTTTGCTGCAAATGGTAAACTGCAGGCAACTGCTACCCCTCGTATTGCAAACCAGGTAACCTGTAAAATGATTTCTTCCGGGGCCGCTACTTGCTTCGATACGATTACAAATGGATCCGTTTGTGAGAGAGGTTCTAATACAACTATGCTTGGATTTATATCATCTATGACTCTAGAGGTCAATTGCTCAATAAATAACCAGTGCACTACAATAGGCGATGTAAGCTAATATCTATGCGCAAAAGCTTATATTCAAAACTTCATAATGGTTTGATTTTTAATCAATCATCCGTATTGAACTTGATTATTTTATGATTTTCATAGTTTTATCTATATCATATGCTATTCACTCACTCCCTATGATAGGTTTCTTTACCTAGAATAAACAAGTGTGACATATAGCGACTCCTTGCATACAACGACAAATCAACTTATAGACTCGTTATTTTGGTATCTAGTAAGTTATGATATTGCTACTAAGAGGAAGGAAAGGCTGTCTTTTAACTGTTTCAAACAATAGTAATTCCCTCTGTTGATCGCGAAAGTGCTATGGTAGGTATATGAGCTGCTCCGTTCTGAATAATTTATTAAAATTATGCCATTCAAAATGAAAAGAATTTGTTATACCCTGACAATCATTTTGGCGATTGGATTTATCGTAACTGGATGTAATACTTCATCTGAGCCACCACAGTCTACTTATAAATATGTGCCTCCTGATTATTATAAAGTTGGCTTAAGATACACGACTGATACAATCCATTTGAAACTGTCGGACAGTGCAAGTAGTAAGATTTTATCGTTAAACATTTTTTCGCAAAAAGGTAGAAATTACCTTGCTTCATTAGATAAGCGAGCGTCTCTAAGTATATATGATTTGGGCACCAGAGATCTTATTAAACGAATGGTGTTAAAAGATATGTTTTTTGATCATGACGTATATCACCCTTCCGCCTATATGTTGGGATTTGATAGCATTTTCATAGTTAATCGTAACAGACTATACTTATTTGATACCAGTGCCGCGAAAAATAGATCTATTGAATTTTTGGCAAACCATCCAAGTTCCTGGGCTCAATTTGAAGGGGGAAACCCGCTTGCTGTCAGGGATGGAAAATATTATACCTCAGTTAGACCAATAGTAAAAGAACGTGATATAGAGGAAGTGAAAAAATGGAAACTTCTTTATCAATTTGATTTTAGTGATAAGACTTCTCAACTTTTTTATAATCTTCCAGACAAATTTCAAAGTGATATTTATGGATCCAGAATGCTCACATCTAGTTTTTGCATTAATGATAAGGGAAGATTCGTAGTCAGTCTAGCTGCAGATACAAATATATATGAAACAGATTTGCAAAAATATCATTATAGCCATTATGCCAAAAGCTGTTTTCATGAAAAGGATGTTTTCCCCGTTACTAAGAAGGATCTTCTAGAACGTAGCGCTTATGAAAAATACCTAACTAGAGATTCCTATGGTGCAATATATTTTGATCCCGTGCGCAAAAGATATCTCAGAGTTGCCCGACAAGCGCTAACGGAGGACGATTATGATGCCTTTCGCTGGAACCGACCTCAATCTCTGGTTATTTTCGATAGCCAATTCAGAATAATTGGTGAATCAAGTATTCCATTCAATGTTAGGTTAGACCAATTGTTAATTACTCCTAATGGTGATATTTACGCGAGGGTTAACGATGAAGATAAAAGGAATATCCATTTTGTTAAACTGGTTTACTATGATTTGGCATCCGCTGCCAGGTAACACATTATTTGACCATCCACTATGAGAATTTGTATGACTAAATCTTATGCCATTTTGTTTTTGTTTGGATTCGTTTGCATTTGTGGTTGTAGCGAACACGAAGACACAAATAACAGCGAGTATGTATCTATTCAACCACAGTATGATAAAATTTCCTTACAACCAACAAGTGACACTATTCATTTAGCGCTAGATGATAAATCTTTTAGTACTATCAGGTCTGTCAATTCGTTTCAACAAGATAGCGTTGTCTATCTGGCTATACATGATAAAAGATTGGAAAATATTAATATATATGAGGCGCTAACTGGCAAAAAAGTTAAGAGAATTAAGTTAAAAAGATATTTGGACGACCAGATTTATAAGCCAAGTTCTTTTACTAAAAATTTTGATAGCATCTATGTTTCAAATTATCAATCACTCACACTTTTGGATAGTTCGGGAAAGGTAAAGGCAAAATATGATTTTGTTGATGATCCGCCCTTGTCTTGGTCTTTAATTGGTAACGATAATCCGGTTTATAGTAAAGATAACAAGCTATATACTGCTGTCCGAAACAATGTTAATGAAAAGTCTTTAAAAAAGATACAAAAATGGAAGCTGTTTTATGAATATGATTTGAGCACCGGTAAGGCAGAACTTCGCTACAATTTTCCGGATAAGTTTAGGCATTCCATTCATGGTTACCGGTTTTTAAATTCGAGTTACTGTTATAATGATAGTGGTAGATTCGTGATCAGCTTCGCTGGAGATTCACTCGTATACGAAACTGATTTTAAGGGATACCATAAATCTTACTATGCAAAAAGCGTTAGTCAGACAACTGTTTTGCCTGAAATAAAAGCGGATGAATTTTCGGATGAGAAGGCCTTTGAGAATTTCTTGTTTACTGACGCTTATAGTTCAATTTTCTACGACAACTCAAAAAAATACTATCTGCGTATTTTTCGTCAAAAGATTACGAAAGCTGAATATCAATCAAAGCAATGGTCGGTAAAACAGTCAGTAATAATAATGGATCAGAATCACGCAATTATCGGTGAAGGGGCTGTTGATCCAAATATTTGGCTGGAGTCGATATTCTTTATGCCGGATGGCAATATATACGCAAGAGTGAATTCGAAAGATGAATATGCGCTTCATTTTGTGCGTCTGGAATATGTTTCAATAAATTAAATTAGCGACATCGTCAGATAAACGAATTAGAATTTTCTATACTAACAGTTTTAAAGCAAGCGGGTTAAACATTTATTTAAATGTTAACCTGCTTGCTTTAAAACTGTTAGTATTTTGATAAAAATGCCTTAAAGAAGCGTTTTAAAGACTCGAGTAATAATTAACGAGGAAGTGTATAATACCTCCGTTACCAGTCATGAAATTCGCTACCGGTTGTCGTTCCCTATCTGTCAACCAATAGTTTCCATGAATTGAATCATCTTTTCCTAATTGCATAACTAAGTTCGCAATCCAATCTGCCCGATCCTTCCAGATATCATTTTTTAGCACACCTGCGAATTTGAGATAGATATCTCCAAGTCCTGATAAGCCACCGCCATAACTTAAATTGTTATGTATTATTTGCGGTTTAATCGCCATTAAGATTTTCTGAGCGTAATCCTTATATTGTGAAGCCCCTAATACTTCGTATGCTTTTAACAATAGGAGTGCTATTCCAGAATTGCCGTCTAAAAAGTTGTATTTTAAAGCTTTCCCAGATTGTGATTTCCAAAAAATATAATCTCTCTTCACTTCCGCTGTAATCATAAGCTGTCGTAGGCCTTTTTCAACTGCAGAAAGAACGTGATTATCTTTTGTGAGTTTTAAATATTCAATAAGGAATAAAAGAATCCCGGAAGAGCCCTTTGATATTGAAACATTCAATAACCGTTTACTTTCACCTTCACTTGTCCAGGTTCCATTCTTTTCCTGCGCAGCGAGGATCCTATGTACGTATTCCGAAGCTGTAGTCATTAGGTAACTAGTATCAAGGGTATCTTGCAAATTAAGCATAGCTAAGCCTTGACCAGCGATCCCGTGAGAAAGATTTAATGATGAATTTTCTGGATTAATCAGCTCTTTAATCCATTGTCTATATTTAGCATCGTCTGAAATAAGAGATGTTTCGATAGATTTTCCAATGGTGAATGCAATACCTGAAGATCCAAAAAGCAGACTTGGATTTTTAGGAGTTGTTGAATTAATATACTTTTCTTCAATCGACTTCATGCCAATTTCGACATATGGCTTAGTAGATTCGACATTGAACCCATGTTGGTATGCATTGCTTAGTGTATATATAATTCCAGCGGCCCCCAAACCAAAACTAGCATACCATGCCTTATTGATTTTGTTTTTATCGTTATTTATTTCTTCGGCGTGTAGATTTTCGGAAAACCAGCCTTTTGTTTCATCCGCAAATAATGGACTAGACAAAGTATTAATCGTATTCTCTATCGTGGCTTTAATTTCATCCTTATTTATTCGACTCAAGGTCGTGTTTAAATAGCTCTCTTTTCCTGACTTTAGATCCTTTTTATAACTAGTTAGTTCGTCAGAAATTTCTTGAAGAGAGGGTCTCTTCGACGGATCCTGATGTAAACAATTGGATAATAAATTTGCTGTTTTACTGTCTCGGATCAGTAAATTTATTTTTGACTGTACATTTTCAGTCGAACAGTTCATCACCTTGAGTGGGTTTATTCCCGTAATAGCTTCGAACAATATCGCACCAACTGAATATATATCGTCTTCTTTAGATGGAGATGACTGATTCTTTTGCTGCGGAGACATATATCCGAATGTGCCTAATTGAAACGGAGGTACATCCGGATCTTTTAAATAATAAGAAAGTTCCATGTCTATTGCACAGACCTTCTCACCAGGTGTCACTATGAAATTTGCTGGTGTTACATCCCTGTGAACATAATCCAGCTCATGAAGCTTTTTTAGAAACTTTGCAATCTGATCCACATAATCAATCATCGACCATTCGGTGATTTCTTTATCCGCATAAAATATGGCCAATGAATTTTTTCTGATCTTTAATTGATTCAGCAGCGATTTCCCTTTAATATACTCTATTACCAGATAGTAATTATTATTCTCCTCAAAACTCCCCAACAGCCTCGGTATCCTCACTAAATCCTGTAACTCCCTATGTAGTTTCTGCTGCCATATCAACCGGTCTTTTATATCTCTTCCCTCTCTATCCTTCGAATCTCCATAAGTTCCTTCCTTTATTACACAAAGACCAAAATTTGTAATCCCTTTGATATAGAAACATTTTACTACATCATTTTTCAGACTTTCTTTTAAGCTCTTTATAATGATATAATAGTAGCCAATTCTATTGCCGCTCTTTTTTTCGGATTTCTTTTTCTCCAGGAGACTGGGATCGTCGACTATAATTTCGGTAAGCGCTTCCATAAGCTTGAGTATTTGTTTAGAGAAATTGTTGTTGGTACTATTGAATGGTTATATCCTTTCGGCCAGGACTCTTTTGTTAATAAAGGACGTTATGAAACTGCCTTCTTCTTCGTAGTAGTAGCTTTGCCTATACTTGCAGTATTTTATAGGCGCACCGAAGTCTTTCATTAAATTCAGGTACTCGTATGTCTGAGCGCGGGAAATACATAGTTTTTCTGCAAGCTCGCCGGCGGTGCCTGTTCCTTTTGTTTGAATGAGACGGTCTATCCGTTTAATTCTGTCAAAAATGTCTGTAGTCATTTTGAGTGTAATTATGCGTTTTAATGATAGGTAAAGTCTCTGCGAGTATAGACGTGGATTAAGTTAAGATCTATGATCTAGTTCTTCAATAAGCGGGATTTTCATATGGCGTTTTAGTCATCCCTGCAAATAAGTATCATAGACCGTCTACCTGTAGAGCTTTAGTTGACGGAGATAGATAATGCTGTTTTGTATCACGCCTGAGATTTTCTGTCAGGCAAGAGAATGCTTGTAATTAAATTTTGCGGTTATAATTATGCATGATGCTGGGTATTTTTATTATTGTTACACAGGGAGTCGAACAATAGGTGTTATTGTTCAAAACGTCTGTTTAGCAGCCTATTTTGTGCGTAGATATCTTTTATTTGGATTAACGTTTAGGCATTGAATCGGGTTAACCAATCAATTAGAAGGTTTCGTCATTAGGAAGATAATAAGCTGTCTCTATATTAAAGTTAGGTTAAATTAAATCTCACAAATTATCCCAAGCGGCATATTTACTTATCCTACGCGTCTTTCCCCGCGCTCACATTTCCATCATCCTCCGACAACGGTACCATTACACCAATCCACTAACGCTATTTGAAACTTTTCTGTCAGCAGTGAAAACTCGTCATCGACATATTCAAATTCCCGCAGACACAAAGATGTGATGATATCATTTTCAACGATACCATAGTAAACATGACTATGCGAATGAGTCAGAAATGAAGCATGAATAACCCCCTGTGATTCTACACCCAATGTTCCCCGGGCACTGACAGAGATGAGATCGCAGAATTCATTCATGGGGATATGAATTGCCTGTAGAGGAATATTGCTGCGGGTATAGGGGGAGGGATATCCTACCAGGTTATTCCCTGTCTCTAAAATTTTGGTAATCTCTCCTAAGTCCGTCTCAATAACAGGCATGAGATCTATTGGCAGAAACTGCAACTGCATCCATTGATTAATATGAATGGTCTCTGAATAGATCCCCGGTATAATGACCGGCAAGGTATCTGCGTGAGTTGGAACTAAGGATCGCTGATTGGAGGTATCAAAGTCAGTTTTTCGCTGAATGGTCAGCGTTAACTTTTTCGAATAATGGAAATCATCACCCGAGACAGGGTTCGCTGTTATTACCTGCCAGGGTTCGCCGTCTAGAGTTAGTACGGTGGGTTTATCAAACACTTCCGGTAATTCATCTTTCAGCATTTTTCGTTTTGAGAGTATCTGATTGGAAGTGGCGTCAACAAACGTAACATTGATCTTCTTGGGGAACAATGTGAGTAGGGTTAAGTAATTCATACAGAGAAGTTACAAAAACTGTCTCAGCAGAAATTATCCTGAGCGGCAAAGTTACTTATCCGTAGCGTCATTCGCTGCCGCCATTACGCCGTGTTTCGCTGGGTGTTTCTTCGAAGTAATTTTTATAGACTTTAGTGAGGGCGGAAGGGTTTTTATAACCTACGATGTAAGCGATATGTGCGATGCTGATTGTTTCGTTGATACAGAGATTACGTGCGCGTTCCATGCGGATCTTTAGTTGGTACTCGGAGAAGGACATGCCACAATATTTTGTGAAACTGTGTCTTAATTTGGATTCACTTATATAATAGGTGGCGGCGAGCTGGGAGATCGTCAGTTCTTTGTCGAGGTTATTACGGATAAATGTTTTGATGGTATTAAAGGTGAGGTCGGAACTGGGAGGGAGGGCTTTGTTATCCTGGTGTTCAAGTATGAGAATAAGTAGTTCCTGTAGTTTGGCGGACAACCACGAACGTCGTAGGCCTGAATTAACAATGCTGTATTTGAGTTCGTGATTGAGCGTATGGAGTTTATCCCAGATGATACCGGCAGTAGGAGTGAGGAGGGCGGGTACCTCTCCATCTATTTTTGACAACCATTTGGAGACCATGGCAGAGTTTAACGTATAATAAGCCAATAAATCCCTGCTGAAGGAATAATGTTGCACCTCGTATATGCCAGGTGTGAATACAGATGCCTGTTGCTCGCCTATTACATGGAAACAGCTGTATTGACCCTGTAACAAGGTAACGACGCTGTCGTAGTGCATAATATTAATGCTGCCTCTTACCATACAGCAGACTGTACTTAAAGGTTCCTTTACTTTAGGGAGTAGTTGCACCGGTTCTTTCACGATAAACAGGTTATTACTCATACTACACCCATTCGCTACCGCCGTATGATAAATAATATCCACTGCAGGCGAAGTCACCAGAACAGGATCGGCAAAGTCACAGCGATAGGCTGCGTATTGTGATGGAAGCTGATGTGTCACTTTAATATGGTGCTCCGGAATACCGACTATACCATACTCTATAGTCACGTTCATATAGGTAAAGTTTGCTTTGAGGGATGTTGGCAAGGAAGACTCAGGTCAACAGACTGGGTTAAAGTCAACGGTAATATTCGCCAGAATGGCTGGGAGTGCAAAAAAAAGCGGGTTAAGAAATTATTAAGAAAAGGAGCCAGGCTAAAAAACCTGGCTCTTCACTTAAAACAAGAAAACAACCTGTTAAAATATTTAACACCCGTGGAGTACACAGGTGTGGATTAAACATTTATTGGATATTCAAATGTAGACGCTTGGGAAGAGAAATCTGTGAATGAGATGTTAATGAAAAAAAATTGTCCCGGGATACTGCACCCGGGACAATGACTAAACAACAGCTATGAATGAAAATCTTAATTGTAGGTATAAAAGTTCAATTACTATACCATCTGTCAGAAGGGCGGTTTTCGTTGTGATTCATATCGCATTTAGTGGAGAGTCTACAGGTATTGTGGAAATAATTCCACAACTTTGCAGGAAAGGGATTTATTGTTCCTGTGAAAATCATGGGTTTGGTAATGGATTGATATTTGAAAGATAAAGAAATAGGTATTTAGGAAGGATTAGGGTGGATTTTAGGCGAGCACATCGGCTTTATAAAAAGAATACATCTACAAGTATTTGATAATCAATTTTTAATGGAATAAGTGAAAGCATGGTACAGCATATAAAAACGGATGTGGACCACCCGTCCGACAAAATATTGACTACTGAGGGGAAAAAAGGATCGTTTATTCTGATCATAGATGATGAACCTGATATCTGTAAACTATTGCAATTAAGCCTGGTAAAACATGGCTATAAGGTGAAGTACGTACATGCTCTCACAGAAGGTATGCAATACTTACAGCAACAACAACCTGATTTGCTTTTCCTCGATATACATCTCCCGGATGGTTCGGGTTTAGAAGCCCTTCCAGCCATCAAAAAGAAATGTCCCGCACTGCCGGTCATCACCATCAGTGCTTACGATAATGGAATGGAAAAGCAGAAAGCACTGAATGCCGGCGCCAGTTACTTTATGGCAAAACCATTCAATGTGACGAATCTGGATGAACTGATGAGTAATATGTTAAGCCAGAAATAAGTAGGTGATTAATTTGTAAATTTAAAAACGCTGTTGTCTAACACCACATATAAATATTATGAGAAATATTCTGATAATTGACGATGAGATCAATATTTGTACGTTACTAAGCAAGTTTTTAGGTAAACATGGCTTCAAGGTGGACACTACCATGAGTGGTGCGACTGCATTGAAGATGATGAAAGAAAAAACTTTCGATCTGGTGTTATGTGACTACCGGTTAAAAGATACCGATGGCGCACAGCTGCTGCAGGATATCCTGCAAATCAACCCACGTACGATCGTTATCATCATCACCGGGTATACCGACGTCAGAGTCGCAGTGGATATGGTGAAGAATGGCGCGTATGACTACCTGTCAAAGCCACTTTATCCGGATGAAATATTAAACCTGGTACATAAGGCATTTGCACATATGGACGCCGAACGTGAACGTGAGTCGTCTATGCCAATGCGTACCGTAAGTGCTGCTCCCGCTGCCAACGGCGCTTCACAGCCAGCAGATGATGGCGGTGCAGACGGTGAAATGCTGGATAAAAGTCATAAGTACGTATATGGTGAGAGTGTCGGTGCAAAAGAACTGTTCCGCCAGATTAAACTCGTAGCACCAACTGATTACAGTGTAATCATCTTCGGTGAAACAGGTACGGGTAAGGAATCTGTAGCACATCTCATTCACCATCACAGTAAACGGCATAATCAGCCGTTTGTAGCGCTGGATTGTGGTAGCCTCTCTAAAGAACTGGCAGCCAGTGAGCTGTTTGGTCACGAGAAAGGCGCATTTACCGGTGCTATCAATACAAAGATCGGCGCCTTCGAACAGGCACACGGCGGTACGCTGTTCCTGGATGAGGTAGCTAACCTTTCTTACGATATTCAGGTAGCCCTGCTGCGTGTGATCCAGGAAAAGGTCATCCGCAGAGTAGGTAATCTGAAAGAAATTCCGATCGACGTACGTATCATCGTAGCGTCCAACGAGAAACTCTCTGAGTCAGTAGCAAAAGGCCGCTTCCGTGAGGATCTCTTCCACCGCTTCAACGAGTTCACTACTTATATTCCACCACTGCGTGAAAGGGTAGAAGACCTTCCGTTGTTCGTTGATGCATTTATGCGTCAGGTAGAAAGAGAACTACAGAAGAATTGTGGTAAGATCGCCAATGAAGTATGGGAATGTTTCAGCCGGTACAACTGGCCGGGTAATATCCGTGAACTGAAAAACGTGATACGCCGTGCATGTCTGCTTACGCCGGAGCATGAGGACATTACTTTGTCCACATTGCCGCTGGAAATGAAGGAGTCATTCTCACAACAACCATATGAGGAAGATCACCAGGTAAATATGTCCGGTGAACTGATCTCCATCACAAATGAAAACGATCTGAAAACAGTTGCTTTGCAGGCGGAGTACAACAAGATCATTAACGTACTCAAAGAAGTGAAGTATAACAAGACGAAAGCAGCGCAACTGCTTAACATCGATCGTAAGACCTTATACAACAAATTAAGGTTGCTCAATATTAATTACTAAGCGATATCAATATAATGTTTGTTTAATATTCAATCAGTGGCCTGCTTTCCAGCAGGCCTTTTTTATGCTGCACGGTATACTATTTGCATTTTTAAGAACATAAAACCGTGCATTATGGATTCGCAAAATAACCTGCAACAGACAAACAACGACGATAAAAAAAACTCAAACTTCTTTGAGCGATTTTCCAGCAAAGTCGCTCAGGCCACCGGTTCTCCCTGGGCATTCTTTATCGCCATGGGTGCAATCCTGGTGTGGGCAATAACAGGCCCTGTTTTCCACTATTCTGACACCTGGCAACTGGTTATCAATACCGGTACGACCATTATCACATTCCTGATGGTATTCGTCATCCAGAAGTCCCAGAATAAAGACTCCAAGTCCGTACAACTAAAATTAAATGAATTGATTGCCGCCAATAAAATGGCGAGTAACCGGTTGATCGTAGTGGAAGATCTGTCAGAGCAGGAACTGGATACACTGCATAATTATTATTGCAGACTGGCAGAAGAAACGAAGAAAAGAATGGATATGAAAGAGTCGCATTCTGTAGAAGAAGCGATAGAGAATACAGAAGAGAAACTGAAAGAAGTATAGGTTGGATATTAGTCTGACTATACTTATCCTACGTTAATGCTGCGTTTATTTCGGAGTATTAACGTAGGATAAGTATAATCAAAAGAAGATCAGTTGGTTGGCAGTACGATCGTAAATACACTTCCTTCTCCCTCTTCACTTTCTACGTGTACCGTTCCCTTGTGATTCATAATGATATTCTGTGTACTGGTTAAGCCCAGACCGGTTCCTTTAGGTTTATTAGTAAAGAACGGATCAAACAAACGGCTTTTTGTTTCCTCCGGAATACCAGGCCCATTATCACCGATAGTAATAATGGCTTTATCTCTTTGTTTGGTCGTCTGTAAAGTAAGCAAGCCTTTACCTGGCGTCATCGCCTCTACCGCATTGATGATAATATTCAGCAGTGCAATTACAACCTTATCTTCATCTGCCGGAATCAGCACATCCTGCTTCACATAGTCTTTCCTGACACTGATCTCATTCAGTTGCAAACGGTCCTGCGCCAGTGCGAGTGCCTTATCGGTCAGTTCATTCACTCCATGCTGATGCACATTCAGTTCGATCATCCTGGTAGAATGCAGCAGTTCGGTAATCAGCTGATTGATACGGGTACAGTTACGTTCGATGATATCAACATATACCTGGCTATCTTCCATACTGACAGGCTCTCCCTTAAACTGGCTGACTGCCAGCAATATGTTGGTAAGCGGGTTTCTTACTTCGTGTGCGATCACACGTGCAATACGACCGGTTACCACAAATTTCTGCTGCTGTTGTTTTTCCAGTTCCTCTCTTTTTCTTTCTGTGATATCCTGTACAACGCACAGGAATATCTGTTCTGCGTCGTCCAGCATCACCGCACTCACCATCACGTCCAGTTTCTTTCCGTGTTTAGTGACAAAGTTATACTCTGTACGCAGACTGGAATCTTCTCCGCAGATATGATCAAAGAAATGTTTACTCTGTTCTTCCAGGAAGAATAACTGCTTGAGATTTAAATCCAGCATTTCCTCTTTACTGTATTGCAGCGTCCTGATAGCAGAAGGGTTCGCATCAATGACGTTCTTATCGCAGTCGGCCAGGATGATCAGGTCATGCGCCTTTTCGAATACACCGAAGTATTTCTTTTCATTCTCTTCGATGATCCGCAGGTGACGCGCTTCATCCAGTGCATAACGTATAGATCTTTCCAGCAGATCGGCGCTGATTTCCCCTTTCACAAGGTAGTCGGATGCACCTGCCTGCATGGCCTCCTTATCAATCGTATAATCACCTTTACCCGTCAGCATGATCACCGGCGCTTTGTATTCCAGTTGCTGAAAATGGTGAAGGATATCGATCCCTGTATAAGGGCCAAGACGGTAGTCAGCGAGGTAGATATCATGTACCTTCCTGTCTATTTCTTCTACTGCTTTGGAGTAAGTGGGCGCCCAGTCAAGCTGGTACTGGCCCGGAGAAATGTCCTGTAATAACTGGCTGACGAGATAAAAATCATCTTCATCATCGTCTATCATCAATATATGTACGGGTTGATCTGTCATTCTCTAAACATTTGGCAGTTCTGCTATTTCGAACCAATATTGTCCTAACACGCGGGTAAATTCCACGAGGCCCGAATAGGTGACCGGTTTTATAATAAAGCTGTTTACACCCAGCTCATAACTGTTAATAATATCTTTTTCTTCCATGGAAGTAGTCAAAATGATAACAGGGATACTCTTAAAAACGTTGTTTGCCTTCAGTTCGCGTAATGCCTCCCTTCCGTCCTTTTTAGGCATATTCAGGTCCAGCAGGATAATCTGTGGAAAAGGGTGTAGCGTTTCATCCGCATAGTGACCATCCCGCTTTAGATAATGCAGGAGGTCCTCGCCGTTTTCCACAAAACTTATGTGGTGCTGTGTACTGTTTTCATCAAAAGCTGCCTGGATCAGCTCTCTGTCATCAGCATCATCATCAGCAATAAGGATGCTAATTTTTCCGGCAGTTTTAATTTTATTCATTGTAGAGGGTTTGTGTTAGTGGTAATTCGATAATAAAGGTCGCGCCTTTGCCAGGTGATCCCAGTGCGGTGATGTGTCCATGATGGCTGTCTATTATTTTTTTACAAATGGCCAGTCCGATGCCGGTACCGGAATATTCGCTCATGCCGTGTAACCTTTGAAATAACAAAAAGATGCGCTCGGCATAAGCCGGGTCAAAACCTATACCATTATCTTCTATATATATACGGCATTGATTATTTTCCTGTTCAGCCCTGATATTGATCACCAGCTGTCTGCCGGGATCCGCAAACTTGATCGCATTGGTAATGATATTCTGAAATAACTGGTGAAATGCGGTCGGCATACCCTCAATGACTGGCAGCTGTGCTATATGGACCGTCGCTTTTTTCTCCTGTAAACTCACTTCCAGATCGCCGGTAACCTCCTGCAGGACCTGCGTCATATCCACCTTTTCAATATGCTCGGGTGTAATACGTCCGGCGCGGGAAAAAAGCAGCAGGTCGTTGATCAGTACACGCATTCGCCCTACGGCGCCTACCATACGTACGATCAGATCCGATGCTTCCTGAGGCAATTCGCCTCCGTACTTTGTCTGTAAGCGGTCGCTAAAGGTAGATATTTTACGTAAGGGTTCCTGTAAGTCGTGAGAGGCTACGTAGGCAAATTGCTCCAGTTCTTCGTTGGATTTATTGAGTAGTTTGATATTCTGTTGCAGATCATGCTGATAGGATTTCAGGCGGGATTCGATATGCAATTGCAAGCGGAATTCCCGTGTCAGAGTAACGTAGGAATAGATACCTATCAGGATAGCCATCAGGGAGGAAATAAAAATCACCGGTATCCAGATGGCGGAGAAAAAGTCCTGTAACCGGGATTTCTGGTGCAGTTTCGCATTTTCGATGTGCAGCATATCCTGGACTTTCAGGTCTATTTTGTCCATCCATTTTTCCCCTTCCTGTACGGCACTCGTGTCAGTTTGACGCACAGACAGTTTGGCTTCACCAGCAATCAGCTGCTGGTATTTCTTTTCCAGCAGTTTTTTCAGGGTATCCAGGTGCAATTGCTGCCGGCGGCTGTCAGCCGTAATACGACGCAGCAACATATATTCTTCTTCTATCTTGATACTTCGTTCCTGCATAGTGGGGCGCAGGAAAGTGGTATCCTGCGTCAGCCGGTAGCCCCGCAGGGCCGATTCCGCGTCCTTCAGCTGTTTGGTGATCACTTCCAGGCTTTTTGAGATTTCTATCGTCTGATTCATCCATCTGGCATTATCCAGTAATGTTTTCGTTACCAGAAAGGAACATATGGATGCGACGATGATCACAGTAAATGCGATAAAGAATCCCAGTCTGATCTTCTTTTGTACAGGTATATGCATTTTTCCCGCTGATTGTGTGGTAAGCTTTCTAATTTACGTTAATTACATGATAATCAGAAGCCAGTAGGGCTCCTCTTTCACAGGTAATCTCTGCACGTATATCCGGTTATAGCTGTCATATGCATACAAATATTGTGCTATGTATATCAATTCCACTTATAATTTTTGAAATAGTATCCATCAATTTCCACATTGTGAAATGCATATTCTACAGGCACTCCGGTCGTGGCTGCTAAAGTGCTTCATATATGCATTCATGTGACTTCATTGTGTCTGTAACGCTTTGCTGTAAAAGGATTGAAGTGTGTTGTAGTATACGTGTAATCCGTATATCGTGGCATTTGCAGGTTACTGGAATGAACTTTGTTTTTTCAATAAAGCAAAATACGTTGAAAAACATCGCGATACAATTGCTCACTGTTCAAGGAATCGTTCACCCAAAAAACTAATCTTATGCAATACTATCATACGGCGGCGGGAAATCCGAATCCGGGTGGGGTACCGGAAAAGCAACCCATTCCGCAAGAGGAGCCTCCAAGGCCAAACAATCCGGAAATAACGCCTCCTCCATCTCCGCCAGGTCCACCGCCTCCGGTGCCCAATGAGATACCGGATCATGATATAAAACGTACGCCTCCCGATCCAAAGGCTGAAGAAGAAAGGATAGAAGTAATGGCAGAACAGGACAGAGAGGATGTACAGGAAAGGTCGCCGGATCTTTTCCCCGACAAAGATCTCATGGAAATAGGCCACACGTACGATGAAGAGGATACAAAGGTCATTCCCGAAGAATAATATTACTAATCATTATTAAACTCCAAATAACATGGCAACAAGAACTCAAACCAAATCAAAGACATCCACTCAATCCAGATCTACAGGAAGAAGCGCTGCAGGCAACAAATCCGTTACCGGCTCACGTACGGCTCCTAAATCATCTTCCAGTTCCCGCTCAAAAAGCAATAAAGGCCAGAACGAGGATATGCCAAACTCCAAATTTCATGAACTCTTTGTTGATCAGTTAAAAGACATTTACTGGGCTGAAAAGAATCTTGTAAAGGCATTGGGTAAAATGCAGAAAGCGGCTACTTCTGAGGAGCTGGCAGAAGCCATCGCAACTCACCAGGAGCAGACACGCGGTCAGGTAGAAAGACTCGAGCAGGTATTTGAGTCAATCGGTCAGACAGCGAAAGCTAAAAAATGTCCTGCTATGGAAGGGCTGATTGCGGAAGGACAGGAAGTGATCGAGGATACAGAGGAAGATAGCGCTGTACGCGACGCAGGTCTTATTATCTGTTGCCAGAAGATCGAGCATTATGAAATCGCATCTTATGGTAGTCTGCGTACACTTGCAGGAAAAATGGGACATGAGGAAGCTGTACAGTTACTGGAACAGACGCTGAATGAGGAGAAAGAAACAGATGTACTGCTTACCCAGCTTGCTGAATCTTCTGTAAATGAAGAAGCAGCTGCTGAATAAGTTTAATGTATAAATGAGAACCCTAAGGCCTCTGCATTTTGATATGCCAGGGGCCTTTCTTAAATCTGGAAAAAAATGCAGAAGTCAGAAGATAAAAAGCAAATAAGACCGGAGCAGGAACAACCGCGCCAGCCAGGCATAGAATCGGAAATGGAACCCAAACCGGTATTTGAGAAAAAGGAAGGTCCTGTAGGTAAACTAATGGACAGAGTAGCCCTTATTACCGGTGGTGATAGCGGTATCGGAAGGGCAGTAGCGGTAGCTTTTGCCAGAGAAGGGGCAAATGTTGTTATTGCCTACCTGGATGAACACGACGATGCCGCATTGACACAGAGGCATGTAGAAGAATATGGACGTAAAGCATTACTGGTGCCGGGGGATTTATCTGATGAAAAACACTGTGCAGCTGTTGTGGCGAAAGCAGTAGATACTTTCGGCAGACTGGACATTGTCGTGAATAATGCAGCGGTACAATATCCACAGAAAAATCTGGAAGATATTACTGCGGAGCAGTTACAGAAGACTTTCGCCACCAATATCTTTTCACAATTCTATATTTCAAAGGCAGCCCTGCCACACTTGAAGGAGGGCGCTGCTATCATCAACACGACTTCTGTTACTGCATACAGAGGCAGTGGGCATCTCATCGATTATTCCAGCACGAAAGGAGCTATTGTCAGCTTTACCCGCTCTCTTTCATCTACGCTGGCAGAAAGAAAGATCAGGGTAAATGCGGTAGCGCCCGGACCTATCTGGACACCATTGATACCTGCCACCTTTGATGCGGAACATGTAAAAACCTTCGGTTCGGACGTGCCTTTGAAACGCGCGGGAGAACCTGTGGAAGTAGCTGCCAGTTATGTATTCCTGGCCAGTGATGACGCCAGTTATATGACAGGACAGGTGCTGCATCCCAACGGGGGAGAAATCGTGAATGGCTAGTGTAAAATACTAAATTATGGACCTGCTTGCTGAAGCAATGGCTACTGCCAAAGCTGTTAAACTACGTTATGTGAAGTCTGGTACCACGGGATATAGCCGGGAAAGGGTTAAGAGTGGCTTTCGGTACCGTGATCAGCATGGAGATATTATCAAAGATGAAGAGGTGCTGAAAAGGATCCGCGGCCTGGTATTACCTCCCGCCTGGGAAGAGGTATGGATCTCTCCATATGCAAACGGACACCTGCAGGCAACAGGTATCGACGCCATGGGCAGAAGGCAATATCGCTACCATTCCACCTGGGCAAAAGTACGTAATGAAACGAAGTACGACCGCCTCCTACATTTTGGGGAGAAACTACCGCAATTACGCGAACATATCACAGCTGCATTGCGTAAAAAAAGTCTTGATAAAGAGAAAGTTACGGCGATTGCATTGAGCGTTATGCAGGAAACGCTGATCAGAGTAGGGAATGCATCTTATGAGAAGTTATACGGGTCTTACGGTCTGACTACATTGCATACAGAACACGTAAAAATAGACGGAAATACGGCCTTTTTTAAGTTTAAGGGTAAGAAGGGCGTCATGCATAAAATAACGCTTAAACACGCCCAATTAGCCAAATTATTGCATAAGGTAAGAGATATTCCCGGACAGGAATTATTTCAGTATTACGAAGGGGAGGACCATAAGAGTCTAGACTCCGGAGATATCAACGAATACCTGAAACAATGGACCGGCGATGATTTTACCTGTAAAGATTTCCGTACCTGGTCAGGTACTGTGAATGCACTAAACCTGCTGGCAGATCTTACGCCGTTTGCCTCTGCACATGAATGTAAACAGAACCTGGTGCAGATAATAGACAGTGTAGCCGGCAAACTCGGTAATACAAGGGCCGTTTGTAGGAAATATTACATACATCCTAAGATACTTGAAGCGTATGAACTATGTGAACTGGAGCCTTACCTGGAAGAGTTGCGGGCAGGAAGAACGGAGGCATCCGAAGGAGGTTTGCATAACGACGAGCAGGTATTGCTGAAGTTTATGAAGGAACAGAAGAAACAGGGAAAAAATTAAGCATTAAAAATTAAGGATTAAGAATTAGCCCGATGCTAATATTCTTAATCCTTAATTTTTAATGCTTAATTTCTACTGGACAATATCTTATGCGAAGATCAACTGATCTTCTCTGTCTTCTACCGGTATTTTCTGGATAAATTCATCAAATCCGGCTTCCTCATGCGTGCTGTAAACGCCATAGGCATCCAGCACGTAGCCGATTTCGCCTTCCTTGTCCTCTATCAGGTATAATACGGACATGTCGGCGGGGTCTGACTCACCTTCAAACCGGTAGGTTTTGATGATCTTCAATTCCTCAGGATTGTAGATCTTTTGTTTCTCTATATTCTGCATTCTGCCATGATCACTCATTTTTAGTTCGTGGTCTAGGCCTTTTTCATGTAGTTTTTGCATCACCCGGCTAAGGGTGGTCATTTCGCCTGGCTTTTCCATAAACAAAGGTTTTTGTTACAGGATAAAATCCAAAACACGTGCCATGGCATATAGTTTGGTTTTCACTCATTATCACTACTAAATTATCTTTTTATGAGAGCTGTATGGTCAGGAACAATCGGTTTCGGGTTGGTCAATATACCCATCAAATTGTACAGTGCAGTGCAGGACAGCAGACTGGACCTGGACATGCTGGACAGGAAAGATCACGCCCATATAAAATTTAAAAGGGTGAATGAAGATACAGGCAAAGAAGTGCCGTGGGAACAGATTGTGAAAGGATACCTGTATAATGATGAATACGTCATCCTGGAAGATGAAGATTTTCAGGAAGCCAGTCCTGAAAAGAGTAAGATCATCACCATCGAATCATTTGTAGAACTGGTGGAAATAGATGATATCTATTTTGAAACACCCTATTTCATTGAACCGGATAAAGCCGGCGTTAAAGCATATGATTTGTTGTTGAAAACATTGCAGAAAACGGGTAAGGCCGGTCTGGGGCGTTTTGTACTCAGAACGAGTGAACACCTGGCCATTATCCGGCCAAGAGAAGATTATCTGATGTTGCAACAGCTAAGGTTTTCACAGGAAATACGCTCTCCGGAAGAGCTGTCTTTTCCTTCCAATACAAAAGTCAGCAAGAAGGAGCTGGATATGGCGATACAGTTGGTGGACAGTTACACGACTGAATTTGATATCAGCCAGTTCAAGGATACTTATCATGAAGAATTATTAAAGATCATTAAAGCAAAAGCCAGTGGCAAGCGCCGCACCGTTAAGAAACTGAAAGTGGTGCATACCAAGAGCAGCGATCTGTTCAGTCAGTTAAAGGCAAGTCTGAATACCTCCTCGTCAGGAAAAACAACTAAAAAACGTGCGTCATGAGTAGCTTAAAAACATATGATGAAAAACGGGATTTCAAACAGACTGCGGAACCTAAAGGTGCGAAGAAAAAGAGTGGTGGAAAGCAACACATTTTTGTCATACAAAGGCATCATGCATCACGTCTGCATTATGACTTCCGTTTGGAGGTAGATGGAGTGCTGAAAAGCTGGGCGGTGCCAAAGGGACCTTCTATGAATCCTGCGGATAAGAGACTGGCCATGCAGGTGGAAGATCACCCATATGACTATAAAGATTTTGAAGGTGTGATCCCGGAAGGGAATTACGGCGCTGGTTATGTCTATGTCTGGGATAAAGGCAATTACGAATTACTGCGGGAGGATGGTAGCAGCTTTGATAAAGAGGCAAATAAAGAGATCAGAGAAGGGGATCTGAAAATACGCCTGAAAGGGCGGAAAGTGAAAGGGGAGTTTGCATTGGTGAAGATGAAGAATTCGGAGGATAATGCCTGGCTGTTACTGAAACACAAAGATGACTATGCCGTAAAGGACGCTTATAATAGTGAAGATTTCACGCCGCAGCGCGTAAAGGACCGGGGCGTGAAGGAAAAAGAAAAAATGAAAGGCGCAGGTAAAAAAAAAGCAGGTCTCACAAAAGTGAAAACAGCGCCTCAAACAGAAAAAACAGTAAAAAAAAATAAACGGCAGCAGGAGCTTTTTACACCGATGATGGCCACCCTGGTAGACGCTCCTTTCAGCCGGGAAGGCTGGTTGTTTGAAACGAAATGGGATGGTTACCGGGCTATAGCAGATGTAAGGAAAGGCAAAGTGGAACTATACTCCAGGAATCATCTCTCCTTCAATAAGGATTACGCCCCTGTTGTAAAAGCTTTGGAAAGTCTGCAGCATGACGCTGTGCTGGACGGAGAAATCGTTATCCTGAAAAAAGACGGTACTTCCGATTTCCAGTCGTTACAGAATTATAAGAATGATCCTTCTGGCAATCTGGTGTATGTGGTGTTTGATCTGCTTGAGTTGGATGGAGAAGACCTGAAAGCTATGCCGTTGATCCAGCGAAAAGAATTGTTGAAAACGGTGGTGAAGCAGTTGAAGCGTAAGGACGTCATTTATTCGGATCATGTTATGGACAATAGTGACGCATTGTATAAACAGGCGAAGGAGAAAGGCTGGGAAGGAATCATTGCAAAGGAAGCAGATAGTCTGTATGCAGAAGGGAAACGTGCGATGGCCTGGCTGAAGATAAAGATCATCGATGAACAGGAAGCGATTATCTGTGGATATACTGATCCTAAGGGGAGCAGAAAGAAGATCGGTTCCCTGGTACTGGGTGTATATGATGATAAGCAGCAATTGCGATATGTGGGGAACTGTGGCGGTGGATTAAACGGGGCATTGATCAACGAACTATATGAGAAGATGCAACCACTGCGGCAAAAAACATCGCCTTTTGATAAAAAGATCAGGACAAATACACCGGTTACCTGGGTAAAACCGCAGCTGGTATGCCAGGTGAAGTTCTCTTCGTGGACAAGTGACAAGCAGCTACGGCAGCCGGTATTCCTTGGATTGAGGAAAGACAAACCGGCGGAGGAGGTGCATCAGGAAACTGCAAAACCTACAAAGATGGCTACTAAAAAAGCGGCAGCAA